>NZ_JBKBNC010000001.1:0-190327 GCF_046295495.1 Microbacterium sp.
CTTGGGACAAGGCCTCGCGTAGGGTCATGCCCCCTCTTTACCCCAAGGCCGCATATCGGTCAAGTCTGGCTTCCCCCCCCCCGGGGGTGCGGGGGGGGGCGCCCGGCGGGACGGGGTGCCGGGGGAGCTGCACGAGCGGGGGAGGGGGGGGTGCGCCCCCGCCCCGGCGGGGCGGCGAGACCCCGCGTCGACCGCCGAAGCGGTGAGTTGGGTGGTCATGACCGGTGTCCTCAGCGGGAGGCGGCGGCGTTGACCGCGTCGACGATGCCCTGCGGGCTGCCCTTGCCGGCGAACATGTCCACGACGGCCACGTTCAGCGCGTTGCCGACGTTCTGGCCGTACAGGGTGTCGAGCCAGACCGAGACGTAAGGCGCCTCGGTGTAGGCCTCGAGCGCCGACTGCAGCGCGGGGGTGGTGACCGCCGCCGTCGCCTCGCTCGAGGCGGGGATGGTCTGGAACGCCTCGGCGTACGCTTCCTGGTTCTCCTGGTTCACGAGGAAGTTGAGGACGTCGGTGCACTGCGCGGGAGCGTCGACCCAGCACGAGTAGCCGTCGACGCCGCCCATGATGGCGCCGGGCTCACCGTCACCGCCGGGGACCTCGGGGAAGGGGAACCAGCCGAGGTCGGCCAGGGGCTGCTCGTCGGGGGTCAGCGAGGCGATCACGCCCGGGTTCCACGCACCCATGAGCTCCATCGCGGCCTGGTGGTTGGCGAGCAGACCCGCCGACGAGCCGGCGCCCTGCTGGGCGGCGGTGGTGAGGAAGCCCTCGTTGAACGGCTCGGTCGCGAGGAACGACTGCAGGTTCTCGCCCGCCTCGATCCAGCACGGGTCGTCGAAGCTGCGGCTCTCGGCGGCGGCGTCGAGGGTGTCCTTCGTGCACGCGCGGAGGGCGAAGTTGTAGTACCAGTGCGCGGCGGGCCACGCATCTTTGGCGCCCACGGCGATCGGGGCGACCCCGGTCGCGCGGATCTTGGCGTTGGCCGCTTCCAGCTCGTCGATCGTGGCGGGCGGTGTCGTCACGCCGGCGGCGGTGAGGAGGTCCTGCGAGGTGAAGATGCCCGAGGGGAGCACGGCGACCGGCATGCCGTAGTTCTTGCCGTCGACCTCGAAGGCGTCGAGCGAGGTGCCGAGGGCGGTCTTGACGTCCGCGGAGATCTTGTCGGTGAGGTCCATGGCCTGCCCGGCCGTGACGATGTCGGCGAGCTTGCCGCCGCCGCGCGCCATGAACAGGTCGGGGGCGTCGCCGGAGTTGAGGGCGGTCTGCAGCTTGCCGTCCATCTCCTCGTTCTGCACGGCCTGGATCTCGATCGTGACGTCGGGGTTGGCCGCCGTGAACGCCGCGGCGGTGTCCTCCCAGTACTTCTTGCCGTCGCCCGTGGTGGAGTTGTGCCAGAGCGTCAGGGTGACGCTGCCGTCGGCGTTCTGCCCGCCGCCGCCGCCCGCGGCGCAGCCGCCGAGCGCGAGGGTGCCGGCGACGGCGAGGGCCGCTCCGGCGATGATCTTGCGCGTGTTCATGTGATTCCCGTTTCTCTTCGTCGAGGTGCGTCGTCGCGGACGCGTCGGTTGTCCGGCCGCTCTGCCGTCGGTTCACTGCCGTGCGTTCACGGTCGTGCGTCACGGCCGTTCTTTCACTCGCCCCGGGGTCTGCTGCCCGCCGAGGTGTGAGCAGTGTCGCCCGGATCCCGCGGGGTCGTCAAACGTTTTCGAAAATGATTTCCACGCTAGGGTCGGATGCCATGACGAGGCGCGCCACCATCCACGACGTCGCCGCGGCGGCCGGTGTCTCGGTGGCCACGGTGTCGAAAGCCGTCAATGGTCGCTACGGCGTGTCGCCCGAGACGGTGGGGCGCGTGCTCGACGCCGTGAAGACCCTCGGCTACGAGTCCAGCCTCGTCGCGAGCAGCATGCGCTCGCGTCGTACCGGGGTGATCGGCGTTCTCGTGGCCGACATCGAGCCGTTCTCGGCCGAGATCCTCAAGGGCGTCGGTGGCGCTCTCAGCGACACCGGATACGACCTGCTCGCCTACACGGGCGCCCGCCGGGACGGCGACGGCTGGGAACGACGTTCGCTCAGCCGGCTCAGCGGCACGCTCATCGACGCGGCGATCATCGTGACCCCGACGGTGGTCAACGTCTCCAGCGACGTCCCGATCGTGGCGATCGACCCGCACACGGGGCGGGGAGACGTCCCCACGGTCGAATCCGACAGCTTCACCGGCGCGCAGCAGGCGGTGCACTACCTCGTGCAACTCGGGCACCGCCGCATCGGGTTCATCGCCGGCCGCCCCGACCTGCGCTCGGCGGTGGCACGCGCGTCGGGGTACCGCGCGGGACTGTCGGCCGCCGGCATCCCGTTCGATCCGGCCCTCGTCGGCGTCGGCCGCTACGAGCAGGACGTCGCGCGCGAAGCCGCTCACGCCATGCTTTCGCTGGCCGACCCGCCGACCGCGGTGTTCGCCGCCAACGACCTGTCGGCGCTGTCGATCGTGGAGGTCGCCACCGAGCGCGGACTGCGCGTGCCCGAGGATCTCTCGGTCGTCGGCTTCGACGACGTGCCCGAGGCCGCGCGCGCCCAGCCCGCCCTGACCACCGTGCGTCAGCCGATGAAGCGCCTCGGGGTCGAGGCCGTGCGCATCGTGCTGGCCCTGCTCGCCGGCGACGACCTGCCCGAGACGCACGTGCAGCTGCCCACGCGGCTGGTGGCGCGCGGCACGACGGCCCCGCCGCCCGCGCGCTGAGTCGCGGCGGCGCCGCCCGCATCCGGTGCGGCCCGCGGCGTGCCGGACTCCGGAGTCTTCCCGCCGTATCGAGTACCTGCCGCCGCGCTGACGCCCGGCCCGGCGGTTTTCTCCGGAGCCCGGCACACGGCCGGCGTCCGGTGCGCTCGAGCGGGGCGCGGTGCGTCGCGCGGGAGAGGGAAAGGGCCCGCACCGCCCGTCGCGCGCCGTGCGGCCCCGCGGCTCCGGTACCGTCGAAGAATGCCTACCGCCAGCAGCAAAGACGACGAGGTCGACCTCCTCATCGACGCGTGGTCGCAGTTGCTGCCCGAGGTCGACCTGACGCCCCTCGACGTGATGTCGCGCCTGCGCCGCGCGGCCTTCCACCTGTCGAAGCTGCGCGCCAAGGCCTTCGCCAGCGCCGACATCGCCGTGTGGGAGTTCGACGTGCTGGCCGTGCTCCGCCGAGCGGGCACCGAACTCAGCGCGACGCGGCTGATCACGGCCACCATGATCGGCAGCGCGGCGATGACCAACCGCCTCGACAAGCTCGCCGACCGGGGCCTCGTGCACCGCCGGCCGAACCCGTCCGACGGGCGGGCGATCCTCGTCGCGATCACGGCCGAGGGCATCGAACGCGTGGATGCCGCGATGACCGAACTCGTGCGGCTCGAGGCCGAGGCGCTGCGCGACGTCAGCCGCGCCGACCAGGCCCTGCTGGCCAGCGCGCTGCGCGTGCTCGCCGCGGGCGAGACGCACGAGGCGTGATCGACCTCCTCGATACGCTGGCGCGCCGGCCCGTCGTCCTCGACGGCGGTCTCGGGACCCTGCTGGCGGCCCGGGGCAACGACGTCACCTCCGAGCTGTGGTCGGCGCGGGTGCTGCGCGACGAGCCCGCCGAGGTGCGCGCGGCCCACGCCGCGTTCGTCGAGGCGGGCGCCGAGGTCGTGATCACCGCCTCGTACCAGCTCGGTTTCGGAGGGGCCATCCCGGATGCCGACGTCGAGACGCTCCTGCGCCGCTCGGTGACGCTCGCCCGCGAGGCGGGCGACGCCGTGGTCGCGGCATCCGTGGGTCCGGTGGGCGCGCTCCGCGCCGACGGCAGCGAGTACACCGGCGCGTACGGGCTCACCGTCGACGAGCTGCGCATCGCCCACCGCCGGCGTCTCGGTGTGCTCGCCGACGCGGGGGCCGATCTGCTCGCCGTGGAGACCATCCCCTCGCCCCTCGAGGTCGAGGCGCTCGCCCGCGAGCTCGCCGCCCTCGACATCCCCGCCTTCGTCAGCCTCTCCGCGGACAGCACCGGGTACGGCGAACCCGGGTCGCTCGCCGCGGCGCTGGACACCGCGGCATCCGTCGCGTCGGTGGTCGCGGTGGGCGTCAACTGCTGCGCGCCCGACAGCGTGCCCGGCGCCCTGGCCCGGACCCCCGGCATCCCGCTCGTCGCCTACCCTAACTCGGGGGAGCGGTGGGATGCCGAGTCCCGCGCGTGGCGTGGGGGAGCCGAGCCGCTGGCCGGGGCAGCCCCCGCCTGGGTGGCCGCGGGCGCGCGTCTGGTGGGTGGCTGCTGCCGCACGACGCCCGCCGACATCGCCGCGATCGCGGCGGCGGTCGCCGCCCCGGCGCGCTGAGGCGCGCCGACGGCCCGCGTTCTGCTTCCGCGAGCCCGCGCCGCGCGGTGGCGTGTGGGTCACGCGGTGAGGAGACACGCTGTGCGATCGAGCGGGGGTCAGGCGTCCGCCCGCGGGTGCCGCACGTCGGTGAGCAGCTGCAGCTCCTCGGGCGTCCAGCCGTGGGCGTCGCGCATGCGAGCGCGGAGGGTCGCTCCGGCGCGCGGCAGGGAGGTCTCGACGCCGTGCGTCGCCTCCACGACGTGCGGGTCGAGGTCCCGCGCCGCGCGCCGCAGCTCGACCAGCAGGGCGCGTACGCGATCGGTGCCGTAGGCCGCGGCCGCGAGATCCCAATCGCCGATGGCCACCCGGGTGCGCCGCGGAGAGGGAGTGGAGCGGATGCGTATCGCCGGGGCCCCCGCCAGGGCCACCGAAACGCCGACCGACAGCATCGCCACGACGGACACCCCCACCGCCACCGACGGTCCGAACGGCTCGCCCTCGGCGGCCACCCCGCCCGCGACACCGGTGAGAGCGATCAGATAGACGAGGCAGAAGAGCGCGTACCCGCTCATCGTCACGGAGAGGACCCTCATCGACCGACGGGGGATCGTGCGATCACGCGCGGCGAGCACGGCGCACGTCGCGCATGTCGCGGCCAGCAGCCCGGCCCTCACCATCATCGACGCGGCGGCGGGGAGCACCGCGGAACTGATCGCGGTGGTCGAGCCCGCGACGATCGCCAGGATCACCGTCGGGTCGACCCGTCGCGCCGTCGGCGGCCGGACGGCCACGCAGAGCAGGGCGCACGCCAGGACGGCCGACGTGTCCGAGACGATCAGGCTGGCCGGACCCCCGCCGTTGATCCGCACGACGTACATCGCCCCCGCGCCCACCGACAGCACCCCGGTCAACGCCGCCATGCGCAGGAAGGCGGCGGTCCTCGTCGGTTCGCCGATCCTCGGCAGGATGACGCCGAAAAGGCCGGCCGCCAGCCCGACGCACATGGCGATGAGCCCGAACGTCAGCATCATGATTCCCCCCGAGTGCCATCATGCGGGCTGGCCGTCGCGGAGCGCACCCGGACGGTCGCGCTTGACGGCGGGGGAGCGGGCGTGTGACGAGGGAGGCGAGGGGCGTGGATCCGCGGCCGGTCGCCGTTCTGCGCGGGAACCCCGCGGGGGCGCCTCAGTCGAAATCCGCCGCCAACGCGTTGCGGTGGTACTCGAAGATGATGCTGGTGCGCGTGGATGCCACGCTGTGTCGGGCCGAGAGATGATCGACGACGAAACGCCGCACCGCCGAGGAGTCGTCGACGGCGATGTGCACGAGGAAGTCATCGGCGCCGCCGAGGAAGAACAACTGGATGACGTCGGGATGCCGGCGCACCTCGTGCGCGAAGGCGCGGATGCTCTCCTGGCGTTGCCCCGGGCGCAGCGTGACGCCCACGATCGCCTGCAGGCCACGGCCGAGCCGGCTCTGATCCACGGCGGCGTGGAAACCCGTGATGAGGCCGCGCTCGACGAGGGCGCGCAGCCGCGCGTGCGCGGTGGACGGCGCGACGCCGAGGGCCTCGGCCATCGCCGCGTTCGTCATGCGGGCGTCGACGGCGAGCAGGTCGATGATCCGCGCGTCGAGGGGGTGCACATCGTCGTCGGGCATCGCAGATCCTTCGTCGGAGGGGCGCGAGATGGCTCTCGGCATCCGAGGATATCGGCATACCTCCGGTTGTCGCCGAAGCATCTTCGGGGAAACACCACGGAAACGCCCCATTCTGCGATTCTTCCCGCAACGCTGCCCGCTCGAGGAGGAACCATGCGCGTCTCCGTGCCGACCGAGATCAAGAACAACGAGAACCGCGTCGCGATGACGCCCGCGGGGGTCGATGCCCTCGTGCATCGCGGCCACGACGTCCTCGTGCAGGCCGGGGCGGGGGAGGGCAGCGGCTTCGCCGACGAGCAGTACCGCGCCGCCGGCGCCGAGATCGTCGCGACCGCCGACGAGACGTGGGCGCGCGCCGAGCTGCTGGTCAAGGTCAAGGAGCCCATCGCGCCCGAGTACGGCTTCCTCCGCCGCGACCTCACCCTGTTCACCTACCTGCATCTCGCCGCCGACCGGCCGCTGACCGATGCCCTGATGGCCGCAGGGACCACCGCGGTCGCGTACGAGACCGTGCAGACCGCCGATCGCGCGCTCCCGCTCCTCGCGCCGATGAGCGAGGTCGCCGGGCGCCTGTCGATCATCGAGGGCGCCCACCACCTGCTGCGCGCCTCGGGCGGCCGAGGCCTTCTGCCCGGCGGCGTCCCGGGCACTCCTCGGGCGAAGGTCGTGGTGATCGGCGGCGGGGTCGCGGGCGAGCACGCCGCAGCCAACGCCCTCGGCCTCGGCGCGAGGGTCACGGTCATCGACATCTCCCTGCCGAAGCTGCGTCAGCTCGAGGAGCGATTCGGCGGCGCGATCGAGACGCGGGCTTCGACGCGCCTCGAGATCGCGGAACAGCTCGCCGACGCCGACCTCGTCATCGGCTCGGTGCTCATCCCCGGCGCGGCCGCTCCGAAACTCGTGACCGACGACATGGTCGCGACGATGAAGCCCGGCGCCGTGCTCGTGGACATCGCGATCGACCAGGGCGGATGCTTCGAGGGCTCGCGGCCCACCACCCACGACGCTCCCACGTTCCGCGTGCACGAGACGCTGTACTACTGCGTCGCCAACATGCCCGGCGCGGTTCCGCACACCTCCACGCGCGCCCTGTCGAACGCCACCCTGCCGTACATCACGCGCATCGCCGACGCCGGTTGGGAGGCCGCGGCATCCGCCGATCCGGCCCTCGCGAAGGGCCTGAACGTGCGCGCCGGCGTCGTGGTGAACGAGGGCGTGCGCGCCGCGTTCGATCTCTGAGCGCGCGGGCGGAACGCGTCACTCTCTTCGCGTCACCCCGAGTGCACGTCCAGAACACCCGGAGGAGCATGAACGTCGTCCGGCTGTTCCGAACGCGCACGCGACTCCCGGCCGACGCACCGGTCAGGCGGGCGCAGCGGCTCAGCCCCGCACCCAGGCGTAGGTAATCTCGGGGCGGCCCTGGCCGCCGTAGCGCGGTTCGCGGCGCACGCGCCCGACGTCGGCGAGGTGTTCGAGGTAGCGACGGGCGGTGACTCGCGACATGCCCTCGCGCTCGCCCACCTCGGTCGAGGAGACGGCCCCGGATGCCGTGCGCACGCGCTCGGCCACGGCCTGCAGCGTCTCGTCGCTGAGGCCCTTCGGCATGCTCGGCGCCGCGACGGTGCGCAGCGACCCGAGAAGCGCGTCCACCTCCGACTGCGTCGCCTCTCCGGCGGCGCGGTCGAGCCCCTCCACGTACGCGCGATAGGCCTCGAGGCGTTCGCGGAACGCCGCGAAGGCGAAGGGCTTGATGAGGTACTGCACGACGCCGATCGACACCGCGGCGCGCACCGTCGCGGCATCCCGCACCGCCGTGACCGCGATGATGTCGACGCGCGACCCCATCGCGCGCACCCGGCGGGCGACGTCCAGGCCCGCGCCGTCGGGCATGGTCATGTCCAGCAGCACCAGGTCGAAGCGGCGCGCGGGATCGCTCAGGGCGGTGAGGGCAGCGCGCGCGCCGGCGGCCTGCCCGACGACCTCGAACCCCGGGATGCGGCCGACGTAGGCGGTGTGCAGCTCCAACGCCAGGGCGTCGTCGTCGACGACGAGCACGCGGATCACGAGGTCAACGCCTCGGCGTCGACCGGGAGGAACACCCGCACCGCGGTCGGGTCCGCCCCGAGCTGCAGCGAGCCCCCGCGCGCGGCGACGATGTCGCGGACGAGCGCGAGACCGACCCCGCGGCCGCCCGGGCCCTGCGCGCGCTTGGTCGATGATCCGAAGGCGAAGGGATCGACGAGGGCGGGGTCGAAGCCGGCCCCGCTGTCGGCCACCTCGATCACGACGTCGTCGGCGTTCGCGCGCAGCGTCGCGCGCACCCAGCGCGGTTCGGCGCCCGCGGCGGCGGCATCCAGGGCGTTGTCGACGAGATTGCCCACGATCGTCACCGCCTCCTCCGGGGCGAGCGGCAGCGCGGGCGTCGGCTCGGCGATGTCGAGGTCGAGGCGTACGCCCCGCTCGGCCGCTTCATCGAGCTTGCCGAGCAGCAGCGCCACGACGATCTCGCCTTCGTCGTGCGAGACGAGGCGGTCGGCGAGGTGCTGGCGTCCCCCCGTGGATGCCACGATCAACCGCCGCGCATCGTCGACGCGCCCGAGCTCGAGCAGCGCCAGCAGCGCGTGCAGGCGGTTGCCGTGCTCGTGCGTCTGCGAGCGAAGGGTCTCGCTCAGCGTGCGGACGCCCTCGAGCTCGCCGAGCAGCGCCTGCAGCTCGGAGCGGTCGCGCAGGGTCATCACCCGTCCGCGCTCCGGCGCACGACGACCGGTGAGATCCCGCGCCTCCTCCTGATTGATCAGCAGCGCGCGGTCGCCGTTGACCACGGTCTCCTCGACCATGCGGCGCCCCGTCGAGATGGCCTCGGCGAGAGCGGCGTCCATGTCGATCTCGCTCGGATCCAGCGACACCTGTCCCGTCGTCGCCGGAGGCAGGCCCAGCAGGTCGGCGGCCTCGTCGTTGTAGAGCACGATCCGGCCGTCGCGGTCGGTCACGACGAGCCCCTCGCGCAGGGAGTGCAGCACCGTCTCGTAGCTCTCGACCAGGCGCGACAGTTGCTCCGGCGTGTACGAGCCCGTCACGCGGCGGGCGCTGCGGCGCACGTACAGCGCCCCCAACACGCCGAAGCCGACGATGGCGGCGGATGCCGCGACGATCAGCGGCACGCGAGCGGCGAGGTCCTGCTGCACGGCGCCGAGCGTGACGCCGACCGAGACGAGGCCGACGATCTCCCCGTCTTCGCCGCCGCCCGCGCGGATGGGGGCGATCGTGCGCACGGACGGCCCGAGGGTGCCCTCGTAGACCTCGGTGTACGTGCGGCCCGCGAGTGCCTCCTCGCGGGAACCCAGGTAGGGCTCGCCGAGAGCCGAGCGGTTCCGGTGCGTCAGACGGATGCCGTCGGGCGTCATGACCGTCACGAACGACAGCGATGCCTCGTCGAGGATGTTCTCGATCATGGGCTGCAGCACGTCGGAGTCACGAGCGGCCGTGAGGGTGGCCACGTCGGGCTCGTGGGCGAGGGTCTCTGCCACCGACAGCGTGACCTTCTCGGCCTCGCGCTGCCCCGAGTCGCTGAGCTGCACAGACAGCAGGGCGGCCAGCACGCCGGCGATGAGCACCACGACACCGAGCGAGACCAGCGCCAGGCGCCCACCCACACTCAATCTCATGCCATCGCCCTTCGTCGCGCTCGTCGTGAACAATACGACCACAAATCGCGATCGCGTCGGCCCTCGACCACAGTCATGACATCCACCGGCGGCCCCGCCGGGAAAAACAATGACGTTAGGAAGAGGGGAAAGGCGCTGATGGCTCTCTCACTCCGCACCACCCGGGACGGTCGGCCCCGGAAGAAGATCGACCGCAACCACTGGCTCTACATCGCCGTCATCGTCGCCGTCGTGGCGGGTGTGATCGTCGGTCTCGTCGCTCCGGCGTTCGCCACGGCGCTCGAGCCGGTCGGCAAGGGCTTCGTCAGCCTCATCAAGATGATGATCGCCCCCGTGATCTTCTGCACGATCGTCGTGGGCATCGGCTCGATCGCCAAGGCCTCCACGGTCGGCAAGATCGGCGGCCTCGCGATGGTCTACTTCCTCGTGATGTCGTCGTTCGCGCTCATCATCGGTCTGGTCGTGGGCAACGTCATCCACCCCGGCGAGGGCCTGAACATCACGGGCGCCCAGTACGACGCGCCCGCCGAGGCGACCACCACGCAGGACTTCGTCCTCGGCATCATCCCGACGACGTTCTTCTCGGCGTTCACCGGCGGCAGCATCCTCCAGGTGCTCTTCATCGCCCTCCTCGTCGGCTTCGCGCTGCAGGGAATGGGCGAGCGCGGAGCACGCATGGTCGAGGGCATCCGCAACTTCCAGGTGCTCGTCTTCCGCATCCTCGGCATGATCCTGTGGCTCGCCCCGATCGGCGCCTTCGGAGCGATCGCCGCGGTCGTCGGCAAGACCGGATTCCAGGCGGTCATCAGCCTCGGCATCCTGATGGGCGCGTTCTACCTCACGTGCTTCCTCTTCATCGCCGTGGTGCTCGGCACCCTGCTCTACGTCGTGACCCGCGTGAACATCTTCACGCTGATGAAGTACCTCGGCCGCGAATACCTGCTCATCGTCGGCACCTCCTCGTCGGAGGCCGCACTGCCCCGCCTCATCGCGAAGATGGAGCACCTCGGCGTCTCGAAGCCCGTCGTGGGCATCACCGTGCCGACCGGATACTCGTTCAACCTCGACGGCACCGCCATCTACCTCACAATGGCCTCGCTGTTCATCGCGACCGCCATGGGCTCGCCGATGTCGATCGGTGAGCAGATCGGCCTCATGATCTTCATGATCATCGCCTCCAAGGGCGCCGCGGGCGTCACGGGCGCGGGACTGGCGACCCTCGCCGGTGGCCTCTCCGCCTACCGCCCCGACCTGGTCGACGGCGTCGGCGTGATCGTCGGCATCGACCGCTTCATGTCGGAGGCCCGCGCCGTGACCAACTTCACGGGCAACGCCGTGGCCACGATGCTGATCGGCGTCTGGACCAAGGAGTACGACGGTCAGCGCGTGCGCGAGGTGCTCGCCGGCACGATCCCGTTCGACGAGTCGATGCTGGCCGGCGACGGTCACGACGACTCCCACGGCCGGGCCGTGAACGCCGCGGCGGATGCCAAGCAGGACGCCTCGGTCGCCGCCGGCGCCGGGCCCGTGGGCGCCGTCGACACGCAGACGCTCAACGCCTTCCGTGCCCAGGCGGAGGCGGAGGAGTCGGCTCGGAGCCGCTCGTGAGCCTCGCGCACACCCCGGCGGGGGCGGCTCCGGCCGCCCCCGCCCCCGCGCGCGTGGACCTCGCGCGCACCTGGATGCTGCGCTCTCCGCTGGCGGGTGGGCTCGACACCGCCGCCGACGTGCTCGTGCTCGACCTGGAAGACGGCCTCCCCGCCGGGCGCAAGGCCGAGGGGCGCGACCGCGCCCGCCGCGCCGCCGCCGACGCGCCGGTGTGGCTGCGCATCAGCGCCGCCGGCACGCGCGACGGTCAGGCTGATCTCGCCCTCGGCCGCGAGCTCGACCGCAGCCTCGCCGGGGTCGTGCTGGCGATGTGCGCCGGGCCCGCCGACGTCGCGCACGTCGCCGCGGCCCTTCCCGCCGGCACCCCAATCGTCGCGATGGTCGAATCCGCCGCGGCGTTGCTGGCCGCACCGGCCATCGCCGCGCACCCAGCCACCCGTCGTCTGGCGTTCGGAACCGGTGACTTCCGTCGCGACACCGGAATGGCCGCCGATCGGCTCGCGCTGTCGTGGCCGCGCGCGCAGTTGGTGGTCGCCTCGGCGGCGGCCGGCATCGCCGGCCCCATCGACGGCCCCTGCGGCCCCGTCGACCAGGCCCGGGAGGCCGCCGTGCACGCCGTCGCGATGGGGTTCACCGGCACGCTGGCGCTCCAGGATGCCGCCGTCGCCGGCGCTCACGCCGGCTTCACGCCCGCGCCCGACGAGGTCGAGTCGGCGCGCGCTCTGCTGTCGTCGACGCCCGACGGCCCGGTCGACGGCTCCTACGCCCCGACCCTCGCCCGCGCGCGAGCCCTGGTCGCACGTGCCGAGGCCCTCGCGTCCCTCTGATCCGCGGTTCCGCCCGGCCGTCCTGCCCTAGGTCCGCGAGCCTGTCGAGGGGACGGCGCCACCCGAGGGCGCTCAGCGCCCCTCACACCGCGCCCCACCCGTCGCCGCGTCGACGGAACCACCGCCGTCGCGGGACCGGGGCGTCGATCGCGGCCGCGGCTTCGCGGGCCCGCCGCCGCTCGTTCCACGCCGCTACCTCGGCCCCCACGTCGACCGTGGGGGTGACCACGGGTGGGCCGCCCAGCAGCTGCCTCCGCGCCTCGATCACGCGCCGGTTGAAGTCCTCGACGGCCTCGCGCACGTCGGCTTCCCGCGCGATGGCGTCCAGGCGCTCGGCCATCTCGGCGTGCTCGACCCGCAGGGTCAGGGCGGGAGGGCCGAGACCGGTGAGCTTCTCGGTCTCGATCTTGCGGCGGATCCACCAGTCGGGGTCGTGCGCACCGCCCAGATCGGGCAGGGGCTTGCCCGCCCCGGGGAGGCGGTCGAAATCACCGCGGCGGATGGCCTGCTGTAGCGAGTTCTCGACGAAGGCCGCGCGTTCGGCGGCCGTGGATCCGCGTGCCTGCCCCTCGTCGGCGGGCGGGGGTTCGAGGCCGCTCGCGCGCAGCTGCCGTTCGAGGCGGTAGCGCTCCGCCGACTGCCGGGGATCTTCGCTCACGCGTTGCTCCTCGGCTCACGCTCCAGGCGCTGCAGTCGCTGTCGCGCCATGTCCTGGGCGCGTGGGCCGGAACCGAGGGCGCGCTCGGTGATCCGCAGGATCACGCGCGTGAGCGTCAGCACGGGGAGGGGCCAGCGCCGCACGCCGAGCATCGCGCGGTACGGGCGGGGGATCGTGGCGACGGCGGCGGCGAACAGCACGCGGTACGACAGGCCCATGACCCCCGGGAACGGGGGTTTGCGCAGGAACCGCACCACATCGGCCACGCGCTCGTCGCCGCGCAGCTCGCCCCGTTCGCGGAAGCCGTCGATCTCCGCCCGCAGGGCGTCGCGCGTGAGGGGCGGGTCGACGACCCGCATGAGGCGTCCGGCCGTGGCCCAGTCGGCCACGTAGGCGTCGGCACCCCCCGGGATGGGCAGGCGCGACACCTCGTGGCCGGCGAGGAACGCATCGGTGAAGGCCAGATGCACCCAGCGCACCAGGTCGGCGGCCTCGGCGGAATACGCCCGCTCCGCGCCGTCCCCGGCGCGGTACTCGCCCTTCACGCGCTGATGGAACCGCCCCACGCGCGCGGTCTCGGCATCCGCCTGCGTCCGCGATCCGTACGTCAGCGTGATCACCCAGCGCACGGTTCCGGTGAGGCGGCCGATGGGGTCCTCGCGGTAGCGCGACCAGTCGTGCACCCCCGCGAGAGCGCCGGGGTGCAGGGCCTGCAGCAAGAGGGCCCGGATGCCGGCCACCAGCGTGCCCATCCCGGCGTGGACGGTCCACGCGGGACCGTTCTCGACGAAATAGCCGGTGTCGTCGCCGTCGGCGATCGCGCGCACGTACGGGGCCATGCCGGTGGGATCACCGGCGAGGGCGACGAGGATCTTCCCGCGCAGCGACTGGATCCAGTCGGGCGCGGAGGAGGAGGTCGCGTCGGTCACCCCTCCAGCGTGCCACCGTTCGCGGGCACGGGCTCCGGGATGCTTCGGCGCCGTGAGGACCGCCGGGTCGAGGGGTCAGTGCCCGTCGTGCGTGACGACCGGGACGGTGCCGTCGTCGCGCAGCAGCACGGCATCCTGTGTCGCGCCGAGTGCGGGGGTGACCAGCACGGCGATCACCGCGGCGGCGACCAGGAGGCCGACGACGCTGATGGGCTGGGCCGTACGCTCCGGCGAGCCGGCGCGGCGACGGCGGCGCAGATGCACCGCGACCGTGGCGCCGACGACGACGAGCAGAACGGATGCCGCGGCCACACCGATGATGCTGGTGTGCGCCGGGGCGACGAACATCAGGGCGGCGGTCGCGACGAGCGCCACGAGAGCGCCCGCGAGGGTCGCCCGAGGGACGACGAGTCGCCCGGTGGACAGGGCCGCCGCCCCCCATGCGAGGGAGGCGAGGCCGAGGACGACCATCCCGATTCCGAGGCCGCTTGCGGCGACCCCGGAATCGGCATGGACGATCGCGCCCGCGCCGAGGGCGGCGATGATGAGGCCGGCCCCCCACGCGGATACGGAGGGCCACGACCGCACGAAGGTCGCGGCGTTCACGCTCAGACCGCCGCGGTGCGGGGGACGTTGCGCTCGGTGCCGAGGCCGACACCCAGCAGCACGACGGCGCTGGCGAGGTGCAGGAAGTGGTCGGCCGTGTTCAGCGCGAGGATGTTCGCGGCCGTGCCGACCAGGAAGAAGCCGACGATGCCGAGCAGCAGGTAGACCGCGCCGACGGTGGTGTTGACGCCCTTGGCCGCGCGAGCGTTCGCGAGACCCGCGATCAGCAGTGCCGCACCGATCAGAAGGTGGGCGATGTTGTGCAGCGGGTTGACCTCGAAGATGCCGAGGAGCAGGCCGCCCTCGTTCGCGATGAATCCGACGCCGCCGGTGACGGCGAAGCCGAGCAGACCGACGAGAAGGTAGACGGCACCGAAGACGGTGGCCACGATGCGGTTGGGTGATGAGCTCACGATGAACCTCCCAGAGTGTTGGCAGCGACCGTCCGGCCGCCTTTCCACATCTTCGGAGACAATGCGCCCATCGGATTGGCCTTTGCGCCTCCCCCCGCCATCCGGTAGAACCCGGAAACGACAGAAGGCCCCCGAGTACTCTCCGAGGCCCTCCGCAACATCCCCGACGATAAACAGGCGCACAGCGCCGCCGTCGGGGATTGCATTTCGCGCACTGTTCGCCTAGGTCGCGTTCTGCCACACTCTGCTCATGCGTTTCGAGACGACCCTCCTCCAGATGGGCAACAACACCGGGATCGAGGTACCCGCCGAGGTCGTCGAAGCCCTGGGGGGAGGAAAGCGCGCTGCGGTCACGGTGAACGTGAACGGGTACGTCTTCCCGAGCACGCTCGGGGTGATGGGCGGTCGCTCGCTCATCCCCTTCTCCGCCGACAAGCGCACGGCCACCGGGCTGTCGGGCGGCGATCCCCTCACCGTGGAGCTGACGCGGGACACCGCCCCGCGCACGGTCGAGGTGCCCGACGACCTCGCGGCGGCCCTCGGCGAGGCCGACGTGCGCGGCGCCTTCGACGCGCTGGCCCCCAGCGCCCGCAAGGCGCACGTCACCGCCGTCGAGAGCGCGAAGGCCGTCGAGACCCGCTCGCGCCGGATCGCGGCGATCGTGTCGAAGCTCGCCTGACCACGCCGTGCGCCCCGGGCGATAGCCTGGAGCGGGAGGTCTTGTGGGGCGCACGAAAGAGGCCATCGCCGAAGGGCTGTCCATCGCGACAGCGGCGGCGCGGTTGGCCGTGCGCAATCGCATCCTGGTCGACACGATCGCGCGCGGCGGTCACTTCGACGGCGAGGTGTTCGCGCAGTTCGCCCGGTCCACGCTGAGCGCCCTCGCCGACGAGCAGGACCAGGCCGCCGAGCGCGTGACGCACCAGCGCAAGCGGGCGTGGGGGCGTTTCTCCGATTCCTCCGGCACGCACGACTACCGCGACCGCGACACGCGCAACCTCCGACGCCGCGCCAAGCAGTCGCGCGGGGTCGCGAAGGAGTTGCGCGCCCTCGCCGACGACCCCGAGCGGGTGAAGGCCCTCGTCGCCGACGCGCGAATCGCGGCGTGGGGCGATGTCGAGGCGAACCTCAGCAAGCGTCTCGACGTCGAGGGCATGACCGCCGACGCCGATCCCGACTACGCCACGATGCGTCGGGCGCGCATGGACGCGCTGCGCATGGTCGACCTCGCCCGCCTCGCCTCCCAGGCCAAGCGCAAGGCGAAGGACCGAGCGGCCGCCGACGAGGAGCTCGCGGCATCCGCTCCCGAGGCGACGACCGGCGGCGGCAAGAGCGGCAAGAAGAAGAAGTCCCCCGCGCGCTGATCGACGACCTCCCCCTGGCGGGGAGCTTCGGGCGCACGACGCGGATCCCCGGCCCGCACTCCACGCGGGCGGATTCCGCGCCGTCGGAATGCCGCACGCGAGATGCCCACGCGTCCGTGAGACGTCTCACCCTGATCGGCACGCGCGATGGGTGTCCGTAGGTGGGGTCGGAGACAGAAAAAGGCCCCGGCCGGAGTTTCCTCACGGCCGGGGCCAGTCACTGTCTCAACACAGTGTGCGCCCGAAGGGACTCGAACCCCTAACCTTCTGATCCGTAGTCAGATGCTCTATCCATTGAGCTACGGGCGCAGGGCCTCCGCGCGAAACGGCGCGCAGGCCGTGGTCCAGCATAGCCGGGACAGTGGGAGACGTCTAATCGGCTCAGGACAGAATGCATCCCGGGCGTGGCGACCCGATGGCCGGCAGGTGTCGCGGAGGGAGACGTACGCTGGCGGAATGAGCGCATACACCTCCGCGTTCGAGCTGTTCTCCATCGGGATCGGACCCTCGAGCTCCCACACCGTCGGCCCCATGAGGGCCGCTTTCTCCTTCGCCGCCCGACTCCAGGGCGCCGGTGCCCTCGAGCGGGTGGCCTCCGTCTCGTGCGCCCTTTACGGCTCGCTCGGTGCGACCGGCATCGGCCACGGCACCCCCGACGCCGTCGTCGCGGGTCTGCAGGGCCTGGAGCCCGAGACCGTCGACCCGGATGCCGTGCGCCGGGCGTGGTCGGACTGGCCCGACGGCCGGGCGCTCGCCCTGGCGGGCACGCACGAGATCCCGTTCGCCAAGGCCGACATCGCGCTCGAGCCGCGCACGCGCCTTCCCGGCCACCCCAACGCGATGACGCTCGTCGCGCGTGACGCGGCGGGGGAGGTGCTCGCCGAGGAGACGTTCTACTCGGTCGGCGGAGGATTCATCCGTCGCGAGGGGGAGTCGGCGCGCGTGGCGTCGGCGCCCATGCCGCTCGCCTTCGACGATGCGGCGACGCTCCTGCGGCTGTGCGACGAGCGCGGCATCACGATCGCCGAAGCCGCGCGCCTGAACGAAGAGGCGCTGCGCTCCGACGACGAGATCGCCGCGGGGCTCGATCGCATCTGGGACGCCATGGCGGCCTGCGTGAACGCCGGACTGAACAACGACGGAGTGCTGCCCGGCATCCTGAGGGTCAAGAGGCGGGCCGCCGTCATCCGCGAACAATTGGATGCCGTCGAGGCCGAGGGGCGTCGAGAGCTTCCGGGGGAGTGGCTCGGGGCTTTCGCGCTCGCGGTCAACGAGGAGAATGCGGCGGGCGGTCGCGTCGTCACCGCCCCCACCAACGGGGCCGCGGGGATCCTGCCGGCCGTCGCGATGTACTGGTGGCGTTTCCTCGCCGACTCGGGTCTCGGCGTCGGCAACGCCGTCACTCCGCACGGCGAGCTGGTGGGCAGCGCCCTGCTCGGTTACGACGGGCACGCGGTCACGCGCTCCGAGGTGTCGCACTGGGACGACGACGACGTCGCCGAGGCGAACCGCCGACGCGGCATCCGTCGGTTCCTGCTGACGGCCGCCGCTCTCGGCTCCCTGTTCAAGGCGAACGCGTCGATCTCGGGCGCGGAGGGAGGATGCCAGGCCGAGGTCGGTTCGGCCTGCGCGATGGCCGCGGGCGGACTCACCGCGGTCATGGGCGGCACGAACCGCCAGATCGAGAACGCCGCCGAGATCGCGATGGAACACCACCTCGGACTCACGTGCGACCCGGTCGGCGGTCTGGTGCAGATCCCGTGCATCGAGCGCAACGCGATCGCGGCGTCGACCGCCGTGACCGCCGCCCGCCTTGCGCTGCGCGGCGACGGAAGCCACTACGTCTCCCTCGACGCGGTGGTCGAGACGATGCGTCAGACGGGCATCGACATGTCGACCAAGTACAAAGAGACGAGCGAGGGCGGGCTCGCGGTCAACGTCATCGAGTGCTGAGCGGCCGAGCGGCCGGTTCCGTCGTCCCGCGCTTCAGCGGCCGGTGCGCAGCTTCGCGGTCAGCGCGTGCAACTGCGTCAGTTCGGCGTCGTCCAGTCGCGCCATGCGCTCCGCGATCGACCGGCCGTGTGCGGCGGCGAGACGACGGAAGATGACCGCCCCTTCCTCGGTGGCCGTGACGAGGGAGCCGCGGCCGTCCTCCGGGTCGGCGCACTTGGTGAGGAGGCCGCGCGAGACCATGCGCTCCACGAGGCGCGAGACGCTCGGCTGGCTGATCAGCATGTTGCCGGTCACGTCGCGCAGTCGTGCCGTCATGCGCGGGGCGCGCGTGACGGTGAGGAGCACGTCGTACTCGGCCTGGCTGAGTTCGGTGCTGACGAAGTCCGACCGGATGTCCTCGAAGACCTCGTGCTGCGCGCGGAAGAGGCTCTCCCAGGCTTGCACGGCGAGGCGTCGATCGGTCATGCACTCAGCGTAGGGGAGCGGCGTGCGGCCGAGGCGGCGTGGGTCCGCGGCCACGCCGCGGGTCGGCGGAGCGAGGGCGGCGTCCGCCGACAGAGTAAGGGCCGGTCGGAGAGGCTTCCGACCGGCCCTTGTCCCTGCACCAAGAGTGTCCTGCAATCACATGTCGGTAGCTGCCACAGCAAAACAACTACCGTGCGAGCACTCTATAACGGTGAGGTAACGGAGGGGAAGACCTCGTCGTTATATTTTCGTGATTTCTCACGAGGGCGGTTCCCCGGCCGCGCCCTGCGGCATCCGGCCCGCCACCGGCGCGTCGTGGCGGGGGCGGTCGGCCCGCCGCGGCCACGGAGTAGGGTCGGCACATCCTTCTCGTTTAGGGACGCCGTGCGCCTTCTGCCTCCTTCGTCGCGCGCCGTCTTCGAGGGCATGGTCGCCCTCGTCGCGGCCGTCACCACCGCCCTCACCGTGATCGTCCCCGCGCTCACGGTGGCGGCCGCCGACGCCGGCGCGCGCAGCATTGTGTCGTCGGGATCGGGTGCCGACACCGGGCTGGACCTGGCGCTGCCGGCATCCGACGACCCGGGTGGTCAGGACGAGCGGGTGCGGGCGGCGATCGTCGAGGTCATGCCCGCGGCGGCGCGCGTGACGGTCGAACGCGTCGAGATCGCCGGCCTGCTCGACCTCGGCGACGGCCGCGGGTATCTCGCCGGCGTCAGCGCCGACGACCTCGAGGCGCTGCCGATGGCCGAGGGGCGCCGGCCGTCGGATGCGAACGAGGCGGCGCTGCCGGCGACGGCGGCCGAGGCGCTCGGGATCGCCGTGGGCGACGACCTCGACCTCGGTGCGGCGCGCGTGGAGGTGACCGGACTGTGGTCGTCGTCACGTGCCGCGGCCGACCGGTGGTTCGGTGTGCGGGCCGCCTTCGCCGAGGGCGGCGGAGAGGGGCCGCTCGCGGTGGCGCCCGGGGTCGTGGATGCCGTGGCCGAGGCCGACGGCCTCGACCGCTCGGTGCACTGGACCCTGCACCCGGATGCCGCGGCCCTCGACCTCGCGACCCTTCAGGGCATGGCGGCGGGGTGGCGGGCGCTGCCCGACGCTCTCGCGGCGTCGGGGGAGGACACCTCCGCCCTCGAGACCGCGGGCGCGCTGGTGCCGACGACGCAGATCGCCACGACGCGCGCCGCGGTGCTCGAGGCGGCCGAGCCGGTGGCGCTCCTGGCCGCTGTCCTCGCCTCCGTCGGCGTCACCGCGCTGTTCGCCGCGCTGCTCGTCGGAGCGGGGGGAGCGGAGCGTCGCATCCGCTGGGCGCGCGGGCAGTCGTCTGCCCGCATCGTGGGCCGGGAGGCCGCACGGGCCCTGATCCCCGGCGTGGTCGGCGCCGTGGCCGGGGCCGGGGTCGCGGTGCTCGCCGTGCCACCGCCCCTCGCCCTCGTCCCCGCGATCGGCGGTGCGCTCGTGCTGGGGGCCGCGGCTCCCGTCGCCCTGGTCGCGCTGCTGGCCGCCGACGACGTGCGGGCGCTCACGCGGGTCGAAGGCGGCACCCCCGCGGCCCGGCGCTGGGGTGCCGTCATCGCGGCATCCGTCTTCCTCCTGCTCGCGGCGGCGACCACCGCCCGCCTGCTGTCGCTCGGCTCGACCCTCGGGCAGGGGCGGAGCGGCACCGCCCCGGATCCGCTCGCGGTGCTCGCCCCCGCCGCGCTGTTGCTCGCTCTGGTGCTGGTCGGTGCCGCGGTGCCGCTGTGGGCGACCCGCCGGCTGCGCGAACGATGGGGTGCGCGCGGCGACGCCGGACGGTTCCTGTCGGCGGTGGGGGCGACGCGGCGCCCGCTGGCCCTCGGCGCCACCGTCGTGCTCGTGGGCGCCGCAGCCGGGCAGCTGCTGTTCGCCGCGATGTACCAGACGACCTGGGAATCCGCCTCGCGCACCGCCGTCGCGCTGCAGGAGGGGGCGACCCATCGCATCGCCGGCGACGGCGACGATCTCACCCCGGCGGTGCTCGACCGCGTGGTCGCCGTCTCGGCGGGTGCAGGAGCGGCGCCGGTGTGGAGCGCGAACACCTCGATCGCCGCGCGCTCGGCGTCGCTGGTGACGGCGGCTCCCGCGGCTCTCGCGGCACTCGCCGATCCGGCGGTACCCGACCTCGATCGCCTCGTCGCCGCCCTGCGCGCGGAGGCCCCCGGCGCGGAGGTGGCGCGTGGTGCGACGACGCTGCGCGTCGAGGTGGGGGCGACGGACGCCGAGTCCGCCGCGGCATCCGTCGTGCTCCTCGACGACTGGGGGAGGATCACCGCCGTCGCCCCCGGTGCCGACGGGGCGTTCACGATCCCGCCGGTGACGACCGGTGCCGAGGGGCGGTGGCGCGTGGCCGCCGTGGAGCTCGCGGTGCAGACACCCGCCGCGTTCGGCGCCCTCGTCTCGATCGATGCGATGACGGCCGACGGCGATCCGCTCGATCTGGGGACGGCGGTCATGCCGGTCGACATCACGGGCGACGCGATCGACATGCAGCCCGACGCCGGCCCGCCGGTGGTCGCGGTGAACAGCGACATCACGCGCGTGCGCTTCGTGCCGGTCGCGGGAGCCGCCTCCGCCGTGGTGTCGCGCGCATTCGCCGAGGCGGCGGGCGTCGACGAGGGCGACACCCTTCCCCTCGCGCTCGTGCCGGGAGCCGACGCCCGCGGCGCGCGCATCTCCGCCATCGTCCCGGCCGTGCCCGGGGCGGCGCTGCCCTCGGCGGTGCTCGTCGACGCGACGGCGGTGACGGCGGACCGTCTGCGCGCCTTCTCGTCGCTTCCGGGCGCGGCGTCCGCGTGGCTCCCGGCCACCGCCGACCCCGCGGCCGTGGCCGCCGTGCTCCCCGACGGCGCGCGCCTGGCGGGCACCGCGCGCGACGACGGGCGCGCCGTGCTGTCGACCGTGTCAGCGCTGCTGTGGAGTGGGGCGGTGGGGACCGGCGTGCTCGCGGTCGCCGGGCTCGCCGCGGTGGCGCTCGGTGCCCGTCGCGCGCGCCGATCCGAGGCGGTGTCGTTGCGCGCGATCGGATGGGATGCCGCCGCCCGTCGTCGCCTCCGCGTGCGGGAGGCGGCCGGGGGAGCGGCGGCCGGGGTGATCGTCGGCGTCGCGTCGGCGGCCGTGACGGGCGTGCTGCTGCTCCCCGCCGTGGTCACCGGAGCGCTGTCGCGCGCGGTCGGGGTCGTCGTGACGGTGGATCCGATCGGGGCGACCGCGGCGATCGTCCCGTTCGCGCTGGTCGCCGTCGCCGGCGCGATCGCGTTCGCCATCGCCGACGACGTGCCCCGGCGGGGGAGCGAGCGATGAGACGGCGGTGGCGGACGATCGTGCCGCACGTCGGTGCGCTCGCCCTGGTGGCGGCGGCGACGGCGGTGCTCGTGGCATCCGCCGTGCTCGTTCCGCGGGTGCTCGAGACGGTCGCGGATCAGCGTCTCACCGCGGCGCTGGTCGCGGGGCAGGATGCCGCGACCGTCGTGCTGAGCGCCGACCTCGACGGCTTCGCCCTCGGCGCCGACACGGTCGACGACATCGCCCGGACGCTCGAGAACTACCCGGGGTCGGTGGACGCCCCGCTGGCCGCGGCGCTCGGTGAGCCGTCGTGGGTGGTGACCTTCCCCGATCTCACGGCGGTGACATCCGGGGGAACCCTGGTGCGGCTGCGCCTCGGGGCGGTACCCGGATCCCCATCGTCGCGGACCGTGATCGAGGGGACGGCGCCCCGGCCGTGGGTCACGGGCGAGCCCGTGGAGGTCGCGTTCGAACAGGCGGTGGCCGCCCGCGTCGGCGCGGTGGTGGGGTCGGCGTACGACGGGCCCGACGGGCGCATCGTCGTGAGCGGCATCGTCGCCGACGACGATGGCGGACCGTCCGCGCAAGACGTCTTCCACCGTGCGCAGTCGGAGCGAGGCTCCGGCGGTCTCGATCTCGTGACCGCCGGAGCGTATGTCGATCCGGGCTCGATCGCCACCCTCGGCCCGCAGCTCGCACGCGCACAGGTCGTGGCCACCCTGCCCGTGCGAGCGGTCGATCTGGGCGCGGGCGACATCGCCGCTCTCGAGCGCGCCGCCAACAAGACCTCGGCGCAGGGCACGACGCTGTCGAGCGGCTACCCGGTGACCGTGTCGACCCGGCTCCCCGCGCTCCTCGCGGGTCTGGTGGGGGAGCAGAACGCCCTCGTCGCCCTTGCCGCGCTGCTGGGAGCGGCCCCCCTCACCGCGGCGGCCCTGGTCGCCGCCCTCGCCGTGATCGCCGCCGAGCGTCGTCGGGCGCCTGAACGCGTGCTGGCCTCGGCGCGCGGCGCGACCACGACGCGACTCGCGCTCTCCGCGGCCTGCGTCGCCGCCGTCGCGGTGCTCGCGGGCGCCGCGATCGGATGGGGTGTCGCGGTGGCCGCCACCCCGGATGCCGCCTCCGCAGGGTTCGGAACGGTCGCGGCCGTGGTGGTCGGCGGGGCCGCGATCGCTGCGGCGGGCGGGCGTCGGGCGGTCGTGGCATCGCGGATTCCCCCGGTCGTGCGCACGGCCGCGGGGATCGTGGTGCTCGCGACGGCCGCCGTCGCCGTCTCTCTGCTGCTGGTGCGCGGTCTGCCCGACACCGGCGCCGATCCCCTGCTCAGCGCCGTGATCCCCCTGGTCGGCTTCTCGGCGGGACTCGTGTTCGCCCGCGCGTTCGGGTGGGGGCTCGCCCCGGTGGCCCGCGTGCTCGCTCGCGGGTCGCGCGTGGGCGCGGGCCTGGCCGTCGCGCGCCTGGCGCGCGGATCGGGGCGCGTGTTGCAGATCACGGGGGTGACCATCGCGGTCGCCACGGCCACCCTCGCGCTCGGTCTCGCGCACCTCACCGGCGACGGACTGTCCGCCGCGGCGTACCGGAGCGTGGGCGCCGACGTGCGCGCGTGCGGCGACGGGGTCGCGACCGCGGAGCTCGCGGGGGATGCGCCCGACGGCGTGACGGCCCTCGCCGAGGTGCGTCGACTGGGCGGCATCCCGGTCACCGTCGACGGGCGCCTGCGCGCCGTGACCGTTCTGTCCGCCCCGACGGCGGAGCTGAATCGCGTGCGGGCCGACGTGCCGGTACTCGCGCCGTCGTCGCCCGTCTCGGCGATCGTGTCGCGGTCTGCGGCCGGTCTGCTCGCGGGCTCCGCGGTGGTGGGCGGGATCGAGGTGTCGGGTGTGACGGCGGTCGACGACGAGGTGCTGCCCGCCGACACCGAGGCCTGGGTGCTGCTCGACGACCGGGATGCCGCATCCCTCGCCGCCCCCGCCGACACCGCGTGCGTGCTGATCACGGCGACCGACGTCGGCGTGGTCGCCGCCCGCGTTCGCGACGCCCATCCCGCCCTGGATGTCGTCGACACGGCATCCGAGACCCTGCGGCGCGAGTCCGCCCCCACCGTGACGACGCTTCTCCTGCTGTTGGCCGGGGCGGCCGTCGTCGCCGCGCTCGCCGCGCTCGCGATCGCCGCAGTCACCGAGGTCGCCGCCGGCGGGGAGCGCCGGCGCACGCGGGCCGTCCTCCGGATGATCGGCGCGGGTCGCGTGCGCGGCCTGGTCGCCGCAGAGGTCGTGCCGCTGGCGACGGTGTCGGCGGGGGTCGGGTGGGGCGTCGGCTGGGCCGGAGTGGTCGTGGTCGCGGGCGCGGGCGGCCTCGCCGACCGCCTCGGCATCACGGCCCCCGTCGAGCCGTCGGCGTGGGTGGCGACGGCGGGTGTGGCGCTGGGGATCGTGGCGCTCATCGCGATCACCTCGACCGTCGCCTCGGCGGCGAGGGGAACGGGCCGCCGCGCGCGTCGCGGCGAACGAGAGGGAGAGCACGGATGACCGAGGACGCCGTCGAGATCGAGTGCGTCGACCTGGTGCGCATCTTCCGCGGAGCGGGGGTGGAGGTGCAGGCGCTGCAGGGCTTGAACCTGCGCGTCGAGCGCGGAGAGCTGACCGCCATCGTCGGGGCTTCGGGGTCGGGCAAGTCGACGCTGCTGTCGATCCTGTCGGCGCTCGACACCGCCAGCGCCGGGCGCGCGAGCGTGGCCGGGCGCGACCTGCTCGCCCTCAGCCCGCGTCAGCGCGCCGAATACCGGCGCACGGTCGCCGGCTTCGTCTGGCAGCAGACCGGCCGCAACTTCTTGCCCACGCTGACCATTGCCGAGAACCTCGACCTCACGCTCTCGGTCGGCCGCGTCCCCCGCAGCCGTCGCGCCGCGCGCGCGGCCGAGGTGTTGTCGCTGCTGGAGGTGACCGCGGTGGCCGATCGACGCCCGGGGCAGGTGACCGGGAGCGAACGGCAGCGCGCGGCGATCGCGCTGGGGCTGGCGAATGGATGCCGTGTGCTCTTCGCCGACGAGCCCACCGGAGAGCTCGACGACGCCAGCAGCGCTCAGGTGCTTGAGGCGATGCGCGCGGTCAACGAGGAGTCGGGGGTGACGGTGCTGATCGTCACGCACGACGCCGGCGTCGCCGATCACGTGCGCCGCACGGTCGGCATCCGCGACGGACGCACCTCGGTCGAGGTGTGGCGTGACGCGGTGGGCGGCGGTGGCGACGCGCGCGAGTACGCCGTGCTCGATCGCGCCGGTCGCCTGCAGCTTCCGCGCGAGCACATCGAGCGGCTGGGCATGCGGGATCGCGTGCGCCTGCAGCTCGAGAGCGACCACGTGCGCGTGCAGGCCGCCGGGACGGCGGAGGGGGCCGGGATGCGCGCGGCGTCCGACGCGACGGCCCCGGAGCATCGCGGAGCGGGCCCGGATGCCCCGCGCGACGCCGCGGGACGCACCCCCGGCGCGGCGCCCGTCGTGGACGAGCCGATCACCCTGCCCGCGAGACCCCTCACCCGACGGGAGCGCCGCTCATGACCACCGACACCGTGATCCGACTCGAGGGGTTGTCGCGTGTCTTCGGCGCGGGGGCCGCGCGTACGCTCGCGCTGACCGGTGCCTCGCTCACGGTCGCCGCGGGGGAGTTCGTGGTGCTTCGCGGGCCGTCGGGGTCGGGCAAGACGACCCTGCTGACGATCGCGGCCGGACTCGACGAGCCCGACGAAGGAGCTGCCTGGATCGCCGGGACTCCCCTCACCGGCGCGGCGGAGGCCGAGGCCGCGCGCGTGCGCCGCGAGGTGATCGGCTACGTCGACCAGGACTTCGCGCTCGTGCCGTTCCTCACCGCCGCCGAGAACATCGAGCTCCCCCTTCGGGTGGCCGGGACGGGCGCTCGCGAGCGTCGCGCGCGGACACGCGAGATGGTGGATGCCGTCGGCCTGGCCGATCACGCCGCACAACGCCCCGACGAGATGTCGGGCGGGCAGCAGCAGCGCGTCGCCGTGGCGCGGGCACTCGTCCGCCGTCCGCGCGTGCTTCTGGCCGACGAGCCGACCGCGCAGCTGGACAGTGCCACGGCGGCGTCCGTGATCTCGGTGATCGTCGAGCACGTGCGTCGTGACGCCATGGCCGCCCTCGTCGCCTCGCACGATGCGACGGTCGCCGAGCGGGCCGATCGCGTGGTCGAGATCCACGACGGGCGGCTGCGCGGCTGACCTCGCCCGGACCGACTCGGGTCGCGCGTCAGCGCCCGCGCACGTGGTTCCACTGCGTGATGACCTCGGAGCCGTGCTCGAAGCCGAGCTCGCTGACCGCCGAGGTGCCGAGGACGAAGTAGCGGCCACCCGCCGCGGTCAGACCGAGCCAGGTCCCGGCGAGGGCGCGCAGGAAGTGCGAGTGCGAGAACAGCAACACCTGCTCCCCGGCCCGCACCCGCGGGCGCAGATCCGCGATCAGCGAAGACGCGCGCGCGGTGACCTGCTCGACGGTCTCGCCGGGGGTCGCGCCGGCCGGGGCGCCCGCCTGCCAGATGGTCCACGGTCGCCCGAGCTGCTCGATGATCTCGGGCGTCGTCAGGCCCTCGTACGCGCCGTAGTCCCATTCGACCAAGCGCGCGTCGGTCGACACGCTCGGATACCCGGCGCGCGCGGCCGTCTCGGTGGCGCGCGTCAGGGGGCTCGACAGCACGAGGTCGTACCGGCGGGTCGCCAGCAGCGTACCCGCGAGCTCGGCCTTGTACGCCCCGGTCTCGGTGAGCGGGATGTCGGTGAGGCCGGTATGGCGGCCCGTTCGGCTCCACTCCGTCTCGCCGTGCCGCACGAGCACGATGCGTCCGTCGGGTTCGGTCAGGTCTTCGTCCTTCACGTCCTCATCCTCCCCCCGCCGCGGGTCCTCGGCGAGTTTCCGACCGAAGGGCCGGGAATGCAGAAGGGCCGGTCGGGAGAATCCCGGCCGGCCCTGTCTGCACCAGAGTGTCCTGCAATCACATGTCGGTGACCGCCACAGCAAAACGATCACCGTGCACTTACTCTATAACGGTGAGGTAACGAAGTGGAAGAGGTGGCCGCGATGATTCGGTCGTCTTCGCTGCGGAGCGACGCCGTGCGGGTGAGCGATGTCGTCTCATTTGCTCCATGCGCATGCGGTCCGCGATAATCACCTCGTTGTGCGGGGGCGCACACAGATGGCGACGCCGGTGTCGCCGCGAAATGGGGGACCATGTCCGACTCGAACGTGCCCGCTGCCGGGTGGTACCCGGCAGCTCATGCCGGCGGAGAGCTGCGCTATTGGAACGGCTCGACGTGGGCGGAACCGGTGGTCGCCACAGCCCGGGTCCCCTTCTCGAAGAAGACGGTGACGCGCAGAACGGGTGCGATCGTGGCGGCCTCCACGCTCGTCACCGGAATTCTCCTGGGGGCGGGACTGGGTTCTTCGACCGCCCAGACGCAACTGGCCTCGCTGTCGTCGGAGGTCTCCTCGTTGCAGACAGAGGTCAGCGCAGCTGCCGAAACGGTGACGGATGCGGGTGCCGACGTCGAGGCCGCGGCAACGGAGCTGGCCGCGGCGAAGGCGGAGGTGCAGAAGGTCAGGGGAGAGCTGGCCTCGTCCACCGCTCGCGTCGCCGAGATGGAAAGCGCGGCGACGGCCGCCCAGGCGGAGCTCGACGCGCGCGCGGCGCAGATCGTCGACCTCCAGGGACGCGTCTCCGTCCCCGTGGCGCCCTCCGTGCCGGCTCCCGCTCCCGTTCCCGCGCAGCCATCGGTGCCGACCGTCACGTCGTTCGAGAACTGCTCGGCGGCCCGCGCCGCCGGAGCGGCACCCGTGCGCCGTGGTGACCCCGGCTACGGCAAGCATCTCGACCGCGACGGAGACGGCGTCGGCTGCGAATGACCTCCGGTCCGCGCTGATCCGGGGCGGTTCGCGTCGAGTCGTCGCGCGCGGGCGCCGACGGTGCTGTACACAGCGGCCATCGATCCCGCCCGGGCGCGACAGAACGGCGGATGCCGTGGCATCCGGGTCCGCAGTAGCGTCGCGGAACCACGAGTTCGCGGAGGCCCCATGGACCAGTTCGACACCGTCGTCGTCGGGGCCGGGATCTCCGGCCTCGCCGCCGCCCGGCTGCTCACGCGTGCGGGTCGCCGCGTCGTCGTGCTCGAAGCCCGCGACCGCGTCGGCGGCCGCGTCTTCACCGACCGCAGCGGCGGTCACGTCACCGACCGCGGGGCCTCGTGGATCCACGGCATCGACGACAGCCCCGTCGCGGCGGCCGCGCGGGCGTTCGGGATGCCGATGGTGGAGTTCACCGTCGGCGGCTACCAACCGGCCTCCCGTCCGCTGACGTACTTCGACGCCGAGGGGCGGCGCCTGGACGCTGTGGCCGTCCGGCAGTATGCCGACGACGTGCGCACCCTCAACGCCGCCCTCGTCGAAGTGATCGCCGCCGCGGCGCCCGACGCGACCTACGCCGACGTGGTCGAGCGCGCGCTCGCCGCCCAGGACTGGGACGCGGAGCGCCGCGAGCGCGTGCGCGAGTACAACGACCGCCGGGCGCAGGAGCAGTACGGCATCGGCATGGACGGACTCGGCGCGCACGGCCTCGACGACGACACCGTCGACGGCGACGAGGTGGTCTTCCCCCGCGGCTACGACGAACTCGCCACCCGTTTCGCCGACGGCCTCGACGTGCGCCTCGAGCACGTCGTCTCGCACGTGCGTTGGGGGTCGGATGGGGTCGAGGTCGAGACCGACCGGGGGACGTTCGCCGCGGCGGACGCCGTGGTCACCGTCCCGATCGGCGTGCTGCACGCGGGCGATCTCGTGCTCGAGCCCGCTCTCCCCGAGGGGCACCGGCGGGCTCTCGACCTCCTCCGCATGAACGCCTTCGAGAAGGTCGTGCTGCGCTTCGCCGAGCGCTTCTGGGAGCCCGGGGTGTACGGCATCCGCCAGCTCGGCGACCAGGGTGAGTGGTGGCATTCCTGGTACGACCTGGGACGCCTGCACGACGAACCCGCGCTGCTCACCTTCGCGGCCGGCCCCGCCGCTGTCGCAACCCGCACGTGGAGCGATGCCGACATCGCGGCCTCGACGCTCGCGCAGTTGCGCCGACTGTACGGCGACGCCGTCCCCGAGCCGGAGAGCGTCGTGGTCACCCGCTGGCAGGACGACCCCTTCTCGCGCGGCTCCTACGCCTACATGCTGCCGGGGTCCGTCGGCGCCGACCACGACGACCTCGCGGTCCCGCTGGGCGGCGTCCTGCACCTGGCGGGCGAGGCGACCTGGGGCGACGACCCCGCCACCGTTCCCGGCGCCCTGCTCTCGGGTCACCGGGCGGCGCAGAACGTGCTCGGACGCCACATCCCGGTCGACGACCTCTGGACCTGACGGGTCTAGCGGGGCTCCGGCCCCGTCGCCACGGGGAGCTCGGGGTGGTTCGACCACTGGCTCCACGACCCCGGGAACACCCGCGGCTCGAAGCCCGCGAGAGTGAGGGCCACCGCCTGGTGCGCCGCCGTCACGCCCGACCCGCAGTACACGCCGACGCTCATGCCGTCGTCGGCGCCCAGCAGGCGGAACCGGGCGCGCAGTTCCTCGGGCGAGCGGAACCGTCCGTCGTCGCCGACGTTGTCGGTCGTCGGTGCGCTCACGGCGCCCGGTACGTGCCCGGCACGCGGGTCGATCGGTTCGACCTCCCCGCGGTAGCGCTCGGCGGCGCGGGCGTCGAGCAGCAGGGCGTCATCGGCGAACGCGGCCACCGCGTCGAGCTCGAGCACCGGCAGGGCGCCGTAGGCGAGCGTGATCGACCCGGGCGGCGGGCTGTCGGCATCCCCCGTCTCGAGGGTGAAGCCGGCGTCGGTCCAGGCGCGCAGCGAGCCGTCGAGCAGGCGGACGTCGGCGACGCCCGCGAAGCGCAGGAGCCACCAGGCGCGGGCGCTCGACATGTTCTTCAGGTCGTCGTAGACGACGACCGTGTCGCCCTCGTCGATGCCCCAGCGGCGCGCGGCCTCCTGCAGGACCTCGACCGGGGGGAGGGGATGCCGCCCCTCACCGGGTGCGCCGTGCGCGGCGAGATCGTGGTCGAGGTCGACGTACTGCGCACCGGGGAGATGCCCGTCGCGGTACTCCGGTCGTCCGTCGGGTCGGTCGAGTCTCCAGCGCACGTCGAGCACCCGCACCGGTCCGCCGTCGGGGAACGCCCCCGCGGCCATCGCGGTGTGCAGCTCGGAGGGCGTGGTGAGGAGGGAGGCCATGTCCCCAGTCTGGCCCCTCACTCCGCGGCGCGGTCGGCGCGCGTGCGCCCGTCGGCCGCTCGGGCCCGCGCCCGATCGTGGCGCGAGGCGACGGGGGCGATCTCGGTCGCTTTCGGCAGGCCCATCGTCGGCGTGGAGACGTAGATGGATTCGGCGCGGTCGACCACGAACGTCTCGTGCCAGACGCCCACCGCGCCCGCGACCTTGCGCGCGCGTGCATTGAAGCGCGTCCAGGCGGGTCGGTGCGCCTGCGACGGCGCGGAGGCGTAGGTGTACAGCTTGTCGAGCGACGACCAGTACTGCACCAGGTACGGCCCGCGCGCTCCGAGCAGCATCGTGGAACCGAGCAGACCCGACGCCGGGTCGGCACTCAGCTCGCGCAGCATCCTCGGCATGTCGCCCATGAGCGGCATCCACTGGTCGAACCGCCACCAGCGGTTCACTGTCATGCCGATGTGGAAGACGACCAGTTCGCCGTTCCAGCGGTGGGTCATCCGACCCGGATTGATGGATGCCATGGACCGTCCTTACTCGATAGCGTCACTATCCAGTGTTGGATAGTATCGGTATCGAGTCAAGGGAGAAGCCGTGCGGATTTCGGAGCTGGCCACCCGCAGCGGCGTGCCCGTCGCCACCATCAAGTACTACCTGCGCGAACGGCTCCTCCCCGAGGGGGAGCGCTCGTCGCCGACCCAGGCCGCCTACGGCGAAGCCCACGTGCAGCGCCTGGGCATCATCCGCGCTCTCGTCGATGCGGGCGTCGGGATCGCGGGGGTGCGCAAGGTCGTCGGCGTACTCGAGGACCCGCCCGAGAATCCGTACGACCTGCTCGGCGCCGCCAACGCCGCGGTCACGCCGGCTGTCGCGGCCGACATCGACCTCACCGCGGCGCTGGCGCTGCTCGAGCGGATGGGGGGCAGCGCCGAGCAGTGCTTCCCCGATCAGGTGGCCGCCGTCGCGCACGCGCTCGCGACGCTCGACCGCGCGGGCTTCGCCGTGCCCGATCCGGTGATGGACGCCTACGTCGAGCACCTCGGCGCGCTCGCCGAGGCGGAACTCGCCGCGACCCCGGAGACCTCGATCGAAGACGCCGTGCGGTACGTCGTGCTGGGCACGGCGCTGGTCGAACCGCTCATCCTCGCGCTGCGGCGCGTCGCCGAGCAGGTCGCCGCGTCGCGTCGCTTCGGAGCGGGGTAGCGGGTGCCACCCGGGCCGACTCCGACACCGACGGGCCGGGGAGTCGTCACGGGTTCGGGTTCGAGGCCGCTCCGTCGAGCCAGAGCTCGTCGCTCCTGTCGCCGTGGGGGCCCGCCCGGCCGACGTGGGTGTCGCCGATGCGCGGACCCTTCGTGATCACGTGAACGAGCGCCATGCCGTGCCCGCGGCCGAGGTCGTAGTCGTCTTTCAACCACTGCAGGATCGGCGTCGCCTTCGTGCCCGGCCCGAAGCCGCGATCCTCGGCGAGGGCGATGAACTGACGCGGGGTGAGACCGGTCTTGGTCTCGATGGTGTCGAAATACGCCTGGAACGACATGGCACGAGGGTAGCGCCGGCCTCCGACACCGGGCCACCACCCGGCGCGCGGGGCGGGATCGGGGCCGAGCGCGGGCCTTCCGCGAGGTAGCGTCGGAGGATGGCCGTCACCTTCCACCGGGCGCCCGTCGCCGACATCGCGCCCCTCACGCTCTACCGCATCCTGTGGATGCGCGTCCTGGTGTTCGTGGTCGAGCAGGATGCCGCGTATCCCGAGATCGACGGCCGCGACATCGAGCCCGGAGCCGAGCTTCTCTGGGCGAGTGAGGGCGACGAGGTGCTCGCCACCCTCCGCCTGCTGCGCGAACCCGCGAACACCCGTATCGGCCGGGTCGCGACCGCGCCGCACGCCCGCGGGCGCGGCATCGCCGCCGACCTCATGCGCGAGGCCCTCGAGGTCGTGGATGCCGAGGCATCCGGCATCCCGGTCCTGCTCGACGCGCAGGCGCACCTCGCCGGCTGGTACGGCCGCTTCGGCTTCGTGGTCTCCGGCGCCCCCTTCGCCGAGGACGGCATCCCGCACGTGCCGATGCGCCGCACGCGGCTGGCCACCGACCGTCTCGTGCTCGGGGAATGGACCCGCTCCGACGAGGACCGGGCGTTCCTGTTCGACATGTACCGCCGACCCGAGGTGCGCCGTTTCCTGGGCACCGGCCAGGTGATGACGGATGCCGCCGAGGTCGACGCGTTGCTCGATCGCTGGAGGGGGTTGGCCGACGGCATCCTGGGAGTGCGCGCCGTCTCGACGCCCGGCGGGCGCCGGCTCGGTTCCGTGCTCCTCAAGCGCATCCCCTGGTCGAGCGGGGTGGCCGCGGGGCGCGACGACGACGTCGAGATCGGCTGGCACTTCCACCCCGATGCGTGGGGCGAGGGGTACGCGACCGAGGCCGCGGCGGCCGTGCTGGCCCTGGCCCACCGCCACGGCATCCGGCGCGTGGTGGCGGTCACCAACCCGGCGAACGCGGCCTCCGGTGCGGTGGCCGAGCGCATCGGGATGCGTCTCGAGGGGAGCACCCGCGACTACTACGACGCGGAGTGCGTGCTCTACGTCTCGGACGACGCGTCCCGCGCATGAGACGCCTCCTGCCGACCGTGGGCCTCACGCTCGCGTGCGCGCTCGCGCTCGCGGGTTGCGACGTGAAGTTCTCCCTGGGCTTCGGCACCGGCTCCGACGGCACGTTCGAGGGGTCCGAGCTGACCGTGCCCGTGCTGTTCGCGAGCGGGAAGAAGGGCGGGGTTACGGCGCAGCGCATCACGGCCCAGTCCGCCGACGGCGGCGATCTGAGCATCGACATCACCGAGAACGACGTCAGCGGCGTCGATCCGGTGACACAGTCGGCGACCTGGACCGCCGTCACCGCGGCGACGCTGCTCACCGGCGCACGGGCCGACACCGCGTACACCTTCGGCTTCGACGCGCGCATCGCCACCCCCGCCGCGGGCGCCGTCACGGCGGTCGGTGTGCTCGCCCTCTATTACGGCACCGAGGTGCAGCCCGGGGTGGCGCTGGCCGGCGGGGTCACGCCACTCGGCACGGTCAGCCCCGTGGCGGGACTGCCCGAACAGGTGTCCGCCGCCATCGAGGCGGGCGGCATCGACACGATCCTCGTCCCCGCCGGGCAGCGCACGGCGGTGGACGCCGAGGGTGCGGCCGTCGACCTCGACCAGCTGGCGGCGACGGGCGGGATGACGATCACCGAGGTCGCCGACATCGCCAGCGCCTATGCCGTGATGACGGGGGAGGACCTGCCCGAGGCCGCCTTCCCCACTCCGGCGGCCTCGCCCACCGCGTTGCCGACGGCCGTGGACGCCCCCGCCGACGGCGCGTCCACCGCCTCCGAGGTCGACGACACCCTCATCGCGGCGGTCGACGACGCCCTCGACCGGGCCCGGGCGTCGTCCGAGACCGCGGGCGACTCCGTCCTCGCCGATCGCGCCCGCACCGCGCTCGCCCGCGCCGAGTCGCTCCGCGGCGCCGGTGACGTGGCGGGGGCGCTCGCCGCGGCGCTCTCCTGCGCCGACCTCTCCGCCGCGGCGGCCGCTCCGGCGATGACGGCGGCCGAAGCGGCCGCCCTCGCCGACGACACCTCGGCGGCGGCCGACGCGATGCTCGCCGACCTCACCGACGCACCCGGTTCGCTTGACGACGCCGACGCGCTGCTGGCCACCATCGGATCGGCCGCGGAGGCGTGGGCCCTCGCCTCCGCGGCGCAGGCGGTGCTCGCGGTCGACGCCGACCCGTCGCTCGTTCCCGCAGGGCTCACCGCGGCGGCCCTGGCATCCTCGTCACTGGAGGCGGCCCGCTCCCTCGGCGGTCTGCGCGATGCCGCGCCGGGAGCGGGCCCGCTCGCGACCGACGCCGATCTGGACGGGCTCGCCTCGCTGCTGCGCCGGGCCGCGATCGCGGCGACCGACGCCTACGACGCCCGCGCCGGCGACACCCCGCCGGCCGCGGACGATCCCGCCCTCATCCGCCTGCGCGCCCTCGAGGCGGCACGCGACGATTTCTCCGCCCGGGCCGACGACGGGGGCGTCTGGGTCGCCCTCGGCCTCGCGAGTACGACCTTCGCGCGCAGTTCCGCCCCGCTCGCCGCTCTGCAGGCGGTGCGCGTGCCCGAGGGCGTCGATCCGAGCGGGGCCGTCGCGCAGCGCATCGCGATCGGCGACGAATACGCCGTGCGTGCGGTCGACGCGCTCACCACGGCCGGTGCGGAGGTGCCCCTGCTGCGCGGCGCGCTGGCGGATGCCGCCGCCGCGGCATCCGCCGACCCGGTGCCGGGGGCCTCGGCGGTGTTCATCCCGCCCTTCCTCCGCGCGCGCGTGCTCGCCTTCGCGGGCGGAGTGGAGCGCGACTGACCGTGCGTGCGCAAGCGGGTTGTCCGCTGCGCGGGCGCTGTTTCCGCGGCGCCGTGGGGGCCCGCGCGGCGCGGGGCGCGGCCGCGGTTGCACGCCCGCGGAGGCGCCGTCATCGCCCGCCGACCGTCAATGCGGGGCGTGGTACTCGGCCGTCCCCCGCTTCCAGTAGCCCTTGACGATCGTCGCCGCCGGATCGCCGACCCAGCGCTCGAGCAGCAGGGCGCGGCCCGCGCGGACGACGGACTGCTCCGCGGCCACGAATCCGAAGACGCAGCCGTCGGGTCGTTCCTCCACGTCGAGCGCGTCGAGCCAGTCGCCGAGCTCGGCACCGGCGGGCCGCTCGCCTCGGTGCAGCTGCACCACCTCGATGCCCGCGGGGGCGGCGACCGGCAGATCGTAGGCCGCGGAGGGCACCTCGACGGCGATGCGCCCGGTGGCGTCGTCGTCCATGCCCGCGGCGAAGCGGCGGATCGCGGGGACGGCGGTCTCGTCGCCGGCGAGGAGCCACGCGTCGGGGCGACCCGCGAGCACCATCGACCCGCGCGGTCCGCCGACGCCGACGGGGGCGCCGATCGGGGCCGCCTCGGCCCACCGGCTGCCGACACCGTCGCCGTGCAGCGCCACGTCGATGTCGAGCCACCCCGCGGCGGCGTCCCACGTCACCGGCGTGTATTCGCGGCTCGGCGCGGAGCGCAGATCGCCGGGGGCACCCGGCTCGCCGGGGAAGAAGACGCGGACGTGGTCGTCTGCTCCGGGGGAGTCGAAGCCGCGCAGATCGGAGCCCACCAGGCGCAGGCGCACGTAGGCCGGGGTGAGGAACGTGCGCTCCGCGAGGGCCGCCGAGCGGAACTCGAGCTCGTGGCGACGGGGTTCGAGACGGGCTCCGTGAGCCGGGTTCGACAACTTCATTAGCTAAGGCTAACCTAACTTTCCGAGCCACCGGAGACCCCCGGGCGGCTCGTCCTCGCCCCGCACTGGAGAGATATCGCATGCACCCTCGCTCGTTCCGTCCCCTCGCCCTGGTCTCGCTCGCCGCCGCCCTCGTGCTGGCCGGGTGCGCCTCCGGTCCCGCCGCTCCGGCTGAGAAGGCCGACGCCGCGACCACCGTGACGGTCGAAGACAACCACGGCGCGATCGAGGTCCCGGTCGCGCCCGAACGGGTCGTCGCGCTCGACAACACGACCTTCCAGACGCTGAGCGACTGGGGCATCGCGCTCGTCGCCGCGCCCAAGTCGTTGATGTACGACCTCTGGCCCTCGCTGTCGGGCGGCGACGAGGTGCTCGACGTGGGCCTGCACCGCGAGCCCGACATCGAGGCCGTCGTCGCGAGCGACCCCGACCTCATCGTGGGCGGTTACCGCTTCCGCGAGATCTACGAGCAACTGAAAGACATCCAGCCGGCCACGATCGAGACCAGCCCGCGTGACGGTGAGGACCACACCGCCGAGCTCAAGCGTCAGGTGGCGATCCTCGGCAAGGTCTTCGGCCGCGACGACGAGGCGGCCGCGCTCGCCGCCGACCTCGACGCAGCGATCGCCGACGCCCGCACGGCGTATGACCCGACCCAGACCGTGATGGGTCTCATCACCTCGGGCGGCAAGATCGCCTACGCCGCCCCGGGGGAGGGTCGCGGTGTGGGAACGCTGTTCCCGACGCTCGGGCTGACCCCCGCGCTCGAGCGGGCGGCCGAAGACGCCTCCCACGGAGACGACATCAGCGTCGAGGCGATCGCCGCGGCGAACCCCGAGTGGCTGTTCGTGCTCGATCGAGACGCGATGTTCGGCGAGGACGGATACGTCTCGGCGAAGGACCTCGTCGAGAACTCCGAGGCGCTGAAGAACGTCCCCGCCGTGCAGAAGAACCAGATCGTCTACCTCGACGGCAGCTTCTACCTCGACGAAGGCATCCAGGCCTACACGAAGCTCTACCGCTCCGCCGCCGAGGCCTTCGCCTCCTGACCCCCCGCCGCCCACCCGCGCGAGGTGCCGGAGATCGCCGCTTCGGGGCACCGCCGAGCGACGATTTCCGGCGCCTCGCGCGCGGAGCGGGAACGGATGCCATGACCACCACAGTCAGACGTACCGGAGCGCTGGCGGGCGCCGCGCTCGGCGTCGCCGGCCTCGTCGTGCTGTCGCTGTTCGTCGGCGTGTACGACATCGCCGATCAGGGCTTCGGCGGCGAGATGTTCCTCATCTCGCGCGTGCCCCGCACGCTGGCCCTCGTGCTCGCCGGCTGCGCCATGGCCGTCTCGGGCCTGATCATGCAGCTGCTCACCCAAAACCGCTTCGTCGAACCATCGACCACCGGCACGTCCGAGTGGGCCGCCCTCGGCCTGCTCGTCACGGTGCTCGTCGCACCGGCGGCCCCGCTCGCGGTGCGCATGATCGCGGCGTCCGTCGCCGCCTTCGTCGGCACGATGGTGTTCCTCGGCATCCTCCGCCGGGTCTCGCTGCGATCCTCGCTCGTCGTCCCGCTCATCGGGATCATGCTCGGGTCGGTCGTCTCGGCTTTCACCACCTACCTCGCGGTCTCGACGAACGCGCTGCAGATGCTCGGCACGTGGTTCATGGGCAGCTTCACCTCGATCGTGCGCGGACGCTACGAGGTCCTGTGGGTCGTCGCGATCGTGGTGGTCCTCGTCTTCCTCTCCGCCGACCGCCTCACCGTCGCCGGCCTCGGCCGCGACATCGCCACCTCGGTGGGCGTCGATCACGCCCGGGTCCTGCTCGTGGGCACGGGGCTGGTCGCCGTCGCCACGGGCGTGACCACCGTCGTCGTCGGATTCCTCCCCTTCCTCGGCCTCGTGGTGCCGAACGTCGTGTCGATGTGGCGGGGCGACAACGCCCGATCGAACCTCCCCTGGGTGTGCCTGGGCGGGGTCGCGATCGTCGTCGTGTGCGACATCGTCGGCCGCGTCATCCGGATGCCGTTCGAGGTGCCGGTGTCGATGGTCCTCGGGGTCGTCGGAGCGGTCGTCTTCCTCGCCCTGCTGCTGAGGATGCGGGCTCGTGACTGAGGTGGCGTCGCCTCCGGCCGGCGCGATCGCCGTCCGCCGCCCGCGGGTCGGCTGGCGGTTCGGCGTCCTGGCCGTGGCCGTGGTCGTGGTCGTCGCCGCGGTCGCCGTGCTCACCTGGGACGTGCCGGGCGTCCCCGGTTCGCGGGGGTTCTGGATCGCGGTCAACCTGCGCGTGGTCAGCGTTGCCACGATCGCGCTCGTCGCGTGCTGCCAGGCGGTGGCGACGGTGCTGTTCCATACGGCGACCGCGAACCGCATCCTGACCCCGTCGATCATGGGCTTCGACGCCCTGTACGTCGTCATGCAGACGGCCCTGGTGTTCTTCTTCGGCAGCGCAGCCCTCTCCGCCACCGACGGCCTGATCAAGGTGATCGTGCAGAGCGTGCTCATGGTGGGCTTCGCCACCCTGCTCTACGGGTGGCTCTTCGCCGGACGCCGCGGGAACCTGCACATCATGCTGCTCGTGGGGGTGGTTCTCGGCGTGGGCTTCGGCTCCCTCTCGACCGTCATGCAACGGCTCCTCACTCCCAGCGACTTCGACATCCTCTCCGCGCGCCTGTTCGGCAATCTCTCGAACTCCGATGCCGCGTACCTCCCGTGGGCAGCGCTCGTCGTCGCGGCGGTGCTCACGGTCGTCTGGCGACGGCGCCACCGTCTCGACGTGCTCGCCCTCGGACGCGAGACCTCGCTCACCCTGGGTCTGTCCTACCGTCGCGAGGTCGTCGCCCTCCTCGTGCTCGTGGCGGTGCTGATCTCGGTGTCGACCACGATGGTCGGTCCCCTGACCTTCTTCGGCTTCCTCGTGGCCACGCTCGCCTACCAGCTGGCGGGATCGTCGCAGCACCGCATCGTGCTGCCGTTCGCCGCGCTGCTCGGCATGGCGACCCTGCTCGCGGGGTACTTCGTGCTCCGGCACGTGTTCTACGCCGCGGGGATGCTATCGATCATCATCGAGTTCGCCGGCGGCCTGTTCTTCCTCGTCTACCTGCTCCGAAAGGGCGCGCTGTGACCACTCCCGATCCCTCGTCTCCCGTTTCCTCGTCGTCGACCGTCCCGTCCGGGATCACCCCGTGATCTCTCTCACCGACGTCACCATGACCTACGCGGGTCTGACGGTGCTGGGACCCGTGACCTTCGACATCCCCGCCGGGGGTGTGACGGCCCTCGTCGGACCCAACGGCGCGGGGAAGTCGACGCTGCTCACCATCGTCGGGCGACTGTCCACCGCGACCAGCGGGCACGTCAGCATCGCCGGCAACGACGTGGCCACCACCCCGGGGCGCGAGCTCGCCAAGATCGTCTCGATCCTGCGGCAGGAGAACCACTTCGTCACGCGGCTCACGGTGCGCGACCTCGTCGGCTTCGGGCGCTTCCCCCACTCGCGGGGCCGCCTCACCGCCGTCGACCACGCCAAGATCGACGAGGCCCTCGCCTTCCTCGACCTCACCGACCTGGCCGGGCGCTACCTCGATCAGCTCTCCGGCGGTCAGCGTCAGCGCGCGTACGTCGCGATGGTGCTCGCGCAGGACACCGATTACATCCTCCTCGACGAGCCGCTGAACAACCTCGACATGAAGCACGCGGTCGCGATGATGCGGCAGCTGCGGCGCGCGGCCGACGAGCTGGGCAAGACCGTCGTCGTCGTCGTGCACGACATCAACTTCGCCGCCGCGTACGCCGACCGGATCGTGGCGCTCGCCGAGGGCCGTGTGGTGCACGTGGGCACGCCGAGCGACCTGATGACCCCGGCGATTCTGCAGCAGGTGTTCGGCACCCCGGTCGAGGTGCGCGCCGACGGACCGTACCCGCTCGCGGTCTACTACCGATGAGCTCTACAGCTGGATGCCGTTGTCGGGATCGTTCACGCCGACGTTGCGACCACGGCTCGACTCGTACGCGATCAGCCAGCCGACCGAGACCGCCGCGGCGATGACGACCCCGAGCCACACGTTCTGCCAGACCAGTCCGAAGAGCACGCCGAGGCCCAGCAGCAGCAACGAGCCGAGGATCCAGTACGTGCGGCCCCGCGGCCATCCGGTTCCGGTCTGCGTCATGCGTCCAGCCTAGACGCGCGCCGCCCACCCACCCCAGACCCCGCCCCTTTCCCGATGACGATCCGGAGGAACCCATGGCCCGCACCAACGCCGCGCAGACGCGCATCACGCCCGAGAAGAGCGAACTGCTCACCGTCCGCGTCGTGCGACGCGAACGGCTCTCGCCCTCCTTCATGCGCGTGACCCTCGGAGGGGATGAGCTCACCCGCTTCTCCCCTCTCGGACGCGATCAGTGGTTCCGTCTCTTCCTGCCGGTGGCGGAGGGATCGCTGGCCCGGCTCCCGCACAAGCTCGACACCCTCGCGTATGTGCGGTACCTCGCGATCGCCAAGACCCAGCGACCGGTGCTGCGCAATTACACGGTGGCGGGCTTCCGGGCCGAGGGCCGTGAGGGGCCGGAGATGGACGTCGACTTCGTCCTGCACGGCTCCGCCGAGAAGGGAGGGGTGGGCCCGGCGGCCAGATGGGCCGAGAGCTGCTCCGCGGGCGACGCCGTCGCTCTGATCGACGAGGGTGTGATCTTCTCGCCCCCGGCCGATCGCGCGCGCCCCATCGTGCTCGTCGCCGACGAGACCGCGCTGCCCGCGCTCGCCGGCATCCTGGCATCGCTCCCGGCGGATGCCGTCGGTCACGCCCTCGTCGAGGTGCCGGACGCGGGGGACGTCCGCGAACTCCCGGGCCCGGGTGGTGTCGCGGTGCGGTGGATCGTCCGCCCCGATTCCGGGGCCGCACCCGGGTCAACGGTGCGCGAAGAGGCCTGCGCTCTCCCGGTGGATCCCGCGGCGTTCGGATGGGTCGCGGGGGAGCAGGTGTTGGCGACGTCGATGCGTCGTCACTGGGTGCGGTCGGGACTCGACAAGCGGGCGGTGTCCTTCACGGGGTATTGGCGCGCGCCCCGATCGTGACGCTCGCGGTCACCGGTCGCGGTGATCCTCGGGGTGCAGGCGCGGACCCCGGCGCGGCTCGAGGGCGGAGCCCGCGTAGATCAAGCGGATGACGCGCTGTCGGTGGCCCGCGAACGGTTCGAGCAGCTCCAGCATGCCGTCGTCGTCGGTGCGGTGACCCGTGAGGGCGAAGCCCACCTGGTGAGCGAGATGGTAGTCGCCCACGCTCACGGCATCCGGGTCTCCGAAGGCGCGGATGCGCGTCTCGGCACTGGTCCAGATGCCCACGCCGCGCAGGCTGATGAACACGCGGTCGCGCGCCTCGCCGTCGACGGCCGCGCTGGCGGCCCGGACGATGGTCGCTCCCCGGCGGGCCGTCTCCACGATCGTGCGCGACTGCGGGGGCTCGAGCCCGGCGCGATGCCACGCCCAGGAGGGCACGTGCCGCCAGCCCTCGACGTCGGGCGGGGCGAACATCGGTCGCGGGGTGGGACCGGGTGCTCGTTCGCCGTACCAGGAGACGATGCTGCGCCAGGCCGAGAAGGCCTGCAGGCTCGTGACCTTCTGCTCCATGATCGCGCTGACGAGGGCGTCGAAGACGAGATCGGTGCGCCCGATGCGCAGGTCGGGGTGACGGCGGTGCCACTCGGCGACCGAGGGATGCCGTGACGCGTCGAAGTCGTCGGGCTCGTCGAGTGCGCCGCACAGGGCCGGCAGCTGGTCGAGGGCCCATTCCGCACCCGCGCCCCAGGCCGCCGCGCGAACACCGCCGCCGAGGCGTTGTCGCAGGGCGAGCGTGGCCACGCCGAGCGGCGTGCGGCTGACGCGCCACACGACGCCCCCGGCCGACAGGGGGGCCGTGGCGAAATACGTGGGGTCGTTGGCGCCGTGGCGCTGAGCCGAGACGGTGCGGCCGATGTCGACGGGCGCCCTCGGCCGGTACTCCGCCTCGATCGGGGCCGTGACGGGGGCGGCGGCCGGTGGCATCGCGTGCCGTGCGCGCACCCCGGTCGACCTCATGCCGACACCCTACGTGGTCCCGCCGACATCGGCCCGTGGACGGCCCACCGGCATCCCGGCATCCGGCGACGTGGTGGACGTCGGCGGGACGAGGGGCGTCGCTGCACCCGGGTCGTGGCGGTCAGAAGCGGTCGGGCGAGGGGGTGCCGTGCCCGTACCGGATCGACACGTCGGCGTGACGGTCGAAGCGGTACCCGACGCCGCGGACGGTGCGCACGATGTCCTCGTACACGCCGAGCTTCGCGCGCAGACGACGCACGTGCACGTCGATGGTGCGCTCGCCGGGGGCGTCGTCGTCGGTCGACCCCTCCCACAGGGATGCCACGAGCTCGGCGCGCTCGATCGTGCGCCCCTCGCGCAGGACGAGGTATTGCAGCAGCTCGAACTCCTTGAAGGTGAAGGCAGCCGACTCCCCGTCGATGAACACGCGCTTGCGCGAGATGTCGACGACGACACCGCCGGGGCCGCGGTCCTCTTCGACGGGTTCGTCCTTCGTGCGGGCGACGGCGGAGGGCTCGTGCAGCGCGAGACGCACGACGTCGACGTCGCGACCCCCCGAGCCCGCGGGCGCCAGCGCGACGGTGGCGTAGGTCTCGGCGGCGGGGGCGAGTTCCCCGAGCGTGCGGCGGAGGGCCTCCACGAGGGTGCCGAGGCTCACGCCCGCGGCCGCGGCTTTCGCCTCGTCGATGCCGACGTAGAGGGCGAAGCCGCGCGGGGTGGTGGTGGGGGCGGCGACGGGACGGGGGCCGTCGGCGGTCGGCGAGGCGGGAGCCGGGGAGGCGGCGCGGGGGGCCTCCGGGCGGGCGGCAGTGGCGAGCGGGCGGTCGAGGACGGCGGAGAGCGACATGGGAGAAGTCCTTGGGTGTGTGAACCCGGGCGTCGTCAGGAGGCGGGGTTCGACGGGAGGAGAGGGCCGATGGGCCGGAGCGCGGTGTCGGGGGACGCGTGATCGACGCGGACGCCTGACGACCGGGGGACGACGACGGCGTTCAGAAGCACGGGGTCGTCCGGGCGAGGGGTCGCTGTTAGCGGCACATTCGACAGCACATGACAACGCGGCCGGGCATCATCATGCCGGCAGTCCCGTTCGCCTCCCGGGCGGACAGAGAACGCGCATCGTCAGTCATGGGGGCGATTATTACCTACCGGGTCCAAGAAGGTCAAATCCCCGCAGAGGCGGGCGATACGAACATTCTGGTCGCTTTCCCGGGTGATCTCGTGCCGGAGGTGGGCATTCTGCACCTTCGGCGCCCGCACGCTCGAAGCGGCGTACCCTTCCGGCATGTCTGCTCTGCATTTCGCCGACGACAAGACGGCATCCCGATTCACCCTCCATCGGGGCGACGACCTCGTCTCCGTGCTCGATTACCGCGACGACGGGAAGACGATCGCGCTCACCCGCGCGTTCACCATCCCGACCTTCCGCGGGCACGGGTACGCGGCGGTCGTGACCGAGCGCGCGGTCGACGCGATCGAGGCGGAAGGCGACCGGGAGGTCCTTCCCGTGTGCTGGTACGTGGGCGAGTGGTTCGACGCGCATCCCGAGCGTGCCGGCATCCTGCGCCGGCGGCCTTCGTCCTGAGGTCGCCGTCTAAGCGCGGACCCCGCGGGCGTCAACCCCCGCCTCGGCGCCGCGGTGCGCGGCCAAGCTGAAGACCTCGAAAGGGGAAAGTCATGACTGACGACCGCGATCTGCCCGAAGGTGTCATCAACGCCGACCCGCCCGGTGCGTGGGAGAGCGGTGCCGTCGCAGACGGCGAGACCGCCGAGCGCAACGAGAACGCGAAGGGATCCGCCGGTCTCACCGATGCGGCCCCCTCGGACCCGATCGAGGGTGATGCCGGGAGCCAGGGCATCGATCCCGACCTGAGCACGGAGGAATGACATGACGGATGACACCCGGGCCCCCGAGCCCTCCCGAGAGACCGACAGCGGTGCCGGCGCGGCGGATTCCGTCGGCGGTGCCGTGCACCACGACCGCCAGGCCGCCTCGCCCGACGCGCAGTCCGAGCCGGCGATGGATCTGCACCCCACCGACGACGGTGCGCGCATCCAAGGCGTCGTCGTCCAGACGCGCGCCGACGTGGGCGACAAGAGCGAGGACCGGATCGCCGACGTCCTGCGTCAGCGCTTCGCCGACATCGGCCTCGAGCTCGGTGACGACCGCATCCGCGCCCTCGCCGCCGAGGTCGCCGGGGCCTGAGCCCGCGGTCGAACGCCCCGCCCCCGCTCGTGGGGCGGGGCGTTCGCGCGTCCGGCCCCTCTTCGGCACGGGCGTCCGGGCGTTTGCTGCGGGCCGATGTCGGAGGGGCGACGTACCGTGTCTGCATGCGGATCCTGCACACCTCCGACTGGCACATCGGCCGCTCGTTCCACGGTCATCCGACCCTCGACGCCTTGAGCGGCGTGCTCGACGTGCTCGTGTCGCAGGTGCGCGAGCACGCGGTCGACGTGGTCGTCATCGCGGGTGACGTGTTCGACTCGGCCGCACCGTCGGCCGCGTGCTATCCCCTTCTCTCGCGCAGCCTCGCCGCGCTGGCAGACGCGGGTGCACGCGTCGTCGTCACCAGCGGCAACCACGACTCGGCGGCACGGCTCGGGTTCCAGTCCGCTCTGCTGCGACCCGAGATCACGGTGATCACCGACCCCACGACGGTCGGCACCCCGGTGACGTTCTCCGACCGACACGGTCCGGTGCACTTCTACGGCATCCCCTACCTCGAGCCGGCCATCGTCCGCCATCTGTGGGACGGCGTCGAACTGCGCAGCCAGGCGCAGACCATGGCCCACGCGCTCGATCTGGTGCGCGCCGACCTCGCCGAGCGCGGGGGGCGCTCGGTGGTCGCGGCGCACTGCTTCGCGGCAGGGGTCGAGGCGACGCCGGGGGTCGAACGCGAGATCCGCCAGGGTGGGCTCGATGTCGTGCCGCTGCCCGCGTTCGACGGCCCCGATTACGTGGCCCTCGGGCACATCCACGGCCGCCAACGGCTCTCCGAGCGTGTCCGGTATGCGGGTGCCCCGTTGCACTACAGCTTCGGCGAGGCCGGCAAACCGCGAGGATCGTGGCTCGTCGACCTCGACGCGGAGGGCCTCGCCTCGGTCGAGTGGCTCGACCTTCCGACCCCCCGCGCGCTCGTCACCCTGCGCGCGTCCCTCGACGATCTCCTCTCCGACGAGCGCTTCGACGAGCACGTCGAGCACTGGGTACGCGCCGAATACACCGACGCGACCCCGCAGCCCGACCCCATGCGTCGGCTGCAGGCGCGGTTCCCCTGGTGCGCGACGGTCGCCCATGTGCCGCAGGCCTCCCGGATCGACGACGGCGAAGGCTATGCCCGGCGCGTCCGCGCCGCGCGCGACGACGGCGAGATCATCGACGCCTTCCTCGCCCACGTCCGCGAGGGGGAGGGCGCGTCGGATGCCGAGCGCGACCTCATCCGCGAGGTGCTCGACTCCCGGCGCGTCACGGAGGCCCACTCGTGAAGCTGCACCGTCTCGAACTCGAGGGTTTCGGACCGTTCCTCGACGCGCAGGAGGTCGACTTCGACGCCTTCGCCGACGAGGGCATCTTCCTCATCACCGGCCGCACCGGGGCGGGCAAGTCGAGCGTCCTCGACGGCGTCTCCTACGCCCTCTACGGAGCGGTTCCCCGCTACGACGGCGCCGAGCGCCGACTGCGCAGCGACCACTGCTCGCCCGACGACCCCACGCGCGTGACGCTGGAGTTCAGCGCCGAGGGGGAGCGATGGCGTGTCACCCGCTCACCCGAGTTCGAGCGCCCCAAGCGGCGCGGTGGCGGCACCACTCGCGAGCCGCACCGCGCCCTGCTCGAGGTCCTCGCCGCCGAGGGGTGGACCGGCGTCGCAGCGCGCCCCGTCGACGTCGCCGCCCGGCTCGACGAGATCCTCGGTCTCACGCAGCAGCAGTTCCTGCAGGTCATCCTGCTCGCCCAGAACAGGTTCGCCCGTTTCCTGCTCGCCAAGAACGACGAACGCCTGAGTCTGCTGCGCACGCTGTTCGGGACCCGCTCGTTCGAGCAGTATGCCGCCGACCTCGACGACCGGCGCAAGCGCGCTCAGGAGCGCCTCGCAGCTGAAGGGGTCGAGGTCGCGACCCTTCTCGCCGAGGCCGAGCGGCTCGCGGGTGAACTCGACGAGGCAGCGGGCGCCGAGGGGGCGTCGGATGCCGGAGCGGCGGACACGGGTGACGACGCGACCGGTGGCGACGCGAGCGGAGGGGACGTGCCCGATGCCGTGATCGTGGACTCGGCGGCTCGAGACGACGGGACGGGCGCGCTCGGGGTGACGGAACGGCTCGCTCGCGTGATCCGCGCCGTCGAGCGCGCCGCCTACCGCGTAGAGACGCTGGCCCGCGAGCGGGAGGAGAGCGACGCGCGCCTTGACCGAGCGCTCGACGCGCAGCGGGAGGCCGGCGCTCTGCACGAGCGTCAGCGCGAGAGGCTGCGGGTGCGCGGCGAGCTTGAGACCCTCGAGGCCCACGACGAACGGATCGCCGGCTTTCGAGCCGAGGCCGCTCTCGCGGCCGCGGCGGAGGCCCTCCGCGGCGCGGTCGACATCGCTGCCGCGGCCGAGATCGCGCTGGCCGACGCCGAGACACGTCGAGCCGCCGCCGCGCACGTCGCCCTCGATCTCGGGGAGACACCCGCGGTCGACTCCGCGCCGGGCGAGAAAACGGAGGCGCTCGACGACGTCCTCGCGCGCCGGGACGACGAGCTCACGGCGGCCCTCGACCGGGGAGAGTCGGCGCTCGTCGATGAGGACCGACTGACCGAGGCACGCGCGGAGGTCGAGCGACTCGCCGCCCGTGTGGCACGGACGGATGACGAGCGTCAGACCCTCGTCTCGCGGCGCACCGACCTTCCCGAGCTCCTCTCGGCGCTCGACGACCGACTCTCCGTGCTCGCCGGCGCACCGGCCCGACGCGACGCCGCGGCCGCTCTCCGCGACGACACCCGGCGGCGTCTCGACGCCGCGACCGAGGCCGCCCGGCTTCTCGAGCGGCGCGATCAGGCTGATCTCGCGTCCCTCGTGCGAGCCGACGCCCTCCAGCGCGCCGTCGAGGCGTGGGCGAGCCTCCTCCGACGCCGTCTCGCCGGGGCGGCCGCCGAGCTCGCGCACGACCTCGTGCCCGGAGAGCCCTGTTCCGTGTGCGGATCGCGCGAGCACCCGCACCCGGCCGTCGGTGGTGACGAGCCCGTCTCCGACGCCGAGCTGGCGGCGGCGGAGGAGCGCAAGAACACCGCGGCCGACGACGACCGGCTGGCCTCCGACGCCGCCCGGGTCGCTCGTGACACGCATGCGCTCGCGGCCGCCCGTGCCGGGGGAGAAGACGTCGAGACCCTGACCGCGCGTCTCGGGGCCGCCGACAAGGCCGTGGCGGAGGCCTCCGCCGAGGTGACGGAGTACGACCGGGTGCGATCCGAGAGGACCGCGGCCGCCGACCTCGACGCCACGCTCACGCGACGCATCACCGTGCTCGACGCCGACCTCGTCGAGGCTCGTCAGGATCTCGCTCTGCGTCGTCAGCGCGCCGAGGCGCTCGAGGCCTCCGTGGCCGAAGCGCGCGGAACGTTCGACAGCGTCGCCGCCCGCCAACGCGACCTGCGGGGGCGACGTGACGCCGTACGCGAGCTCCGTCTCGCGCACGCCGATCTCGCCGCGGCGGTCCGAACGCGCGACGCGGCGACGGAGTCCCTCGAGGCCCTCCTCGCCGACAGCACGTTCGTCGACGCCGAAGCCGTGACGGCCGCCCTCCGGCCCGCCGCGGAGCGGCGGCGACTGGACGCAGCCGTCGCCGAGCACCTCGCCGCCGTCGCCTCGGCGCGGCAGCGTCTGCTCGAGCTCGAGCTGCTCCTCGTCGAGGCGGAGGAAGAGCCGATCGACCTCGAGCCCTTCGCCCAGGAAGTCGCCCTCACGCGCGAGGAAGTGCGAGCAGCGGCGGCCGCTCACGCGGCGGCCCGCGCTCTCGCGGAACGGCTGCGAGCGTTGGCCGAGCGGGCCGACGCCGGTCATACGGCGGTGGCGGCCCTCGCCGACGAACACGCGGTCGTCGCTCGTCTGGCCGACACCGTCGCCGGTCGCGCCCCCAACACGCGCCGCATGACGCTCGAGACCTTCGTGCTGGCGGCCGAGCTCGAAGAGATCGTCGCCGCGGCCAACCTCCGACTCGATCACATGTCATCGGGTCGCTACCGCCTGCAGCACACCGATGCCCTCGCCGCGCGGGGTGCGTCCAGCGGTCTGGGCCTCGAGGTGATGGATGCCTTCACCGGGCAGTGCCGACCGCCGCAGTCACTGTCGGGGGGCGAGACCTTCCTCACCTCCCTCGCCCTCGCCCTCGGCCTCGCCGAGGTGGTCACGGCCCGTGCGGGTGGCATCCGACTCGACACCCTCTTCATCGACGAGGGCTTCGGCTCTCTCGACGACGAGACGCTCGATCTCGCCATGCGCACGCTCGACGAGCTGCGTCAGGGCGGCCGCACGGTGGGGATCATCAGCCACGTCGCGTCGATGAAAGACCAGCTCCCCGCGCAGCTTCAGGTCACGGCGACGCCCGGTGGCCCGAGCGTCGTGCGTCAGGACGCCGTTCCGATACCGGCCTGAGAACACGAGACCGCCTGGGCGCGAGGACGGCGCGGGCGCCGTCACCGCCCGGGGAGGCGGTGCCCCGGTGTCGCGTCTAGGCTGGCGACATGCGCAAGAGCACACTGTGGACCGTCCTCGGCGTCGTCGTCGCCGTGATCATCGCCTGGGTGCTCGTGAACGTGCTCTTCTCGCTGATCGCCTTCGTCTTCCGCCTCATCGCCGTCGCGATCGTGGCCTTGATCGTGTTCCTCGTGCTCCGCGCGGTCTTCGCCCGCCGAGACGTCGATTGATTCCGGGACGCCGATGGGGCGACCCCGGCGCGAGACCCTCCCGGGCAGGTCGACGCGGCGCGTGAAGCCGGTGCTTGACCGGCCGCTGCGCCGGTAGCCGCTCAGCCGCACCACGCAAGCCCGGCCATGGTGTCCGAGGCCCGGAGTAGCGTCGCACGCGATGTCTGATCACCCGCCCGCGTCCGCCGACGCCGCCCACCCCGCCACCCGCGACATCGTCTTGTCGCCGAAACACCGGTGGCGGGCCTACTGGGTCGCCGTGTCCGTGGCTGCGCTGACCATCCTCGACCTCACGAAGGTCAACGTCGCCCTGCCGTCGATCGAGCAGGCGCTCGGGGCGGGGCCCACCGAGCTGCAGCTCGTCGTCTCGGGGTACATCCTCACCTTCGGCCTCGTCCTCGTGCCCGCGGGGCGGCTCGGCGACCTGCGCTCGCGTCGCGTGCTCTTCCTCGTCGGGTTGTCGCTGTTCCTCGTCACCAGCCTCGCGTGCGCTCTCGCCCCCAACACCACCGTGCTGCTCGCGGCGCGGCTGCTGCAGGGCGTGGCCGCCGGCATCCAGATGCCGCAGGTACTGGGTCTGGTGCAGCAGTTGTTCCAGGGCAAGGAGCGCGGACGCGCCTTCGGCCTGTTCGGTGCGACGATCGGTATCGCCACGGCTTTCGGGCCCACCCTGGGCGGACTGCTGATCGCCCTCGGCGGCGACACCGACGGCTGGCGCCTGATCTTCTGGATCAACATCCCGCTCGTCGCCGTCGTGATCGCCCTCGCGGCGTGGCTGCTGCCGAACACCCGCGAGAAGTCGCGTCGGCGTCTCGACCTCGACCCCGTGGGCGTTCTGCTGTTCGCCCTGACGATCCTTGCTCTGATGTGGCCTTTCCTCTTCACTACCGGCAACCCCGACGACGATCCGAACCGCTGGTGGCTGCTCGTGGTCTCCGTGGTCTTCGCCGCCGCCTTCGTGTTCTGGGAGCGCCGGTACGCCGACCGTGGACGGATGCCGCTGATGCCGTTCTCGATCTTCTCGCTGTCGTCGTATCGCAACGGGGTGCTGATCTCGACCGCCTACTTCTCGGCGGTGCCGGCGATGTTCCTGCTCGGCACCCTGTTCCTGCAGGGCGGACTGGGGCTGGAGCCGGTCTTCGCCGGGATGGTCACGATCGGTTTCGCGGTCGCTTCGGCGTGGAGTTCGTGGATCGGCGGCAATCTCGTGACACGCCTCGGGCGCCCCCTGGTGGTGTGGGGGATCCTCGGCATGGTGGCGACCGCCGGCGGCCTCGTGCTCGCGGCCCTCTTCACCGCCCCCGAGTGGACGCCGTGGGTGATGGCCGGGGTCATGGTCGTCGGCGGGTTCGCCGGCGGTCTCGTCATCTCGCCCAACCAGACGTTGACGCTCGCCGACATCCCCGTGCGAAGCGGGGGTGTCGCCGGATCCGTCGGACAGCTGGGTCAGCGCATCGGCACGGCCGTGGGCACGGCCATCGCGCTCGCCCTCTTCTACGCCACGGTGTACCGCGAGCAGGCGACCGTCGACGACCCGGCCGTGCTGTACCACGACGCGTACGCGTCGGGCATGATCACGGTCGGCGTCTTCCTCGGGCTCGCCCTGATCGTGGGCGTCGCCGACCTGGCGGGACGAGCGCGTTCGGGATCGCAGACGCCGTGAGTCGGGCCGCTGCGCCTCCCATCCTCAGCTGCCGGATGTCCTCCGCGTCGACCACCCCGCGAACGGGGTCCGCCCTGCCGGCCCGCACGTGACGTCGGTTCCTCGAATCCTGGGGCCGTAGCCCCGAACGCGCCTGGGGATGCGGCGCGCGGTCGCCGGCTCGCGCCGCGGCGGCGGCCCGGTCAGACCCCGTAGCGCGCGCGGAACTCGGCGCGCAGCTCGTGGCTGCATCGCTCGACGACGACGTCCCACAGCTCCGTCGCACCGTCCTGCGCGCGGTCCGAGACGGCGCGCAGCACACGGATCGGGATGCCGAACTGCTGGGCGACCCAGATCAGCGCGTAGCTCTCCATGTCGACCAGCTGCGCACCGAGACCTCGGATCAACCGCACCGCCTCGGCGTCGTCGACGAAGTGGTCGCCGGTCGCGATGATGCGGCCCTCGACCCCGGTCTCCACGCGCGAGGGGAGCTCCACGTGTTCGCCGAAGGTGCCATCGAGGCCCTTCGCGTCGTGCTGGATCGCCGCGGCGATGTCGTAGATCCCACCCTCGAGCTCGTCGTCGATGGCGCCGGCGGTGCCGACGACCACGATCTCGTCATAGGTGCCTCCGCAGAGCGCACGCGTGAGGGCGTAGGCGGCGGGGATCTTGCCGACGCCGGTGAGCACCCGCTCGAAGCCGGGGATGTCGTCCTCGAACGCGACGAGTTCGGATGCGTGGGCGGCGACCAGGAGTTTCACCCCACCATTCTCGCCCGGGTCGGGGCGCGCTCCGTGCACGTCGACGCGGACACGGAACGGGCCGGACCCCGCGACGACGGAGCCCGGCCCGCGGACGCGGATGTCGCGCGGTCAGCCCTGCGCGGGCTCCGAGGCCGAGGTCAGACGCGCGATCTCGTCGGGCGTCAGCTCCAGCGAGGCGCTGGCGAGCAGGTCGGCGACCTGCGAGACCTTCGAGGCGCTGGCGATGGGCGCCGCGACCGTCGGCTGCGCACGCAGCCAGGCGAGTGCGGTCGTGGCGATCGAGGCACCGTGGGCCTCACCGACCTCCTCGAGGGCGTCGATGAGGGCGAGACCGGCGGGCGTGGCGAGCTTTGCGGCACCCTCCGCGCGGGGGGAATCGCCCGCGGCATCCGTCGAGCGGTACTTGCCCGTGAGGAAACCGCTCGCCAGCGCGTAGTAGGGCACCAGCGACATGCCGTACTGGTCGGCCACCGGCACGATCTCCTGCTCCACCTCCGCGCGGTGGACGAGGTTGTAGTGGGGCTGGACGGCCACGGGCAGATCGGCGCCGGCCGCCTCGGCGAGCGAGATCCACTCGCGGATCCGCGCAGCGGTGTAGTTGGACACCGCGACGTAGCGCACCAGCCCGTCCGACACGAGGTCGGCGAACGCGGACACGGTCTCTTCGAGCGGCGTGTCGGCGTCGTCGAAGTGGGCGTAGTAGAGATCGATCGTGTCGATGCCGAGGCGCTTCACCGATGCCTCGGCCGCGGCGCGGATGTTGGCGGCGCGCAGCCCTCGGAACTCGGGGTGGGTGCTCACCTTGGTCGCGACGACGACGTCGCGCGGCTTGCGGGAGGCGAGCCATTCGCCGATGAGCGTCTCGCTCTCACCGCCCGAGTTGCCGGGAACCCAGGCGCTGTAGCCGTCGGCAGTGTCGATGAAATCACCGCCGCCGTCGCGGAACGCGTCGAGAACCGCGAAGGACGTGTCGCGGTCGGCGGTCCAACCGAAGACGTTTCCGCCGAGCGCGAGGGGGAGGATGTCGAGGTCGCTGCGTCCGATACGCGTCATGATGCCCTTTCGTCAGAGGTCCGTTGACCTCCAGGACAACCGTTCGCGCCCGCGGGCATTCCCGCGACGCGCCGGTTCAGCTGCCGCCGGAGAGGATGCCGACGAGGCCGCTGATCAGCAGCCACAGGCCGATGCCTGCGCCCGCGATCCAGATGACGACCGTTCCGGCCGGGTACTTCTTCTTGCCGTCGGGGCTGCCGGGGACGCTCACGAGCGCACCATCATGAGGATCGAGACGGTGAGCACAGCGAGACCTCCGATGACGGCGATGGCGGCGATGACGGGTCCGCCACCGGCGACGAACGCCGCGACGCCGAGGGCGAGGAACAGCACGGCGACCACGATGCCGCCGACCTGGTACGCACGGTACCGCCCGGCGCTCGACGTCTTCTGATCGGTCACGCTGCCCCCTTCCGTTCCAGGCTACCCAAAACCCACGCCTCGCCTGAGCCGGAATGCCGGGAACGGTCCCTTGCGGGCCCACCTCGGCGTAGCGTATGCGCATGGTGCGTCCCATTCCCGCCCCCGTCCGCCCCGGCCAGGAGTCCGTGTGGGACTACCCGCGACCACCCCGAGTGGAGCACGTGCGCAAACGCGCGCAGATCGACTTCGGCGGCGTGCGCATCGCCGACACCGACGACGTCGTGCGCGTGCTCGAGACCAGCCACCCACCCGTCTACTACCTGCCCATCGCCGCGTTCGGCGACTTCCTCACGTTGGGGGAGGGGGCGTCGTTCTGCGAGTTCAAGGGCGGGGCGCGGTACTTCGACGTGCACGGGGGCGGGGATGCCGTCGCTCCCCGCGCCGCGTGGAACTACCCGCACCCGATGCCGGGCTACGAGATCCTCGAGGATCGCGTCGCCGTGTACGCCGGCCCCATGGACCGCTGCGTCCTCGGGGGCGAGACCGTCGAACCCCAGCCGGGCGGCTTCTACGGGGGGTGGGTCACGAGCGATCTGGCCGGTCCCTTCAAGGGCATCCCCGGCTCGATGGGCTGGTAGCGCCGCCCGGCGGGCGTGTCAGTCGGCGGCGAAAGCCTGCGGCACGGCGGCGTGGAGCTCCGCGAGCCAGGCCCGCGCCGTGCCGTCGGACGGAGCACGCCAGTCGCCCCGCGGTGAGAGCGACCCCGCGGGGGAGACCTTCGGGCCGTTCGGGATGGCGGTGCGCTTGAACTGCGCGAAGCCGAAGAACCGCTGCAGGAACACCTCGAGCCACTTCGCCACGGTTTCCAGGTCGTACGCCGGGCGCTCGCCCTCGGGATAGCCGGGAGGCCACGACCCGGCATCCGGATCGTGCCACGCTTTGGCCGCGAGGAAGGCGATCTTCGACGGGCGGAACCCGAAACGCAGCACGTGGTAGAGCGTGAAATCGTGGAGGTTGTACGGGCCGATGCGGTCTTCCGTCGACTGCATCCGTCCGTCCTGACCCGCGGGGACGAGTTCGGGGCTGATCTCGGTGTCGAGCACCGCCCGCAGCACCTCGACGGTCTCTGCGCTGAGTTCTCCGGAACCGATGACCCACCGGATCACGTGCTGGATCAGGGTCTTCGGCACCCCCGGATTGACCGAGTAGTGGCTCATCTGGTCGCCCACGCCGTAGGTCGACCAGCCGAGGGCGATCTCGGACAGGTCGCCCGTGCCCACGACGATGCCGCCGTTCATGTTCGCGAGGCGGAACAGGTAGTCGGTGCGGAGCCCCGCCTGCACGTTCTCGAACGTCACGTCGTGCACCGGCTCACCGGCGGCGAAGGGGTGCCCCATGCGCGAGAGCATCTCGGACGCGGCGGGCCGGATGTCGATCTCCTCGATGGTGGCCCCGATCGCCTCGGCGAGGGCGATCGCGTTGCGCTTGGTCCGGTCGCTGGTCGCGAACCCGGGAAGCGTGTAGGTGAGGATGTCGCTGCGCGGGCGCCCCATCCTGTCCATCGCGCGGGCGATCACGAGGAGGGCGTGGGTGGAGTCGAGGCCCCCGCTCACGCCGAGCACGGGCTTCGGCCGGCCGATCGCCTCGAGACGCTGCACGAGGCCCGACACCTGGATGTTGAACGCCTCGTAGCAGTCCTGGGCAAGGCGGGTCGGATCGTCGGGCACGAAGGGGAAGCGGTCGAGCGCGCGGCGCAGACCGATGTCGGCCGCGGGTGGCGCGAGCTCGAAGTGAACGGTGCGGAACACCGGGCCCACCGTGCGCCGGTTGTCGTCGAAGGTTCCCTGCCGCAGGCGGTCCTGACGCAGGCGATCGAGATCGACGTCGGCGACGCTGCACCGGGGGCCGTCCGGGAAGCGCTCGGTCGTGGCGAGCAGCTGACCGCCCTCGTAGATCATGGTCTGGCCGTCCCACGACACGTCGTTGGTGGACTCGCCCTGCCCCGCCGCGGCGTAGACGTAGGCGGCGATACACCGCATCGACTGCGACTGCGACAGGAGGTTGCGGTCGTCGGCGCGTCCGATCGTGATGGGGCTGCCCGACAGGTTCGCCAGAACCGTCGCCCCGGCCAGTGCCGCTCCGGAGGAGGGGGGGATCGGCACCCAGACGTCTTCGCACACCTCCGCGTGGAGTGTGAGGCCCGGGACGTCGACCGCGGCGAAGAGGAGGTCGGGACCGAACGGCACCGTCTCACCGGCCACCGCGATGTGCTGCCCGACCTGGTCGTCGCCCCGCGCGTACCACCGGTGCTCGTAGAACTCGCGGTAGGTGGGCAGGTAGGCCTTCGGTGCGACACCCAGCACGCGACCTCGATGGATGACGACCGCGCAGTTGAACAGCCGGCTGCCGTGGCGCAGGGGCGCCCCCACGACCAGCACGGGGAGAAGCTCCGCGGATGCCGCGACCAGCCGCGCCACGGCCGCCTCGGCGGCGTCGAGCACGGGGTCCTGCATCACCAGGTCGTCGATGGCGTACCCCGTGAGGCACAGCTCGGGGAAGACGGCCACGGCGACCCCCTCGTCGTGGCAGGCGCGAGCCGCGGCGAGCACGGCCTCGGCGTTGGCGACGGGGTCGGCGATCGCGACGGGGATGGTGCACGCCGCCACGCGCGCGAACCCGTGCCGGTAGACGCTCTCGAACGGCAGGTCGGTGATCACCCGTCCAGTCTGGCAGGCCCCTCCGACACCGCGCCCGTCGCGGAGGCGTTTCGCCCGCGCTGTGGATGCCGGACGACCGATGTCGGTGGTCCCGATTAGCGTGGGACACCATGCGGTACATCGAGCAAGACGGGCGGATCGTCTGGAGCGCCAGCGACCTCAAGGCGGCGGCCGAGTGCGAATTCGCGTGGCTGCGCGCGATCGACGCGAAGATCGGCCGGGTCGCCCCCGTCGACGACCCCGAAGACGCGACGCTCGAGCGCGCCGCTCGCCTCGGTACCGCGCACGAATTGCGCGTGCTCGACGATCTCCGCGCGCGCCTCGGCGACGCCGTACGCGAGATCCCCGCGGCGCGCTCGTCGGACGCCGCGGCGCTGGGCGAGGCCGTGCGCCTCACCGACGCGGCTCTGGCCGATCCCTCCGCCGAGGTGGTCTACCAGGCGGCGTTCGCGACCGACGAGTTCGTCGGATTCGCCGACTTCCTCGTGCGCGAGTCCGTGCCCCGATCCGACGGAACGCGCCCGTGGATCGTGCAGGACACCAAACTCGCGCGTCGCGCGCGGGTCACCGCCCTCATGCAGCTCGCGGCCTATGTCGACCAGCTCGATCTGCTCGGGGTCCCCCGCTCCGGCGAGGTTCAGCTGCTCCTGGGCGACGGCACCACGAGCACCCACCGCGTCGACGACCTCCTGCCGGTCTTCGGTCTGCGACGCGACCGGCTGCGCGCCCTCATCGCCGACCGCCGGGTGGAGCTCGGCGCGGCGGGTCCGACCATCGCCTGGGGCGATGCGCGCGGCGAACTCGACGTCATCGCCTGCGGTCGGTGCGCCACCTGCGAGATCGAGGTCGTCGCCCACCGCGACCTCCTGCTCGTCGCCGGTATGCGGCCGGTGCAGCGCGATCGCCTGCGTGCCGCCGGCATCGAGACGATCGACGCCCTGGTGGCGGCGACCGACGTCCCTCCCGCGATGAGCGCCGACACGTTCGCCTCGTTGCGCACGCAGGCGCGCCTGCAGCTCGAGAGCCCCGCGGGCGTGCCGAGCGACACCGCGCCCGCTCACGCGGTGCCCCTGTTCGAGGTCGTCGCTCCGAAGTCGCTCGGCGTGCTGCCCCGTCCCGACCATGGCGATCTGTTCTTCGACTTCGAGGGCGATCCGCTCTACACCGAGGGCGTCGGCGAGCACTGGGGCATCGACTACCTCTTCGGGTGGGTCGATTCGCGAGAGACGTACGGCGCGCTCTGGGCCCACACCTTCGACGAGGAACGAGTGGCCCTCGAGAGGTTCCTCGACATGGTCGCGCTGCGCCGGACGCAGTACCCCGGCATGCACATCTACCACTACGCCCCCTACGAGCCGACGCACCTGCTCACGATGGCCGCGCGCTATGGGGTGCGGGAGGCCGACGTCGACCGGCTGCTGCGCGACGGCGTCTTCGTCGACCTCTACCCGGTCGTGCGCCGCGCTCTGCGCGTGGGGTCGCGGTCGTACTCCATCAAGAAGCTCGAGCCGCTCTACATGGGCGACGAGGTGCGCACGAGCGACGTGCAGCGCGGTGACGACTCCATCGTGAAGTACGTCGAGGCGCGGGCGCTCGCCGCCGACGGCGACACGGCGGCGGCTCAGCGGGTGCTCGACGACCTGGCCGACTACAACCGCTACGACTGCGTGTCCACGCGCCGGCTGCGCGACTGGCTCGTCGACCGTGCGCGCGAGTCGGGAGCCGTTCCGGCCCGGGGAGCCGAGCCTGACGAGCAGGCGTACGAGCCGTCTCCGCGGGCGACGGCCCTCCAGCGGTGGGCGGCCGATGCGGCCGAGCCCGATGCCACGGCGCTCCGGCTGGCAGCCGCCGCGATCGACTACTACCCGCGCGAAGAGAAGACCTACTGGGCGACCCACTTCCTGCGCCTGCGCGAGCCCGTCTCGGTCTGGGAAGAGACCAGAGACGTCCTCGTCGTCGATGGCGCCCGCTCCCGCGTGGTCGCGGACTGGCACATCGCCGAGTCGGGGCGGGGTTCCGAACGCCGCCTCGTCGAACTCCGCGGGGAGCTCGCCCCCGGCACACGCCTGAGCGTGGATGCCGACCCCTTCGCGGTCTACGACCTGCCGGCGCCCTTCCCCCTCGAGACGCGGCCGCGGTGGATCCATGGAGCCCGCCGCGCGACCGTGCGCGAGGTGCTCGACGACGGGGCGATCGTGGAGGAGATCGCCGCCGACGGCGTCACCTGGGAGGAGCTTCCGCTCGCCCTCACACCCCCCGCGCCTCCGCGTGCGGGCAACCAGCAGAAGGCGATCGACGCGTGGGCCGACGCCGTGCTCGCGGCCGCTCCCGGCCTCCCCGACGGCGCCGCCGCCGACATCCTCCGTCGGGTGCCCCCGCGAACGCGATCGGGCGCGCTCGCGCCGGTCACCGCGGTCGACGGCGCCCCCGGCGACGACGAGGTGACGGCGATCGCCCGCAGCGTCGCCGACCTCGACCGGAGCTACCTCGCGGTGCAGGGTCCCCCCGGAACGGGGAAGACCTACGTGGGGTCGCATGTCATCGCGCGCCTGGTGGCCGAACGGGGCTACCGCATCGGCGTGGTCGCGCAGTCGCACGCCACCATCGAGCACATGCTCGATCAGGTCATCGCCGCGGGCGTGCCCGCATCCCGGGTCGGGAAAGCCCCCAAAGACCCGAGCCGACCGCACGCCTTCACGGTGCTGCCCAAGAACGGCGTCGCGGCGTTCACCGCCGAGAACGCCGCGCACGGGTTCGTCGTGGGCGGAACCGCGTGGGACTTCAGCCACGAGGCGCGCATCCCCCGCGGGAGTCTCGACCTGCTCGTGGTCGACGAGGCGGGGCAGTTCTCGCTCGCATCGACCATCGCCGTCTCGCTGGCATCGAGTCGTCTGCTGCTGCTCGGCGACCCCCAGCAGCTGCCGCAGGTCAGCCAGGGCACCCACCCCGAGCCGGTCGACACCTCCGCCCTCGGGTGGATCATCGACGGCGCCGAGGTCGTGCCACCTGACCTGGGGTACTTCCTCGCCCGCACGCGGCGCATGCACCCGGCGGTCGCCGGTCCCGTGTCGCGACTGTCGTACGAGGGACGCCTGGCCGCCCACCCCTCGACGATGCTCCGACGCCTGGACGGCGTCGAACCCGGGGTCCACGTCGTGCCCGTGCGCCACCGCGGCAACGCCACCTTCTCCACCGAGGAGGCCGACGCGGTCGCCCGTCTCGTCGAGGGGCTGGTCGGCCGTGAATGGATCGGCGCCGAAGGGGGAGCGGGCGAGACCGCGACGGTCCGGGAGCCCCGCCCGCTGCGGCCCGACGACATCATCGTCATCACGCCGTACAACGCGCAGCAGGTCGCAGTCGAAGAGGCGCTGGCCGCCGCCGGCTACGCCGACGTCCCCGTCGGCACCGTCGACCGGTTCCAGGGGAAGGAAGCCGTGGTCGCGATCCTCACCCTGGCGGCCTCGTCCGGGCGCGAGGCACCCCGCGGCTTGGAGTTCCTGCTCCTGCGCAACCGCATCAACGTCGCGATCTCGCGCGCCCTTCAGGCGGCGTACGTCGTGTACTCACCGGCGCTCCTCGACGATCTGCCCCGCACGCCCGAGGGTGTCGCCCGACTCAGCGCCTTCGCACGTCTGGTCGCCGGCAGTCGGTGAGGCGGATCGCCCTCCCCGGCGGTGGGTTCGGGTCTCGTCCCGGCCGGCCGACGGCGTCGGAGCGCACCCCGGCGTCCGGGCGGTGAGTGACCGCTCCCTCCACCGCTTCGGGGCGCACCTCGTGAAGGGCCGGCAACCTCCCCGCCGACGCAGGAGGGCCGCCGAACCGCCGCCCTCGGCGGCCGCGCCTTATCGCGCCGCGCCGTGCCGTGTCGCGCCGTGTCAGGCTGTGCCGTACAGGCGGTCGCCCGCGTCACCGAGGCCGGGCACGATGTAGCCCTTCTCGTTCAGGCGCTCGTCGACGGCGCCGAGCACGAGCGTCACGTCGTGGCCCTCGACCTGCTTCTCGATGGCGGCGACGCCCTCGGGTGCGCCGAGCAGGCAGATCGCGGTCACGTCCTGAGCGCCGCGCGCGAAGAGGAAATTGATCGCCGCCCCGAGCGATCCGCCCGTGGCGAGCATCGGGTCGAGAACGAAGCACTGACGGTCGCTGAGGTCGTCGGGCAGACGCTCGGCGTAGGTGGTGGGCTCGAAGGTCTCCTCGTCGCGCACCATGCCGAGGAAGCCGACCTCGGCGGTGGGGAGGAGCTTGACCATTCCCTCGAGCATGCCGAGACCCGCGCGCAGGATCGGGACGACGATGGGCCGCGGCTCGCTGATCTTGACGCCCATCGTCGTGGTGACGGGTGTCTGGATCTCGATCGGGTCGACGCGCACGTTGCGCGTGGCCTCGTAAGCGAGGAGCGTCACGAGCTCCTCCGTCAGCTGCCGGAACACCGGCGACGACGTCTGCACGTCTCGCAGCACCGTGAGCTTGTGGGTGATGAGCGGGTGATCGGCGACGTGGACACGCATAGGCTCAAGGCTAACCTCTTCCCCCGCGCGCCTCAGCCCACGTTCTCCGGAGCTCCCGTGACCCCCACCGATCGCGACCTCAGCGCGATGCGCCGGGCCCTCGCGCTGGCCGAGGGGGCCGCGTCCGACGGCGACGTCCCGGTCGGGGCCGTCGTGATCGACGCCGAGGGGCGGGTGATCGGCGAGGGGCGCAACCTCCGCGAGATCACGGGAGACCCCACGGCGCACGCCGAGGTCGTGGCGCTACGCGAAGCGGCATCCCGCATCGGGTCGTGGCACCTCGCCGGCTGCACCCTCGTGGTGACCCTCGAACCGTGCCTCATGTGCGCGGGGGCGATCCTGCAGGCACGCGTGCCCCGCGTGGTGTTCGGATCGTGGGATGCCAAAGCCGGTGCCGCCGGTTCGATGTACGACGTTCTGCGCGACCGTCGTCTGCCCCACCGGGTCGAGGTCGTGGGCGGCGTCGCCGAAGCCGAGGCCGCCGTGCAGCTGCGTGCGTTCTTCGCGGACCGTCGCGACTGAGCCTCACCGCGGCAGCAGCGGCAGCACCTCGGCGCCCACGAGGTCGGCGTGTTCGACGTCGCGCAGGTCCATGAGCTGGAAGTACACGCGCTCCGCACCCAGCGCCCGGAGACGCTCGACCTTCTCCGCGACCTGCTCCGGGGTGCCGACGATGTTGGCACCGTCGTCGAACTCGGAGCGGGTCCGCCCGATGGCCGCCGCACGGCGCTCGATCTCGGCGTCGTCCCGCCCGACGATCGTGGGCAGGGCCACCGAGAGCTTCAGAGTGGCGGGGTCGCGGTCGATGGCCTCGCACGCGGCCCGGACGACGGCGAACTTCTCGGCGACGACGTCTTCGGCGACGAATCCGATGTTGAACTCGGTCGCGTAGCGTGCCGCGAGCGCCGGGGTGCGCTTGGGCCCCCCGCCCCCGACGATGACCGGCACGTGCGACTGAACGGGCTTCGGCAGGGCCGGCGCCGCGTCGAGGCGGTGATGCTCTCCCTGGAACGTGAAGGTCTCGGCATCCGGGGTCGCCCAGAGGCCGGTCACGATCTGCAGCTGCTCCTCGAGGAGGTCGAAGCGCTTCGGCGGGAACGGGATGCCGTAGGCCTCGTGCTCGCGTTCGAACCACCCCGTGCCGAGGCCGAGCTCGGCGCGGCCACTCGACATCGCATCGACCTGCGCCACCTGGATCGCGAGGATCGAGGGAACGCGGTAAGTCACCGACGACACCAGCGTCCCGAGGCGGATGCGGGAGGTCTCGCGCGCGAGGCCGGCCAGCGTCGTCCACGCGTCCGTGGGGCCGGGGCGCGGATCGCCCTCACCCATGCGCAGGTAGTGGTCGGAGCGGAAGAACCCGTCGAGGCCGTGCCGCTCGGCCGACTGCGCGAAGGCGAGCTGGTCGTCGTACGAGAAGCCCTGCTGGGGCTCGGTGAACAGGCAGTACTCCACGGGGTTCCGATCGTTCTCAGTCGGCCGAGCGCAGGATGATCGCCTCGGTGGGCGGGGCGGGGTCGGCCGGGCGGCCGACGTAACCGATGTGCGTGAGGAGCGCGCGGCGGAACTCCGCGGGGCGTTCGAGGTGCACGGAGTGACCGGCGCCGTCGATCGCGACCTCGGTCACCTCCCCGCCCTTCTCGGCGTACGCGGCGAGCACGTCGCGCGTCTGAGACACCATCGGCTGGGCCGGAGCGAGCTCGGCGCCGGGCCACCCCGGCACCACCCCGAGCGCGCCGAGGTGGTTGAGGTCGTAGAACGAGGCGTCGGACACGATGGCATCGGCGGTGCCGTGGATCCACAGGATGGGCGGCTTCGGCGAGAGCTCGACGATGCCGGAGACGTCGAAGTACCGCGGGGCCATCGTGTTGAGCACCCCGGTGGTTCCGGGCGCGAACCCGGGCCAGGTGTCCGTCGTGACGGCGTCGCCGGGGTAGTTGCCGCCGGCGGTCGAGGTGGTGAGCATCGACTCGACCCAGACGTCTTCGTGCTCGCTCTCGTACCCCGGCGCGACGTAGCCCGAGCGGAACACCGATCGCGGTGAGGTCGGGGCGTCGGCGCTGGGGTCGTGGTCGATGAGGCGCTGCACGAAGTCGGGGTTGGCGCCTCCCGCTCCGGTGCCGGCGTCTTCGTCGTTCAGGCGCGAACCGTCGCGCCGCGTGCCGCCGAAGCCGTACGGCGAGACGGGCGCCTGCAGGGTGAGGGAGCGCACCGGGTGGTCGAGCGCGTACTGCATCACGACGCCGCCTCCCATCGACCAGCCCACGAGGTGCGCCTCCGGGATGCCGAGGGCCTGCAGGGTCGCGAACAGGTCGTCGCTGAAGTCCCGCACGCCGCGGGTGGCGTCGATGGGCGAGTGCTCGGTGCGCCCGAAGCCGCGCAGGTCGACCGCGAGCACGCGCAGCTCGCTCGGCAGGTCCTGCATGATCTCCTGCCAGAACAGCGACGACGACACGTTCCCGTGCACGAAGACCACGGTGTGATCGGGCGTCGTCGCGGGGTCGTCGCCGACTCGCTCGAGCACGTTGACACCCAGCCGGTCGGTCTCGACCAGGCGCGCGCTGATGCCGTCGAAGAGAGTCATAGCAGGTCCTCCGTGTCGCTCACCGGTGCCGCGGTACACCGCTTTCCGACTCTAACGCGCGCCCCTTCGGCACGCACTCAGGCTTCCCCCGCGCGACGGGCCGGTTCGTAGACTGGGAGGCATGACGGATGCCATCACCTCCCTGCCCCCGATCGCGATCCTCGGTGCGGGCTCGATGGGAGGGGCCATCCTGCGTGGTCTCGTCGCTGCGGGCCTCACCGGCGGGGGAGTGACGGCCACGAACCGCTCGATCGCGAAGGCCGCCGAGCTCGCCGACCTCGATGGGGTCACCAGCGTCGCGCTGGAGGCCGATCCGAGCGGCAACACCCGCGCGGTGGCGTCGGCCGACCTCGTCCTGGTCGGCGTCAAGCCCGCGATGGTGCCCGACCTGCTCACCGAGATCGCGCCGCACCTGCGTCCGGGGGCGATCGTGGTGAGCCTCGCCGCCGGCGTGACCCTTGACACCTTCGCGCTCCACCTCGGCGAGGGCGTGGCGACACTTCGGTCGATGCCCAACACCCCCTCCCTCGTCGGTAAGGGCGTGACGGGGCTCGCGGCCGGACCCGCCGCCTCGGCCGACGACGTGACCGTCGTGCGCGCCCTGTTCGAGACCGTCGGCGCGGTGCTCGAGGTGCCCGAGGCCCAGATCGACGCGCTCTCGACGATCTCGGGTTCCGGCCCCGCCTACGTCTTCCTGCTCGTCGAGGAGTTCACGAAGGCGGCCGTGCGCATGGGCTTCGACGACGACCAGGCCCGGCTCCTCGCCGAGCAGACGTTCATCGGCGCGACGACGCTGATGGACGCCTCCGACGTCGACCCCGCCGAGCTGCGTCGCCGCGTCACGAGCCCCAAGGGCACGACCGAGCGGGCGGTCGCCGTGTTGCAGCGGGCCGGTCTCGACGACACCTTCACCGAGGCCGCCGAGGCGGCCCTGGTGCGCGCGAAAGAGCTGGCCGCCGGGAGCTGACATGCGCCTGCGCTTCTCGGGATCGGTCTGGTACTGGCGGGGTCCCGCGCCGTACCACTTCGTCACCGTGCCACCCGCGGAGGCGTCGATGATCGGCGAGGTCGCGCCCGTCGTCACCTACGGATGGGGCATGATCCCGGCATCCGTCACCATCGGCCGCACGACCGTGACCACCTCGCTCTGGCCCAAGGACGGCGGCTACATCGTGCCCGTCAAGAAGGCGCTGCAGGATGCCGAGGGCGTCGGCGTCGACGACGACGTCGAGGTCGTGCTCGAGATCGACGCCTGACCGGGCGGCGGAGGGGCGGTCGTCAGCGGTCGAGGGCGGCGAAGCGCTCGATGTCGGAGTTGGTGCCCGAGACGATGATGAGGTCGTGGTTGGTGACCACGGTGTTCGCCTCCGCGTAGCGGAAGGCCCGGCCGGGGCTCTTCACTCCGACCACCGTGACGTTGTACTTCGAGCGCACGCCCGACTCGTTCAGGCCGACGCCGCGGACGAGCTTGGGCGGGTACATCTTTGCGAGGACGAAGTCGTCGTCGAAGCGGATGAAGTCGAGCATCCGGCCGCTGACGAGGTGGGCGACGCGCTCGCCGGCCTCGGCCTCGGGGTAGATCACGTGGTTGGCGCCCACGCGGGCGAGGATCTTGCCGTGCGACTGCGAGACCGCCTTGGCCCAGATCTGGGGCACCTTCAGGTCGACGAGGTTGGCCGTGATCAGCACCGATGCCTCGATGAGAGAGCCCACGGCCACGACCGCCACCTGGAAGTCCTGGGCGCCGATCTGGCGCAGGGCGTCGATGTTGCGGGCGTCGGCCTGGACGGCGTGCGTGACGCGCTCCGACCACTTCTGCACGAGCTCGAGGTTGCCGTCGACGGCGAGCACCTCGCGGTCGAGACGGTCGAGCTCGCCCGCGCAGGCCGCGCCGAACCGCCCGAGGCCGATGACCAGGACGGGGGCGTCACTGCGGATGCGTTCAACCAACGATGGGCCTTTCCACGGGGAGCGCGTACAACTGCGACCGGGACGACGCCGCCACGGCCGCGGCGAGTGTCACTGTACCAATGCGACCCATGAACATCGTGGCCGCCATGACGTACACCGCGGGGTCGGGGAGTTCGGCGGTGAGCCCGGTCGAGAGGCCCACGGTCGCGAAGCCCGAGACCACGTCGAAGAGCACGTACTCGATCGGCGCATCGGTGATGCGACTGATGGTCACCGTCGAGACGGCGACGATGGTGGCTCCCCACGCCACCACCGAGAGCGCGACGCGCTGCACGTCGCTGGGGATCCGGCGTCCGAACGCCTGCACCGAGGGGCGCCCCTTCGCCTCCGAGAAGACCGCGAGGGCGAGCACGGCGAGCGTGGTGACCTTGATGCCGCCCGCGGTGGACGCCGAGCCCCCGCCCACGAACATCAGCATCGATCCGACGATGAGCGTGGCGCCGTTCAGATCGCCGATCTCGATGACGCTGAATCCGCCCGAGCGCGTCATGGCGGAGAGGAAGAACGCCTGGAACGTCGTGTCCCAGGCATCCATGCTGCCGAATGTGAGGGGGTTGTCGTATTCCAGAAGGAGAATGACCCCCGCTCCGGCGAAGAACAGCACGACCGTGGTGATGATCGTGAGCTTCGCGTGCAGCGACCACTGGCGGAACCGCCAGTAGTGCCGCCAGAGCGTGAAGATCACCGGGAAGCCGATGGATCCGAGGAACACGCCCAGCATCAGGACCGTGAGGAGGAAGTAGTCCTGGGCGAACGGCGTGAGCCCGTCGGCGTTGGGGACGAAGCCGGTATTGGTGAACGCCATTGCCGCGTAGTAGGGCGCCTCCCACAGGGCGACGAGGGGATGGATGCCGCCGATCACGAGCGACGGGTAGATGAGCACCGTGAGACCGGCCTCGATCACGAGCGTCGACAGTGCCACGGTGCGCAACAGCTGGCCGACCTCGCCGAGACGCACCGTCTGACCCTCGTTCACGGGGCCGCCGTGCGCGCGCAGGGGGTTGCTGTCGCCCGCGGCGATGAGCTTGGCCCGCAGACCGAGGCGCTTCGAGATGACCAGACCGAGGATGGATGCCAGGGTCAGCACGCCGAGAGCGCCGACGTTGACACCGATGTAGGTGATCACGCGCCCCAGCGGAGACCAGTCCGAGTACATGTTGACCGTCGAGAGTCCGGTGACGCAGATGGTCGACACGGCCGTGAACAGCGCATCGGCGAAAGGGATGCGTTCCCCGGTCGCCGACGCGGCGGGCAGGGAGAAGAGGGCCGTGAACAGCAGGATGAGCGTGACGAAGACCAGGACCGCGAATCGCGCGGGCGAGGCCGTCGTCAGGTTGCGCAGACGATCCCATGCCTCGAAGGCGATGCGACGTAATCGCACCGTCCGTCGAGCTTCGTTCGGCGTCGCCGCCATGCGCCGCTCCCTTCGATGCTCGAACCCGAATCATGGTACTCGGGCCGGGCCGCCGCTAATCTGATGCCATGGCGGACATCTTCGACGTGATCGCTGACGGAACGCGTCGCGACATCCTTCAGCTGCTCCTCGATCGAGCGACGGGCGGCGAGCGGGGCACGAGCGTCTCGCAGATCGTGGCCGCTCTCGGGGTGAGTCAACCGACGGTGTCGAAGCACCTCAAAGTTCTGCGCGAGGCCGAGCTGGTCTCGGTGCGCGAAGAGGGGCAGCACCGGTACTACAGCCTCGCCGTGGCGCCTCTCGACGAGGTCGACGACTGGCTCGTTCCGTTCTTCTCCATCGACGAGGAGAACGAGCCGGCCCTTCCCGAGTCCGCGGTGCACGCGGCAGAGGTGGTCGGCCGGGCCGCCGCCTCCGTGAAGCACTCGTTCTCGACCGCGTTGCGCAGATTCCCCGGGCGGTGACGGGCGCGGATGCCGCGGAATCACGGCATCCACGTTGCACTTGCGTCACAGGTTGCCCATAGGTTTACAGCCGTCGCACCCAGACCCTAGAGTGTGGTCAGCATCAGGAGGGTGAGTTCACCCGGAACGAGGGGTGAGCGATGGCCGAGCTGCCGGACGTGCGGTTCTTGACGGTCGCCGAGGTCGCCGAACTCATGCGCGTGTCGAAGATGACGGTCTACCGTCTCGTGCACGCCGGCGAGCTGCCCGCCGTCCGCTTCGGACGCAGCTATCGCGTGCCGGAGTCAGCCGTCGCGGACGCCGTGCAGCGACCGGTGTCCGACGTCGGTTAGACTGATCCGAGGCTTTTTTTCAACGCCTGCCGTTCCCGGGGGCCGACATCGGCACCCAGACCCCGACTTAGTGAGGTTTTCCGTGGGTTCTGTCATCAAGAAGCGCCGTAAGCGCATGGCGAAGAAGAAGCACCGCAAGCTGCTTCGCAAGACTCGTCACCAGCGCCGCAACAAGAAGTAAGCGGCCACCACACCGAGCGCCTGTCCGATGCGACGGGCGCTTCGTGTATCCGTTCGTCTTCTCCGGAGGAAAGCATGCAGTCCATCTCCGTCCACGATCTGCACGCGGGGCGTGAGCGTCCGCTCATCGACGTGCGCGAGGAGCACGAGTTCGCCGCCGGGCACGTCCCCGGCGCCGTGAATCTGCCGATGTCCACGATCGGCGAGCACCTCGACGACCTGCCGAGCGAACCCTTTGACGTCATCTGCCAGGTCGGCGGACGCTCGGCGCGCGTGGTCGAGGCCCTCTCGGCCCGCGGCCACGACGCCACGAACGTCGAGGGCGGTACGGGCGACTGGATCGCCGCGGGGTACGACGTCGAGTCCTGAGCCCCTCGTCGGCTCCTAGGATGGAGGGGTGACGACCCTCACGCTGATCGGCAAACCCGACTGCCATCTGTGCGACGTGGCTGAGCAGATCGTCGAGACGGTGGTCGATGACCTTCCCGCCGACATCGCCGATCGCGTGAGCATCGAGCACGCCTCGATCGCCGACGACGCCGAGCTCTACGCCGCATGGTGGGAGAAGATCCCGGTCGTTCTCATCGACGGGGACCTCCACGCGCACTGGCGCGTGTCAGCCGACCGACTCCGCGCCGCGCTCCTGGCGGCCGACCCCGAAGGAGCCTCCGCGTGAGCATCCGTCACATCGTCCTCTGGAAGCTCGCGGCAGACGACGCCGACACGCGAGCCCTCCACGCGGAGCAGATCGCCGAGCGGCTGCTGGCGCTGCGCGAGGTCATCGACGACATCGCCCACCTCGAGGTCGGGCGCAACGTCGCCTACCCGCAGTCGAACTGGGACGTGGCGCTGATCAGCGAGTTCGCCGACGTCGAGGCCCTCGAGCGCTACCAGGTGCATCCCGCGCACCAGGAGGCCGCGGCCTTCGTGCGTTCGGTCGTCGCCGATCGCTCCAGCGTCGACTACCCCTTCTGAGTCGCCGGCGCCTCAGCCGATCGGGCGGACCGTGGCGGGAACGGCCGCGAGAGCGATGCGAACCGCGTCGCGATCGTCCACCCGCTGGTCGGGGGCGTGCTCGACGACCACCCGGCTGCCGTCACTCGTGCGCACCGTGGAGCGGCGAACGCTGCCGAGGAAGATCGTCTCCTCCACCACGGCGTCGACGCCGGGGGCGTCCGGACCCACCAGGAGCACGTTCTCCGGGCGGACGACCACGTCGCAGTGCCCATCGTGGGCTGCACCGGCGAGCGGCAGCTCCTGGCCCCACACCTCCACGACCACACCTTCGACGATCCCCGGCACCGCGCTGACGGGACCGAGCACCTCGGCCACGGCCGCGTCGGCCACGCGCGCGTAGACCTCGTCGGGCGAGCCCGCGGCCACGATGCGGCCCTGATCCATCACGACGAGGTGGTCGGCGACGGCTGCGGCTTCGGCGGTGTCGCGCGTCGCCCACAGCGTGGTGACACCGCGCTCGCGCAGCTCTTTCACGAGACGGTCGCGTGTCTCGGCGCGGGCGGTCGTGTGCAGGGCGGCGAGGGCGTCGTCGAGCACGAGGGCGCGCGGCCGTGTCGCCAGTGCGCGGGCCAGCGCCCACCTCTGCCGGTCGCCGTGGGAGAGGCGATGCACGCTCTTGTGCGAGAGAGCGAGTCCGACCAGTTCGCACAGGCGATCCGTCTCCGCCTCGGGGTCGACGACACCCGAATGACGGGCGGCCGCGAGGATCGCGGCCCGCGCTCGGCCGAAGCGGGCGACCGGTGCGCGGTCGCGCACCTCGATGACGCGGGGGGCCGCCGGCCCCGTGCGCCCCTCGATCGTCACGGTCCCGGCATCCGGCCGCTCGGCGCCGGTCACAAGCCGCAGCAGGGTCGATGCCCCGCATCCCGACGGGCCGACGAGCGCCACGATGCCGCCGGGCTCGGCGTCGAGGTCGACATCGGCGAGCACGACGGCGCCGGCGCGCTCACGGCGCACGCCACGGAGAGTGATCGTCCAGCCCGACGGGCGCGGCGCCCCGGAGGCCGACGTATCCATGGGGGTGACGGCGACCATGACCACACGGTAGGCGCCCGGGATGACGCAGGGACGCCCGGGGGGTGAACCCCGGGCGTCGCTCGCTCGAACCTTACGGGGCGAGGCGGGTGGGACCGCGGAAGAGGTACGTGACCTCGCGGATCGAGGACTCGCCGAGCAGGAGCATCAGCACGCGCGCCAGGCCCATGCCGAAACCACCGTGCGGGGGAGCGCCGAAGCGGAAGAAGTCGAGGTAGAAGTCGAGGTGCTCGGGGTCGAGGCCCTTCTCCTTCGCCTGCTCCACCAGCACCTCGACGCGGTGCTCGCGCTGTGCGCCCGTGGTGATCTCGACGCCGTTGAAGAGCAGGTCGTACGACTTGGTCAGCCCGGTTTCCTCGTCGCGCATGTGGTAGAAAGCGCGGATCTCGGGGTGGTAGTCGGTGATGAAGACGAACTGGTGACCGAGAGTCTCCTGCACGTGCGCGGCGATCTGACGCTCGCCCTCGGGGTCGAGGTCGCCGTCGGTGCGGGGGATGTCGTAGCCGCGGGCCGCGACGATCTCGCGGGCCTCGGCGAGCGGGATGCGCGGGAACGGAAGCGTGGGCACCTGCACCTCGACGCCGAACAGGTCGCGGATCTCGTCGCCGTGCTTGTCGGCCACCGCCTGGAACGCCGCCTGCAGCAATTCCTCCTGCATCCGGGCGACGTCTTCGTGCGACTCGATCCAGCTGATCTCGGCGTCGATCGAGGTGAACTCGGTGGCGTGCCGGCTCGTGAACGAGGGGTCGGCGCGGAAGGCAGGGGCGATCTCGAAGATCTTGCCGAAGCCGGCGACCTGCGCCATCTGCTTGAAGAACTGCGGGCTCTGCGCGAGGTAGGCGGTCTTGTCTTCGAAGTAGGGCACCTCGAACAGCTCGGCGTTGGACTCCGAGGGGGATGCCATGAGCTTGGGGGAGTGCACCTCGATGTAGTCGCGCTCCACCCAATAGGTGCGCATCGCGTGCTCGAGCGTGGTCTGCACGCGGAAGATGAGGTTGTTGCGGCGCTGGCGAAGGTCGATGAAGCGCCAGTCCATGCGCTTGTCGGGGCTGCTGTCGGCCGCGATCGGCGTCTCCGGGTTCGCCGCGGCGGCGATGACGAGCTCGCCGACCTTGACCTCCACGCCGCCGAGCTTGACGCGCTCGTCGTGCTTCAGCTCGCCGCGCACGGTCAGGAACGTCCCCGTCGCGAGGGCGCCGATCGTTTCCGTCAGCGCCAGGGCGGCGGCATCCTGAGGCTCCGTGGTGCCGGAGTCCGCCGAAGGGTCCGACGGGCGCGTCGCCGGGTTCACCAGCTGGACGGCGCCGGTCTCATCGCGCAGGACGACGAACTGCACCTTCTTCTGATCGCGGACGGTCTCGACCCATCCCGACACCTCGACGGGGCCGGCGGGGAGGGATTTCAGCTGGTTGACCAGGACGCGTTCGCTCACGATCGACAAGTCTACGTGCGGGGGCAGCGCGCCGCCGAAGCCGGGACGACGGGCGTGCTCCGCCGAGTGTCGAGGAACCGACGCGAGAGGGAGGAGCGGACCGTCGGGCGTGGACGGCCGGCGCGACGACACGGCCCGGATGAAGAGGCGCAGGCCGTCGACGCCACTTCACGGCGCCGCGTCTCTAGGATGACGGTCGTGACCTACTCCCTCCCCCCGGAGTCGTACCGCTTCCTGCGGCCCGAGAACCCGCGCCGAGCCCGGCGCGGGTGGGACCTCGTCCTGTCGATCGTGCTGCTGATGCTGCTGCCCTTCGCGGCGCTCGCCGCGACGTACGCCGGGATGCTGCTCGCGTTCGCCGCCGACGCCTGCGGAGCGCAGGCGTGCGACACCGATCTGATGAACATCGGGTTCTGGCTCGCGGTCATCGCCCCGTGGGTGGTCCTCGTCCTCGGGGTCGTCGTGTCGATCGTTCGTCTAGTGCGCCACCGGGTGGCGTTCTGGGTGCCGCTCGTGGCGATCGTTCTGATGATCGCCGTGTGGTTCGTCGCCGCCGCCTTCGTCGGCGCCGGGGTGTCGGCATCCTGAACCGCTCGGGGCCAACCCCCAGGATCGGCGCCTGACCGGGCCGTAGCCTGAGGGAGGGCGCCCGGACGGGCGGCCGATCACCGAGCGCGAAGGCACCCGATGACCGACACCACCCTCTTGCTCGTCCCCCGCGCGTCGTCGGGGGGCGATCAGTCCTGGCTGACGTCGCTCGCCGACTGGACCGTGTCGCTCATGGAGATCATCGGGCCGGTGGGGGCCGGCGTCGCCATCGCGCTCGAGAACCTCTTCCCGCCGCTGCCCAGCGAGGTCGTCCTGCCCATGGCGGGCCTCACCGCCAGTCGCGGTTCGTTCACGCTCTTCGAGGCGCTGCTGTGGACCACCCTCGGCTCCGTGGTCGGCGCGTTCGCGCTCTACGGCCTCGGCCGCTGGCTGGGGGCCGGACGGCTGCGGTCGTTCGCCGCCAAGATGCCGCTGCTGCACCCGGAGGACGTCGACCGCACGGTCGCGTGGTTCGAGCGGCACGGGGGCAAGGCGGTGTTCTTCGGCCGCATGGTGCCGATCTTCCGCAGCCTCATCTCGATCCCGGCGGGCGTGGCGAAGATGCCGCTGTGGCGCTTCGGCCTGCTCACCGGAGCGGGCAGCCTGATCTGGAACACGATCTTCGTGCTCGCCGGATATCTCTTGGGCGAGAACTGGCACGTCGTCGAGGAGTACGCCTCGATCCTGCAGTACGTCGTGATCGCCGCCGTCGGCATCGGGGTGGCCTGGTTCCTGTACTCGCGCATCCGGTCGCTGATGGCGGCACGCAAAGACGCCTGACCCGGGGCGTTATCTCCACGTCGAGGCAACCGCGCCCCGATCTCAGTCGGCCCACAGAACCCGCGCCTAGACTGAGATCGTGCCCGCCGATCGCCTTCATCTCGTGCGCCACGGAGAGGTTCACAACCCCCGTCGCGTGCTCTACGGTCGGCTCCCCGGATTCGGTCTGAGCGTCGACGGGCGTCGCATGGCGCGTCAGGCGGCGGAGTACGTGCGGGGGCTCGAGCGTCCCGTCTCGGCCCTGGTCGTCTCGCCGCTGCAGCGCACCCGTGAGTCCGCCGAGCCGTTCGCGGAGCTGTTCGGCGCCGAGCCGTTCATCGACGACCGGGTGATCGAGCCGACCAACGTCTTCGAGGGGCGCCGGATGAAGCAGGCGCTCGCGAACCCGCTCAACTGGCGCCACCTGAGCCGCCCGGCCGTGCCCAGCTGGGGGGAGCCGTACGAGCGGATCGTCTCGCGCATGGTCGCGGCGATGGACGAGGCCTGGGAGCGCGTGCCCTCGGGCGACGTCGTCGTCGTCTCGCACCAGCTGCCCATCTGGGTGACCCACCTCGCCCTGTCCCACCAGCCCACCCGCCACGATCCCCGCAAGCGCCGCTGCGCGCTGTCGAGCGTGACGAGCTTCGAACGGCGAGACGGCGCCGGCGGCTCGCGCTTCGTGGAAGTGGCGTACGCCACGCCGGCCGCCACCGCCGGCGCCGTCGACGTAGGAGCCGTGTGATGCGCCGAATCCTCACCGCCGCCGGGTCGCTCCTGGCCGGCGCCACCCTCGTCGTGGGGCTGGCCGCGTGCAGCGCCGATCCGCTCGCCGACCAGTACCGGGCCGGGGACAACAAGGGCTACATCGCCGCGAACGGCTTCCAGACGCAGGAGATCCCCGCCGACCAGCGCGGGGAACCCGTCGACTTCGCCGGCACCCTCGACAACGGCTCGCCCGTGTCCAGCGGCGACTTCGCCGGCAAGGTGCTCGTGGTGAACTTCTGGTACGCCACGTGCGGTCCGTGCATCATCGAGGCGCCGCGCCTGGAGCAGGCGTACCAGACGTTCGAGGGCCAGGACGTGGCCTTCCTCGGCATCAACACCTACGACCAGCCCGCGACCGCGCTGTCGTTCGCGCGCGACCACGGGGTGTCGTACTCCAGCGCCATGGCCGTCAACGACGCCCCGCTCAAGCTCGCGTTCAACGGCAAGACGCCCCTGAACGCCACCCCCACGACCCTCGTGCTCGACAAGCAGGGGCGTGTCGCCGCGCGCATCGTCGGCGAGCTCCCCGAGGCCTCGATCCTCGAGGCGATCGTGCGCACGCTGGTCGCGGAGAACGCGTGAACCCGGGCGCCCTCGTCTTCGACGGCGCGCTCTGGGTCGCGGTCCCCCTCGCCCTGGCGGCGGGGCTCATCTCCTTCCTCTCGCCGTGCGTACTGCCGCTCGTGCCGGGCTACCTCGGCTACATCGGCGGTGCCGTCGCCCCGCGCGGGGGTGCGGCATCCGGGTCGGGCCGCGGGCGTCTGCTCGGCGGCACCCTGCTCTTCATCGCCGGGTTCACCGTGGTGTTCATGGCGATCAACGTGCTCGGGGGCACCCTCGGCGGGTTCTTCGTGGCCTACGGCGATGTGATCACCCGCGTCATGGGCGTGGTCATCATCCTCATGGGACTCGTGTTCGTCGGCCTGTTCGGCCTCGCGCAGCGTTCCGCGCGGTTCCAGGCCCGCGGGAACCTCGGTCTCATCGGGGCGCCGCTGCTGGGCATCGCCCTCGGCATCGGGTGGACGCCGTGCATCGGCCCGACCCTCACCGCGATCCTCTCGGTGTCGTACAACCTCGGCGACCCCGGCCGGGCGGCGCTGTTGGGTCTGGCGTACTCGCTCGGGCTCGGCATCCCGTTCCTGCTGCTCGCGCTCGGCTTCGGCTGGGCGACGCGGTCGGTGGCGTTCGTGCGTCGGCACATCCGGGTCGTCAACCTCATCGGCGGCGGCCTGCTCATCGTGCTCGGCCTGCTGATGGTGACGGGCGTGTGGGGCCAGTGGATGTCGATGCTCCAGGGGGTGATCGGCAGTGTCCAACTCCCGCTCTGACCCGACCCGTCCCGACCGTTCCCGTCCCGCCCGAGGAAGCTCCGTGACCGATTCCGCCGACGGCGTGCTGCGCCCGTCCGACCACGCCGATTCGGCCGCCGAGTCTTCGACCGACGACATCACCCAGCCGCGGCTGGGCGTGGTCGGCTGGCTTCGCTGGGGCTGGCGGCAGCTGACGAGCATGCGCACGGCCCTCGTGCTGCTGCTCCTCCTGGCGATCGCCGCCGTTCCCGGCTCCCTTGTGCCCCAGCGCAGCGCCGATCCCAACGGCGTCACGCAGTACTTCACCGACAACCCCGGCCTCGCGCCGGTGCTCGACAACCTGAGCCTGTTCGACGTCTACACCTCGCCGTGGTTCTCGGCCATCTACCTGCTGCTGTTCATCTCGCTGATCGGCTGCGTGCTGCCCCGGACGAAGCACCACTGGAAGGCGCTGCGCTCGCAGCCGCCCCGCACGCCGGCGCGCCTGTCGCGTCTCGACGACCACCGCACCCGTGAGTTCACGATCGGAGCGGACCAGGATGCCGCGGTGGTCGCGGCGGCGGCCGTCGACAGCGCCGCGGCCCAGCTGCGCAAGAGCGGGTACCGTGTGGCGCGCTACGACGGGCGCGGCACGTTCTCGGTGTCGGCCGAGCGCGGATACCTTCGCGAGACCGGCAACCTCGTCTTCCACGCCGCGCTCGTGGGCGTGCTGATCGCGGTGGGCCTTGGCGGTGGCTACACCTACACGGGCCAGCGTGTGCTCGTCGAGGGCCAGGCCTTCGTCAACAGCCTCCTCGACTACTCCTCGTTCAACCCCGGCCGGTTCGTCAGCGGCGACACGCTCTCTCCGTACTCGCTGACGCTCGACCAGTTCGACGTGTCGTACGTGCCTCCCGGTCAGCCGGGTTCGGGTCAGGCCGGTGACTTCGTGGCCCACCTCACCACGCAGGCCCCCGGGTCCGACCCGCAGCAGGGCGAGGTGCGGGTCAACCACCCTCTCGACGTGCAGGGCGACCGCGTCTACCTGCTCGGCAACGGCTACGCGCCCACCGTCACGATCCGCGATGCGCAGGGCGTGGAGGTGTTCCACGATTCCGTCGCCTTCCTCCCGCAGGACGCCAACATGACCTCGCTCGGGGTCATCAAGGTCGCCGACGGCCTGCCGCAGCAGCTCGGTCTGCTGGGCTTCTTCTATCCCACGATGGATGTGCTGCCCTCTGGCGCCCTCACCTCGACCTTCGGCGACCTCGAGTACCCCGTGTTGACGCTGCGCGTGTACGAGGGCGACCTCGGCATCGACGACGGCACCCCGCGCTCGGTGTACACCCTCGATCCCTCGGGCATGACGCAGATCGCCGGCGGAGACAGCGGCACCCCGGCGCTGCAGCTGATGCCGGGCGAGACCGAAGACCTGCCCAACGGACTGGGCACCATCACGTTCGAGAACGAGGCGCCGGCCGGGGCGGCCGGGTACGACGGCTCGGTCAAGCGCTTCGCCTCGCTGTCGATCCACCGCGACCTCGCCGGACCCTGGGTGCTCGCCTTCGCACTGCTGGCCCTCTTCGGCCTGCTCGCCGCCCTGTTCGTGCCGCGTCGGCGCATGTGGGTCAAGGCGAGCCCGCGCGACGGCGCCGTGGTCGTCGAGTACGCGGGCCTTGCCCGCGGTGAGGATCCGACGCTCGCCGCCGCCGTCGACCAGCTCGCCGAACGGCACGGCAGCACTCTTCCCGCCCAGAGCCACCCCGACACCGGAAAAGTAGACTGACACCATGCCCGGAACCGATCCGCTTCTCCTCGATGAGATCTCCCTCCTCCTGGTGTGGACGGCGGTCGCCATCTACGTGCTGGCGTTCATCGCCTACGCCATCGACCTCGCACGCCGCTCCGATCTCGCCCTGAAGGCGAAGGACGAGGTCGTCGCGCGCGAGCTCGTCACCGCGGGCGGCGGGGGAGTGATCTCCTCGGGCCGCGGGTCGTCGGCATCCACCGCCGCACAGAAGCCGCGGTACCTGTGGGCGCGCCTCGGCACGGTGCTCACGGCGCTCGGCTTCGTGTTCCACCTCGTGGCGACCGTGCTGCGCGGGATCGCGGCCGAGCGCGTGCCGTGGTCGAACATGTACGAGTTCGCCCTCACCGGTCTGCTGCTCATCATCGCGGTGTATCTCGCCGTGCTCACGCGCTACGACCTGCGCTTCCTCGGTTCGCTCATGACCGGCCTCGCCGTGCTGCTCCTGGGCGGTGCCACGCTGGCCTTCCACGTCGAGGTCGTACCGCTGGCCGACCCGCTGAAGTCGGTGTGGCTCGTGGTGCACGTGTTCGTCGCGAGCCTCGCGACGGCCCTGTTCGCCCTCGCGTTCGGGCTCTCCGTCGTGCAGCTCATCCAGACGCGCCGGGAGCGCAAGCTCGCCGATGCCCCCGTGGATGCCGAGCCCACGCGTAGTTTCCTGCGCACCGTGCCGAACGCCGACGCCCTCGAGTCGCTGGCCTACCGCTTCGCGATCGTGGGCTTCATCTTCTGGACCTTCACGCTGATCGCCGGCTCGATCTGGGCGAACGACGCGTGGGGTCGCTTCTGGGGCTTCGACACCAAGGAAGTCTGGACCTTCGTCATCTGGGTGCTCTACGCCGGATACATCCACGCCCGCGCGACCCGCGGCTGGCGCGGCACGCGTTCGGCGTGGCTGTCGATCATCGGCTTCACCGCCGTGCTGTTCAACTTCACGATCGTGAACGTCTTCTTCAAGGGCCTGCACGCGTACAGCGGCCTGACGACGTAGGCGCTGTGCTCGCTCTCGGGCCCGTCCGGCTTTCGCTGGGCGGGCCCTCCCGCGTGCTGCCCTCGCCGACTGTCCAAAACACCCGGACCGCTTTTCCATCGGTCCGGGTGTTTTGGACAGTCGATCGCGTCAGGGACGCCAACCGCGGGAACGGAGGGCGCGGTCGACGGGTGCGACGACCGATCGAGTGGGATCTTCGAGGTGGTGGTCGACGACGCGCACCAGGAGCCACCCCTGAGCGGCGATCGCCGGCCACCGGTCGGCATCCCGTCTGAATTGCGCCAGCTCGGCGTGCTGTCTCCCGTCGTACTCCACGGCCACGCGGTACGCGGGATAGGCGAGATCCAGGCGCGCGACGAAGCGACCTTCTTCATCGCGAAGGTCGCGGTTCAGCTCGGGCTCGGGCAGACCCGCTCGCGCGAGGATGAGGCGCACAACCGTCTCCCGGGGCGACTCGGCGCCCGCCCGGAGGAGGGGCAGCGCTTCGCGGAGACCACTCATTCCGCGTCGGGCGAGGCGCTGGGCGGCCTCTTCGAGATCGGCGCGTTCGGCCAGGCGCCGCGTGAGTATGGCATCGCCGACAGCGACGAGATCATCGACGCGGTGCAGTGCACCCAGCTGCGCCCAGGTCTCGGCCGGGGTTGGCACCGGGAGACCGTGGCGGAGCGTCAGGTGCTCGATCGGCAGGTCGAGGCGGTGCCCCCTGACCCCGCGTGTTCGCGGTTCTCGGCCCGGTGGACGAGTCGAAACATGCAGGCTCGTCGAGTCGACCGTGGGCAGAGGGAGGCCCCACAAGGCCGCCGCGGTGGTGTGACTGAAGAACTGGGCCGAGGTCAGGCGCGGCTCATAGATGCGGCATCGAGCCAGCATGTCGTCGGCGGCGGTGTCGACGCGTGCGCGAACGCCGTGAAACGGTGCGCGGAGATCCAACGCCGTCAGTCGATCTCGCGCCACGCCGAGCGTCCGCGCCTCGCGCACGGTGAACGCGGGTCCGAGTTCGTGGGGGAGGGGCTGCCTGTGCATGCCTCGACCACATCGCATCGCGGGTGGTGGCGGCATCGGATTCCCCGGCATCCGTGGACCAGGTCCCCCGCCGCCGGGGTGGGGAGGAGCCGCCCGGCCGTCCCGTGACCGGCGGTCAGCAGCCCGTCAGCCCGCGCGAGTGTCCAAAACACCCGGACGTCCCGGAAAACCGTCCGGGTGTTTTGGACACTCGATGAGGGGGGTGGGGGGCAGGGGGTCGGGGCGGGGGCGGGCTATGCGGGCTGGGCGGCGGCTCGGGCCGACGTCGTGCGGCGGCGGACCACGACGAGCGTCGTCGCGATGAGCGAGAGCACGGCCCAGACGACGAAGCCGGCCACACCCGCCGCCACCCCGCCCGCCGACGACAGGGCGCCGAGCATCGCGTCGTAGGCAGGGGCCGTGGGCAGCAGCGAGGCGACCGCCGCGAGGGCGGGCGGGACGGTGGAGACGATGCTGGCGCCCAGCGCCAGTGCGCCGATCACCGCGGCGATCCATCGACCGGCCCCGCCGAACACGGCGACGAGCGCCTGGTGCACGGCGGCGAAGGCGACACCGGCCGCCACGCACACGAGGGCGAACACCGCCCAGTCGCCCCAGTCGTAGTCGGATGCCACCTGCACCACGGCCGCGACCAGCAGGCCCTGCACCGCCCCCACGAGGGCCGCGGGGGCGAAGCCGCGGAGGGCGACGAGTGAAGAGGGGCGCCGGCTGGTCAGCGCGCGGGCCGAGACGGCCTGGAAGGCGACGAAGGAGGCGAGTCCGCCGAACCACAGCACGGCCATCGCCAGCAACGGCACGGCCGCGAGGCCGAACAGCGAGTCGCTCGCGCCGGTCGCGGACACGGGGTCGGCGACGACGTCGGCGAGGTTCGTCGCCTGCGTGTCGGTGTAGGTCGGCAGCTGCGCGACCGCGGTGTCGAGGCCGTCGGCGAGCGACGAGGTTCCGGATGCCACCTGGCCCACACCGTCGGCGAGCTGCGCGGCGCCGGTCTCGGCGTCGGAGGCCCCGGATGCCACCTGCTGGGCGCCCGATGCCAGCGCCGACGCGCCGGTCCCGAACTGGCGCGCGCCGTCGGCGAGCTTCGTCGCACCTCCGGCGACGCCGTCGATGCCGCCCGCGATCGTGTCGATCCCCGCGGCCGCTTCGCGTGCGCCCCCGGCCAGACCCGTGGCGCCGTCGGCGAGCTGCTGGTTGGCGTCGGCGATGGCGCGGATGCCGGCCGGCAGCGTCGCGGCCTGTCCGGCCAGGTCGCCGATCTGTGTGACCGTCTGGGTGGCCTGGGGGAGGGCCTTGTTCGCGGCGGTCGACGCGTCGCGGAGCGCCTTGCACTGCTCCGGCGTGTCGGTGCACTCGTCGGCGGCCTTCTGCAGCGCAGCGGCGGCGTCGACCAGGGCCGTGTTCACCTGCGGTGCTGCCTGGGACAGTTTCTCGGCCTCGGTGGCGAACTGCGGGGGGATCTGATCGGCGAGACCGTCGATGCGCGTGGCGAGCTCTTGATTACCCGCGGCGATCCCGTCGGCGCCGGTGGCGAGCTTGTTCACGCCCGCGGCGGCATCGCGGGTTCCCCCGGCGAGAGCGCTCGCCCCGGTCGCGAGCTGGTCCGCCCCCGACGCGAGGGGCCCCGCACCCGCCGCGAGCTGGTCGGCACCGTCGGCGAGCTGCGCCGCCCCGCTCGACAGTTGGCCCAGTCCGTCGCGCAGCCCGCCGGCGCCGGTCGCCGCCTGCGAGGCGCCGTCGGCGAGCTGGTGCGCGCCGGAGGCCGCGGAGCCCAGCTGGTCGCTGAGCGTGGTGAAGCCGAGGAACACGTTCTTGAGGTACTGCGACGACAGTTCGCTGCCGTAGACGCTCGACGCGGTGGAGGCCAGCTGCGCGGTGATCGCGCCGTCGACGACGCGCGCGTTCGGCGCGGTCTGCACCCCGATGGTCGCCTTCTCGGGCGTCTCGCCGGGGCGGGTCGACAGCGAGGCGGCGGTGAAGTTCTCGGGGATCGTCACGACGGCGGTGTACGTGCCGTCGGCGAGGCCGGAGGCGGCATCTTCGTCGTTGGAGATGACCCAGTCGATGTTGCTCGGCTGGTCGTCGGCACCCTTGACGAGACCGCCGGTGAGCTGGCGCCCGAGGGGGACGAGCTGACCGTTCAGTTCGACGGCCTTGTCGTCGTTGACGATCGCGGCGGTGATGTTGTCGAGCCGGTCGGTGGGGTCGTAGAGGGCGCCGACCAGGATGCCGCCGATCACGGCGGGAAGCAGCAGCACGCCGATGAGCGTCAACCAGGTGACGGGACGGCGCGAGCGGGAGCGCTCGACGGGGAGAGTCATGCGAACACCTCGGAGAGATCGGCGAAGGTCTCGGGTTCGGGCCGGTGACGGCGCGGAGTGGGGAGGGAGAGGGATGCCACGTCGGGGCGCTGCGCGGCGGAGAGCAGGGCGAGGGCACGGCCCTCGTCGCGCGCGGAGACGACGAGGGTGAACGGCGAGGTCGCGTCGCCGGAGCGTTCGCGCACCTCGGTCGCGGCCCGGCGGAGGACGTCGGCGACGTCGTCGCGGGCGTCGTCGTCGAGCCGGTCGACGTCGGAGACCACGACGATGCGCGTTCTGCCGGCGACGGCCCGCGCGACCTCGGCCGCGGCGGTGGCGGGGTCGTCGACGAGGGCTACGCCCACCCTCGAGCGCACGGCCCCGGCGCGCTCGGGCACCAGAAGCCCGTCGACGCGTAGGCGGCCCTCGATCCGCGAGAGGCGACCGGACAGCGCGAGCAGCAGCGTGCGGGTGGTGCGCGTCTCACCCGTGATGAGAAGCGTCCCGCCATAGCCGAGGCGCACCGACACGTCGCGGAACACCGGCTCCTCGGCATCCGAGGAGCCCACGGTGCGCAGGTCGTCGGCGGCGACGGCCATGCCGGGCTCGGCCGGCCAGTCGGTCAGATGCACCTCGCGTTCGACGGCCTCGCCCTCGACGTCGAGCTTGGGCAGCAGACGATCGAGCCAGCGCGGCATCCACCACGCCTTCGCCCCCAGGAGCGCGAGGATCGCCGGAACGAGGGTCATGCGCACGAGGAAGGCGTCGACGGCGACGCCGACGGCGAGACCGAGGGCGATCGGCTTGAGGCTGGAGTCGCCCTCGGGCACGAACGCGACGAAGACGGCGAACATGATGACGGCGGCCGCGACCACCACGCGGGCGGATGCCGCGAATCCGCTGCGCACGGCCCCGAGCGCCACCTCGCGCGGCGTCCGGCCCTCGCGGTCGGCGTGCACGTAGTCCTCGCGCATGCGCGAGACGAGGAACACCTGGTAGTCCATGGCGAGGCCGAACAGCACGCCCATCACGACGATCGGCATGAAGCTGATGATGGGTCCGACCTTGGCCACGTGCAGGGCGTCGGCGAACCAGCCCCACTCGAACACCGCGGCCACGACGCCGAACGACGCGGCGACCGAGAGCAGGTATCCGCCCGCGGCGGTGAGCGGCACCCAGATCGAGCGGAACACGATCATGAGCAGCACGAGCGAGAGGCCCACCACGAACAGCCCGAAGGGGAGGAGCGCAGCGCCGAGCTGGTCGGAGATGTCGATCGTGACGGCGGTGTAGCCGGTGACGAGCAGGCGCACGCCGAACTCGTCGAACAGGCGGTCTTCCTGGGACCGCAGCTCGCGCACGAGGTCGGCGGTGCGCGGGTCGTCGGGCGCGGTCTCGGGGACGATCTGCACGATGCCGGTGTCGGCGGTCTCGTTCGGGGTGGCCAGGGCCACCTCGGCGACGCCGGGGATCTTCGCGATCTCGTCACCGATGTCGGTCATGAGGTTCAGTGGGTCGTCGCTCGTGACGATGGTGCCGGTCATGATGAGCGGGCCGTTCGCGCCGGGGCCGAAGTACTCGTCGGTGAGCTCGTACGCGACGCGGGCCTCGTCGCCCTCGGGCAGCTGCCCGGCGTTGGGGAGGGTGAGGGCGAGGCTCGCGGCCGGGATGGCCGTGACGCCCAGCAGTCCGATCACGGCGACCGTGGTGACCACCGGATGCCGCGTGACCAGGCCGACCCAGCGGGTGGCGGTGCCGTTGCGACCCGCGCGCGTGCGCGCGGCGGCGGCCCGCTCGTCGCGCTCGGCGGCGGCGGCGGCGAGCGTCTCGGCATCGTCGGCGGGCGCGCCACGGTGGCGGCGCGACGTCTTCTTGGGGCCGAAGCCCCAGCCGACGACGCGGTGCCCCGCGAAACCGAGGAAGGCCGGGGTGAGCGTGAGCCCCACGCACACGGCGATCGCGACCGCGACCGAGGCGGCGATGCCCATCGTAGTGAGGAACGGGATGCCGGCGAAGCTCAGGCCGATGAGGGCGATGAGCACCGTGATGCCGGCGAACACCACGGCGGAACCGGCGGTGCCGACGGCGCGGGCGGTCGACTCCTCGGGGTCCATGCCCGCCCGCGTCTGATCCTGATGTCGCGACACGATGAACAGGGCGTAGTCGATGCCGACCGCGAGTCCCAGCATCACCGCCAGCAGTGGGGTGGTCGACGACACCGTGGCGAAGCCGGTCGCGATGAAGATGAGGGCGATCGAGAGGGCGACGCCGAGGATGGCCGTGGCCAGCGGCATGCCGGCCACGAGGAACGAGCGGAACGTGACCATCAGCACGAGGGCCGCGATCAGCACGCCGAGGGCCTCGGTGAGGGAGGCGCCGGGGATCTCGGTCGCGAACAGCTGACCGCCGAGCACGGCCTGAGACCCACTCGGCAGGGCCTCGCCGAGCGCGGTGGCGGCGTCGCGGAGGCCGTCTTCGGTGGCCTGCGGAACCTCGGTGGACTCGCCCGAGAACTGGATGCGGACGATGGCGGCGCGCTCGTCGTCGGAGATGCCGCCGGAGATGCGGGTGTCGTACGGGTCGGTCACGGCTTCGACGAAGTCGAGCCCGCCGATGTCGCCGGAGGTCTTCTGCACGGCATCCTGATAGACGGGGTCGGTGACCTTCGCGCCGTCGGCGGCGACCACGATGATCTCGGCGCTCGCACCGCTGACCTGGGGGAAGGTGCGCTCGAGCATCTCGAGGCCGGCCTGCGACTCGGTGCCGGGGATCGTGAAGGTGTTGTCGGTGCCCTTCGCGAAGAGCGCCACCCCGCCTCCGGCGAGCACGAGCACCAGCAGCCACGCGGTCAGCACGCGCCAGGGGTGGCGGAACGACCAGCGACCCAGGGTGTACAGGAATGTCGACACGGCGGCTCCCACGATCGGTGAACGAGTCGATACATCACCGTATCGGATACATCAATGTATCGTATTCCTCGAGGGTGGCAGTCAACCTGGACGTCACCCGAGAAGTGGAGACCCCCGATGACCGATTCCGCACCCGCGATGACGCGGCGTCGTGAGAACACGCGCATCCGACTGATGGATGCCGCCGCGGAGATGTTCGCCGAGGTCGGCATCGACGCGGCGTCCGTCGAGGCGATCTGCGAGCGCGCCGGGTTCACGCGCGGCGCGTTCTACTCGAACTTCGCCTCCAAGGAGGAGCTCTTCCTGGCGCTGTGCGCGCGGTCGGCGGAGACCACGATCGCGGCGGTGCGCGAGCGCGTGACCTCGATCGAGGACCGCGGTCTCGATACCGCCGGTGACGTCATGCAGCTGGTGCACGAGGTGCTGGAGGCGACTGGGGAAGACCGTCTCGACGTGCTCCTCGGTGCGGAGACGCGTCTGCAGGCCCTGCGCAACGCGGACTTCGCCGAGGCCTACCTCGCCCTGAACGAGGGATTGGGTGGGAGCGTCACGCAACTCGTCCGCGACATCGCTCAGGCGCGCGGGCTGTCGCTGCGCGTTCCGGCCGATGTCGCGACCGACCTGCTCCTGTCGGTGTGGATCTCCACGTCCGAGACGGCCCTGCTCACCCGTCAGTCGCCGGCGCAGGCGCGCTCGGGGCTGGCCGAGCGGCTGACGCAGGTGGTCGGTCTCATCCTCGACTGAGTTCCAGCAGGGCGTGGCATCGGCCGAGCCGCGCGAGCCACCAGTCGCGGCGGTCGTCGGGGGCGGCGACGCGGTCGAGGTCGGCCGAGGTCGGGCGTGGACGCTCGAGCCCGAGCACCCCGCGGCGCGCGACGAGGGGGGATGCCACGACGTCGGCGGTGAAGAGCGAGGCGGTGCCGAGCCCGCAGTCGTACGGCAGTTCGGGAAGGGATGCCGCGAGGGCGGCACCCATCGACAGCCCGATCGAGGTGTCGAGCGCGCTCGAGACGACGACGGGCAGCCCCGCCTGCCGCGTGAGCTCGCGCGCGGCATGGACGCCGCCGAGAGGCTGCGCCTTGATGACGAGCAGATCGGCCGCGCCGCTGCGCGCGACCCGGAGCGGGTCGGCCGCCTTGCGGACGCTCTCGTCGGCGGCGACCGGGATGTCGAGGTAAGAGATGCGCGCGCGCAGCTCCGCCAGCTCCTCGACCTCGGCGCACGGCTGCTCGACGTACTCGAGGTCGAACTCGGCCAGGGCGTGCACGGCGCGCTCCGCCTCGTCGACGTTCCAGGCGGCGTTCGCGTCGACGCGCACGCGACCCTCGGGGCCCATCACCTCTCGCACGGCCCGCACGCGGTCGATGTCGTCGGAGAGGGTCTGCCCCGGCTCCGCGACCTTGACCTTGACCGTGCGGCATCCGTCGTACCGGGCGAGGAGGCGGGGCACCTCGGATGCCGCGACCGCGGGCATCGTGGCGTTGACGGGGATCGTGTCGCGCTGCGCCGGGGGAGCGGTGCGCCAGCCGAAGTCGAGGGCGCCGGCGAGCCAGGTCGCCGCTTCGTCGTCGCCGTACTCCACGAAGGGGGAGAACTCCGTCCACCCCTCCGGCCCCTCGAACACGATCGCTTCGCGCACCAGGATGCCGCGGAACCGGGCGGCGAGGGGAAGCGAGACCACCCGCGCGGTGGACAGGATGTCGGCGAGCGAGGGGAGGGCGACGGTGCTCATGCCCTCATCATGGCGCTCAGCGGGGTCCGCCGCCGCCGAACCCGCCGAGCCAGAACGTCTGGCGTTCGACGGTGTAGGACGACAGGTCTTTCTGCGAGTCCAGTGACTGCTGCGCGTTCTCGGCCTGCTCGTGCGTCCGGCGCGGACCGAAGAGGTAGTCGCGCAGTCGCGAGAGCTTCGACATCTTCTTCGTCATGATGACTCCGATCGTCGGGAACCCTCCACGCTACGTGCGAGCACCCCCGCGGTCCACCCGTCCCGGTGCGCGGCACGGGCATAGGCTGACGCCATGCTCTTCGACACCCCGGTGCGGCTCGGCGTTCAGATCCAGCCCCAGCACGTGCAGTACTCCGACATCCGCGACGCCGTCCTCCGTCTCGAGGAGATGGGCGTCGACGTCCTGTTCAACTGGGACCACTTCTTCCCGCTGTACGGCGACCCCGACGGGGAGCACTTCGAGGCCTGGACCATGCTCGCGGCCTGGGCCGAGCAGACCGAGCGCGTCGAGTTCGGCGCCCTGGTCAACTGCAACAGCTACCGCAACGCCGACCTGCAGGCCGACATGGCCCGCACCGTCGACCACATCAGCAAGAAGGGCGGCGACACCGGTCGCTTCATCTTCGGCACCGGTTCGGGCTGGTTCCAGCGCGACTACGACGAGTACGGCTACGAGTTCGGCACCGCGGGTTCGCGCTTGAACGCCCTCGCGACCGACCTCGACCGCATCGCCGCTCGCTGGTCGAAGCTCAATCCCGCCCCCACCCGCGAGATCCCCGTCATGATCGGCGGCAAGGGCGAGCAGAAGACGCTTCGCATGGTCGCCCGGCACGCCCACATCTGGCACAGCTTCGTCACGCCCGACGAGCTGCCCCACAAGTTCGAGGTCATCGAGAAGTGGGCCGAGACGGAGCAGCGCGACCTGTCCGACCTCGTCGTGTCGAACGAGCTGAAGGACCGCGACGAAGACGTCGCCGACGCCCTCTTCGACGCCGGCACGCGCCTGTTCACGCTCGGCTTCTCGGGACCGGAGTGGGACTACTCGCTCGTCGAGCGGTGGCTGCGCTGGCGCGACGCCAAGAACGCCTGATCGCGCATCCGGTTTGCGCAGCACCCGCGGACGGAACCCCGCGCGTAGGCTGATCCGGTGACCGTCTCCGAGCTCTTCGACCCCGCGGAATGGACCCTGGCGCCCGGCGCCGAGGGCTACACCGACATCACGGCCCACGTCACCCACGACGGTCGCGTCGCGCGCATCGCGTTCGACCGTCCGGAGGTGCGAAACGCCTTCCGCCCGCACACCGTCGACGAGCTGTACCGCGCCCTCGACATCGCGCGCCAGGACCACCGGATCGGCGTCGTGCTTTTGACGGGCAACGGTCCGAGTCCGAAAGACGGCGGCTGGGCGTTCTGCTCGGGCGGCGACCAGCGCATCCGCGGGCGCGACGGCTACAAGTACTCCCACGACGAGGCCACCGTGCACGATCCCGGCCGCGCCGGCCGCCTGCACATCCTCGAGGTGCAGCGCCTCATCCGGTTCATGCCGAAGGTCGTCATCGCCGTCGTCCCCGGCTGGGCGGCGGGCGGCGGCCACTCCCTCAACGTCGTCTGCGACCTGTCGATCGCCAGCCGCGAGCACGGCCGGTTCAAGCAGACGGATGCCGATGTCGGCTCGTTCGACGCCGGGTACGGCTCGGCCTACTTCGCGCGCCAGATCGGCCAGAAGTTCGCGCGCGAGATCTTCTTCCTCGCCGAGGAGTACTCCGCGGAGCGGGCGTACGAGATGGGAGCGGTCAACCGTGTCGTCGCGCACGCCGATCTCGAGCGCGAGGCGCTGTCGATGGCCCGCACGATCCTGACGAAGTCGCCCACCGCGATCCGCATGCTCAAGTACGCCTTCAACGCCGTCGACGACGGACTCGTCGGTCAGCAGCTGTTCGCCGGCGAGGCCACACGGCTCGCGTACGGCACCGACGAGGCCGCCGAGGGTCGGGACTCCTTCCTCGAGAAGCGCGAGCCCGACTGGTCCGACGTGCCGTGGCACTACTGATCGCCGGGGATCACGCATGAGGCTCGAGCCGCCGGCATCCACGGATCCCCGCGACGTGCTGCGGGCGCTGCGCGCGGCGGTCCTCGGGGCGGGCCCGGCGGTCTCCCTCGGAGCGACCGATCTCCGCGCCGAGGTGCCCGCGGGCACGGCCGCCGTGGTGACGACCTCCGGATCGACCGGCGTGCCGAAGTCGGTGGTGCTCTCGCGCAACGCGCTCATCTCCAGTGCCTACGCGACCGCGGGGCGCATCGGCGAGGGTGCGTGGCTGCTCGCGGTTCCGGCGAGCTACGTCGCGGGAGTGCAGGTGCTCGTGCGCGCTCTGCTGGCCGATCGCGAACCCGCGGTGGTGGCCGGCCCCTTCCGCCCCGAGCCGTTCGCGGCGGCTGCGCGCGGAATGGCCTCACACGACAACGGCTCCCGCGTGCCGACGTACACCTCGCTCGTCCCCGCGCAGTTGCAACGGCTCCTGGATGCCGCGGACGCCGACACGACCGTGGCCGAGGCGCTGCGGTCGTTCGAGGCGATCCTGATCGGTGGTCAGGCCCTCGCGCCATCGGTCGCCGAGCGGGCGGAGGCCCTCGGCGCCCGGATCGTGCGCACGTACGGGTCGAGCGAGACCAGCGGAGGGTGCGTCTACGACGGCGTGCCGCTCGACGGGGTCGGGATGTCGGTCGTCGACGGTGAGGTGCGGCTGTCGGGTCCGATGCTCGCGGAGGGCTATCTCGGCGACCCCGCCCGCACGGCATCTGTCTTCCCCGTCGACGCCGATGGCACGCGCTGGTACCGCACCGGCGACGGCGGCGAGATCGTCGACGGCGTCCTGCGCGTGACCGGGCGGCTCGACAACGTCATCGTCTCGGGCGGGGTGAACGTGTCGCTGGACCGGGTCGAGGCGGCGGTGCGTGGCATCCCCGGTCTCGAGGAAGCCGTGGTCGTGCCGATCCCGGATGCCGACTGGGGTCAGGGTTCGGTCGTGGTCGTGCCCGGCATGCCGGCGTCGCGGGAGGGGGCGGTGCGCGACACCGTCCGGTCCGTGGTCGCGGCGGCCGTGGGCGCTCCCGCCCGCCCCGCGCGGGTCGTGGCCGTCGCCGAGCTGCCGACGCTGTCGTCCGGCAAGCCCGACCGCGCCGCGTTGCGACGGTGGCTCGAGACGGAGCGCCCGGGGCCGCGGGCTTAGGCTTAGCCTCCGTGGCAGCACAGTCTCGTAAGCGTTCGCGTCCGGCCCCGAAGCGTCGTCCCGGCGGCAATCCGCAGAAGGCGAAGGCCGGTGCTCCCCAGGCCGTCGCGCCGGCCACGGCCCGCGACTGGATCGCGGCGGCACGCCTGCGCACCCTGCCCCTGGCCATCACCCCGGTGCTCATCGGAACGGGCGCGGCGACCCTGGTCGACGAGCAGCTGCACTGGGTGATCGCACTCGCGTGCCTCGCGGTGGCGTTCGCGCTGCAGATCGGCGTCAACTACGCCAACGACTACTCCGACGGCATCCGCGGAACCGACGACGTGCGCGTCGGCCCGGGGCGCCTCACGGGTGGGCGCAAGGCGAAGCCGCGCACGGTGCTCATCGTCGCTCTCGCGTTCTTCGCGCTCGCCGCGGTGATCGGCCTCGCGCTCGTCATCCGCACGGGGCAGTGGTGGCTGATCGCGGTGGGTGCCGTCTGCATCGTCGCGGCGTGGTTCTACACCGGTGGCAAGCGCCCCTACGGGTACAACGCGATGGGCGAGCTGTTCGTCTTCGTCTTCTTCGGTCTGGTCGCGACCCTCGGCACCACGTGGCTGCAGGTGCGCTCGCTGCCGCAGGAGGCGTGGTTCGGAGCGGTGGCCGCGGGGCTGCTCGCGTGCGCGGTGCTGCTGGCCAACAACCTCCGCGACATCGACCAGGACCGTCTCGCCGGCAAGCGCACGCTCTCGGTGCTCATCGGGCGCCGCGCGACCAAAGTGCTGTTCACCCTGTTCGTGCTGATCCCGTTCGCGATCGCGGTCTTCCTCGCGTTCGTCTATCCGATCGCGTGGCTCACCCTGCTGGCGCTGCTCGGGGGGCTCGCCGCGATCCTCATCGTGTGGACCTACCGCACGCCGCGCGAACTCATCACGGCGCTGCAGGTCACGAGCTTCACCTCGGTGGCGTACGGCGCCCTGCTCTTCTGGGCGTTCGCCGGCTGATCCGACGCGCGGGTACGTCCGCGCTCGAGGTCAGTCCGCTGCGGGGCGCTGGTCGTGGTCTGAATCACGGCGGGTGGCGTCCAGCACCGCGTCTTCGGCGTCGGCATCGGATTCGGCGCCGGAGCGTCGGCCGGTCGTGGTGCGCTGCGCGCGACGCTCGGCGAGTCCGCCGGTGACGTTCTCGAGGGGGCGACGCAGGAACAGCAGCGAGAGGCTGAAGCCGATGAGGGCCGCGAAGATCGCCGCGAGCCAGGGAAGTTCCTGGAAGACGGGGAACAGCAGCAGGATGCCGAGGGGCACGAGGAAGGCGAGCAACCGCAGCACCGTGTAGACGAGGGCCGAACGAGCACGCATTGCCTCATTCTACGGCGGCGGCCCCCTCGCCGACCGCGGGTCCTTCGACGGTGGGGGATGACGGGGGACTCCGGGCCGGTGCCCAGCCGACGCACGTAGACTCGGGCCATGGCACGGTTGCTTCTCATCCTGGCGCTCGTGGCGGTCCTGTTCTGGGTCTACACGATCGTCGACTGCGCGGTGCAACCTGCGTCCCGGCACCGCGGGGTGAGCAAGCCCGCGTGGCTCGCCATCGTCATCCTGCTGCCGGTGCTCGGCGGCATCCTCTGGTTCGCCATCGGTCGAGGTCGCGCGACCCGCACCGTCGTGCGCAGCGCGCCCGACGATGACCCCGAGTTCCTCGGTCGCATGACCGCCTCGGCGCGCGCCGAGCAGGACGAGCGCATCCGCCGCCTGGAGGAGGAACTCGCGCAGCTCGATTCCGACGACCCGCCGAAGCCGACGCCCTCGACCGATCCCGACGACACCCCCGGCAAGGGCGACGACGATACCCGCGGTCAGCGCGGCGCCGTCGGCTGAGCCGTCGTGACCTCGCTGAACGAACGCGCCGCTGCGCCCTCGACCGACGGCGCCGCGGCTCTGCTGGCGGGCCTCGTCGCCCGCGGTGTGCGGCACGTCGTGGTCAGCCCCGGCTCGCGCTCGCAAGCCCTCGCCCTCGTGGCGGCGGAGCTCGAGCGCGCGGGCCTCGTGCGGCTGCACGTGCGCATCGACGAGCGGGTCGCGGGCTTCACCGCCCTCGGCATCGGCCGCGAGACGGCGATGCCGGCGGTCGTGATCTGCACCTCCGGCACAGCCGTCGCCAACCTCGTGCCGGCCGCCCTCGAGGCGCATCACGCGGGCGTGCCGATGCTGCTGCTGACCGCCGATCGTCCGCCCGAACTGCGCGGTGTCGGAGCGAACCAGACGACCCGCCAGCCGGGACTCTTCCGCTCCGCCGTGCGGTTCGAGGCCGACCTCGCCGTGCCCGAAGACACCGACGACGACGGCACGGGCGCGCAGACGGCCGTGCTCGACGCCGTGGCCGCCGAGGCCCTCGCCGCGACCCTCGGCGAGGGCGCGCGCGCCGCGGGCCCCGTGCATCTGAACGTGCCTTTCCGTGAGCCCCTCGCCGGGGCGGTGCCGTCGTGGCTCGCCGCGCACGCGGCATCCGGGATCACCGTCGTCGACGAAGACCCGGAGCCCGCCGCCGACGTCTCGGGCGCTCTGTACCAGGGCGGCGGGGGGATCGGTGTGGCGGACGTCGCCCCCGACGCCGATGCCGCGTCGGTTGTCGAGACGGGCCCGCGCACGATCGTCGTCGCCGGGGCCGACGCCGGGCCCGCGGCGGAGCAGTTCGCGCACGACGGCGGCTTCCCCCTCGTGGCCGAGATCGTCAGCGGCTCGCGGTTCGGACGCCGCATCGTGCACGGCTACCGAGCCCTGCTGCGCGATCCCGCGCTCGGCGGGCGCGTGGAGCGCGTGGTCGTGTTCGGTCGTCCCACCCTCAGTCGCGAGGTCACGCGGTTGCTCGCGCGCGACGACGTCGAGGTGCTCGCCGTGCGCGGACCCGGCGAGCCGGTGAACCTCAACGGTGCGACCGTCGCGGTCGACGCCGTGCGGGTCGCGGGCGACGCCGATCACGCGTGGCTCGGGGAGTGGATGCGGGCGTCACGCGACGCCGCGGTCGACCTCTCGCCCCCGGCCCCCGACGCCGACGGACTGGCATCCGCCGTCCCCCACGAGCGGCTCGGGGCGATCAACGCCGAGGTGGAGGTGATGCGCGCGCCTCTGGATCGGGCCGCCCTCGTCGACGCCCTCTGGCGGGCGACCTGGCCCCACGACCGCCTCGTGTTCGGCTCCTCGCGCATCGTGCGCGTGGCCGACGAGCTGCTCGGCGGCAAGAAGGTGCGGGTGCACTCGAACCGCGGCCTCGCCGGCATCGACGGCACGATCGCGACCGCGACGGGCGTGGCACTGGCGAGCCAGGGCGACGAACGCCCCGGCGTCACGCGCCTGCTGCTGGGCGACCTGGCCTTCCTGCACGACATCGGCGCACTGCTTCTCCCGCCGGGCGAGCAGGAGCCGCGGCTGCAGGTCGTGGTCGGCAACGACGGCGGCGGCACGATCTTCGACGGTCTCGAGGTGGCATCCGTCGCCGGTGACGACGCGATGACCCGCGTGCAGTACACCCCTCAGACCGCGCGGCTGGAGCAGCTCGCCCTCGCCTTCGGGTGGGAATACCACCGTTGCACCACGCGTGTCGCCCTCGACCAGGTGCTCACGGCGCCCACCGGCGGTCGACAGCTCATCGAGGTGCCCCTCGCCCGCTGAGGCGACCGGTGACCCCCGACCGCTGCGGCATCCGCCCCGCCCGACGGCGTCCGCGTCAACGGGGGGTGTCGATCCCGGATGCCACGGCACGATGGCGGGATGAGCACGCGCAGCAGATGGTCCACGCCCGCCGCCGACGCCCTGCGCGTCGACCCCGGCTTCCGCCTCGCCGACATCGACACGCGGTCCACCCCGGGCTACGACGGCGACAAGACCGACGGCAGGGCCGACCTCGAGGCCGGCCGCGAGCCGCTCGAGGGCCTGCAGGAGCGACTCTTCGCCCAGAGCGTCGCGGGGACGGCGACCGGCTCGGTGCTGCTCGTGCTCCAGGCGATGGACACCGCCGGCAAGGGCGGCATCGTGCGCCACGTCGTCGGTGCCGTCGATCCGCAGGGTGTCGAGCTCGCCTCGTTCAAGAAGCCCACGGCCGAGGAACTCGAACACGACTTCCTGTGGCGCATCGAGAAGCGACTGCCGGATGCCGGCCGGATCGGCGTCTTCGACCGCTCGCACTACGAGGACGTGCTCATCGGGCGTGTGCGCTCCCTCGCCCCGGCCCAGGAGATCGAGAGGCGGTACGGCGCGATCGTGTCGTTCGAGGCGGAGGCCGCCGAGATGGGCATCCGCGTGGTGAAGGTCATGCTGCACATCTCGAAGGACGAACAGCGCGAGCGGCTGAGCGAGCGGCTCGACCGCCCCGACAAGCACTGGAAGTACAACCCGTCCGACGTCGACGAGCGCGAGCTCTGGGACGAGTACATGGATGCCTACCAGGTCGCGATCGAGCGCACGTCGACCCCGATCGCGCCGTGGCACGTCGTCCCCGCCGACCGCAAGTGGTACGCGCGGCTGGCCGTGCAGCAGCTGCTCCTCGACGCCCTGCAGGACGTCGACCCGCAGTGGCCGGCGGCCGAGTACGACGTCGCCGAGGAGAAGAAGCGCCTCGCGGCGTCGTGAGGCTCGGGCGGGCGTCGCTCAGGCGAGCGCTTCGACGATCGGGCGGAACTTCACGCGCGTTTCGAGCAGCTCGGACTCCGCGACGCTGTCGGCCACGATCCCCGCTCCCGCGTACGCGGTGATCGGGGCGGTGGGCGAGGCGGGCGCGGCGCGGTCGATCTGCGCACAGCGCAGGGCGATGGCCCACTCCCCGTCGCCGGAGGCGCCCGTCCATCCCACGGCTCCGGCGTAGCGCCCGCGGTCGAAGGGCTCGAGGCGGCGGATGACCTCGATCGCGGCGGCGGTGGGGGTGCCGGCGACCGCGGCCGTGGGGTGCAGCACCGACAGCAGGTCGAGCGACGAGGCGTCCTCGCTCAGCACGCCCTCCACGTCGGTGGCGAGGTGCCAGACGTTCGGCAGCTTGAGCGTGAAGGGCTGCTCGGCCGCGACGAGCGACGAGGTGTGCGGGCCCAGGGCCTTCAGCACGCTCTGCACGGCGAAGCGGTGCTCCTCCTGGTCTTTCGTACTCTCGGTCAGACCGATGGATGCCGCGACGTCGGCGTCGGCGTCCCCGCCGCGCGCGACGGTCCCGGCGAGCACGCGCGCGGTCACCGTGCCGTTCGACACGGTCACGAGCGTCTCGGGACTCGCGCCGATGAGGCCGTCGACGGCGAACACCCAGCAGTCGGGGTAGCCCTCCAGCAGGGAGCGCACGAGGCGCCGCAAGTCGGAACCCGCCGGCACGGTGCCCGAGATGTCACGGGCAAGCACCACCTTCTGCACCTCGCGGGCACCGATCGCCTCGATCGCCTGGCGCACGGCATCCTGGAACTTCTCCGCCGTCTGGAGGCCGGGGCCGAGGGTCGCCGACCAGTGCGGACCGAAGGGGGAGCGCGGCGGGAGCTCGGGCTCGGGCTCGTCGGGGGTGTCGTCGAAGGCGAGGCGGGTGACCCACGCCCGTCCGCTGTGGCGGCCGACGATCATGCCCGGAACGCGCAGCACGTTCTCGCGCTCGGACTGCGGGTCGAACACGAACGATCCGAAGGCCACGAGGCCCGTGCCGGGCAGCTGCACCGGGTCGTCGACCTCGGCGGCCGCGGCGATCGCCCGCCAGCGCTCCGAGATCGTGGCATCCCCCGGTTGCGCGCCGACGTAGCGCAGCGTGAGCAGATCGCCGAACGCGGCAAGCGACTCGCCCCGGCGACTCCAGAAGAGGGGGTCGTACGGCGTGGTGTAGGCCAGCACGTCGTCCATCGGGGGGAGCTCTCGCGTGACCACGCGCAGGCGCGGCACGACGTCATCCGCGGGTTCGAGCACGTCTTTCAGCGTAGACCCGCGGCAATCGGTGCGGAGGTGCGCGGCATCCTGATGCTCCAGCGTCGAGCAGACGCGGCGTACACAACGCAGGAGTTTCCGGTTTCCGGGGGCGTCGCAGCGGAGACTTTCCCGCGTCGAACTTCTGAAGTCCTGCGCTGTGTCCGCGTGCGCGCGGAGGCCCGAAGTCGGGAGCGTTTTAGACTCCGGGACATGGACAACCGACCCGCCCCCGGCACCCGCCTGCTGTTCGAGTGGCGCAAGTGGGACGGCTCGCCGCACTGGGTGCAGGACAGCGTCTACCTCGGCTCCGACGAGTGGGGCGAGTGGTTCGGGCAGCAGGTGGGATGGCGGAGCGCGCGTCCGGGAGCGGCGTTCGTGTGCCGCCAGCCGAACGTGACGCTGGTGCCGGCGAGCGGAGACTGGGCGTTCACGCACAACGCCGATCCGCATCCCGTGGCCGTGTACATCGACCTCGCGTGGGACGTGCGCTGGCACGACGACGGCGTGCCCCGTGGCATCGACATGGACCTCGACGTGGTGCGCCGCACCGACGAGCGCGGCACGTGGATCGACGACCGCGACGAATGGGACGAGCACCGGGTGCGCTACGGCTACCCGCTCGACATCGTGGAGCACCTGGATGCCACGGCCACCGACCTCGAACGGCGGGTTCGCGCCCACGAGGCACCGTTCTGCGACGCGGTCACCGGTCCCTGGCTCGAACGTCTGGCGGCGCTCGCAACCCCCGGCGATGACACGACGGTACGCGCCTAGACTCGACGGGTGAGCAGCGACCCCAACCGCGCCGACCTCGGTAAAGACCCGCAGCGCGTCAGCGGCATGTTCGATCAGGTCGCGGCGGCCTATGACCGCACGAACTCCGTGCTGAGCCTCGGCAACGACCGCCTCTGGCGTGCCGCGACGCTGCGCGCGGTGGCACCGAAGCGGGGCGAACGCATCCTCGACCTCGCCGCGGGCACCGGCACGTCGTCGATGGCCTTCGTGCCGAGCGGCGCTCATGTCGTGGCCGCCGACTTCTCGCGCGGCATGATCGCCGAGGGTCGCCGTCGCCACGGGAGCGTGCCGAACCTCGAGTTCGTGCAGGCGGATGCCACCGATCTCCCCTTCGCCGACGGCGAGTTCGATGCCGTGACCATGTCGTTCGGGCTGCGCAACGTGAACGACCCGCGTCGGGCCCTGCGCGAGCTGCGCCGCGTGACCCGCCCCGGCGGACGCATCGTGGTGTGCGAGTTCTCGCATCCGCCGTCCCGCGCCTTCAACGGGCTCTACCGCTTCTACAACGACCGCGTGCTGCCGATCGTGGCGAAGGCCGTCAGCAGCAACGCCGAGGCCTACGACTATCTCAACGAGTCGATCCGCGACTGGCCCGACCAGCCCACGCTCGCGGGATGGATGCGCGACGCCGGGTGGGAAGACGTGGCCTACCGCAACCTCTCATTCGGCATCGTGGCGCTGCACCGCGGCATCCGTCCCCTGTCCTGATCCCCTGTCAACCGTCGAGATACCCGCGGCGGCCCGCAACCGCGCCAGGATAGGCTGAAGCCGTGACCCCGAGACCGTCTGCGGCCAACACCCGCCTGTCGGGAAAGCTGGGCCTGAGCGACCGTATCTTCGCCGGGCTGCGTTCTCGCACCCTCCTCTCCACCGTCGAGGCGGGTCTCGCGCGCGTCGAGACCGAGCTCGAGGGCGAGGTGCGCAGCGCCGACAAGCTCGCCGACGTCACCGCCCGCTACCTCTACGAGGCCGGCGGCAAGCGCGTGCGGCCGATGCTGGCGATCCTCACTGCGCAGCTCGGTCAGGGCACGACGAAAGAGGTCGTCGAGGTCGCCACGGCCCTCGAGCTGACCCATCTCGGCTCGCTCTACCACGATGACGTCATGGACGGCGCCGACAAGCGCCGCGGGGTGCCGAGCGCCCAGACGGTGTGGGGCAACAACATCGCCATCCTTACCGGCGACCTGCTCTTCGCCCGTGCAAGCCAGTTGATGGCCCGCCGAGGAGAGCGCGCGATCCAGCTGCAGGCCGACACCTTCGAACGGCTCGTGCTCGGGCAGATGCACGAGACCGTGGGTCCGCAGGAGGGCGACGAGCCCGTCGACTACTACCTGCGGGTGCTCGCCGACAAGACCGGGTCGCTGATCGCGGCCGCGGCTCAGTCGGGTGTCATCTACTCCGGTGCCCCCGAGGAGTTCGAGCAGCCGATGGTCGTCTTCGGCGAGAAGGCCGGCGTCGCCTTCCAGCTGCTCGACGACGTGATCGACCTCTCGCCCGACCCCTCCGAGACGGGCAAGGTGCCCGGCACCGACCTGCGCGCGGGCGTGCCCACCATGCCGTACCTGCTGCTCGGGCACCGCTCCGACGCCGCATCCGCCGACCTGCGCGCCCGCATCGACGAGGGTCAGGAGCGCATCGCAGCCGGGGCCGACCCCTCGATCCTCGACGGCGCCCTCGCGGAGCTGCGCGACCACGAGACCACGCACGAGACCCTGAGCCTCGCGCACCAGTGGTCGCAAGAGGCGATCGACGCCCTCGCGCCCCTGCCCGACGGCGCCGTGCGCGAGGCGCTGACGCGCTTCGCCCGCGCCGTGGCCGACCGCTCGGCCTGACCACTTTCCACCCCCCCCCCGATCGCGATCGAGAGGAACCCATGACGAAGCTGCGCCTCGCCATCGTCGGAGCCGGCCCCGCCGGCATCTACGCCGCCGACATCCTGCTGAAAGCCGAGCGTCAGTTCGACGTGTCGATCGACCTGTTCGAGCAACTGCCCGCGCCCTACGGTCTCGTCCGCTACGGCGTCGCCCCCGACCACCCGCGCATCAAGGGCGTCATCACGGCGCTGCGCGAGGTGCTCGACCGCGGTGACATCCGCATCTTCGGCAACGTGCGCTTCGGCGAGGACATCACGCTCGATGACCTCAAGCAGCACTACAACGCGGTGATCTTCTCGACGGGCGCGATCCGCGACGCCGACCTCGACATCCCCGGCATCGACGCGCACGGCTCGTACGGTGCCGCCGACTTCGTCAGCTGGTTCGACGGGCACCCCGACGTGCCGCGCGAGTGGCCGCTCGAGGCCGAGTCGGTCGCCGTGATCGGCAACGGCAACGTCGCCCTCGACATCACGCGCATGCTCGCCAAGCACGCCGACGACCTGCTGCCGACCGAGGTGCCCGACAACGTCTACCAGGGCCTGAAGGCCTCGCCCGTCACCGACGTGCACGTCTTCGGGCGTCGGGGTCCCGCGCAGGTCAAGTTCACCCCGCTCGAGCTCCGCGAGCTCGGCGAGCTGCGCGACGTCGACATGGTCGTCTACGACGAGGACTTCGACTACGACGACGCCTCGCGCGCAGCGATCGAGACCAACAAGCAGGTCAAGGTCATCGACCGCGTGCTGCAGCAGTGGCGTACCCGCCCCAGCGTGAACAACGCCGGGGGAGACGCCTCGCGTCGCCTGCACCTGCACTTCTGGGCCAAGCCGCTCGAGATCGTGAAGGACGACGAGGGTCGGGTCGCCGCCATCCGCTACGAGCGCACGAAGCCCGACGCCGAGGCCGGTGTCGTGGGCACCGGCGAGATCCGCGAGATCCCGATCCAGGCCCTCTACCGCGCCGTCGGGTACTTCGGCTCCCCGCTGAAGGACGTCCCCTTCGACGAGCGGCACGGCGTCATCCCGAACCACGAGGGCCAGGTCATCTCCGCCGACTCGAACTCCCGCGTCCCGGGTCTGTACGCCACCGGCTGGATCAAGCGCGGCCCCGTCGGCCTCATCGGACACACCAAGTCGGATGCCATGGAGACGGTGCGCCACCTGATCAACGATCAGGGCCAGTGGTGGCAGCCCGCGCACCCGGAGGAGGAGGCCATCCCGGCCCTGCTCGCCGAGCGCGGCGTGCGCTGGACTGACCTCGACGGCTGGCACCGCCTCGACGAGCACGAGATGGCCCTGGGCGCCCCGCACGAGCGGGCGCGCATCAAGGTCGTCCCGCGCGACGAGATGATCGCGATCTCGCGCGGCGAGTGACCTCCTCCGCGAACCGCCCCGTCTCAGGACGGGGCGGTTCGTCGTCGGCTGGCGGGGAGGACCCGCACGGCTCGCCCGGAGTCGGAGATCCCACTCGTCCGATCCGCGGCGTCGTTTCCTATGCTGGGGCGATGGGGGAGTGGCATCCGGACATCCTCGGTGAGGGCTTCGAGCAGCAGACGCTGCCGCTCGGAACAGACCCCGAGGGAGAGGTCGTCGCGACGCTCGTGCGCGCGAGGCCGCACCCCGGCGCGCGGCTGTTCGGCGAGTGGCGCGACATCGACGTGCTGTACGTGCACGGCTGGTCGGACTACTTCTTCCAGACCGATCTCGCCCGCTTCTTCATCGACCGCGGCGCGCGCTTTCACGCTCTCGACCTGCGCAAGTACGGTCGCAGTCTCCGTCCCGGCCAGACGCCGGGGTACACGGTGGCGCTCGACGTGTACGACGCCGACATCGCCGCGGCCCTGGATGCCATGGGCACTGCGCGCGAGGGGCGCCGACTCGTGCTGCTCGGGCACAGCACCGGCGGCCTCACGCTCACGCTCTGGGCGGCGCGTCATCCGGGTGTCGCCGAGATGCTCGTGCTCAACAGCCCGTGGCTGGAGCTGCAGCTCGGACCGCTCGGCCGGCAGGCGCTCGCGCCCCTCGTGAACGCCCGCGCGCGTCTCGACCCTCTTGGCACGCACCCGGTCGTCGACCTCGGCTTCTACACGCGGGCCCAGCGCGAACTCGGCACGCTCCCCGACAGCCCCGACGGGTGGCGGCCACCCCAGGGATTTCCGACGCACCCCGGGTGGCTCGCGGCGATCATCGCCGGGCACGCGCGGGTGGCATCCGGGGTCGACGTGGGGTGTCCCGCCCTCGTCCTGCTCTCGCAGCGGTCGGCCCCGGCGCTCGCATGGACCGACGCGATGCTCGCGAGCGACTCGGTGCTCGTCGTCGACGACATCGCCCGCGCGGCGACACGAATCGCCCGCACGGTCACGATCTCGCGCATCGACGGGGCTCTGCACGACGTGTTCCTGTCGGCACCGGCGGCCCGCGACGCGGCGTTCGCGGCGCTCACGGCGGGGATGGGAGGGATAGCGTAGAACGCGATCGAAGGAGCACCATGATCCCCACCGCCGCGTCCGCGACCGAGATCTACCGCGCCGCGCGCGACGAACTCCTCGCGGCTCGCACCGACCCGGCTCGAGCAGCGGGCTTCGTCTGGCCCCGCTTCGAGGGGCCGTTCAACTGGGCGATCGACTGGTTCGACCCGATGGCGCGCGGCAACGATCGGCCGGCGCTCATCGTGGTCGATGACGATGACACGCACCACCGGCGCACCTTCGACGAGCTCGCCCGTCGCTCCGACCAGGTGGCGGCGTGGCTGTCGTCGCGGGGTGTGGAGCGCGGCGACACCGTTCTGCTCATGCTGAACAACCAGGTCGAGCTGTGGGAGTCGATGCTCGCGATCATGAAGCTCGGCGGGGTGATCGCCCCGACCACCACCGCTCTGGGCAGTGTCGACCTGGGCGACCGCATCGAGCGCGCCGACATCCGCCACGTCGTGGTCGGTGCGGCCGATGCCGAGAAGTTCGATGACCTGCCCGAGGGGCTCGGCCGCATCGTGGTCGGCGGCACGCATCCGGGGTGGGCGTCATACGACGACGCGTTCCTCGTGGATGCCGAGCCGGCACGGCATCCGGGAACCACCGCCGACGAGCGCCTGCTGCTGTACTTCACCTCGGGGACGACGTCGAAGCCGAAGCTCGTCGAGCACACGCACGCCTCGTATCCGGTCGGGCACCTCAGCACGATGTACTGGCTGGGACTGCAGCCCGGCGACGTGCACCTCGCGATCAGCTCGCCGGGGTGGGCGAAGCACGCGTGGAGCCTGTTCTTCGCCCCGTGGATCGCCGGCGCGACGGTGCTCGCCCTCAACTACTCGCGCTTCTCGGCCGAGCGTCTGCTGTCGGAGCTCGAGAACGACCGGGTCACCACGTTCTGCGCGCCGCCGACAGTGTGGCGCATGCTCATCCAGGCCGACCTCACGGGGCGCCGCGGCGCGCTGCGCGAGGTCGTGTCGGCGGGGGAGCCGCTGAACCCCGAGGTCATCGCCTCGGTGCAGCGCGCGTGGGGCCTCGACATCCGCGACGGGTACGGGCAGACCGAGATGACCGCCGTGGTGGCCAACACACCCGGCGCCGATCTCGTGCCCGGATCCATGGGGCGTCCCCTGCCGGGTTGCCCAGTGGTGCTGGTCGATCCCCTGACCGGGGAGCGCGCCGACGAGGGTGAGATCTGCATCGACCTCACCGAGCGTCCGGTGAACCTCATGACCGGCTACGTGGGGGATGCCGAGCGCAATGCCGAGGCGTTCGCCGACGGGCTCTTCCACACCGGCGACGTGGCGCGGCGCGACGAGACCGGCAGCATCACCTACATCGGTCGCACCGACGACGTGTTCAAGGCTTCGGACTACAAGATCAGTCCGTTCGAGCTCGAGAGCGTGCTCATCGAGCACCCGGCGGTCGTCGAGGCCGCCGTCGTCCCCGCGCCCGACGACCTGCGTCTCGCCGTACCGAAGGCGTACATCGTGCTCGCGGGAGGGCGGGAGCCGGACGAGGAGGTCGCCCTCGACATCCTGCGTTTCGCTCGGGAGCGGCTCGCTCCGTTCCAGCGTGTGCGGCGCGTGGAGTTCTTCGACCTGCCCAAGACCATCTCGGGCAAGATTCGCCGCGTCGAACTGCGCCAGCGCGAGGAGGCGGTGTTCCGCGGCGAGGTCGTCTGCGTGGAGTGGCGCGACGACTCCCTGCGGGGCTGACGGAGCCCGTTCCGGGCGGCCGGGTCGGGTGGGGCCCGCAACCCCCTCGCGGGCGGCCGGGCGCCGTGTGAGCATCGAGATATGGACAACGACAAGAAGCAGCCGTTCGAGAACCCCACCGTCGACGACGACAGCGACATGCCTTCGCGCACCGAGGAGCGCAACGTGGGCCGCGAGACCGAGCGCGAGATCACGCAGATGATCAACGGCATCGAGGGCTGATCGGCCCTACACGGGCTCGGTGGTGCGGATGAGGCCGCACGTCACGCACGACCAGGCGACGAGGAAACGCTCGTCGTCGAGGATCTCGAAGCGCAGCGGGTCGCCGCACGTCGGACACACGCGCGGATCCGCGGTGTGCTGACGCACGGCGTCCTCGCTCAGCGGTAGTTCGTGAATCGCAAACCGCCGATTGTGAGTGGTTGAAGTGAATTGAGATTCGACACCTGGCCTGGTCTTTACTGCTTGGGACCGGTTGGGCTCGATTGAGCTCGGTCGGACTTGTTGCGGACTATTCGCGGACTCGCCGCGTCCCCCTCTTGCGATTGGCTAGGCCATTCGCTGGCCGGGCAGATCGTCCGTGCGGTGCTCATCAGTAAGGGCCAGGGCGATCTCCTGCATCCCAAATGCCAAGAAATGCATCGCGCTCGCCAGTTCCCTCACGGCGGGGTCTTCGTGCCGCTTGAGCGGCTCAAGTTTGGCGGTGGCGGTCTGGCACTTCGCGATGCCTTCGAGGGCAAGTTGCTTTCGGCTCAACATGATGCCGAGCATAAGTGCGATCAAGGTGCCCGTCTCTGCTCGTTGTCTACGCGGGGGCCTCGTTCCCCTGCGGATAACACACGCCGTGATCAGAGCGGATAACACTCTCGACCAGGTCTTTTATTGCACCAACACTCCTGCTAGCGTGCCCGCATGGCCGGAGAAGTAGAAGACCCGTACAAGTGGAAACGCGGATTCAGCCGCGAGCAAGCATCGGACTACTGCGCGATCAGTATCGACAAGGTGAAACGCGCAATCCGCTGGAACGAACTTCCCGCAAAGCGCCACGGACGGGACATAATTCTGTTCCGCGAAGACCTTGACGCGTGGATGGAAAGTTGGGAGACGGTCTAAGACATGTACCTGCTCCGTCAACCGACCGATATGGATGCCGGTAGCCTCGGGCCATGACCGAAGCGACGCAGGAAGCAACGCCGAAGACAGATGCGCCTGGGCAGTTGGTGGGTCTCATCGTCCTCACCGTCCTATCAGCCGTTGCAGCCGTCGTCCTCGCCGTTGTGGCCCTATTCGTCGGAACCGGCACCTACCCGACCGACTCCGAGCTTGCGATCAAGGTTGCCCTCGGCTGGTGGTCGAATTTCGCGCTGACCGTTACCGTCGTCGCCTTCGTCGGCACCCTCGTCCTCGCTGGAATCCGACGCATGCTCGGTACGGCGGGCTTTCGGGTCTAAGCCGCCACCGCTGCGTGGCCGTTCTTGAGCGTCTCAATCCCATGCCGGCGACGCCAGACGGTGAGCGCTTCGGTGCAGCGCGGCCAACCCCACCCAGTGCGCTCTCTGAGCTCCCCGATAGTGCGAGGCGCGGGGTCCATCGTCTCGACGTACTCGACGTCCGCCGCCCGGTCCACCTTCGGCTGCGTGTAGTGGATCATGTGTCCGTTGGCGGTGTTCACGATGTCGACCAGGCAGGACACATCGGCGACGTAGGATCGCTGCACCCAGCCGAGCCACGTGTCTGCGTCCATCCCGTATCGGGCGGCGGCTTCGGCTGCGGCACGCTCTAGCGGCTCCTCATACTTCGCCCGAATTCGGGGCAACGGAGGGCGGTCAAGCTCGCCCCGTTCCGAGACCTCCCGCTTCGCGCACCAGAGGAGATGAGCGCACAGCGCCGCCACGTAGTTAAACGGTGGCTTGTCCGACGAGCCGATCATCGCGCCCATCTTGCCGAGAGAGGACTGCTCGAAAAACCGGAGGGCAAGGATGATCTTGTGCCGTCGCGGCAGCACGGCGATCGCCTCCGCGAGGGCGACCTGCAGCAAGCTGTATTCCTGCCGAATGCGGAGCTGAGTGTAGCTGTCCGCCGGGTCCATGCCCTCTATCTCGTCGTAGTGGTCGGACCGTACGTTCTCGGCTCCTTCCCGCTCGTACAGGACGCGCTGCACTCGCCAGTCGATCGCCTGCTTCGCCGCCGCCCAGAATCGACCGGGGTGACGACGGAACTCGCCGTCCGGGGCATTCGCGAGCTCAACCAGGGCGACGTGCGCGTACGAGATCAGGTCATCCTTTTCGATGCGACCCCCGTCGCCCTTGTACCACCGCCAGAGGACGTATGAGCGGGCCGGGGAGACAAAGGCTCCGAGGTCACGAAAAGCGTCGAAGTCATCGGCCTCGACGTGCTGAAACCACTTCTCGACCATGCTTAGGCTCCTCCTGCGCGCCAGGCGCCGCCGACGTTCGTGTAAGGGATGGCAATGCGCCACTCGCCGCCGACATTCGTGTAGGCGATGGTGTGACGCCAGACCGCGCCGACCTTGGTCCGGGGTCCGCGCGGGATGCGAGGCAAGTCGAGAGGGCCGGACGCCGTTGCAGAACCGATGTGGTTGGTCGTGAAGGTGCCCGAAACGGTGATTGACAGGGTGCCGTCCGGGTTGTGCGCGACGGTACTTTCGCCTGATCCGAGGGTGATCGTCCCGAAAAGGTTCAATCGGAAGTCGTAGGCCGCGGATCCGCCGGAGCTTTGACCGCCGATGTTGACGGACCAGGGGAACGCCTGACTGTTCCAGGATCCGGGCGTGCCGGAGGTGTGGCGCAGGCGCAGCGTCCACGCAATCCGAGATGTGTTGGCGGCGATGTCTTGACCGCCCTCGACGACATTCGCCGTCAACTCGAGCCTGTGTCCGTTCGGCGACGACCCGCCCGTGAGGTCTGCTGAGTAGTCGACCATCAGACGACCTTGAGGTAGATGTCGCCGTCCTGGCCGCCGGAGGGGTCGCCGAATCCTCGCGTGATTTTCGGGATGGTGACGACGTCCGTGATGTCGACCTGGACGATGACGCGACCGTCGAGCCACTTCAGGCCGATGATGTTTCCGCCCGCGTTGTAGTTGCGGACGGCGCGGGTCGCGATGTAGTCGCGGGTCTTGTTGTCCTCGTCGTAACCCTGGCGGCGATCGTCGGTGCCGAGGACGACGTCCATGCCGGCCGAGACGGCCTGTTCTCCGTTAGCCATTCGCGGTCTCCTCAATCCAGGACTCGCCCGCTGACGAGTCGGTCCATGCCTCGCCCTTGGGGAGCAAGATCCATGCGGTGCCGGGGGTGTCGATGGTGCGGGCCTCGATGGTCATCTCGTCGCGGCTGAGGTCGAACCTCACGCGCTGGATGGACCCGACCTGCACAGGGGTGTCGGGCAAACGGACGATGACCGGCTGCTCGGCGGCTGTCGTCCAGTCGGCGACCTTCGTCGCGGTGACCTCTCGCCCTCGCTGCTGCGCGCGACGGACGGCATATGCGGAGCGGCCGGGGCCGGGGTAAGGGGCGTCGACCTCGACGAGGTTCGCCCGAGTGTGAGGAGTGCGCAGCGCGAACGAGTCGACCGCCTCCTGCTGCATGCCAGCCCCATCGGTCCACCGGTATCGGGTCACCTGCGCGTCAAACCAGAGCGCGTTGTCGCGGTCGATGGTGTCGGTCCCGTCGATCAGATCTTCGCCGTAAGTGATCGTCGCGACCTCACCGAAGCCCGCGTAGTTCTCCGTGCGCAGTGTCCAGGCGCGCCGCTCGTCGCACACCAGGCGCATTCCGACTGCCTGCACGAGCGGGTGGAGGAAGTCCATTGCCGACTTCCCGGCCTTCCACACAAGGGCGTCGTCGGCCGCCTCGGGGCCCGTAGCAGACGCATCAACGCCAGGCTCAAGGACTGCGTCGGGCAGGACGACGCCCAATACGTAGTTGACGACGCCGCGGATAGTCGGGAAGGTCGCCGGCGTGCTGTCGTCAGCGAGCGGGCGCCAGTCGTCTAGCAACGCCTCATCCGATGCGAGGCTCAGGGACATCGTCCCGTCGCGGTGATTCACCGGGCGGCGGCGGACGCCGAGGTCGAAGATCCGAAGCCGAGACTGCGCGCCAACGCGCACGGTCGCGGTGACGACGACGCGCGGTGTCACGCGCGGGTCAAGCGCGTCGAGGAGACCGACCGGGACGCGCAGATCCGCTTGGACGTGCGGGACCGTGCCCGCGTCGAGCGTCAAGGTTCCGCCGCGGACGCTGACTTGATCTGCGCCGACCGTCGCGCTGTAGGTGTGCCGGGATACAGTCATGCCGCGTCCTCGGGTAGCGGGTCCATTCCCGGCTGTGTGCTGTAGACGCGAGCGGGCGGCTCGATCTCTTGGAAATCGAACTTGACGACCCATTCCGTCTTCGTCGGGTCGAGCTCCTTTGAGATGTCTCCGGTTACGACGAAGAACATCCACACCTCGTTTTTGAGGGACGACGTGAGCGTGTTGATGATCGAGCAGACTTCGCCCCGAGCAAGGCACTCTTCGGCCCATGTGCCGCGTCGGCCCCATCCAGACGCCTCGACGGGAAGACGCATCTCGATCGACCCGGAGCGCGCCGCCGCGGGGCGCAAAGTGATATCGGGGTAGGGCTTCCCGAGGATCGGGTGCACGATGTTTCCCGACTCCCTGCGAGTCCGGTACTCGGTCAGTGAGCGCGGCTGAATCTCGGCACCGTTGCCGACGTGGATGCGAAAGACCGTCATTGCCATGTCGTCCCACCCGATCCGCCGGGGCCTACAGCCGTGTGAACGCGCCCGATCTTTGCGCCGGGCACCCAGTTACGCCATGCGGAGTCGTCGACGTTGACGCGCACCACTGCGGTCTTGTCACGGACGCCGTAAATCTTCTGGTCGATCGCTTCGACGTCCTGCGTCGCCTGGCCCGTTTCGGCGTCGATATAGACCTGCTTCCCGTCCGGGAGGGTGATGACTGTGTCACCAAACTCATCGACGGTCTCGGTTGCGCCGACCGTGTTGCGAGCGACGTCGATCATCATTTGACTCACGAACCCTGCGGTGTCGCGCCCGAGCTGCATCGCTCCGGTGAGGTCGTCGAAAGCCTTGCGGCCCTCAATGAGCGAGTTGTTCGCCTCCGACTGCCCGGTCGTCGCCGCCTCGATGTTCTGTGCGTAGTTGTCCGCGCCGGATGCGTTGGCCTTGAGCGCCTCTTCCTGGCGACCGAGAGAGTCGGACACCTGGTCGATCGCTGTCTGCGACCCGGCCATCGCTGCGGCGGCGGTTGCCACCTCGACGCCCCAGAGCTTCGCGTTCTCCCGTACTTCATCTCCCCGTTCGACGAGGAGCTTCTGCCCCTGCTCGACAATCTGCGACGTGGTAAGCACACTCGACCCGGCGTCGACGTAGGCCTGCGCCCACTCGGCGGCTTGCTCTTTGAGTCGCTCCTGCCGTTCCTCGGCTTCTTGTAGGCCGGCGGTCAGGAGGCCGAGACCGACCGCGCCGGCCGCGAGGGCAAAGGCTCCCGCGAGGCCGCCAGGACCCATGCCTGCGACGGTCGCGGCAAGGCCGCCGAGCGAGTCCTGCCCCACCTGGCCGAGGTCACTGAGGTCGCCACGGATGCTCGACACGGCCTCGCCGAGGTTGCTCCCAATCTCCTGCGTGACTTCTTGGCTGGCCGCGCGCACGCGATCCATGCCACGGCCCCCGTTGCTCCCGACATCGTCGAGACTGTCGTCGAGCCGCTCGGACTGCCGCCGCGCATCCCGCAGGGCATCCTCAAGCCGATCAATTCCTCGCTCGCCGTCGCGGCCGGCACGTTCAGCTGTGTCTCCGACATCCTCGAAGTCGCTCAGGATGTTGGAGAAGTCAGGCTTCTCGGCCGCTCGCTCGAGCTGGTCGAACGCCTTTTCGGCGTCCTCTACCGGGCGGATGACGCCACGCTTGATCGCGTCCTCAAACGCGCGTGTCTCCGCGCCGACGCCGATCTCGTGCACGCGAGCCATCAGGAACCTTTCTTGCCGTCCATCCCGTCGAACAAAGCTCGACGGGAGGACTGAATGACTACCGACGCGATGCGCGGGATAGCGTCGCGTGCGGCGTTGTAGACGACGTAGCCACCTCGGCGGACGGCAGGCAGGCGCCCCCCGATCTTGCGGGTGTGCGCCTTGACCGTCCCGCCCCTGCGCGAGTGGGCCGCGACCTTCTGCAGCTTGTTGGGGTTCACGCCGAATTCCGCTCCCATGCCGAGGGTCGAGACAGCGGTACCGGAAGAGAGCTTTCCGACACCGCCGGATCGGAGGTAGACATTGCGGGTAGCGACGCCGACCCGTGCGGAATTGACCAGGACGCGCTGCTGTTGCCGCGTCGCGGCTCGGTCGCGGACTTCCTCAAACCAGACAGGTTCGGCCGCGCGGCGCATGTGCGCTGTGACGTGCTTTCGCGTCTCGGCGGGCACGGCCCGCAGCGCGAGGAGGAGGTCACGGAACGGCGAGTCGATGAGGAGGCTGATGCGCCCCTGACCCGCCACAGGTCAGGCCCCGGACGGGGGCGTGAAGGTCGGCTGACCGTTGACCCCGAGAGCGAGGGTCGCGGAGTGCCGGCCGGTGTCGCCGCCGACCTGCGCGGCCCGGAAGCGGACGGTCGCGGCGATGCTGTCGCCGCCATCCTGCGGGGTGTAGACGATCGGCTTCTCCATGCCGTGCCATTCGATCGAGCGCTTCGACAGGGAGCCGGTCGTCTTCCAGTCCTGGTGGAAGGTGATCTGCAGCTCCCACATGTTGGCGCTGACGTTCGCCTGGACATCGCCGGAGATGTCCATCACGGATTCGGCGGTGGCGGTGGGAACGAGCGCGCAGGAAGTCACACCGAAGTGTTCGGTCCCGTCGACGAGGAGAGAACCAGTGGTGCCGTAGTAGGCGGCATTCCGGACAGAGGGCATTGTCAGTCTCCTTCGGGAGGATCAGGGGTGAAGACGAGGATGGTGAGCGATACCCGCCAGGCGAGGTTTCCGCCCTTCTCGAGCCGCTCCTTGCGGGCGCGTGACCAAGCGATGTCGTCGCGAGGGTCGAGCGCGCGTAGGAGGCGCAGCACGTTGACGTCTACGGCGTCCTCGCCGCCCTCGGCGGTATTGGGCTCGGAGATGAGCAGGTCGACTCCGGCCGCTACCTGGCCGCGGGGAAGAGGGGATCCGTCGACCGTCGAATCGAATGTCGAGAACTCGGTGTAGACCACCGGGACGAGCGACTCGTAAGGCTCGGTGACGTGCTGCTCGATCTTCCACTTCGGGGGCACCGCGTCACGGATGATGCGCGCTAGGTCGGCTCGGATGGTGCTGAGGTCAGAAAACATCGGCAACCCCCGATCTCGGCCGGATGATGTTCTGCACGGTCTTGTCGAGTGGTCGCGGCGTGAAGCTGAATCCCTCGGGTCCAACGTCACCGGCAGAGTCGACGCGGCCCGCGTTCCACAAGTTCTTTGCCTGCTGCAACTGTGCGTAGACGAACCGCGTCGGGACGGTGAATCCTTCTGCCTCGTTGCCGTACGCCAGCACCTGCTGGCAGGCGACTTCGAGGATCATCTCGAGCAGTTCGACATTGGAGACCGGAGCATCCTTCCAGGCGTCGACCACCCGCTGCTGCGCGGCGGGAGAGTCGGCGGTGTACCAGTTAGCCATTTGGGATGCTCCGGTCTAATGCGTCGGTCAGGCCTGCTTGGTGCCGATGAAAACGGTGGATTCGGGACGCACGACGAAGGTCTCGACGAAGCCGACGATTGAACGGTCGAGACCGAACTTCGCGACCTCGACGGCGTCGATCTGGATCGGGGTCTCCCCGAGTTCCTTGAACTCGACGGCGGCCTTCGATCCGGCAGCGACCTGAGGGTCAGTGGCCTTCGTGCCGGGGAAGGCCGACTGAGGCGCCTTCTTGACGATGACCTTCCCGTCGACGTTCGCCTCGCCGGTGCCGGCGGTGACCGACAGAGAGACGAACTCGGGGAGCAGTTCCTTGGGCGTGTAGATGAGCTGCTTCCACAGCACGGGGTTGACGATCGCCCACGCCGGGTCGTCGTCCGCGTCGCTGATCGCCTCGATTGCCTGGATGAGCTGCACGACACCGGGGTAGTACTGCGCGTTCGCCGGGGTGCCCGTGGGCAGCGATTCCGGGGCGATGAGACGGGAGAGAGCCGTGGTGTCGTCGCCCTGGCCTGCGACCTTGATGAGGGTGTCGCGGGCGTCGATGTCGGTGACCTTGGCGTAGCCCTCGGCGATTGCCTGCCAGAACGCGGCGAGAACCTCGGCACCGCCGGTCAGGTGGTACCACTCCTGCGCGATGTCCGCTGCGTATCCGTAGCTGTCGCGGGTGGAGTTGCGCTTGCTGGTCGTCGCGGATCCGGTCGGGAGTTCCTTCTTCTCGCCGGTCGTGCGCTTCTTGACCAGGCCCTCGGTGTCGTTGAGGCGGTACCCCTCGCGGCCGGCGATGTCGATCGGGCCGTAGGTGTGGGTGGCGAGGTCGATGAACTTGCGGACGTACCGCTTGCCCTGCCAGAGCTTGCCGACCCACGCCTTCGGGGCCACACCGTTGCTGAGGGATCCGGAGGTGGTGATGTCGGCGAGAGCCATCAGGGCCGACTCGGCGTCGGCGTTGGTCCCGCCGTTCTTGATGGTCGCCATCGCGGCGAACACTGCGCCCATGTCGACATCAGCAGGGGCGGGGGCGACCGGTGCGCCGCTGAACAGCGCGGGCACGGCCGGGGTCTGAGGCTCCGCGGTTGCGGCGGCTGCGGTCATTGTCTCCTCCTCGGAGTCATTGGGGGTTTCCTCTGCCGGGGTTTCGGCGTCGGTGATCTTCTCGACGGTCGACTTGCTGCTGTACTCCTCGATGCGTCGCCAACGGACGCCTTCGGAGTCGGTGAACTCGGATACCGTGCGGGAGTTGTTGTCGCGGTCGGGGGCGCTGTATTCGTCACTGGCGGGCACGTCGGTGGTGAACTCGACGTCCTGGCCGGGGGCGAGGGAGAACAGCGCAGCCGACTCGAATGCGCCTTCGGTGCAGACGGCAGCCCCGGTGAGGCGTGAGCGAACGGCGTTGATCCCGTTGCGCACGAGGGAGCCGAGCTCAGCGGAGAGCTTGCGCTTGCCGGTGCCGTCGCCGTAGGACGCCAGGAATGCGTCGCCCTCGTCGGTGTTGGCGATCGCGAACCGGCCGATGACGCCCTCGGGCTTCATCGTGAAGGCCACACCCCGACCGAGCGGGTTGAAGCGGTCGTGTTCGTCGTTGAGCGTGACGATGGACGGATCCCGGGGTAGCGCGACGGCGGAGGCGCTGAACATGACGGGCTCGGTTCCGGAGAGGTTCGGACGGGACATCTCGCCGAACGGGAGCAGCAGGCCCTCGATCTCGCGAGTGTCGGCGACGCGGGAGAACAGTCCCGCTTCGGTGTGTTCGGTCATGCGGTTACCTCCTGCGGGCTGTCGCCGGCCTCGGGGTCAATGGACGTGGGGACGGGGCTCGAGATATGGGACAGGTCGGCGCGAACTTCAGCGTTCGGTCCTACGACGTCATCGCCAGAGAGAGCCGCTGTGATCGCGTAGGCGTACTCCGCAGATCCGAATACCCACAGCTCGGCGGTGGGGCCACCCGCGCCCTCGTATGTCATCTCCCCGTTCGCGCCGCCTTCCTTGCCGCCCTCGACGAAGGACGCGGGCACGCCGCCATGCATGGCGAGTTCGAGGCGGAGACTGTTCTTAGCCGACTCGAACAAGTCGAGTTGGCCGTTGACGCCGCGCTCCTTGACGTCGATGTAGGAGGGCGTCACGGACACTGAATGCTTCTGCCGCGTCTCGACGTAGGAGCTAGCAAGCTCCGCCTTCTCCACGCGGGTCATGCCGTTGTAGGCCGGGTCAGTGATGTGCAGCTCGGTCGCCGCGGGAGGAGCGTCTAACCGCGACTGTCGAGCGGCCTCGAGCTTGCGCGCCTGGCGGATGGATTCGACGCCATCGGCCATGACGCCGTTAGCGCCGAGCGGGACTCCGACGATGCGCATCCTGTAGTTCTCGGGGATGGTCGGATCAAGGGTGATCTCTTGCGTCTGCTGATCCATCGACCACAGCCGGCGCGGAACAGGCACCCAGTCCCACACGGTCCCGTCCGTTGCGAGACGGCAAGCGAGTACGGCGTAGCCTTCCCAGAACAGCTCCTCGACGAGCTTCTTGTACGCCACGTATCGGTTCATGCCGGGGTAGTTGCACGAAGACACCCAGTAGGGCTGAATATCGTCGGCCACATCCGCGCCAGGCGCGAACTTCTCAAACCGGAGGGGAGCGACAAGCGCCTGATGCGCTTTCAGCGCCCGCTTGAGTTCCGGCACGCGGGGCGCATTCTCACGGGTCACGGCCTCGGGCGGGAGGTATCCGATGATCTCGCCGACAATGGCCTGCGACAGCGCGTCACTGGATCCGGGCGCGGCTAGAGCCGGTGCCCCGACCGAAGCCGAGGGCACCGGCACACCCAGGAGCCAATCCACGAACTTACCCACGAAATCAAGTCTGACGTGGGGTTTTTGGACACTGTGTCCAGGGCTACTGTGCTAGGAAACTCCGACAAAGGCGTCGGCGAGAGCGAGGGTGTCGGCCTCATCTTCTAAGGCGTAGAGCGCGCGGGAGACAGCCTCGATCGGCGTGATGTCGTCGTCAGGACGGTAACGCTCATCCGGGCGACCCAAGCCGAACGCCCCCGTGTCGCCAATCTTCCTCTTCACCGCGATCTCGACCGCCCCGTCGAGCGGCTCCTGCGAGTAGTGAACCAGGTTGCCCTCGCGAAGCAGCTTGAGCGTCAGCACGGCGGCGCGGCTGACATCACGGGTACCGAGGTAGCGCGCCTGAATGGGCGGGTTTGCGGTCAGCAGGGGACCGATCTCGATCGCCTCCGGTGAACGCCTGTCGTCGTACACGATGCGCCGATTGTGCTTCCGGTAGTTCAGCAGAATCTTGTTGCGCAGGCCGTCGACGCCGTCCTGATGGTGCAGGAGAGCTACGTGCCGACGCTCGCCCTCACCCTTCCATGCTGCGGCGATGGACGCCCAACGTCCGTCCGGGTGGATGGCGATCGCCACGGACAGCAACTTCGGCAGCTCAAGCGTCTCTAGCTCGGACTGCGGGCGCGCGGCATCCGACCAGTCCTTCGGGGGGATCAGGGCCGTGTTCGACCCCTCCTCCCCGATCTTCCCCAAGTACTCGGCGTCGAACGCGCCGGGGGTAACCTGCATCGCTTTCCAGTTATCGTGCACGTCGGACAGCGGCGTCGTGAACCCGATGCCCGGGTGGTAGAGCTCGACCAGCTCACGAACGCGCGCAACGGGATGATCCTCGTCGGGCTCCCACGCCTCAAGCTCCTCCGGGTCCGTATCGTCAGGGATGCCGTGGTGAAGGACGCCGGCCCCCTCCATCGTCAGCAGGTTCCACAGCAGGTTCCCGCGGCGGTACTCCGGAGCCGTCCCCGAGCCGATCATCTGCGGCTTGTAGCGCCCATCCATCGTCGGGGGTATCGACGTCATCAGATCCGCCCCAACCTCGGGGGTCGCATCCTGCGCCTCATCCACCCACGCGATGTCATAGGCGCCCGACGTGAAAGCCTCGTTACCCGGCGCGTAGGCGTTGAAGAACGTGCCCCTGTCGCGCCACTCGATTGCCTCCGTGCCCTTGCCTTTGTTGATGATGAACGGCCGACTCTTCGGATTCGGGTACAGACGTTCCAGGTGCGACACGATGTCCTTCCGGAATCGCTCCCCCGTCTTCTGCCCGCCGTCCCGCTTCGTCATCGTCCAGCCGACGAGGTAGTCGTCCCGGAACGCGCACCGGCCCAGGATGACCGCCTGCACCGCCGTCGTCTTCGTCGTGCGCCGGGGCTCGAGAATCGCGTTGAACTTCCGCCCCGCATTCAGCATGTCCGCGATGACGAGCTGCACCGGGGACGGCCCGAAGCCGCCATCGGGACGCTTGCGCTTGTCCATGCGCAGCAGACGCGCGCCCTCTAGGAACTCGCGCCTCGTCTCCTCCGAAGTCACCAACTCCGTCACCGTCGCAGCAGCCGGGATGCGCGACCGCCACTCAAGCCACGTCGCCTCATCCTGCAGGTCAGCGATCGTCGGCAGGGCGGGCGTCACGAGGCATCCGATCCAGGGAGGGGGACGCGTGTAGAGCCGTAGGCGGGGGTTGCCACGACACCCCCCAAAAAAGGGGTCACAGCGCGTCCGCCAGTCGGGAGGCGCTCAGTGTGCCGACGAGGCTGATGCGGAGTGAGACGCGGTCGGGGTCGTCGGTTTGGTAGAGCTGAACGCCGTTGTCTTCGACGTAGCTGACGTCCACTCCGATTGCGTTGGCGATGGCGATCTGCTGTCGCCGGTCGAGTGGGATCTCGTTTAGGCCCATGCGGGTTTCACCATTCCTGTCGTGTTGGTGCGGTGGCGTGCGTTGGTGATGCGGGCTCCGAGGCGTCCGCCGTGGCTGCGGTTCTCGTGTCGGTGTTCGGGTGCTGCGTTGTCGAGTCCTTCTCCTCCGTTTGGGTTGAGGTGGCCGACGTCGTACTTCTGCCCAGGTTCGATGAGGTGTCCGCATCGCCAGCATTCGACGTCGACGCCTCGTTCGTGTGCTTGCCGTACTTGCGTGCGGATGATCTTGCAGGTGCGTCGCCACTGTGGTGACTGGTGCTTGGCAGTCATTGGCTCGCCTTTGCGGTGAGGCGTCGGAGTGCCTTGAGCACGCCGGAGTGCGACATCTTGACGGCGGCGGCGATTGCTCTGGCGCTGAGTCCATCGGCTCGGAGGCTCGCGATCTTCACGTCTCGTTTTGCGTTGACCTTCGGGCCGTGGGGTCGGTTGAGGGTTTTGACTCGCGTCTGCGTTCCGTGGGTGCGGGCGTGCATTGTGGCTTCGAGTCGTGCTGATGTGTGGTCCCAGCACCATGCTCCGCGTTCGCATGAGGAGCATCCCCAGACTGCTGACCCGTCGTCTCCGGGATGCTCGACCCAGACTCCGAAGTTATCCACAGGGGGCAAGCTCTCGCTTGCGCCTGCGGGATCAATTGAGGGTTGAGCTAAGGGGTGGTCTAAGGGTTTATGTCCCACCGTGGCACTAGGGTCGTCCCACCCTGGCACTACCCCTAGTCCCACTGTGGCACTACCCCTAGTCCCACTGTGATACATGGGCGATGGGTCAACCGATGGGCCAGCACTAGGGTCAATGTGCTCGACCATGTGCTCAAGCAGGTGCTCAGATGCCATAGCTAGGGACCACCTCTCCGGTCGCGAAATGGTGAGGGAACGTGTCGTACTCGATGGATCCCTCGTTGTTGAACTGCTTGTGCACGAGGACCGGCAACGTCGCTGCGCGTCGGGACTTCGGGTCGTGCATCGGGAGGCAGTAGCGGGTGTTCAGCTTGGAGAACGTCCCGAACATCACCCAGGGTTCGCGCTCGATGAGGCCCTCTTTCTCTAGTTCGTCTAGCGCTCTGTTCACAGTCGAGTGACTCAGCGCGGTCTCTAGCTCGATTCGCTGCTGACTAGGCCAGGAGCGGTGTGCCCGCTCGTTGTAGTGGTCCGCGATGCTGACCAGCACGAACTTCGTCGAGGACTTGAGGCCCGTCCATGAGATCGCCCACCTGTAGGCGTCCATGCTCATTCACGCCCTCCTCTCGGGCAGGGCAAAGCCCCGAGAGACGTCATCGCCTCTCGGGGCTTCACTCGTTTCCGGGTCACTCGTCATCCAGCGCCCGAAGGTTGTCCTCGACGGTCCTGAGACGACGTATCGGCCGTGGAGAGATCTCCTGCGCAATGTCCTGCGCGTCGTCGAGATGCTCGTCCCTGAAGTCGCTCACTCGGCACCTCCGTGGCATTCGTTGCAGACAGCGGCGGTGGTACGCCCGTTCTCGATGACGGGGTGCCATCCGTCACGCTTGACCTTCTGCGGAGTTGCGGTGTTCCCGCAGGACTGGCACGTCACGCGGTACATGAGGTCGCGACGCGGGTAGCTGTTCCCGTTCAGTGGGCTCATGCCTGCACCTCCTCGACGGTTTCGCCGGAGAGGAACGCGGCGACGCGCATGAGGTGAGGGCGGACGGATTCGGCGTAAGCGTCCGCCTGGTCGTCTCCGATCTCGCTCTCGGCGGCGACGGCTTCCTCGAGGAGTTCGGCCGCGCGGCGCACGTTGTTGACGGCCCGCACGATCGGGGCGCGCTCGTCGGGTACGAGCGTCATGATCTTGCCCGGGTCAACGCCGAGGCGCTGGGAGAACCTGAACAGGTCGACCAGGGTCAGGCCGTCGAATTCTTCGGTCTCTTCATGTACTGTGGCTTTAGTAATCACGATGCCCTCCTGAGGCGTCGAACCCTCGTGACGATCTGGTTGCAGCCAAGTCACGGGGGTTTTTTCTTGTGCGAGATCCGCTCGCACGTCGGTTGTGTAAGCGGCCATCATCAGGTGCCGCTCGCGACGGGTCGCCAGCGGGTTGTCGTGTTGCCGTGCAGGCTGACGCCCGCCTGCGGATGCGCGGCGATGACCCCACGGCGGACCATTGCGGCGCGCGCGGTCCGGATCCGTTGCTCGGTCACGCGGGGCACGTCGGGGTAGGCCTCGGCACGCTTCTGATAGAGCGTGACGATTTGGTCGTCTGTGGCGGCTTCGATGCGTCGGAGGATGTCAAGGATGACGACCTCTCCTGGAAGGCGGCGGCGATGTAGGCGTCTATATCCGACTGTCGAAACATTCGGCGGCCGCCGATTTTCGCTGATCTCGGCGCGGTTCCCTGGTGAACCATCCATCTCAGACCCGAGTCGGTCGTGCGCATCTGTTGCGCAGCCTCCTTGAAGGTCAGCAGCTTGTTGCTCATATCACTTCCGTTCGAAGTCGTATTCGTGAATTCGGGAGTCGCTGGTGTGAGGCTACCCTAGCGCTGGAAGTCGCGCAACTGGATTTTGATGTGATGGTGCGGATACAGTGGTGGCGTGACGGAAGCGAAGACTCTGCGAGACAAGACCATTGGCGAGAACCTCGCGCGGATACGCGGCGAGCTGAGCCAGCAGGCGCTTGCGGACGCGATGAGAGACCGCGGCTACGAGTGGACGCAGGCGACCGTCTGGGCGATCGAAAAGGGGCGTCGCCCAATGCGACTAGCTGAGGCCGAAGCGCTGGCGGCCCTGCTCACCGTTGACATCACCGATCTCCTGCAACTTCCGAACTGGATACAGTTCGAAAGCTCAATTAGTGCTCTCGTGAAAGCGGAAACGGACGTTCTAGACGCGGCCGCCCGATTCGAGGATCACCTTCTCGAGGTAGCTCATTACGCTGACTTGCTCATCGCAGAGGGTGAACTGCCCGACGATGTTGAGCGCGAACTAGTTCGCATGGGGACAGTTCGATTTGAGGAAACGGTCGTCGACGTTGTGAGGCGCCGTGTGAACTTGCGCGGCTTCGGCTCCCCCTCCGGGAAGTACATGCGTCGGTACCTCAGTCGGAACGATGAGGAGAGTGATGGCGAGCGTCAAACAGAGGCCTAACGGTTCATGGCGTGCTCGATACCGCGACGCTGGCGGCAGGGAGCATGCACGACACTTCGCGCTAAAGCGTGACGCACAGCGCTGGCTTGATGAAGTCACGGCCTCCGTAGTTACCGGTATGTACGTCGACCCACGCGCAGGAACTGCGCTCTGGGACGATTGGGTGGCTGCGTGGGTCGAGCGGCAAGCATGGGCCCGTGGCACGGTACAGGCGGCTGAGACGGCGCTATACAGCGTTCCGTGGAGAAGCCGACCCATTGGTCATGTCAAGACGTCCGACGTCCAGGCGTGGGTGAGCGGTGAGACGAAGCGCGGCATCGCGGCATCTACCATGCGGACCCGTCTCAACTACGTGCAAATGGCGTTTCGTGCTGCCGTGCTCGATAAGGTCATTGCCGAGAGTCCCGCGTCCGCGGTCAAGCCTCCGAGGGCGCGCCGCACTGACGCAGCTATGGAGATCCTCTCGCTCGAGCAGACGGCTACCGTGCTCGCTGAGGCGGGGGAGTTCCTTCCGTTCGTGGAGGTCTGCCTCTTCGCCGGCCTCCGACTCGGGGAAGCCGCGGGGCTGCAACTCGGCGACGTGAATTTCCTCGGCCGCTCCATCCAGGTGCGTCGCCAGGTGCAAGGCTCATCTATCGCGACGACCTCCGTCGTGACTCCGAAATACGGGAGTGAGCGAACGGTCTACGTACCCAGTGAGCTCACTGCCTCACTCTCGGCCCACGTCGGCCGCTACTCGATCACGGACCCGGATGAGCACCTGTTCCGCACGCCCGTTGGTCACTTGTTCCAGCGCAACAATGCGGGGGAGGAGTGGCGCGGCATCCGCAAGCGCGCTGGCCTCCCTGACTCGATGACGCTGCACACGCTGCGTCACACGTTCGCGTCGAACTTGATCGCCTCCGGCTGCGACGTCGTCACCGTGCAGAGGGCGCTTGGGCACTCGCAACCGTCGATCACGCTCAACGTCTACTCGCACCTGTGGCCCTCCGCTGAGGACAAGACGCGAGCGGCGACCGCGGACCTCATGGCCTCGATCGCCGCTCTTGCGGACTCTCCGCGGACCGTGGACAAGAAAGACCAGGTCAGCGGCAACTCTTACCGGTAGTTCGTGAACTGCAGGTCAACGTCGAGGTCGGCGGCCTTGAGCAGGCGCTGCACCTCCTGCAGATCGTCGCGCGACTTGGACTGCACACGCAGTTCGTCGCCCTGGATCTGCGACTTGACGCCCTTGGGGCCCTCGTCGCGGATGATCTTGCCGATCTTCTTCGCGTCGTCCTGCGAGATGCCCTCTTCCAGCGTGGAGGTGATGCGGTACTCCTTGCCGCTGGCGACGGGCTCACCGCTCTCAAGGCTCTTCAGCGAGATGCCTCGCTTGATCAACTTGGTCTGGAAGACGTCGAGCACCGCGTTCGCGCGCTCCTCGGAGTTCGCCTTGATGACGATCGACTCGCCGCTCCACGCGATGGAAGCGTCGGTGCCCTTGAAGTCGTAGCGCTGCTCGACCTCTTTGTGCGCCTGGTTGAGCGCGTTGTCGGCCTCTTGCCGGTCGATCTTGGACACGATGTCGAATGATGAGTCAGCCATTCCCCAAATCTACCGGGGCTCCCGGCCCGGCACACGGGCTGGACACCCCGCGACCGTTCCGTCGCGTGTGCCGATCGACGGCCACCTCGCCGCCCCCGCCGCCCGTGGCGCTCGTAGACTCGGATGCCATGCGAGCACTCACCGAAGACGAGGTCAGGGACGCGTTCGTCAACGCCACCCCCGACGAGCTGAGGGTCATGACGCTGCCCCACGACTTCGTCCTGGCCGACTGGGATCACCTCGATTTCCTGGCCTGGCGCGACCCCCGCACACGTGGGCGCGGTTACGTCGTCACGGAGCACGGGGGTGAGGCGACCGGGGTCGTGCTTCGCGCGGCCGAAGGGCAGTCGCGGGCGCGGTCCGCGATGTGCAACCTGTGCCACACCATGCAGCCGGGTGACCAGGTGTCGCTGTTCACTGCGCGCAAGGCGGGGACCGCGGGCGAGCACGGTGACACCGTCGGCACCTACATCTGCGCCGACCTGTCGTGCCACGAGACGGTGCGGCTGGCGGCGCCCCTCGCGCCGAGCGAGATCCGCGCGAGCGTCGACCGCAAGATCGACGGCACGAAGCGCCGCACCGAGGAGTTCGTCGAGCGCGTGCTCGACGCCGCCGAGGTGAGCCGGTGACCGGTCGGGTCGTCGTCATCGGCGACGCGCTGATCGACGAGATCCGCGACGAGGCGGGCGTGCGCGAGTTCGTCGGCGGCGCCGCACTCAACGTCGCCGTCGGACTGTCGCGGCTCGGGGTGCCGGCATCCCTCATCGCGATGGTGGGCGACGACGCGGCGGGAGAGCAGATCCGCGCGTACTGCGTCGATCACGACGTCGAGCTGCTCGCGAGCCCGGCTGCCCACGGGTCGTCGCGCGCGGTCAGCACCCGCTCGCCCGGCGGCGAGCCCGAGTACGTCTTCAACGACGCAGCCCAGAACCGCCGCGTGGCCTACGGTGAGGCGGAGCGCGCGGCGATCGCGGCGGCGCCGATGGTCGTGGTGAGCTGCTTCCCCTTCGACGATCCGGAACAGACCGAACTTCTGGTGGATGCCACGGCCTCGGCGTCGACGCCCCTCGCCATCGACCCGAATCCTCGCAGTGGCATGCTGCACGACCGCGCCGAGTTCGTGCGCGGCTTCGAGAGGGCGGCATCCGGGGCCCTGCTCGTGAAGGTCGGCGAAGACGACGCGCAGCTGCTGTACGGCGGCCCCCTCGACGACCTGCGCGAGAAGCTCGTGGGCCTCGGCGTCGGGGCGGTGCTCGCGACCTACGGCGCCGGGGGAGCGGCGATCGACGCGGGCGGCACCTCCCTCTCGCGCGGCATCTCCGGCCTGCCGGGCCGCATCATCGACACGATGGGCGGCGGTGACGCGGTGCTCGCCACGACGGCGGCGCTCGTGCAGAACCGTCTGCCCGATACGGCGGAGGAGTGGGATGCCGTGCTCGCGCGCGCCATGGACGTCGCCGCCGCCACCTGTCGGCACGAGGGGGCGCTCCTTCGCGTTCCGGAGTGAGACCGGCGTGGTTTGAGGCACCCCTCTCGGGATAGTAGAGTGGTTTCTCGCGCCTCCGGTCGACTGCGAAAGCCGGGCGGGTGCGCATCTGGCGAGTTACCCAAGCGGCCAAAGGGATCTGACTGTAAATCAGACTGCATTGCATTCGGGGGTTCGAATCCCTCACTCGCCACCAGAACGACGAAGCCCCGGCTCGAGAATCATCTCGGCCGGGGCTTTCGTCGTTCGGGGGCGCCTCAGCCTGTGGCGAGCAGCGCCTTGGACTTCGTCTCGAGGAAACCCACGAGCGCGCCCAGCACGTTGACCTCGTTGCCGAGGTTGACCAGCTGCACAGCGCCGAGCTCGATGGTGGCGTCACGCGCTTCCATCGTCGCCTTCCAGCTGCCGTGGCCGCCGGCGATCGGCTGCAGGTAGGTGATGGTCTGGGCTTCGCTCAGGTCGACGACGATCAGGCCGGTGTCGGGATCGGTGTCGTCTTGTTGCTCGAGCACGCGGATCTCGCTGCCGGTCAAGTAGCCGAGGGCGCGGAACTCCGCCAGCCACCGCTCGAGCAGCGTCTTGTCGAGCAACCTGCGTACCGGCACCGCACACTCCGAATCCGCGCGTGGGTGAAACGCGTCCCCCACAGTATGACGGGGATCAGCGCGGTGGAGTGCCGGGTGATCCTCCGGGGTCAGGCGGCGCGGACGGCGCGGCCGGTGGTGGCGGGACGAGCCGCGCGCGCGGGGGTGCGGGCGGCTTCTTCGGCGGACTCCCACGTACGGGTGTCGACGACGAGGCCCGACGCGGCGTTGGCCTGATCGGCCAGGGCGCGCAGGTATTCGCCGACGAGCTGCTCGGGCTCGGGCGAGGTGAAGACGAAGCGCAGGGGGATGGCGGGCTGGAGCCAGATGGTCGAGCGGCCCCCCTCGTCGTCGGAGCCGGTCCACGTGAACGTGAACGACTCTCCGCGGCGCAGTTTGGTGGAGGTGATGACCTTGATGTACCCGAGCAGACGGTCGGGGAGGGCGATGGGGGCGGTGTCGGAACCGTAGTACAGCGTTGCCATGACGATCTCCTTCAGTCGGGAACGACGGGCTGATCTCTAAGGTAGCACGTATTTCACGGAGTTAATTAATGTCGTGAAATATTTGAGAAATTCACTATGGTGGAGGAAAGCGGCCGGCCGGGCCGCGATGAGGAGGTGGTGACCGTGGCACATACCTCTGCGCTGGTATCGGCGCTCGACGAATACGTGGCGGCCCGCGACGCGGCCGTGGCGAAGGCCCGCTCGGAGCTCAGCGTGAGCGAACTCGAGGCTTCCGCTCTGACATGCATCGGGGAGCAACCCGGCATCCGTCCGTCCGTGCTGCGCGGTCACCTCGGGGTGACCGCCGCCGGAGTGACGACGATGGTGGATCGCTTGATCGGTCGCGGGCTCGTGCGCCGCGAACTCGACGCCGACGACCGTCGGGTCAACCACATCTACCTCGAGGTCGACCTCGACGAGGAGCCGTGGGTCGCCCTGCAGCGCTTCGCCCTCGACACCGAAGCCGCCGTGCGAGGGGAGTCCGCGGACGCCGCCGACGCCGCCGCCCAGCTGGTGCGCCGCATCACCGAACGGGTGAGCGCTCGGGTCTGACGCGTCCGGCGTCGACCTCGACCACGTGATCGGCGTCGCCGATGAGGCGCTCGTCGTGGCTGACGCAGACGACCGTCGCGCCGCGACGCAGTTCGGCGGCGATGGCTCCGCGATTGAGCTCCGCGCTCGCCGCGTCGAGGCCCGTGGTCGGTTCGTCGAGGAGGAGCACGTCCGCGCGGCGCGCGAGTCCCTGGGCCAGCAGCGTGCGCTGTCGCTGACCGCCGGAGAGGGCGGCGAAGGGTCGTCGCGCCAGTGCGGTGATGTCGAGCGTCTGGAGGGCTGCGTCGATGGCCGCCCGCTGCGCCGCCCCGCGGGGCCGGGGCGCGGTGGGGCGACCCCACGTCCCGACGGTCACGACGTCGCGCGCGGTCAGGGGCAGATGCTCGGAGACCGCCGCCCGCTGTGGGACGAAGGCGCGAGTGCGCCCGCCCGTGTCGACGGTTCCGGATGCCGGCACCCGGGCGCCCGCGAGCACCTCCAGGAGCGTCGACTTGCCGGCGCCGTTGGGGCCGACGATCACCGTCAGCGCGCCGAGCGGCACGTCGAGATCGACGCCGTCGACCGCGACGACGCCCTGGAAGTCGACGCGGATGCCGCGGGCGGAGAGGGCGTGCGGGGTCGGAAGCGAGAGAGGCACGGCGCCAATGATACGAGTTTGAGAATCGTTATCACTTAACGCTACGGTCGGACATCGTGTCCTGGTTGTCCGATCCCTTCTCGCTCGAGTTCGTGCAGCGCGCCCTGCTCGCCGGCGTGCTCGTGTCGGTGCTGTGCGCCGTTGCGGGCACATGGGTGATCGCCCGCGGCATGGCCTTCCTCGGCGAGGCCCTCGCACACGGCATGCTGCCCGGCGTCGCCCTCGCGACGGTGCTCGGGCTCCCGGTGCTGTTCGGCGCCGCCGTGAGCGCCGTCGCGATGAGCCTCGGCATCGGCGCTCTGCAGCGCCGCGCGAAGCTGTCGTACGACACGAGCATCGGTCTGCTCTTCGTCGGCATGCTGGCCCTCGGCGTGATCGTCATCTCGCACGCCGGAAGCTTCGCCACGGATGCCACCGCCATCCTGTTCGGCGACATCCTGGCGGTCGGTGGCGGCGATCTCGTGGTCCTCGCCATCGCCGCCGCGCTCGGTGTGACCGCTGCCGCATTGGCGCACCGGTCCCTCGTCGCCCTGGCGATCGATGAGCGCGTCGCCCGTGTGCTGGGTCTCGGGCCGCGGCTCGCACAGACCGTGCTCGTCGGCATCGTCACCCTCGCGGTGGTCGCCTCGTATCAGGCGGTCGGATCGCTCCTGGTCGTCGGTCTGCTCGTCGCCCCGGCGGTGGCGGCGCGGCAGTGGACCATCCGCATCCCCTCGACCATGGCGCTCGCCGCCGTCATCGGCGCGGCGGCCGTCGCCGGGGGACTGCTCGTGTCGTGGCACGCCGCCACCGCCGCGGGCGCGACCATCGCCGCCACCGCGATCGCCGCCGCGGGTCTGTCGTGGGCTCTCCGAGCGCTCGTCGAGGCCGTCCGCCGCCGCGCGGCATCCCCCATCGCCCTGCCCGTCTGACCCGGAAAGTCTTCGATGCTCCACCCCGTCGCCCCCCGACGATTCGCGCCCCTCGGCGCGCTGATCCTCCTCGCCCTCGCCGGCTGCGCGTCTCCGACCGCGCCGGCACCCGACCCGACCGCCGACACCCACGGCGAGATCGCCGGGGCCGCCGAGCTCGCCGAACCGGCGCTCGGGCTGACCTCGATCGACGCCGCCGGTCGGGTGTCGCACCTCGACCTGCTGGAGGAGTCGACCGCCGAGCTGGGCACCGTCCGCGCCCCCGCGGCCGTGCACTCCGACGGGCGCTACCTCTTCTCGATGGATGCCGAGGGCCTGTCGATCGTCGACAGCGGCGTGTGGACCTGGGACCACGTCGACCACTTCCACTACTACCGGGCCGAGGCGCGCGTGCTCGGCGACGTCGCGGGAGAGGGCGTCGCCACCGTCGCGACCTCGAACTCCTCGACCACCGGCGGGACCGGGGTGTTCTTCCCCGACTCCGGTGAGGCCGTGCTGCTCGACACCGAGGCGCTGTCGAAGGGCGACATCGTCGAGCGCTTCCGTCTCGAGCGCGCGATCGGTGCCGGGCTCGTGGTGCCCGCGGGTTCCTTCGCCGCGATCGCCTCGGGCGATGAGATCACCCTGCACACCGCCGACGGCGACGAGGTGGGCGACGCGACCCCCTGCGTCGACCCGGCCGGCACGATCACCACCCGCGTGGGAGCGGTCATCGGATGCCGCGACGGCGCCGTGCTCGTCTCGGTCGCCGACGAGCAGCCCGTCGTCGAGGTCGTCCCCTACCCTGCGGGCGCGACCGCGCCGCGCGCGAGCGCCTTCGCCAACCGCGAGGGACGCCCCAGCGTCGCCGCCGTCGCCGGGGATGCGGGCGTGTGGGTGCTCGACACCCGCGAACGCACCTGGACGCTCCTGCCGACGCCCGAGCCCGTCGTGCAGGCGAGCGCGGTCGACGACAAGGACGCGAATCTCCTCGCCCTGACCCCCGACGGCCGCGTGCTCGTGCTCGACGGTGAGACGGGAGCGCTGCGCGCGGCCTCGGCGCCGCTGGTGGGTGCGAGCCTGGGCGCGGGGCAGCCCGTGTCGCTCATCGCCGACCAGCAGCGGGCCTACCTCAACGGCCCCGCGGAGGGGCGGATGTGGGAGATCGACTTCGCCGACGGCGCTCGCGTCGCCCGCGAATTCTCGCCCGCCACCGCGCCGCTGTTCTTCGCCGAGACGGGACGCTGACCGATGCGCAGGATCCTCGCGACGGCCCTGACGGCCGCTCTGCTCGCCCTCACCGGCTGCGCCGGGGGAGCGGCATCCGATCGCCCCCTCGTGGCGGTGTCGACCAACATCCTCGGCGACGTCGTGTCGAACCTCGTCGGAGACGACGTGGAGGTGCTCACCCTCATGCGCCCGGGCGCCGATCCGCACTCGTTCGAGATCTCGGCCGCCGAAGCCGCGCGCGTGCGCTCGGCCGACCTCCTCGTGGCGAACGGCCTGGGCCTGGAAGAGGGCCTGCAGCAGCATCTCGACGCGGCTACGGCCGACGGCGTCGAGACGTTCGTCGCGGGCGACGCCGTGGACGTGCTGCCGTACACGTCCACCGACGCCGACGGAGCCGACGACCCGCACTTCTGGACCGACCCCGCGCGGATGATCGCGGTCGTCGATGCCCTCGTCCCCGTGCTCGAGGGTCTCGACGGCGTGGACGCCGCGGCGATCGCGGACCGCTCGGCGGCGTACCGGGCCGAGCTGGCGGCCGTGGATGCCGAGATGACCGCCGCGTTCGCCGCGATCCCGGCCGAGCGGCGGGCCCTGGTCACCAACCACCACGTGTTCGGCTATCTCGCCGACCGGTTCGGCTTCCGCCTGATCGGCGCGGTGATCCCCGGCGGGACGACCCTCGCCGCTCCCAGCGCCAGCGACCTCGCCGACCTCGTGTCGGCGATCGACGAAGCGGGCGTGCCGACGATCTTCGCCGAGTCGTCGTCTCCCGACCGGCTCGTGCGGGCGCTCGCCGAGGAGGCCGACCTGCGGGTCGAAGTCACCGAGCTCTTCACCGAGTCGCTGACCGAGGCCTCCGGTGACGCCCCTGACTACCTGACCATGATGCGCGTCAATACGGAGCGCATCGCCACCGGGCTCTCTCCCTGACGAGCCCCCACCCCCAGAAAGAGAAATCACATGCGCACCTCCCCCCTCCGCCGCGCGGGCCTCGTCGCTCTCGCGGTCGGCGCCACCGTCGGGCTCGCGTCCTGCGCCGGCGGCGCCGGCACCGGCTCGGCCGCCCCCGCCTCCAGCGCGGCCTCCGACGACACGGCCACGCGCGTCGCGCTGTCGTACCCCGGCGGCATCGTCGTGCTCGACGGCGAGACCCTCGAGACCCTCGCCGACGTCAGCTCCGAGGAGTTCACCCGCCTGAACCCCGCCGGCGACGGTCGGCACGTCATGGTCACCACGAGTGCGGGCTTCCAGGTGCTGGATGCCGGCACCTCGAGCATCGAGCCCGAGCTCACCGACCTCGTGTTCGAGGCCTCCAAGCCCGGACACGTCGTGACCCACGGCGGCAAGACCGTGCTGTACGCCGACGGAACGAGCGACTCCACGATCTTCGACACCGATGCCCTGCTGGCATCCACCGACACGCTCCCCGCGGTCGAGACGATCCCGGGCGTCGAGGCGCACCACGGCGTGTCGATCGTGCTCGAGGACGGCACGTTCCTCACCACTGTCGGCAACGCCGACGGCCGCAACGGCGTCGTGGCCAAGGACGCCTCGGGCGCCACCATCGCCGAGACGGCGGACTGCCCCGGCGTGCACGGCGAGGGCACCGCGAAGGACGAGGTCGTGGTGTTCGGCTGCGAGAACGGTGCGCTCGTGTACGACGACGGCGCCTTCACCAAGCTGACCGCCCCCGACCAGCCCTACGGTCGCATGGGCAACGCCTACGTGAGCGAGGACAGCGCCCTGATCGTCGGCGACTACAAGGACGATCGGGATGCCGAGGGCTACCTGCTGCACCGTCTCGCCCTGATCGACACCGCCGCCAAGACGCAGCGCGTGGTCGACATGCCCGCCGGTGCGGAGTACACCTTCCGCGACGTCGCGCGCGGCCCCGGCGACCTCGCCTACGTGCTGGCCTCGGACGGGTCGATCCACGTGCTCGACCCCGAGACGGGGGCCTTCACCGACGCGTTCCCCGTGATCGGCGCATGGGAGAGCCCGGTCGAATGGCAGGACGCCCACCCCGCCATCAAGGTGTCGGGTGACATCGCCTACGTGACCGAGCCCGCGAAGAACGCCGTGCACGCGGTGGACCTCACCACCGGCGAGACGGTGAAGAGCGTCACCCTCGACGAGACGCCCAACGAGATCGCGCTGACCAAGTAACGCGCGCCGGGGTTCGGGCGGCGCGGCCGCTCGAGAATCCAGGCCCGCCGAGCGACACCCGCGCCTTCTCTACCGACCGCCCTGGTCGTACGCCGCCTGCAGTGCACCCCGCACCGCGCGTACGCCGGGGCGGTCGGCCGTTCCCCGACGCACGGCCGCGAACACCTCGCGACGCGGCTCGCCGGGGAGGTCCACCAGCCGCACGGGCGGCGTCTCGCGGGCGAAGACGAGGTCGGGGATCATGCCGACGGCGTGACCGGATGCCACGAGCCGGGCGTGCGCGGTGAGATCGGCCATCTCGAACCGCACGTCGGGCTCGAAGCCCGCGGCGCGGCACTGCTGCGTGGCCCACTGCCGGGCGGCCGTGCCCACCGGTTCCATCACCCACGCGCGGTCGCGCAGATCGAGGAGCGTGGTGGACGGGTCGTCGAGCGCGACGGCGAGGCGGATGGCATCCCGGCCCAGGAGGCCGCGCTCCAGACCCTCGCGGTGCTCACGCGTGTGACCGGGGTACTGCTCGGCGACGGCGAGATCGAAGCCGCGGGCCGCGACTTCGAAGAGTCCCTCCTCGGGCGCGAGCTCGGCGACCTCCACCCGCAGCTGCGGCTCGGTCTCGGCGAGGGCGTCGAGAGCGCGGGGGAGCAGGCCGTGCGCTGCGGACTGCATCACGGCGAGGCGCACCGGGGCCAGAGAGGGGCGCATGCGCTCGAGCTCGGCGCGGGCGGCCTCGTCGGCGGCGAGCATGCGCGCGGCGTGCGCCGCGAGGGCGGCGCCCTGGGCGGTGAGCCGCACGCGTCGACCGTCGGGCTCGAGCAGGGGCACCCCCGCCTCCTTCTCGAGCAGCGCCAGCTGCTGCGAGATCGTCGACGGACTGTACGACAGCGCCTCGGCGACGGCGGCGAGCGTGCCGCGCACCGACAGCTCGTGCAGCAGGCGGAGGCGTCGCAGATCGAACATGGCATCCTTTCGTTTCTGTCGAACATTATCCGTCGGTAATGATCGCTTTTCTCGAATGGATGCGAGCCCCACACTGAGGTCATCCGAGGAAGGATCGCCATGTCGCTCACCGATGCCCCCGACACGACGTCGGCCCCCACGTCCGGCACCACCCCCGCCGAGCCGGTCGCCCCCGCAGAACTGGCCGACGAGGCGATCGCCCTCGTGCGGCGCTGGCTGGCCGAGAGCCGAGACGAGCCCGTCGACGCCGCCGCCCAGCGTCTCGCCGGCGTGCTGCGCGACCCCCACGGCCTCGACTTCACCGTCGGCTTCGTCGACGGCGTCGTGCGTCCCGAGGACGTGCGGGTCGCCGCGCGCAACCTCGCCGCCCTCACCCCGCTCATTCCGGGCTTCCTCCCGCTGCACCTCAAAGCCGCGATCCGTCTGGGCGCCTTCGCCGCGCCGATCCTGCCGCAGATCGTCGTCCCGGCCGCCCGCACGGCGCTGCGATCGATGGTGCGCCACCTCATCGTCGACGCCAGCGACCGCAAGCTCGGCGACGCCATCACCTCGATCCGCGGTCGCGGAGACGGCATCCGCCTCAACGTGAACCTTCTCGGTGAGGCGATCCTCGGGAAGAAGGAGGCCGCGCGACGCCTCGCCGGCACCCGCAAGCTCCTCTCGCGCGACGACGTCGACTACGTCTCGATCAAGGTGTCGTCCACCGTCGCACCGCACACGCCCTGGGCGTTCGACGCCGCGGTCGCCGACGCGGTCGCTGCCCTGCGCCCGCTCTACCGCGTGGCCAAGGAGACCGGCACCTTCCTGAACCTCGACATGGAGGAGTTCAAAGACCTCGACCTGACCCTCGCCGTCTTCGAGACGCTGCTGTCGGAGCCGGAGTTCCACGGTGTCGAGGCCGGCATCGTGCTGCAGGCCTATCTGCCCGACGCCCTCGCCGCCATGATCCGCCTGCAGGAATGGACCGCGGCCCGCGTGGCATCCGGGGGAGCGGGCATCAAGGTGCGGGTCGTGAAGGGTGCGAACCTGCCGATGGAACGGGTGGATGCCGACGTGCACGACTGGCCGCTCGCCACCTGGCCGTCGAAGCAGGCGACCGACGCCTCCTACAAGGCAGTGCTCGATTACGCGCTGCGCCCCGAGCACACGAAGAACGTGCGCATCGGCGTCGCGGGCCACAACCTCTTCGACGTCGCCCTCGCGTGGCTCCTCGCCGAGCGGCGCGGGGTCACCGGCGGCATCGACGTCGAGATGCTGCTGGGCATGGCGACCGCGCAGCAGGCGGTCGTGCGCCGCACGGTCGGCTCGATCCTGCTGTACACCCCCGTGGTGCACCCGCAGGAGTTCGACGTCGCGATCGCGTACCTCATCCGCCGCCTCGAAGAGGGCGCGTCGAGCGAGAACTTCATGTCGGCGGTGTTCGACCTCGACACCCACGCGGCCCTCTTCGCCCGCGAGCGGGACCGGTTCCTGGCCTCCCTCGCCGAGATGCCGGAGGGCGTGCCGGCTTCGCACCGCGTGCAGGACCGCACGGCCGCGGCCGAGCCCGCCCCGACGCACGGCTTCCGCAACACCCCCGATTCCGACCCCGCGATCGAGGCGAACCGCGCGTGGTCGCGGGCGATCATCGGGCGCATGCAGCACTCGGAGCTCGGGCGTGCCGCGATCGCGGAGCACACCGTGACCGACGAGGCCGCCCTGAACACGCTGATCCAGGATGCCGCGACCGCCGCCGAGGCGTGGCGCGGGCTGGGAGCCGCGCAGCGCGCCGAGATCCTGCACCGCGCGGGCGACGCGCTCGAGAAGCGTCGCGCCGACCTGCTCGAGGTCATGGGCGCCGAGTGCGGCAAGGTCATCGAGCAGAGCGACCCCGAGGTGTCGGAGGCGATCGACTTCGCGCACTACTACGCCGAGCAGGCCCGCTCGCTCGAGACCGTCGACGGCGCGACCTTCACCCCGGTCGGCGTGACCGTCGTCACCCCGCCGTGGAACTTCCCCGTCGCCATCCCGGCCGGCTCCACCCTCGCCGCCCTCGCGGCCGGGTCCGCCGTGGTCATCAAGCCCGCTGCCCTCGCCGAGCGCTCCGGCGCCGTCATGGTGGAGGCGCTGTGGGAGGCCGGGGTCCCCCGCGAGGTGCTCAAGCTCGTGCAGGTGTCCGAGAGCGACCTCGGGCGGCAGCTGCTCACGCACCCCGCCGTCGAGCGCGTGGTGCTGACCGGGGCGTACGAGACGGCGGAGCTGTTCCGCTCGTTCCGTTCCGACCTCCCGCTGCTGGCCGAGACGAGCGGCAAGAACGCCGTGATCGTCACCCCCAGCGCCGACCTCGACCTCGCCGCGAAGGACGTCGCGATGTCGGCCTTCGGACACGCGGGGCAGAAGTGCTCGGCGGCATCCCTCGTCGTGCTCGTCGGCTCCGTCGCCCGCTCGCGTCGCTTCCGCGACCAGCTCGTCGACGCCGTGACCTCGCTCGAGGTCGGGATGCCGTGGGACGAGGCCTCGCGCGTCGGACCGCTCATCGAGCCGGCGCAGGGCAAGCTCCTGCAGGCCCTGACGACCCTCGAGCCCGGCCAGCGCTGGGTGGTCGAGCCGCAGAAGCTCGACGATGACGGGATGCTCTGGCGTCCCGGCATCCGCGAGGGCGTCCAGCCCGGAAGCGCCTTCCACCGCACCGAGTACTTCGGACCGGTGCTCGGCATCATGACCGCCGAGACGCTGGATGAGGCGATCGAGATCGTCAACGCGATCGAGTACGGCCTCACCTCGGGCCTGCACGCCCTCGACTCGTCGGAGATCGGCACGTGGCTCGCCCGCATCGAGGCCGGCAACGTCTACGTCAACCGCGGCACCACCGGCGCGATCGTGCAACGTCAGCCCTTCGGCGGATGGAAGAAGTCGGCCGTCGGAGCCGGCACCAAGGCGGGCGGACCGCACTACCTGTTCGGGTTCGGATCGTGGACGGATGCCGAGACCTCCGCGCCCCGCACGCCCGACGCCCTCGCCGCTCCGGCGCTGGCCGCCGTGCCCGCCGCGGAGCGGGAGTGGCTGGCCGGGGCGCTGGCGAGCGACACCGCCGCGTGGGCCGAGGAGTTCTCGCTCGCTCGCGACGTGACCGGCCTGGAGTCGGAGCAGAACGTGCTGCGGTACGCGGCCGTGCCCGTGACCGTGCGTCTCGAGGACTCCTCCGAGGCAGCTCTCGTGCGCGTGGTCGCTGCGGGTGTGCGCGCCCGCTCGGCGGTGACGGTCAGCTCCTCATGCGAGCTGTCGCCCGCGGTTCGCGCGTGGCTCGAGGGCGTGGGTGTTCGGGCGTCGGTCGAGGACACCGGCGACTGGGGCCGCCGCGCAGCGCGCCTGGCCCGCACCGGCGGCCGCATCCGCCTGCTCGGCGGGTCGCCCGTTGCGGTGGCCGAGGCGACGAACGGCTCGCCCTCGGTGGCCGTGTACGCCGGCGAGGTCACCCGCGCCGGGCACGTCGAACTGCTGCCGTTCCTGCGCGAGCAGGCCGTGTCGATCACCGCGCACCGCTTCGGCACGCCGCGCCGCTACGAGGTGCCGCCGCTGGTCGGCTGACGATTCCGGCCGACGGGGCTGCTCCTTCGGGGCAGCCCCGTTCGCCGTTTCCGGTGCCGGGCGTTCGTCGTGGCCGGCCGAAGGACCGCCGTCGTGCGGATGCCGCGGGCGACACGCCGCGTGTGGGCTCGGCCCGACCGCGTGCCGGCCCCGAATCCGCAGGACGGCGGGTGAGCGAGCGGTTCAGGCCGTGCCCGAGGCCTCGACGCGGCGCGCGGCCCGACGAACCGACTCCGGCACCGGCGTCCCCGCCACCGTCTGCGGTGAGGTGACGGGGTCACCGGCGACGACCCGCAACGGGAGCATCCCGGCCCAGACGGCGCGATCCTCCCCGTCGTCGTCGACCTCGACGAGCGAGCCGGCGTTGTCTTTCACGCTCGCCTCGGCGAGCGGGATGCGCAGCACCATCGTCGCGGCGATCTCGCGCGCGGTCATCGGTCGCACATCTTCGCTCCGCCCCGGCATGAGGTGCTCCGACAGGGTGAGCAGGGCCGCTTCCTTTCCCTCGGAAGGGATGACGGATGCCACAGCGTGCACGACCGCACAGCGGTAACGCATCGAGCTGTCGAACAGGGAGCGGGCGTACTTCAGGCCCATCAGGTGCGTGATCGTCAGGCTCACCGGGGTTCCGGCGGCGATGCGGCGGAAGAAGTCGCTACCGGTCGAGCCATGCACGAGGAGGTCGTCGCCGTCGCGACCGATGCCCACCGGAAGGGCGACCGGGCGGTCGTCACGGACGATCGCGAGGGTGGCGTACAGGGCCGTGTCGATCACGTCGTACAGGGCCGCGCGGTCGGTGCGCTGGTGGTGGGCGCCGCGGCGGACCCGGGTCAGAGCGGTCAGGGGCAGGTCGGTCATGGGTCCAGTTGATGCGAAACCGTGGTCCATGTCATAGTCCGCTTTTCACGCATTTTCGTGGACCAGTGACAGAATCCGAGACATGATCTCCGCCGGCATCCTGGATCGCGAATCATCCGTGCCCCTGCACGAGCAACTCGCGCACAACCTGCGCGCGGCGATCCTGTCCGGACGGACGGGTGGGGGAGAGCCCGTCCCCTCGACGCGCGCGCTCGCCGCCGATCTCGGGATCGCGCGGGGGACGGCGGTGGCCGCTTACGAGATCCTCGCGGGGGAGGGCTACCTGGTGACGCGCGCCGGGAGCGCGACCGTCGTGGCCGAGGTCGTCGGCTCGTCGACCGGCCCGGTCCAGAGGGGGCACCGGGCCTCGCCGACGGCGACTCCCACCCTCGTCGACCTGCGGCCCGGGCGTCCGCACACCGCCGGCATCGCCGACGCCGCCTGGCGCTCGGCCTGGCGCCGGGCGGGAGGCGTCGATCCGGCATCCGAGGTCGACGATGTGCGGGGCGACCCCTTTCTGCGTGACCAGATCGCCCGGCACCTCGGCCGCACCCGCGGACTCGACGTCGTTCCCGACGAGGTCATCGTGACCGCGGGGACGAGCGATGCGGTGCTGCTGACGCTGCTCGCGCTCACGCCCCGAAACGTCGGCCGCCCACTTCGCGTGGGCATCGAGAACCCGGGATACCCGCGCGTTCGTCACGTCCTGCACCGGCTGGGGGTCGAGACGGTGCCGTTCCCGGTGCGCCTCGACGACGGTCTCGATCTCGACGCCGTCGAGGCCCGCACCGATCTGGACGCCCTCGTCGTCACCCCTCACCATCACTACCCCCTCGGAACACGATTGGATGCCGCCGCCCGCGCGCGACTGCTCGCCTGGGCCGCGCGCACCGGCGCGGTGATCGTCGAAGACGACTACGACAGCGAGTTCCCCCACGGGCGGGCACCGCTGCCCCCGCTCCACCTCCTCGATCCCGCGCGGGTCGTCATGATCGGCACCCTGTCGAAGGTCCTCAGTCCGGCGCTGCGGAGCGGGTGGATCGTCGCCACCGGCGAGCTGCGCGATCGCCTCGTCGCGGCTCGGGCCGACCTCGACCCGCCGGTGTCGCAGGTGCAGCAGCGCGCCCTGGCCCTGTACCTCGGCGAGGGTGCGCTCGCGCGGCACACCGCCCGTCGCCGACGCGACTACCGCCACCGCCGCCGCCTTCTGCTCGAGGCGTTCGCCGAGATCGAGGGGGTCGAGCTCACCGCGACCGACGGCGGGCTGCACGCCGTTGTCCTGCTCCCCGCAGCCGGGGCCGCGACCGAGCAGGACGTCGTCGACCGGCTCGCGGAGGCGGGCGTCCTCGTGGCCCCTCTCACCTCGTACGGGGTGCCCGGCGCCTCGACCGATCTCCCCGCGGGCATCGTCTTCGGTTACGCGGGTCCGTCGACGGTCGTCGTGATGGATGCCGTGGAGACCATGATCCGCGTGCTGACGCGTCGGGACGATCTCCGCGATTGACGCCCGCTACCGACTGAGGATCTCCAGCGCCGCCATCGCCGCGTTCTGGCCGCCGATGCCGCTGACCGCCCCGCCGCGCTGAGCGCTCGAGCCGCACAGCAGCACGCGCGCGTGCGGGGTCGCCACGCCCCAGCGATCGGCGGGGGAGTCGGCCGGCGCCGACAGCCAGGGCCACGACAGCGCGCCGTGGAAGATGTCGCCGCCGACCATGTTGAGCGACTCCTCCAGATCGCGCGTCGTGCGCGCCTCGATGCAGAGCCGGCCGTCGGGCGCGCGCAGGATGCAGTCGCGCAGCGGCTCGGCCAGCACGGACTCCAGCGAAGCCTGCGCCGCAGCCAACAGACGCGCCCCCGCCGCGACGGGGTCGGTGTCGTCGATGAGTCGATGCGGCACCTGCAGGCCGAACATCGTCAGGGTCTGCGCCCCGGATTCCCGCAGCTCCTCGCCGAGGATCGAGGGATCCGTGAGCGAGTGGCAGTAGATCTCCACGGGGAGCGGATCGGGCAGCAGCCCCCCGGATGCCGCTGCGTACGCGGCATCCAGCTGAGTCATCGTCTCGTTGACGTGGAAGGTTCCCGAGAAGGCGGCCTCGGGTGCGACCGTTTCGTCGCGCAGTCGCGGCAGCCGCGACAGCAGCATGTTCACCTTGACCTGCGCCCCCTCGGGCTGCTCGGCCCTCGTGGTTGCCGCACCGCCTGCTGCCAGCAGGCGATCAAGCACCGCGCGGCCCACGCCGCTGAGCACGAGGTCGCCGTGGAACACCTCGGAGCGGTCGGTCATGGTGTGCACGTCGCCGTCGGGCGAGATGGAGATGACCTCGACGCCCGTGACGATCTCGGCGCCGGCCTCGCGCGCGGCGCGTTCGAGCTCGGCCGTGATGGCGCCCATTCCGCCCACGGGCACGTCCCAGTCACCGGTGCCGCCGCCGACGACGTGATAGAGGAAGCAGCGGTTCTGCGCGAGCGAGGGGTCATCGGATGCCGCGAAGGTACCGATCAGGCCGTCGGTGAGGGCGATGCCGCGGGCGAGGTCGCTCTCGAGCGATCGCCGCAGCAGATCACCGAGCGGGCGCGTCGTCAGGGCCTCCCACAGGTCGTCGTCACCCACTCGCTCCCGCAGTTCGTCGGCCGTGGGCAGGGGCTCCGTCATGGAGGGGAACACCGCCTGCGCCAGAGGTGCGAGTCGCCCCGTGAACGCCGTGAACCGTTCCGCCTCGGCGGCACCGTCGTCGCCGAGCGCGCGGGCGAACGACGCGGCCGTCGCCTCGGCATCCTGGGTGTCGACCAGGATGCCGCGCGAGGGATCACGCGGATCCGGTGTGTACGAGGAGTACCGACGTCGCTTCAGCGTGATCCGCAGCCCCAGATCGTCGACGATCTTCCGCGGCAGCAGGCTCACCAGATACGAGTAGCGCGACAGGCGCGCGTCGACCCCCGCCCACGGGCGCTCCGACACCGCGGCGCCGCCCACGGCATCCGATCTCTCGATCACCACCACGCGGCGCCCAGCGCGCGCGAGGTAGGCCGCGGAGACGAGGGCGTTGTGCCCGCCCCCCACGATGACGACGTCGTACCGGCGAGAATCCGAAGCGGTCATGCCACCACGCTAACCACGCCGACGAAAGTGGCGCAGGGGGTGGCGCAGTAGCGTGGATGCCATGACCCTCCCCGCCGAACTGCTCGACATCGCCGCGCGCATCGCCCGCGACGCCGGCGAACTCGCCCACCGCCGCCGTCGCGAGGGCGTCACCGTCGCCGCGACGAAGTCGGCCGCCGCCGACATCGTCACCGCCGCCGACCGCGAGGTCGAGGCCTACATCCGCGCCGAGCTCGCGCGCGAGCGCCCCGATGACGGCTTCTTCGGTGAGGAGTCCGGGGCCGAAGAGGGCACGAGCGGCATCACGTGGGTCGTCGATCCGATCGACGGCACGGTCAACTACGCCTACGGCATCCCCGCATGGGCGGTCAGCATCGCCGCCGTCGAGGGGACCGCCGATACCGCGCGGTGGACCGCGCTCGCCGGGGCCGTGTTCAACCCCGTGACAGGCGAGCTGTTCCGCGCCTCGCGCGGCGGGGGAGCGTGGCTCGGCGATCAGCGTCTCTCGGTGAGCGAGGTCAGCCCGGCCGGGGGACTGGTGGCGACCGGCTTCGGGTACAACCCCGAGACGCACGGTCCCGCGCTCGCGCAGCTGGCGCGCGTGATGCCGATCGCGCGTGACGTGCGACGCATCGGCGCGGCGTCTCTCGACCTCGCGTCGGTGGCCGCCGGCCGCGTGGACGCCTACTACGAGCGGGGTACCCAGCCCTGGGATCACGCCGCCGGAGCGCTCCTCGTGGAGGAGGCCGGGGGCACGGTGGGCGGTGCGCCGGGCGGGCGCCCGGGCAACGGCATGGTCATCGCCGCGGGCCCCGCGTTCTACGACCGGCTGGAGCCGCTCCTCGACATCGAGGGCTGATCCGGGCCGGCTTTCATGGCATTCTCAGACCGCCCGGGGTAGGGTGTTTACCAGTTCGTTATCTTCCGCAACCCGAACCTGCGGAAACGGCCAAGCCCCACAGCCCGAAGCCGTCGCGCCTGCGACACGACACGAGAGCCCCCGCGCGTTGCCGTCAGAAGCCTCCGAGACTGAGCCCGCCTCCACCCGGCGGTCTCGTCGCCCCCTCCCCACGCCCGCACCCGAGACCACTCCCCGGTTGACCCGCGCTGAAATGCGTCGTCGAGCCGCGAGCGAGTCCGCGGTCGCCACGATCGATGACCCGGCCGTGGCGCCGAAGTCGGCCGACCCGGCTCCCGTCGACGCCGAGGCCGCCTCGCAGTCCGAGATGATCGAGACCGTCGCCGCAGCCGTCCTCGAGACGGTCATCGCCGCGACCATCGAGCCCACGCTGCCGGCGCGCGACGCGAAGGCCTCCGCGGCCCGCGCCGATGCCGTCCCCGCCGGTGAGTCGTCCGACGCGCTCGACGTCACCGTCGTCGAAGAGCACCGCTCCGACGAGGTCGCCGTCATCCTGCAGAGCGCCGACAGCGACACCGCGACCACCCCGGTCTCGCTGCCGACCTCTCCCATCACCCTTCCGGTGACCCGCCGCTCGCGTCGTCGCCCGGTCGCCTCGGTGATCATCGACTCGGCCGCCGACGAGTCCGTGGCGTCCGAGCACGTCGACACCGAGCCGGATGCCGAGGCGCCGCGCGTCGCGGCATCGGTTCCCGCTCCGGAGGTCACAGCCGGTGCGTCGTGCGTCTCGGCCTCCGACGACGCCGACGAGTTCGTCACCGCTGCGCGTCTGTTCTCCTTCACCGGCGAGACCGCCGTGCAGGCGCCCGCGCCGATCGTCGCGGCCGCCGAGCCCGTCGTGCAGGGCCTCCCGGCCGCCGCGGCGGCCCCCCGCACCCGCCGCAACGTGCGCCGCATCGCGGCGACGTCGTTCTCGGTCGGCGTCATGGGTGTCGTCGGACTCCTCACGGTCGGCATGACCATGCCGGTGAGCGCCCTCGCCTCGGCGAGCGGCACCGACAGCGTCACCGCCCCCGAGACCGCCACCACGCGCCTCGCAGTCGGCGGCGACGTCTCGGCATCCGACGGCGAGATCCAGGCCTACGTCGCGCCCGCCCAGGCACAGGCCGCCGTGGTCGACCGCGCCGACGGCTACAGCGCCACCACCTACTCGAAGATGGCCGCCGACTCGGGCATCTCGAACTTCTCGAACTTCTACGTCAACGACCCGACGGCCGCCATCCAGTGGCCCTTCGCGGTGGGCGTCCCGATCACCTACGGCTTCGGCATGCGCGATGGCCGCATGCACGAGGGGGCCGACTTCGTGCCCGGCGAGGGTTCGCCCGTGCAGTCGATCGCCGACGGCACCGTGCGCATCGCCACCGAGCAGGGTGGCGCCTTCGGCGTCACGGTGCTGATCGACCACGTGGTCGACGGTCAGCTCGTCTCAAGCCGCTACGGCCACATGCAGTACGGCACCCTGCAGGTCACCCAGGGCGAGCACGTGAAGGTGGGCCAGTTCCTCGGCCGCACCGGCAACACGGGCCGCTCGTTCGGCGCCCACACCCACGTCGAAATCCTGCAGAACGGCACCACCCCGGTCGACCCGATCGCCTGGCTGCGTCAGCACACCGGCGGGTGACCCACGATTCGTAAGAGAGTGTCCTGGTCTGATATTCTCTTCTAGTTGCCCGGATCGATCCGGGTACGCCCCGATAGCTCAGTGGCAGAGCACTTCCATGGTAAGGAAGGGGTCGTCAGTTCAATCCTGACTCGGGGCTCAAGGCATCCTCATCTGAATCTAGGATGCCGTGCGGCGGGGTAGCTCAGTTGGTGAGAGCGCACGACTCATAATCGTGAGGTCGCGGGTTCAAGCCCCGCTCCCGCTACAGTTCATTCGATCGGCCCCGGCTCACACCGGGGCTTTTCTCTTGTCGACGCGACCGTCGCGTGCGCGGTCCGCTCGTGCCGGGCACCATGGGAGGGGACACCTCCTTCTGCGCCAGTGCGGGGCGAGGGGGTCGTCGAGGAGAACAGTGAGCACGACGACGAACGGCCCACGCCGCGCGGTCGTCTTCGCCCCCGACAGTTTCAAGGGCACCGTGTCGGCGGCCGAGGCCGCGCAGCTTCTCGCCGCGGGGTGGGCGCAGGTCGATCCCCGCGTCAACGCGGTGCTGCGGCCGATGGCCGACGGAGGCGAGGGGACACTCGATGCCTTTGCGACGGCCCTTCCGGGCGCCCGCCGCATGCCCGTGCGCGTCGATCCGCCGCCGGGGCGTGGGGATGCCGGGACGCTCGAGGCCGAGTGGCTGCTCCTCCCGCCCGACACCGGTGCGCCGGGCGGGACCGGGGTGGTCGAGCTGGCATCCACCGCGGGCATCATGCTGCTCGGGGCCGAGCTCGACCCGTGGGGGATGGACACGCGCGGCTTCGGTCAGGCCATCGGGGCGGCGCTCGATCACGGGGTGACCCGGCTCCTGCTGGCGATCGGATCGAGCGGCTCGACCGACGGGGGCGCGGGGATGCTCGAGGCCCTGGGCGCGCGTTTCGGTGGCGTGGGGCGCGTCCGCGGGGCGCGAGGGCTCGCGCGCGTCGCGGCGGTGGATCTGTCCGAGCTGCGGCCGCTGCCGAGCGGGGGCGTCGAGGTGTTGACCGATGTCGCCACCCCCCTGCTCGGACCTGTCGGCGCGGCGGCGGTCTTCGGGCCGCAGAAGGGATTCCGCGGCGGTGACATCGCCATGGTGGATGCCTCTCTCGCGAGGTACGCGCGTTTGTTCGACGTCGATCCGGCCACTTCGGGAGCGGGCGCGGCCGGCGGCACCGGCTTCGGGCTCCTGGCGTGGGGAGCGCGTCTGCGCGCGGGTTCCGCCCGCGTCGGGGAGCTGATCGGACTGCCTGCCGCGGTCGCCGCGGCGGATCTCGTCGTGACGGGGGAGGGCTCGTACGACGCGCAGTCCGCGGCGGGCAAGGTACCGGGTCACGTGGCTTCGCTCGCGGCCGCGGCGGGCGCGAGGGTCGTCCTGGTCTGCGGTCGCTTCGAGGGCGGACCGCTCAGCTCATTCCCACACGTCGTCTCTCTCGCCGAGCTCGCGGGAAGTCCCGAGGCGGCGATGCGCGACGCGCGCCGGTACCTGCGGGCCGCGGGTGCCGAGATGGCCCGGCGCACCTCCTGAGACGGGCCGGACCTGGCAATCGCCTGGGCAAGAGGAGGCCCCCCGCGGCCCGGAACCGCGTCTTTCCGCCGATGTCACCGCACGGATATACCCCGTCCCGCATATCCGGGGCGTACGTTCGGTATCAGTCCTCGGCATCCGCCTGTGGCTTCCGGCCGAAGCGGTCACCCCGAACCGAGGAGCAACCCATGGCTGCACCCGTCATCGAGTCCCGTATGGGGCCGATCCGCCAGACGTACAAGGGAACGACCGAGTTCCCCCCGATGGCCAAGGCCTACACCGAGCTGTCGCAGGTCGTACGCGAGACGGGACTGCTCACGCGGGCCCGCCGCTTCTACGCCTTGGTCGGAACCGTGCTCGCCCTCGGCTTCGGCGGAGCCATCACCGGCTTCATCCTGCTCGGCGACAGCTGGTTCCAGCTGCTCATCGCCGCCGCCCTCGGCATCCTGTTCACGCAGGTCGCGTTCCTCGCGCACGAAGCGGCGCACAAGCAGATCTTCGCCTCGGGCAAGGCCAATGAGCGTCTCGCGCTGTGGCTCGCCGCCGGCGTCGTGGGCATGAGCGTGTCGTGGTGGAGTGCGAAGCACACCCGCCACCACGCCAACCCGAACCGCGTGGGCAAAGACCCCGACATCGAGATCGACACGATCTCGTTCCTCGACGTCGACGCCGCCAAGGCTCGTGGTGTTCAGCGCTGGATCACCCAGCGCCAGGGCTGGGCGTTCTTCCCGCTGCTGACGCTCGAGGGCGCCAACCTGCACGTCATCGGCCTGCGCCACCTGCTCTCCCGCGAGCCGGTCAAGGGTCGCTGGATCGAGCTGTCGCTCATCGCCCTGCGCTTCGCGATCTTCGTCGCCCCGGTGTTCGTCTTCCTGCCCCTCGGCATGGCCTTCGCCTTCCTCGGCGTGCAGCTGGCGGTCTTCGGCGTGTACATGGGCGCCTCGTTCGCCCCGAACCACAAGGGCATGGCCGTCATCGCCCCCGACGCCAAGCTCGACTTCTTCAGCAAGCAGGTGCGCACCTCGCGCAACATCACCGGCGGCTGGTGGGCCACCTGGCTCATGGGCGGTCTGAACTACCAGATCGAGCACCACCTGTTCCCGAACATGCCCCGCCCGCACCTCAGCAAGGCCCGTGCCATCGTCAAGGAGCACAGCGCCACGCTGAACGTCCCCTACGTCGAGACGACGCTGCTGCAGTCGTACGGCATCGTGATCGCGTACCTGAACCGCGTGGGCCTGGCCGCCCGCGACCCGTTCGAGTGCCCGATGACCTCCGCGAGCGCGCGCGCCTGAGTCGCGTCCACGCGACCCCGATCCACCGAACGGCCCCGGCCGGCGTCCTCACGCCGCCGGGGCCGCGGCGTTTCCGCGCACGGGTGTTCCCGCACGCCGGCGTCTCTGCAGGCCGGCGTCTCTGCAGGCCGGCGTCTCTGCAGGCCGGCGTCTCTGCGCGTCGGCGTCTCTGCGCGTCGGCGTCGCGCCGCTCGGTCGACGTGCACCGGGATCGGCCGGATGCCGCGGCATCCGTCTCCGCCGCGCTCAGACCGCGGTGGGCTCGGGCCAGTGCACGGAGACGCCGAGACGGCGCCGCTCGCCCGTGTCGACGCGCGAAGCGCGCAATCGGACGAGGGCGCTCATCGCCTCGCGGCCGAGCTCCTCGCCGTCGACGTCGATCGCCGGCACCTCGTCGGCGCCGATGGCCTCGGCCACCAGGCGCTCGGCGCTCACCACGATGCGCCCGGGAGAGGAGACCCCCCGTGCACGCAGGGCGAAGACGAGGCCGAGACCGATCGAGGTGGCGTAGGGCACCACGGCGGTCGCGCCCGAGGCGATGACGGCCTCGGTGGCGGCGACGCCGGCGGCGAAGGTCGCCGGGAAAGGCCCCAGCGCCGTCAGCTCCGCGCGGTCGGCGACCGCGGCGGCGATCGCGGCGCTGCGCTGGGCGTCCTGCCACGACCCCTCGGGCCCGCCCAGATAGGCGATGGAGCGGTGGCCCGAGTCGGCGAACCGGCCGGCGAGGTCGGCGAAGGCGCTCGCGGTGTCGGCGACGATCGAGGTCATCCCCTCGATCTCGCGGTCCACGAGCACGGTCGGTCCGAAGGCACCTGCCGCGCGGACGATGTCGTCGGGTCCGCGCGGAGCGACGAGGATGCAGCCGTCGACCTGACGCGCGAGCCGCTCGAGCTCGACGAGTTCGTCGGCGTCGTCGAGGCGGTGCACGGCCACCGTGAGCTGCAGGTCTGAGGCGCGGGCGCGGGCCTGGGCACCGGCGACGATCGGCGTGAAGAACGCGTTGTCGAGCGTGGGCACCACGAGTGCCACGATGCCGCTGCTGCCGCGCGCGAGATGACTGGCCGCCCGGTTGGGGACGAAGCCCAGTTCGAGGGCCGCGGCGCGCACGCGCTCCACGGTCTCGGGGGCGACGAGGTCGGGGCGGCCCAAGGCCCGGGAGGCGGTCGACTTGGCGACTCCCGCGCGGGCGGCGACATCGGCGAGCGTCGTCACCATGCCCCCTTCCACCCGGCGCGCGTATCGCGCGCGGTCGGTTCATCCTACTGACGCGGCACAACCGGTTGCATCCGCGGTCTTTCCGCGTTTTACACGCTGTTTACACGGGTGGTCGCGATCACGGCGCTTCGCCCCCTACGGTGGTAGCAACCGGTTGCGCAACCGGTTGCGAATCCCCTCACGAACGGAGTCCGCCCGTGCTCTCACGCCGCACCGGACTGCTCGCCCTCCCCGGGCTGGCGCTGCTGCTGGTGGGCTTCCTGATCCCCTCGGTGGCGATGCTGTTCGCCCCACCCGGGGTCAGCGCGCTCGACATCTTCGCCCGCCTCGGGCGCATGCTCACCGACCCCTACGACCTCGCCATCGTCGGGCGCACGGTGGGCCTCGGACTCATCGTCACCGCGGTGTGCATCGCGCTGGGATTCCCGATCGCCTACCTCCTGGCACGGTCGACGTCGCGTTGGGCCGGCGTGCTCCTGGCCCTCGCGATCTTCCCCCTCCTCCTCAGCAACGTCGTGCGCACGTTCGGGTGGCTGGTGCTGCTCGGCTCGAACGGGGCGATCGGCCAGCTGCTGGTGGGCCTCGGTCTGGTCGAGCGCGCCCCGCAGTTGCTCTACACCGAGCTGGCGATCGTGCTGGGCCTGACGCAGCTGTTCCTCCCCCTCGCGGTCATCTCCTGCTACTCCGCGGTGGCCCAGGTCGACCCCGGCCTGGACGACGCCGCACGCGGTCTGGGCGCCGGGCGCACGCGAACGTTCTGGGGCATCGTGGTCCCGCTGTCGGCACCGGGCATGGTCGTGGCCGCGACCCTCGTCTTCGCGGGCAGCGTCACGGCCTACACCACGCCCTACCTGCTCGGCGGGTCGGGCCAGCGGATGCTGTCGACCCAGCTGTACTCCTACTCCAGCGTCACGATCGACTGGGCGGCCGCGAGTGCCACGGCGATCATCATGACCGTCCTGGTCTTCGCGGTGTCGGGCCTGTCGGCCGTGGTCGGGCGACGGGGGGCCACCTCGTGAAGACGTCCCGCCCCGTCGCGGCATCCCTCGCGGTCGCCGGTTACATCGTCATGATCGTGCCGATCCTCTTCGTCGTGGCGACGGCCTTCACGGGAGGACGCACGCTGCGGTTCCCGCCGGAGGGCTTCTCGCTGCGGTGGTTCGAGGCGGCCTTCGCCTACCGCCCGTTCACCTCGGCCCTCGTGTCGAGCCTCGAGCTCGCGCTGCTGGCGACCGTGCTGGCCCTCGCGATCGGGGTGCCGGTGACCCTCGCGATCCACCGCGGGCGCCTGCCGGGCAAGGGGATCGTCGAGGGGCTGTTCCTCTCGCCCCTCATCGTGCCCGAGCTCGTGGTCGGTCTCGCGCTGTACCAGCAGCTCATCATCGGTCTGCGCCTGGACAACTTCCCGGTGCTGCTCATCGGCCACACCGTGCTCATGCTCCCGTACGCCGTGCGCGTGACCGGCGCGTCGCTGGCGCTGGCCGACCCGAGCATCGAGGAGGCGGCCCGCGGGCTCGGCGCCTCGCCGGTGCGCACCTTCTTCACGGTGACGCTGCCGCTGCTGCGCCCCGGCATCTTCTCGGCCGGGCTGCTGAGCTTCGTCACCTCGTTCAACAACGTGCCGCTGTCGCTGCTCCTGCAGAGTCGCGACGTGCGCACGCTCCCGGTGACGATGCTCGATTACGTCCAGCAGAGCTACGACCCCATGGTCGCGGCCACGAGCACCATCATCCTCGCGGGGACCGTCGTCGTCGCCGTCATCGCCGAACGCACCGTCGGCTTCGCCCGCATCTTCGGAGGGATCAACCGATGACCACTGCAGCAGAGTTCGTCGGGGTCACCCAGCGGTTCGGCGACTTCACCGCCGTCGACGCGATCGACCTCGCCATCCCCACCGGGAAGCTCACCACCCTGCTCGGCCCGAGCGGTTGCGGCAAGACCACCTCGCTGCGCATGCTCGCCGGATACGCGCAGCCCACCTCCGGGCGCATCATGATCGCCGGGACGGATGCCACTCGCACGCCGCCCGAGCGGCGCGGCCTGGGCATGGTGTTCCAGTCGTACGCTCTCTTCCCGCACTTGAGCGTCGCCGAGAACGTCGGCTACGGCCTCAAGCTGCGCAAGGTGGCGGCGCCCGAGCGGCGGCGGCGCGTGGCGGAGGCCCTCGACCTCGTCGGACTGGGCCACCTCGCGGCGAGCCGCCCCAAGAAGCTCTCGGGCGGCCAGCAGCAGCGCGTCGCGCTCGCCCGCGCGATCGCCATCCGGCCCACGCTGCTGCTCCTGGACGAGCCGCTGTCGAACCTCGACGCACGGCTGCGCGTGCAGATGCGCGCCGAGATCCGTCGTATCCAGGCCGAGACCGGCCTGACCGTCGTCCTGGTCACGCACGACCAGGACGAGGCGCTCGAGATGTCGGACCGGATGGTGCTGATGCGTGAAGGCCGCATCATGCAGGAGGGCGCACCGAGCGAGGTCTTCACCGCCCCGGCCAACCGCTTCGTCGCGGAGTTCCTCGGCTACGAGAACTTCCTGTCGCTGCCCGACGGTGCCCTCGCGACGATCCGCCCGGAGCACCTGGCCGTGGGCCGCGGCATCCCGGGGGAGGGCCTCGCGCTCGACGGCACCGTCACCGACGTCGCGTACCGCGGCGTGGACCGCCTCGTGACCGTCGAGACGGTCGACGCGCAGGGCACCGCGGTGCGGCTGGTCGCCGACGTCCGCGACGAGGACGTCACCGCCCGCGCCGGAGACCGGATCACCGTGTCCGCGCCCGCCCACCGCCTCATCCGCCTCGCCGCCTGAGACGCCCCGACCGCGCCCCCGCGCCCCCGAACGCTCCATCCGCCCCACCTTCGCCCATCCGCCCGCGGCCCCGCCCGCGCACGAGAGGACCCCGCATGATCCGCCCCCTCCCCACCCGCCGCCTGCTCGCGGCCTCGTCCGTCGTCGTCGCCACCGCTCTCGTGGCCACCGGATGCTCCGGCTCCGGCGACGACGCCGCCTCGAGCGACACCATCGTCGTCAGCACCTTCCCGTTCGGCGTGGAGGAGTTCCAGCAGGCGATCATCGACCCCTTCACCGAGAAGACCGGCATCCGGGTCGAGGTCGAGACCGGTAGCAACGCCGACCGGTTGTCGCAGCTGCAGCTCGCGGCCGGCGACCCGGGCATCGACGTCATGCTCATCTCCGACACCTTCGCCGCGTCGGGGCAGGAGCAGGACCTGTTCCAGGACTTCGACGAATCCGACGTGCCGAACCTGGCGAACATCGCCGACTTCGCCGTCGAGGACGGCTTCGACGGCCCGGCCTACAGCTACCAGCTCAACGGCACGCTCTACGCCACCGAGCAGGTCACCGCCGCGCAGGCCGCCGACTGGTCTCTCTACGCCGACCCCGCCCTCGCCGGTCGCCTCGCCTTCCCCGACATCTCCGTGACCGCCGGTCAGCTCGCGGTGTCCGGCGTCGCCTCGGTCTACGGATCGGGGCCCTACGACGTCGACGCGGCCTACTCGACCATCGGCGGATGGGCCCCCGGCATCCTGCAGTTCTACACCTCGTCCACCGAGGTGACGAACCTGCTCACCCAGGGCGAGATCGTCGCGGCAGACGCCTTGAGCGGCTTCGCGACCACCCTCATCGCCTCCGGTGAGCCGGTGGCCTGGACGGCGCCGACCGAGGGACGCTACATGGCGACGAACCGCGCCATGATCCCCGCGGGCGCCCCCAATCTCGAGGGCGCGTACGCGTTCATCGACTATCTCCTGTCGGTTGAGGCGCAGAGCGCATCGGCGAAGATCGTCGGCGACCTCCCGGTCGCGCTCGACGCCGAGATCCCCGACGAGATCACCGCCGTCGTGGGCGACATCGCCGCCGACCCGGTGGCCGCCGGCTACGCCACGCTCGATCCCGCCGAGGTGCTCCCGTACCGTGCCCAGTGGGTGGAGCGCTTCGCGCGCGAGGTCACGTCGCGCTGACCCCCCGACCGGCCGTCGCGGACCCCCCGCCTCGACGGCCGCCCGCCCATCCCGGAACCCCACCGGGGTGGGCGGGATCCCCGTCCGCCTCTCGACGTTCGAACGGCTCCATGATCTCCGCACCGCCCCTCCCCGCCGACTACCTCCGCCGCCTGCCCAAGGCCGACCTGCACTGCCACCTCATCGGCACGGTGCGCGCGTCGACGTTCGCGGAGCTCGCCCGTAGGGAGTCGCTGGCCCTGCCGGCGGATCCCGAGCGGATCTTCGCCGACATCAACTCCCTGCCCCCGGATCCCGCGCTGTACCGCGACACGCGCATCCCCGTGCCGCACGAGCGCAGCGCCGACGAGCCGGAGGTGTCGTACTCGCTCTTCCAGGTGTCGAACTGGGTCGTCGAGGTGCTGCGCGACGCCGATGACCTCACCCGCATCGTCTACGAGGCGTTCGAGGACGCGCACCGCCTGAGCGGCACGCGCCACCTCGAGCTGTTCTTCGACGCGCTGCCGCCGCACCTGGAGTCGCTCGGGTACCGCGGTGCCGTCGAGGCCTACGCCGAGGGCATCCGGCTCGCGGAGCGCGACTTCGGGATGACGGGACTGATGATCCAGGGCATCGACCGCAGTCGCAGCGGCGAGGAGGCGCTCGAGGTGGTGCGCCGCGTGGTCGACGACCCGCACGAGCTCGTCGCCGGCATCGGGCTCGACAACCTCGAGACGGCCGGTCCGCCCGAGCGCTTCGCGGCCGCCTACCGGCTGGCCGGGGAGGCGGGGCTGCGGCGCACGGCGCACTCGTCCGAGCACGCCCCGACCGCGGTCAATACGATCACCTGCCTCGACGTGCTCGGCTGCGACCGCATCGATCACGGCTACTACGTGCTCGAGGACGACGCCGTCGTGGCCCGCCTGCGCGATGAGCAGGTCGCCTTCACCGTGGCGTCGACCACGTCCCGCCGGTCGTGGCGGCCGTGGCGCCGCGCATCGATCGCCGCGATGATCGAGGCCGGGCTCAACGTCATCCCGTGCTCGGACGACCCCGGCATGTTCCCGACCACCCTGCTCGCCGAGTACGGCATCGTCTCCGACGGCATCGGCGCGCCGCCGGCGGAGGTGCGTCGAATGGCGCTCGCCTCGGCCGCGGCCTCCTGGCTGCCGGGCGCGGCGCGTGCGGCACTGGTGGAGTCGTTCGCGCGCGAGATCGCCGCGCTCGACGCCGAGTTCGGGGTCGTCCCCGACGCGGCGCACCGCTGACGCACCGCCCGCCCGGTGCCGCCCGCCACGCGCCGCCCGTTGGGGCGTCGTGCCGTCCGTTCCGCCGGCCCGGCGCGGTGCCGGGTGCCCGAGCGCCGGTGCCGCGTGATCGCGGGCGGGTCGCGCTCAGTCCCAGCGGGTGTCGCGTTCGTCGTCGTCGTCGAGGCGCGCGGCATCCCTCGGGGTCCACGCCATCCGGAAGCCGCACTCGCGGCATTCGTCGGCGCCGATGCCCTCGTCCAGGAGCGGATGCATGGTCACACCGCACGACGGGCAGATGGGCTGCGCGTCGTCGGCGAAGGGGTTCGCGTACGTCATGGGCCGTCCGTTCGCGCGGCGGATGCCGAGGCGCTCGGCGCCGCGTGGATGATCACGCATCCATTGTGCGCGCGAACCGGCGCGGTCGGCCCGCCCGGCGGCTAGCGTCGGAGCATGAACGACGCCCCCGCCTCCCGTCTGGGCCTCGGCCTCGCCGCCGTCGGGCGGCCGGCCTACATCACCACGGCTCGCGACGACGAGCTGGGCGACCCCGCCGCACGGTCGGTCGAGGCCCTGCGCGCCCGGGCCCACCTGCTCCTCGACGAGGCGTGGGCGCTCGGCATCCGGTACGTCGACGCCGCTCGGTCCTACGGGCACGCCGAGGAGTTCCTCGGTTCATGGCTCGCGGTGCACCCCGACCGCCGGGCCGCGCTGACCATCGGGTCGAAATGGGGGTACGCCTACGTCGGCGGATGGCGGATGGATGCCGCCGTGCACGAGCGCAAGGAGCACTCGGCGGCGATGTTCGACCGCCAGTGGCCCGAGACCCTCGCCGCGCTCGGGTCGAGGCCCGACATCTACGTGATCCACTCAGTCACCCCCGACAGCCCGGCGCTCCGCGACGACGCCGTGCTCGAGCGGATGCGGCGCCTGCGGGAGGAGGGGGTGCGCGTCGGGATGTCGACGAGCGGGCCGCGGCAGGCGGACGTCGTCCGCGCGGCTCTCGCGCTCGACGACACGCCCTTCACCGTCGTACAGGCCACCTGGAACCTCCGTGAGCAGTCCGTGGCGTCGTCCCTCGGAGAGGCGTCGGCGGCGGGGTGGACGGTCGTGCTCAAGGAGGTGCTGGCCAACGGCGAGCTCGCGGGCGCACCGCGGGGGAGCGGGCTGGAGGCCGCGGCATCCGGAACCGCCCCCGACGTGTTCGCCCTCTCGGCGGCGCTCGCCCAGCCGTTCGCCGACGTCGTGCTGACCGGGGCGACGACCGTCGCGCACCTGCGCCGCGGAGCGGGCGCGAAGCCCGTGACGCTCGACGACGACGTGCGGCGGGGGCTCGCCCACGACCCGGTCGACTACTGGCGCCGTCGCGCGGAGCGGCCCTGGCGGTAGGCCCGGGAAGACGTCGGGCTCAGGGCACGCAGCGCACGTCGGCGACCGCGCCCGACACGTTCGCCGACGATCCGGCGATGGCCGTGGCGAGCACCGACCCCGATGAAGACCGCGCCTGCACGTACCCCGCGGAGCGGGCGTTCGCGATCGAGCGCACCGTGATCCCGGGCGCGTAGGTGCCGCACGACGACCACGACACCCGTGTGCCGGAGAGCCCCGTTCCGCTGAAGGCGCAGACGTTCCCGGTGGCGCAGCTGCCGACGGCGCGCTCGTCGTCGGCGGGCACGTCGATGCGCATTCCGAGCTCGGGCCAGTGCGCGTGCCGCGCGTCGATCACGACCCCGCCGGGAACGCGCTCCAGCGCGGCGGCGACGTCGGGGTGCAGGTCTTCGGGTGCGTTCATCGCGGTGCGTCCTCTCGGTCGTGCACGTCCCACAGGGTGTAGTCGGTGATCGACCCGGCGGGCAGGTCGAGATCGGTGTTCGCTTCGGCGAGGGCCGACTCGAAGCCCACGATCCGTCCGGTCTCGGTCGACAGCAGCAGGGTCACCTGCGGGGAGACCGGTCCGGAGGGGATGCCGCCGAGACCCACGACAGGGCGCCCCAGGCGATCGCTCGTCTGGCCGAGCACCCGCAGATCGGGTGCCGCGGCGACCACGTCGAGCAGGGCCGACTGCTGCTCACCGGTGAGCGTCCACTCGCCGAGCAGGGAGCGCGCGCCCAGCATGGCGTCGCCGGCGGTGAGGCCGTCGCCGGCTCCGGTCGAGGTCAGCACGAGCTCGCGCATGGCCGCGGCGGTCGGCTCGGGCGGGGTGCGCGAGAGCGGCGAGAACTGGTTCTGCACGTACCGCATCTCGCCCACGACCGTGCCGGGGACGGGGTCGGTGGTGGGTACCGTGTCGCCGTCGGCGTTCGTGGCGTCGGCCGCGGTGGTCACGAGCGAGCCGGAGAGGTTCTCGTTCCACCGCAGGTCGACCCACTCCCGGCGGAAGACCGTGGCCTCCGCGCCGTCGGGTGAGGCGCTGAAATACCAGCCCAGCGAGAGCGAGCGGCGCTGCGCCTCGCTCGGCCCGTCGTCGTCGGCGAGCAGGCGCTGCGCGTCGGCGATCACCTCGGCGGCGTCGGCGGCGACGGGGGCGTAGACGAGCGGCTTCGGGGTGAGGGCGGATGCCGAGGGGGCCGGCATCCAGAAGACCCCGGCCACGATCGCCACGATCAGGGTGACCACCGCCGCCGCGGACCCCCAGGCGAGCACCGGGCGCCTCCGTCGCGCGGAGGGACCACCCACGATCTCGCGGAGGCGTCGCTCGGCGGCGAGGGGGAGCGGCGCGTCGAGGGGGGTGCGGGCCGGGTCGAGACCGCGGAGGGCGCGCGCGAGGTCATCGTCGCTCATCGGACACCTCCTCGACGGTCGGCACGGTCTCGCCGAGCAGGGGGCGAAGGCGTGCCCGAACGCGGTTCAGACGGGTCCACACGGCACCCGTGTTCATGCCGATGACGACCGCCACCTCGGCCGCCGACAGCTCCTCCCAGTAGGTCAACCAGAGGATCTCGCGCTCGCGTTCGGGGAGCGCCCGGATCGCCTCGATGAGGCGTTCGGTCAGGGCCGATCCGGACTCGCGCGACAGGGAACGAACGTTGTCTTCGATGTGCGACCATAACGCTGCCTCCCTGTCTCGTCGTCGGTATTCGTTGGCGATGAGGTTCCGCGCGGTGCGATACAGCCACGGCAGGCCGAACGGATCGCGTGGATCCCGCTTGCGCCACGCGATCTCGAAGCAGTCCATCGTGAGGTCGGCCGCCGACTCCCGGTCGGAGACGCGCCGTTCGATGAATCGTCGAACCGCATTGTGGTGCTCGCGGAAGAGCGCCACGAATTCCGTTTCATCGGTCACGGGCGCGTGTCTCCGTGCATTCGTGTGGGCTGTGTCGGCAGGCGACGAATCCTTACGCCGAGAGATTCCGGAAATTCTTTTCGCGGGTGTGTAAGGAATGGCCCGGCCATGACACCGCAGTGGTGGGGGTGGGTGTCTTCTCCGGCTTCGAGGAGACGCCCGCACGCCTGTCGACCGATGTTCGGGTCAGACGTCGACGGGCGAGGGGTTGCGCCGCTGGGGGGCGGTGCAACCCCTCGGATCCCCGTCATGCGATCAAGGATGCCAGACCACCGCGCTCAGTCCGGATCGACGACGAGGTTCGTGATGCGCGCCGTCGCGACGAGACGTCCGTCGTCGTCGACGACGCGGACGTCGTACGTCGCCACGCGCCGTCCGCGGTGGGCGGGCGTCGCGACCGCGTGGATACGGCCGTCGCGGGCGCCGCGGTGGTGCGTGATGTTGAGGTCGACCCCGACGCAGACCCGGCCGAGGGTCGAGGCGTGGATCATCGCGGCCCACGAGCCCACCGCCTCGGCCAGGGCCGCCGTCGCTCCGCCGTGGAGGCGCCCGAGAGACTGCGTGTTGCCGGTGACGGGCATGGTGGCGGCGACGCGGTCGGCCGACTGCTCGATGACGACGATGCCCAGGCGCTCATCGAGAGCGCCGGGGACGATGATCCAGGGTGTCATCACGGCTCCTTCCCCGCCTCTTGTCGGGCGGACTCCACTCTGACACTATTACTGAACGCTCGGTCGGTAACGTGTCCTCCGACGGGGCTTTCCCACCGCCCACGGAACGACGGAGTTCTCATGGCCTCGCAGACAGCGGCATCCGCCCCCGCCACCACCGGCGTGACCCGAGAGGAACGGCGCGTGCTCGCCGGCACCCTCGTGGGCACCTCGATCGAGTGGTACGACTTCTTCATCTACGCCCAGGCGGCCGGCCTCGTGCTCGCGCCGCTATTCCTCGCCCCGCTCGCCGAGTCCGACCCCACGGTGGCCCAGGTGCTGTCGTGGGCCACGATCGGCATCTCGTTCCTCTTCCGCCCGCTCGGCGCCGTGGTCGCCGGGTACCTCGGTGACCGCTTGGGCCGCAAGAAGATGCTCGTGTTGACGCTCATCATGATGGGCGTGTCGACCGCGCTCATCGGCGTGCTGCCCACCTACGCGGCCATCGGCATCGCCGCCCCGATCCTGCTGATCCTCCTCCGCGTCCTCCAGGGCTTCTCCGCCGGAGGGGAATGGGGCGGCGCCGCGCTGCTGTCGGTCGAGCACGCACCGGTGAACCGTCGCGGCTACTTCGGCGCGTATCCGCAGATCGGCGTTCCGGTCGGCATGATCCTCGCCACCGCGACGCTGTGGATCCTCACCTCGTCGATGTCGGCCGAGGCCTTCCTCGCGTGGGGATGGCGCGTGCCGTTCCTCTTCTCGATCGTGCTCATCGTGGTGGGCTACGTCATCCGTCGCGCCGTCGAGGAGAGCCCGGTCTTCGAAGACCTCGTGCGCCGCCGCAAGGAGTCGTCGGCCCCACTCGGCCAGCTCTTCCGCACGAACTGGCGTCAGGTCGCGCTCACCGCGCTGGTGTTCATCGGCAACAACGCCGCCGGCTACCTGCTGATCGCGTTCTTCGCGACCTACGCGGTCTCGGTGCTCGGTCTCGAGCGCCCGACCGTGCTGCTGGCCACGACCCTGGCATCCTTCGGGTGGCTCGGCTTCACCCTGTGGGGCGGCCGACTCTCCGACACGCTCGGGCGCGTGCGCACCTTCCAGCTCGGCTACCTGCTCCTGGCGGTGTGGGCCGTGCCGATGTGGTTCCTGATCGACACCGCGAACATCGTCTGGTACTTCGTGGCGCTGTTCGTGATGACGCTCGGCCTCGGCCTCTCCTACGGACCGCAGGCGGCGCTCTACGCCGAGATGTTCCCCGCCAACGTGCGCTACTCGGGGGTGTCGATCGGGTACGCGCTCGGCGCCATCATGGGCGGGGCGTTCGCGCCGATGATCGCCGAGGCGCTGCTGCGCTCGACCGGAGCCTCGTGGACGATCGGCGCCTACATCGCGGTCGCGGCGCTCGTCTCGCTCGTGGCCGTGTCGTTCATCAAGGAGCCGAAGGGCGTCGACCTGCGGGCGTGATCCTGTTCCGGTGTGGTCGGGATGACGCGCACAGTGCGAGAGCACCCGGTGCGCGGCCGTGCGGGCGGGCGGTCCCGACACGAGGGTGATCCCGGCGCGGTGCGGCCCGCCGAGGTGGGGCCGGGGTTCAGGTGGTGCGCAGACCGTCGAGCGCGATGCGCACGATGTCGGCGCCCAGGCGGTCACCGTCGACGCCGCCGCCCGGCCGGTACCACTCCACGACCGAGTTGATCATGCCGAACAGCAGGCGTGCGGCGACGGCGGCGTCGACGTCGTCGCGCACGTCGCCCTCGGCCTGGGCCGCGGCCACCAGGGCGGTCACGCGGTGGTCGAAGACGCGTCGACGCTCGAGTGCCGCCTGCTCGACGGCCCCGTTGCCCCGCACACGCAGCAGCAGCGTCACCGCCGGCAGCTGCGCCACGAGCACGTCGGTCGCGCCGATGAGCACGAAGCGCAGACGATCGGATGCCGCTCCCTCGCCGGCGCGGGGGTCGTCCAGCACCGCCTCGAGACCACCCAGGGCCGCCTCGAGCGCGACCGAGAGCAACTCCTCCTTCGAGGAGAAGTGGTGGTACAGGGCCGACTTCGCCAAGCCGAGGCGGCGGGCGAGGTCGGACACGCTCGTCGCGTCGAAGCCCTGCTCGTTGAACAGCTGCACCGCGACGGCGAGGATGCCGTCGCGGTCGTACCCGGGGCGTCCCCGCCGAGCGGGGGAGCCGGCGGAGACGGTCGTCGGGGTGGCGTCGGCGGCGGTCACGGTTTCAGTGTGTCACTCCAGCAACGCGGGGGCGTCGGCGTGCAGCAGCGCGCGCGCCGCGTTGCCGATCACGGCGCTGTAGGTGGGGTAGGCGAAGCGCACCCCGGCGAGGGTCGCCACGTCGATGCCCGCCGCCATGGCCGTGGTGACCGACTGGATGACCTCGACGGCGTTCTCGCCGACCGCGTGCGCGCCGAGCACCAGCTCGCGGCGCCGGTCGGCGATGAGCATGAGGAAGCCGTTCTCGCGGTCGTCGATCACCGCGCGGTCGAGGTCGGCGAAGCGCACCGTCGCCACGACGCACGAGGGATCGCGGTCGCGCGCCTGCTCCTCGGTCAGGCCGACGCCGGCGTAGTCGGGGTCGGTGAACCCGCCGGCCGGGAGCAGGTGATGGGGCGTGCGCCGGTTCGCACCCAGCACCGCGTTCTCGGCCGCCGCCTCGCCCTCGAACTGCGCGGCCTGCACGAGCATGTCGCGGCCGTTGGCATCCCCCACCGCGAGGATGTGCGGGACGATCGTGCGGAAGTACCGGTCGACGGGGATCGCCGAGCGCTCCACGTCGACTCCGGCGTTCTCGAGCCCGAGGTCTTCGACGTCGGCCGGCCATCCGGTCGCCATCACGACCACGTCGACGTCGAGGGTGTTCGACTCGCCCTTCTCGCGCCACGTGAGCGCGATGGCGCCGTCGTCGGTGCGGTCGAGTCGCTCGACCGTCTCGATGCCGGTGCGCACATCGACGCCGTGCGCCGTGAGCGATGCCGCGATCACCTCGGAGATCGAGGCATCGGATGCCATGAGAACGCGGGGCGCGACATCCAGCAGCGTGACCTCGGAGCCGAAGGAGCGGAAGACCGTGACGAGCTGGGCGCCGGTGTTGCCCGCCCCGATCACCGCGACGCGGCGGGGGAGCGCGGTCAGCGAGAGCACGTCCTCCGGGACGGTGGCCAGTTCGGCGCCCGGGATCGGCAGTCGGCGGGAGTGCCCGCCGACGCACACGAGGATCGACTCGGCCCGCACTCGGCGGCCGCTGTCGAGCACGAGCGTGTGCTCGTCGGCGAAGCGCGCGCGGCCCTCCTGGACGAGGTCGACGCCCGCGGCGGCGAAGCGCTCCGCCTCGCGTTTGATCGACCGCACGGCATCCACCCGCTCGTGCACGCGCGTGACCACGGCCGACCAGTCCACGCGCGGCTCGTCGACGACGATGCCGTAATCGTCGGCCGAGCGCGTCTCGCGCATGAGCCGGGCGGCCTTGGCGAGCACGCGCGTGGGGACGCACCCGGTGTTCACGCAGGTACCACCGACCCGCCCGGCTTCGAGCACCACGACCCGGGCACCGAGCTCCGCGGCCCGCAGCGCGGCAGCCGTACCGGCCGGACCCGCGCCGATCACGGCGATGTCGTACGTGTCGGCGTGTTGCACGGTGTCCTCCCGGAGGGTCGAGGACCCCAGTCAAGCCGGAGGAGCGCGGGAGGCGACGGGGCTTGCGCGCGTGCGCGGATCCGGTCGTGCGATTCGATCGCCGTCGCACCACCGTGCGGACCAGCTCAGCCGGTGCGGTGCGCCGCGCGCAGGTGCGCGCGGGTGCGGCGAGGGCGTTGCAGCGACGACCGGGCCGCTACCGCACGCCGTCCGCTCAGAAGCGCTCGTACAGGTCGGTCGCGGTGAGGTCGGTGCCGCCGATCGCGTGCACTCCGGGGGCGGGGTGCAACTCGAAGGTCTCGCCGTCGTGCAGCAGCGTCGCGGTGTAGTCGCCGCGGGTGTCGAGCTTGACCTCGAACCGGCCCGTGTCGATGAGCCGCAGCGTCACGACCGCTCCGCTGCGAGCGAGGAAGCTCACTTCCTTCTCGGTCGCCGTCGGCAGGGGGATGACAGGCTCGTCGGCGTTCATGCGGTGAGTCTGTCACGCCCTCGTCGCGCGGGGGCCGCCTCTCGGGTGCGGGGCACGTCCGCGTGCCCCACCGTTCACGCCGACCGGATGCCCGCGCCCTCGCGCGCCGGCCACCGGAACCGTCGGACGAATGCAGCGACCGAGTCGGACCGCGTCAGGAGGACGAACAGGCCGTAGCCGATCACGCCGCCCAGGATGTTCGTCATCCAGTCGTTGATGTCGGCGAGGTGTCCGCCGGACGTCAGCTCCGAGATGGCCATCTGGGCCACCTCGATGGTGAGGCTCGAGGCGGCGACGATCGCGATCACCTTCCCCCAGCTCGGCCGCGCGGTGAGCAGGGGGATGAGGACACCGAGCGGGACGAACACCGCGACGTTGATGAGCGCATCCTCGAGCCCGTAGTCGACGAAGGGGACGAGGTACAGCGCCAGCGGTTCAGGCCCGTAGTCGGGCCGGGCACCCACCCAGACGAAGATCGGGAAGACGGTGTTGGCGACCACTCCGCCCACGTAGACCGCGAGCACAGCCGCGACGCTCGCCCGGGGAAGCGTGACCCGGCCGCGGGAGCGGAGCACCCGGAGCAGCACGACGAAGATCACGGCCCCGAGGGGAATCACGATCGGGAGCATCGGGACTTCGATGGTTCTCATTCACTGCTCTCTGCGACGCGCACGGTGCGGCGCACGTTCGGTCCCGGACCGCGGCGACGGGTGCGTCGCGGTCCGGGACCGACGCCACCCGGCCGAAGCGGGGCGGCGTCGGACCTCAGCGGTGGTCGCGCCAGGAGTGCTGCGGGTCGTAGCCGAGCAGCCGGCGCGCCTTGTCGATCGAGAGCAGGGTGGTGTTCTCGCCGAGGTCGCCCCGCGTCTCGACGCCGGGGAACACCTCGCCGACGAGCTCGGCGTTGAACCGGGTCGTGACGGTGTCGGCCGCGGCGATGATGAAGGTCTCGAACCCGGCGGGGGCGGTCTCGAGGGCGCGTTCGATCGCCTGCGCGCCGTCGCGTGCGTCGATGTAGCCCCACAGGTTCCACTTGCGGGTGCGCGCGTCGGCGTCGAAGGGGAATTCCGCGTAGTCGTCGGGCACCATGACGTTCGAGAAACGCAGCGCGGTGATCGAGAGCGAGGGGTTCCAGCGAACGAGCTCGACCGCGAGGCGCTCCTCGAGCGTCTTCACCAGCGAGTACACCGACTCGGGCCGCGGTGCGTACTCCTCGTCGACGGGGATGTACGGCGGCGGGACGTCGAAGGGCAGACCGAGCACCGTCTCGCTGGAGGCGTAGACGATCTTGTCGATGCCGAGCCGCACGGCCGCCCAGAACACGTTGAACGTGCTCGTCATGTTGTTGTGGAACGTCGCGACGTCGGAGCGGATGCCGGGAGCCGGGATCGCACCGAGGTGCACGAGCGCATCGACGCCCTCGTGCTGATCGTTCACGCCGGCGAGGGCGTCGACGACCTGGCCGTAGTCGGTGAGGTCGACCTGAACGAACCCGGGGCCGCGCTCGCCGCGCACGTCGAGGCCGATGACGTCATGGCCCGCGGCGCGCAGTTCGCGCGCGACGACGGAGCCGAGTTTGCCGGACGAGCCGGTGAGGGCGATGCGCATGGGACTCCAAAGGGTCGGGGGAGGATGCCACCGACGTTAGCGTCCTCTCCCGACACGACGCGCGCGACGGGCGACGTCCGCGGGGATACGGCTCCCGGCTGCGCGCGACACGCGGTCGGGCCGGACGTCAGCGGGTGCACGTCATCCGCTGCTCGTCGTCCTCATCGCTCGGGATGTCCGCGACGACGAAGGCGAGTCGACCACCTCTGCCACGAGTTCGCCGTTTCGTCAAGATCCCCGACCGAACCGCGGGCGGGGTGTTTCGCTACGGGGACGGATCCGTTTCGCGAAGTGTCATCACGCGACCGGACGATCTGCTGACAGGAAACACGATGCCCTCTTTGTCCTCCGCCACCGACGCGTTCCTCGCGGCGCGCGCGGCCGACGGCGACCAGTTGGCGTTCGGAGTGCTCGTCCGCCGGCACGCACCGTTCCTCGTCGCTTTCGCGACGCGCCTGACCGGGTCACGGGCCGACGCCGACGATTGCGTGCAGGAGGCGCTCATCACGGCGTGGCGCCGCCTTCCCGACCTGACAGATCCCGAGAAGGTGCGAAGCTGGCTCACGACGATCGTCTCGCGCAAGGCGACCGACCGCCTGCGGTCGCGCCGGATCTCGGATCAGATCGACGAGGAGATGGTCTCCTCGACGGATGATCCGGAACGCTCCGCCGTGGCGTCGTCGCAGATGGACGCGCTGAAGAAGGTGTTGGCGGAGCTCCCCGAAGAACTGCGCGTGGTCTGGGTGCTGCGCGAGGTCGGCGGGCACAGTTACGACGAGATCGCCGTCGAGGTGGGAGAGTCCGCGGCCACCGTCCGCGGCCGCCTCGCCCGGGCGCGCAAGACCGTGTTGGAACGCATGCAGGAGTGGAGGTGACCGGAATGAGCGAGCATAGCGACGACATCGGCGGTTCCGGCTACACGCTGGAAGACCTCTCCGCCTACCTCGACCGCGGACGCACCCCCCGCATCCCCGCGATCGAACGCAACGCCGAGTGCCAGGCGATCCTGGCCTCGATGGAACGAATGGGCCGTCTCTCGCGCGAGATCGTCGAGGAGCAGGCGGCGCAGCCCCTCGCCGACAGCTGGTACGACAGCATCATGCGCGAGGTGATGCGCGAATTCCGCGCCGGACGCGACATCCCCCTCGTGCGCGCCGCCGACGGAACCGAGATCGTCGTGACCGAGGGGGCGCTGTACGAGCTCATCCGCTCGGTCGGCGATGGCATCGAGGGCGTCCTGGTGGGCCGCGTGCGGCTCGATCAGCCCGCGCCGGACGCGCCGCTCGAGGTGCGCGTCACGGTCAGCGTGCGGTTCGGCCGCCCGATGACCGCCGCCGTCGATGAGATGCGCGACGGCATCCGCGCGGCGATCGAGCGCCACGGCGATCTGAAGGTCGGCCGCGTCGACGTCACCATCGGCGACGTGCACACCGAAGAGGGGCAGAACGAATGACCCGTATCACCGCCGCCGAACTGGCCCCGCGCATCGACCTCGCCGTCACGGCCGTGGAAGGCGTGCGTGAGTCGTACTCCGCGCGGCCCGTCGTCGCCCGGGCCTTCGAGCACATGGCCGACGTCGAGGGTTCCCTCGCCGCCGTCGACGATGTCGAGGGAGCGCGCGCGATCACGGTCTGCATCGGCGTGTCCTCCGAGGTCGACGGCGCGCTCGTCGCGACGGCCGTCGCCGCGGCCGCACGCGGCGCGGGCGGCGGCGACGACATCCCCTCCACGGTGCGCGTGCGCGTGGCCCGGCTGGTCGCGCCGCCGACCTGAGACGTTTCCCGGCCATCCCCGGGCGGACGGGCCTACGCTGGAGGCACCGCTCAACCGCCCGGAGGCCGTATGTCCACGCCGCCCGTCATCGCCGTCACCGGATCCACCGGAGCCGTGGGAGGCCGCGTCGCCCGCGACCTCGCGGCCCGTGGCATCGCCCAGCGTCTGCTGGTGCGCGACGCCTCGCGGGCTCCCCGCCTCGAGGGGGCCGAGGTGCACGTCGCCCGGTACTCCGACGCGGATGCCGCCCGCGCCGCGCTGGAGGGGGTCGACACCCTCCTGATGGTCTCGGCATCCGAGACCGCCGACCGCGTCGAGCACCACCGCACCTTCGTCGAGGCCGCCGCCGCCGCGGGCGTCGGTGCGATCGTCTACACCTCGTTCCTCGCCGCCGCCCCCGACGCGGTGTTCACCCTCGGTCGCGACCACGCCGCGACCGAGGAGATCATCCGCTCCTCGGGCATGCGCTGGACGTTCCTGCGCGACAACTTCTACATGGACATGATGGAGCTCTTCGCCGGCGACGACGGCGTCATCCGCGGCCCCGCGGGCGAGGGGCGCTGCTCCCTCGTGTCGCGATCCGACGTGGCGGCCACGGCCGTTTCGGTGCTCCTCGACCCCGCCGCGCACGCCGACACCGCGTACGACCTGACGGGGCCGGAAGCCCTGACCATGGCCGAGGTGGCCGCGAAGATCTCGGCCGTGCGCGGTCACCCGGTGCGCTTCGTCGACGAGACGGTCGACGAGGCCTACGCCTCGCGTGCGGCGTTCGGCGCCCCGCGGTGGCAGGTCGACGCCTGGGTCAGCACCTACACCTCGATCGCGAGCGGCGACCTCGCCCGGATCTCCTCCGACGTCGAGCGCGTGACCGGCCGGCCCGCGCAGAGTTTCGAGGAGTTCCTCGGGGCCGTGTCGTGACGACGCGCGACCGGGTATGCTGACCGCGTGCTGACCTGTCGCTGTTGTCGCTGAACGCCCCCTCGCGTTCTCTTTCGACGACCCCGTCAGCCGCGCCCCCCGGCGCACCGACCCCACAGGACTCCACCGTGCGTTACGCCCAGAGCGTCGCCGACCTCGTCGGCAACACCCCTCTCGTCCGTCTGTCCCGCGTCACCGACGGCATCGCCGCCACGGTGCTCGCGAAGATCGAGTACTTCAACCCCGGCGGCTCGGCCAAAGATCGCATCGCCGCCAACATCGTGGATGCCGCCGAGCGCGACGGCCTGCTGCGGCCCGGCGGTGTGATCGTCGAGCCGACCAGCGGCAACACCGGTGTCGGTCTCGCCCTCGTCGCCCAGCAGCGCGGATACCGCTGCGTCTTCGTCGTGCCCGACAAGGTCGCCGAAGACAAGCGTGCGGTCCTGCGCGCCTACGGCGCGGAGGTCGTGGTGACGCCGACCAACGTCGAACCCGACGATCCGCAGTCGTACTACAGCGTGTCCGACCGCCTCGTGCGGGAGATCCCCGGGGCCTTCAAGCCCAACCAGTACGCCAACCCGAACGGCCCGCGCAGTCACTACGAGACCACCGGGCCCGAGATCTGGCGCGACACCGACGGTGCGCTCACGCACTTCGTCGCCGGTGTCGGCACCGGCGGGACCATCACCGGAATCGGGCGCTACCTGCGCGAGGTCGCCGGCTCCTCCGTGCGCATCGTCGGGGTCGACCCCGTCGGCTCGATCTATTCGGGCGGCGACATCCACGGCTACGACGTCGAGGGCGTCGGTGAAGACTTCTGGCCCCCGGCCTTCGACCCCACCCTGGTCGACGGGTACGAGCGCGTTTCCGACGCCGAGTCGTTCGCGATGACCCGTCGCCTCGCCCGCGAGGAGGGCCTGCTCGTGGGCGGCTCCAGCGGAATGGCCGTCGTCGGCGCGCTGCGAGTGGCCCGCGACCTCCCCGCCGACGCCGTGGTGGTCGTGGTGCTGCCCGACCACGGCCGCGGCTACCTCAGCAAGATCTTCGACGACGACTGGATGACCGCCCGCGGTTACGCCGTCGAGCCCTCGGCATCCGTTCTTCCCCCGACCTCCCAGGAGCACTCCGCATGAGCACCCACGACGCCGCCCGCGGCTTCGACAGCCTCGCCGTCCACGCGGGCCAGGCGCCCGACGAGACCACCGGCGCCGTCATCCCGCCGATCCACGTCTCCACCACCTATGCCCAAGACGGCATCGGAGGCCTCCGCGGTGGCTACGAGTACGGCCGTAGCGGAAACCCCACGCGCACGGCGCTCGAGACGCAGATCGCCGCTCTCGAGGGCGGCGCTCGCGCGCTGTCGTTCGCCTCCGGCCTGGCCGGTGAGGACGCCCTGCTGCGGGCCGCCCTCGTCCCGGGCGACGAGGTGCTGCTGGGCAACGACGTCTACGGCGGCACGTACCGTCTGCTGTCGCGCGTGCTCGGCCCCTGGGGCGTGAAGCTCCGCGTGGTCGACATGAGCGACCTGGATGCCGTGGCCGCGGCGATCGAGGAGCGCGCTCCCCGCATGGTCTGGGTCGAGACGCCCAGCAACCCGATGCTGCGCATCACCGACATCGCGGGTCTGGCACGCCTCGGGCACGAGGCCGGGTCGCTCGTCGTCGTCGACAACACCTTCGCCTCCCCGGCCCTGCAGCGCCCGCTCTCGCTCGGCGCCGACGTCGTGGTGCACTCCGCGACGAAGTACCTCGGCGGGCACAGCGACGTCGTGGGCGGTGCCCTCGCGTTCGCGGACGCGGATCTCGCCGAGAAGGTGCAATTCCTCCAGTTCGCCGCGGGCGCCGTGTCGGGCCCGTTCGACGCGTACCTCACCACGCGCGGCATCAAGACCCTCGCCGTGCGCATGCAGCGCCACAGCTCCAACGCGCAGGCGGTCGCCGAGCACCTCGACGGGCACGACCGCGTCGCCAAGGTGTACTACCCCGGTCTGCCCGCGCACCCCGGGCACGCGCTCGCCGCGTCGCAGATGAGCGGCTTCGGGGGGATCGTCTCGCTCGAGCTCGCCGACGCGACGGCAGCCCGCCGCTTCGCGGAGTCGACGCGCCTGTTCACGCTCGCCGAGTCGCTGGGCGGCGTGGAGTCGCTGGTGAACTACCCGGATGCCATGACCCACGCCTCGGTGCGCGGCACGGAGCTGGCCGTTCCCGAGACGATCGTGCGCCTGTCGGTCGGCATCGAGTCGGTCGACGACCTCGTCGCCGACGTCGACCAGGCCCTCGCCGCTCTCTGACCCCGACCCCCGACGCCCCGCGCCCCGCCCCCCGACCACGCATAAACGCGATCCGCGCCGAGAAACACGTGCAGAGCGTGTTTATCGGCGCGGATCGCGTTTATGCGTGAGGTACGACGGGTGACGGCTCAGCGCTGGGCGCGGGCCAGGTTCTGCTCGAGCTCGTCGCGGTTCTGACGCACGACGTAGGCGGGCTGGTCGCGCTCGACGCGCCAGCTCTCGGCGAGCGGTCCGACGTTGACGGTGTCGTAGCCGAACTCGTCGTAGACGCGGGCGACGAGGGCGGCGGCCTCGTCGAAATCGCTCGACGTGGCAAGGGCGCGCCGGTCGGCGCTTCCCGCGGGGGTGCCGTCGGTGAGGATGTCGGCGGCCATGATGTGGTTGAACGCCTTCGCCACGCGCGACTCGGGGAGGTGCTCCTGCAGCATCTGCGAGGTGGTGGTCTTCTTCTCGTCGAGGGCAGCGATACGACCGTCGCGCTCGAAGTAGTAGTTGTTGGTGTCGAGCACGATCTTCCCGGCGAGCGGGGCGACGGGGACCTCGGCGTACGCCTTCAGCGGCACGGTGACCACGACGACGTCGCCGGCTTCCGCGGCATCCTGGGCCGTTGCGGCGCGAGCGCGCTCGCCGATGGAGCCGACCAGGTCGGAGAGGGTCTCGGGGCCGCGCGAGTTGGAGATGACCACGTCGTATCCGTGCTTCGCGAAGCCCTTCGCGAGAGCCGAGCCGATGTGTCCTGCGCCGATGATTCCTACGGTTGTCATGAGGGTCGGAACGGTGCGCGGGGGTCGCGCATTCCCGGAAGCGGGTTCCGATCCTTCACCGGCATAAATAGTTAGCAGTTCTAGTAATCAGTGTCAACCGGTCGAGGGCGAGACGGCGCCCGCTCTATCGTCAATCCTGTCGCACCCTCACACGAGTGGTCGCGGGCCGGTGTTCGGGTCACCGTCCTGCTTGACCTGTGAGGGCGACGGCCCCCGGTGGACGCGGCTTCGGACCACCGGGGGCCGCTTTCTTCTCCGGCGAAGACACCTCGAGCGGATGCCGCCGGGTGGCAGGATTGTCGACGGTCCGGTGACGCGGGCCCCGCTCGAGACGAGGACTCCTTCCGTGACGAACGACACGCACCCGCCCCGCACGGCGCGCTTCTTCGCCGTGTGCATCGCCGTGGGCCTGCTGGCCGGGCTCATGTCGGGATTGTTCGGCGTCGGCGGGGGGACGGTGATCGTGCCGCTGCTCGTGCTGCTGCTCGGTTTCGACCAGCGGTTGGCCGCGGGCACCTCTCTGGCCGCCATCGTGCCCACCGCCTCCGTGGGCGTGATCACCTACGCCGTCGACGGGCACGTCGCCTGGCTCCCCGCGCTGATCCTCGCCGCCGGCGCGGTGATCGGCGCGCAGATCGGCACCTGGCTGCTGCCGAAGCTGTCGCAGACGGCGCTGCGATGGTCGTTCGTGGTGTTCCTCGTCGCGGTGATCGTGAGCCTGTACTTCGTCATCCCCTCCCGCGACGCCGAGCTCGTGTTGACCTGGGTGACGGGTCCCGGGCTCGCCGCGCTCGGTGTGGTCACCGGCATCCTGGCGGGTCTCCTCGGCGTCGGGGGCGGCATCATCGTCGTCCCGGCGCTGCTGCTGCTGTTCGGCGCGAGCGACCTCGTCGCCAAGGGCACGTCGCTGCTGATGATGATCCCCACGGCGGTGTCGGGCACCGTCGGCAACCTCCGCCGACGCAACGTCGATCTCGTCGCCGCCGCGTGCGTCGGTGTCGCGGCGTGCGCGACGACCGCGGCGGGCGCCCAGATCGCCAAGGCCGTCGATCCCTTCGTGGCCAACGTGCTGTTCTCGCTCTTCCTCGTCTTCATCGCCTCGCAGATCGCGGTGAAGGCGGTCCGCGGCCGCCGCCAGCGCTGAACGCCCCGTCGGTAGACTGATCCCGTGCCCGTGAACCCCGAACTGGTCGGTCGTGCCTTCCCGCCGACCGCGCCCTACCTGGTCGGCCGCGAGAAGGTGCGCGAGTTCGCCCGCGCCGTCTTCGCCGACGCCCCGCAGCACTCCGACCCCGAGGCCGCGCGCGCCCTCGGCTACGCCGACGTCGTCGCGCCGCCGACGTTCGCGATGGTCGTGCAAGACCTCACGCTCCAGCAGCTGCTGGGCGATGCCGACTCCGGTATCGAGCTGTCGCGCCTCGTGCACGCGGAGCAGCGCTTCCGCTACACGCGACCGATCGTCGCCGGCGACGAGCTCGTCGCGACGCTGTCGGTCACCGGCATCCGTTCGATGGGCGGCAACGCCATGATCACCAGCGAGGCCGAGATCGTGGATGCCACCGGCGCCCACGTCGTGACGACGACGAGCGTCCTGCTCGTGGGGGAGGCCGGCGCATGAGCGCGTTCACCGTGGGCGAGGTCATCGCCGAACGCTCCGTCCACCTGACCCGCGAGTCGCTCGTGCGCTACGCCGGCGCCTCGGGCGACTTCAACCCCATCCACTACCGCGACGACGTCGCCGCCGCCGTGGGGCTTCCCGGCGTGCTCGCCCACGGGATGCTCACGATGGGCATCGCCGTCGGCACCCTCGCCGACGCGCTGGGCGATTCCGGTCGCATCGCCGAATACGGGGTGCGTTTCACGCGACCCGTCGTCGTCGACCCCGACACGGGCGCCGATCTGCACGTGAGCGCCAAGGTGGGCGCGGTCGACGACGAGACCGCGCGCATCGACCTCACCGTGACCTTCGCCGGCACCACCGTGCTCGGCAAGGCGCAGGTGCGGGTGCGGCTGCCCTGATGCCCGAGGTCGCTCCGGTTCCGCTCGCGCAGCTGACGACGCTGCGCACCGGCGGCGTACCCACGCGCCTCGTCGAGGCCGACACGTCCGCAGAACTGGTGACGGTCCTGCGCGAGGTGTGGGCCGAGGGGGCGCCGTGGTTCGTGCTCGGCGGCGGGTCGAACCTGTTCGTGGGCGACGAGGCGTTCGAGGGCACCGTGATCCGCGTGCGCACGACCGGCATCGACGAGCTCCCCGGGTCGCGGCCCGAGACCGCGCGTCTGCGCGTGCAGGCGGGACACGACTGGGACGCCCTGGTCGCCGAGACCGTCGAGCGCGGGCTCGCGGGGATCGAGGCGATGTCGGGGATCCCCGGCACGGTCGGCGCCGCCCCCGTGCAGAACGTCGGGGCCTACGGCCAGGAGATCGTGCAGACGCTCGTCGAGGTCGAGTTGATCGACGAGTCATCGGGCGAGGTGTCGATCGTGCCGGCGTCGGAGCTCGGCCTGGGTTTTCGCACCTCGGTGCTCAAGCACCACTACGGCTCCGTGCCCGAGCGTCCCGCGGTCATCCTCTCGGTGACGCTCGAGCTCGAGCGCGTGGGGGCGGGGGAGCGTCCGATCGCGGGCGCCCAGCTGCGCGGCGCACTGGGATTGGATGCCGACGACGCGGTGTCGCTGCGCTGGATCCGCGATCACGTGCTGGCCACGCGGGCCCGCAAGGGCATGGTGCTCGACGCCGAAGACCCCGACACCTGGAGCGCGGGCTCGTTCTTCCAGAACGCCATCGTGTCGGAGGCGTTCGCGCGCACCCTGCCCGAGGCGTGCCCCCGGTGGCCGATGGGGCCGGAGCTCGATCCGGTGACCGTGATCCCGCTCGCCGCGTTCGACGGCATCCTGCCCCCGCCGCCGGTCGAGACCCGCGAGGTCAAGGTCAGTGCCGCGTGGCTCATCGAGAATGCCGGGCTGTCGCGCGGATTCCGCTTCCCGCGCTCGCGCGCCGGTCTGTCGACCAAGCACACGCTCGCGCTGACCAACCGGGGCGAGGCCACAGCGGCCGAGATCGCCCAGCTCGCGCGGTTCGTGCAGCAGCGCGTGCAGTCCGAATTCGGCCTGCTCCTCCAGCCCGAGCCCGTCCTGATCGACGTCGAGCTCTAGTCTCCCTCCCTCCCCAACCACGGCGTGAGGGGCGATTCCCGTCGCCCCGCTCTCCGCTGGGCGACGGCTCACGACCCCTCACGCGCAAGACGGAGCGAGAAGCCCGCGGATGCGATCGAGCAGCCGCGGGGTCGTCGACGTCGGGGCGCGAGGCGGCTCAGGCGAACAGGCGCTGGAGGCGCTGCACTCCCTCGAGCAGCTGGTCGTCGCCGAGGGCGTACGACAGGCGCAGGTAGCCGCTCGGGCCGAAGGCCTCTCCGGGCACGACGGCGACCTCGGCCTGCTCGAGGATGAGGTCGGCCAGCTCGAGCGAGGTCGTGGGCGTGACCCCGCCCCACGAACGGTTCAGCAGGCCGCGCACGTCGGGGTAGACGTAGAACGCGCCGAGCGGGTTGGGCACCTCGACGCCGTCGATCTTCGACAGCTCCGACACCATCAGGCGGCGGCGGCGGTCGAACGCCACGCGGAACTGCTCGACCTCGTCCTGCGGGCCGTTCAGGGCCGCGGCGGCGGCGCGTTGGGCCACGTTGTTGACGTTGCTCGAGAGGTGCGACTGGAGGTTGGCCGCGAGCTTCATGGCGTCCGCCGGTCCCACCATCCAGCCCACGCGCCACCCGGTCATGGCGTAGGACTTGGCGACGCCGTTGAGCAGGATGGTCTGCTCGGCGAGCTCGGGCACGGCCTCGACGATCGAGACGGCGCGCACGCCCTCGTACGTGAGGTTCTGGTAGATCTCGTCGGTGATCACCCAGATGCCGTGCTCGAGCGCCCAACGGCCGATCTCGGCGGTCTCCTCGGCGGTGTAGACCGACCCGGTGGGGTTCGACGGCGACACGAAGACGAGCACCGTGGTCTTGTCGGTGCGGGCGGCCTCGAGCTGCGCGACGGTGACCTTGTAGTCCTGGTCGGCGTCGGCGAACACCTCGACGGGGATGCCGTCGGCCAGGGCGATCGCCTCGGGGTAGGTGGTCCAGTACGGCGCGGGCAGCAGCACCTCGTCGCCGGGGTTCACCACGGTCTGGAACGCCTGGTACACCGCCTGCTTGCCGCCGTTGGTCACGATGACCTGCGCGGGGGCGACCTCGAGACCGGAGTCGCGCAGGGTCTTGGCCGCGATCGCCTCGCGCAGCACCGGGAGACCGGCGGCGGGGGTGTAGCGGTAGTTGGCGGGGTCGCGCAGCGCCTCGGCGGCGGCATCCACGATGAACGACGGCGTGGCGAAGTCCGGCTCGCCCGCGGCGTACGAGATGACCGGCCGGCCGGCGGCCTGGAGGGCCTTGGCCTTGGCGTCGACCTTGAGGGTCGCGGACTCGGCGATGGCGGACAGCTTGCGGGAGAGCGGGGCGCGGGAAGTCACGGATCCGAGCCTAGTGTTTCCGCGCTTTCGAGCCGAGGGGCAGGCGACGACGAAGCGCGAAACATACGTCGATTAGCGTGGCGGAGTGACCGCTCCGACCGTTCTGCCCGTGCGTTCCCGCCGTCGAGGTCTCGCCACGCTCGCGCGCCTGGGGGTGGCGACCCTCCTCGTCGGCGTCGCCACGGGGCTCGCCGTGCTGCTGCTGGTGTGGATCGTGCACACCCTCGAGCACCTCGTGTGGGGCCACGAGGAGGGCCCGTTCCTCGACGGGCTCCCCTACCCGTCGGTGTGGTGGTTGCCGATCGTCACGGTCGGCGGGACGGGGGTGGTCGCAGCCCTCGGCTGGTACCTGCTGCGTCGCTTCGGGCGACGCATCGCCACGGTCGAGCAGGGCGTCGACGGGGCCCGAATGCCGTGGTGGGAGACGCTCGCCGACACCGTCATCCAGGTGGGGGCGGTCGCCCTGGGCGCCTCGATCGGCAAGGAGGTCGCCCCGCGCGAACTCTCGGCGATGGCGAGCTCGAAGGTCGTGCGGTGGTTCCGCCTCGACGCCCGTTGGGGCCGCATCCTGATCGCCTCGGCCGCGGGCGCCGGTCTCGCCGCCGTCTACAACGTGCCGCTGGCGGGGGCGCTGTTCGCCGTCGAGATCCTCCTCGCGCAGTTCAGCGTGGGCGCCGCGGTCGTCGCTCTCGTGGTGAGCACGATCGCCACGCTCGTCGCGCGACCGCTCGTGGGCGACGGGTCGCTGTACTCGATCGGCTCGGTCGAGGTGAACGCGTCGCTCATCGTCGCCGCGATCCTCATCGGCCCGCTCATGGGGTGGGGAGCGACGAGCTTCGCCGTGGTGACGAAGAAGCTCGCCCGTTTCCGCCCCGAGGGGTGGAAGCTGCTCGTGGTGCTGCCGTTGACCTTCACCGCGGTCGGGGTGCTGGGGGCTGTGTTCCCCCTGATCCTCGGCAACGGGCGCGCCCTCGCGACCGCGGGTTTCGACCTGTCGCAGCCCGCGCTGCTGCTCATCGCGCTCGCCGTGTTGAAGTACGTCGCGACCGCACTGTCGTTGGGGTCGGGGGCCATCGGCGGCACCTTGCAGCCCTCCGTCGCCATCGGTGCGGCCCTCGGCGCCGCCGCGGCGGCCGGGTGGGCGTTCGTGTGGCCCGGAGCCGACGGCACGGCGCTCGCGGTCGTCGCGGCGTCCGCGTTCCTGGCATCCAACATGCGGGCCCCGTTCACCGCGATCGCCCTCATCATCGAATTCACGAACACGGGGTTCGACCTGCTACTGCCGATCTTCCTCGCCGTCGCGGGATCGCTCGCGGCGTCCAAGCTCACCTCGCGCGAGAGCCTGCGGCCGTTCGCACCGATCGACCCAGCGCGCCCCTGACGGGCGGTCGGCGCGAGGCGCCTCCCGGAGCGCGAGGCGCCTCCCGGAGCGCGAGGCGCCTCCCGGAGCGCGAGGCGCCTCCCGGAGCGCGAGGCGCCTCCCGGAGCGCGAGGCCCCGTCGGCGCGACCGAGGGGCCGAGGCTCGTGGCCCCGGCCCCTCGGCATCCGGTCAGTCCAGGTACTTCGCGTAGGCCGGCAGGGTGAGGAAGGCCGGGAACTCCTCGCGCAGCGCGACTTCTCGGAACACCGCGGCGGCGTCGTCGAACCGGTCGCCGTCGGAGCGGGGCGCATCGGCGAGCACGTCCTGCACCAGCGACTCGACGTACTCGCGGGTGATCGGCGTGCCCTCGACGGTGGCGTGATCCTGGTGGATCCACTGCCAGATCTGCGAGCGCGAGATCTCGGCGGTCGCGGCGTCTTCCATGAGGTCGTCGATCGCGACGGCGCCCAGACCCCGCAGCCACGCCTCGAGGTAGCGGATGGCCACCGAGACGTTGCCGCGCACGCCCGTCGCGGTCACGGGGCGTCCGATGCGCACGTCGAGCAGGTCGGCCGGCTCGACCGACACCTCCGCGCGCGTGCGCCCGAGCTGGTTCGGCTCCTCGCCGAGCACCGCGTCGAACTCCGCGAGGGCGACGGGGATGAGGTCGGGGTGGGCCACCCAGGTGCCGTCGAAGCCGTCGCCGGCCTCGCGCCGTTTGTCGGCGGCGACCTTCTCGAACGCCGCCTCGGTCACCTCGGGTCGCCGCCGGTTGGGGATGAAGGCGCTCATGCCGCCGATCGCGTACGCGCCGCGCCGGTGGCACGTCTGCACGAGCAACTCCGTGTACGCCCGCATGAACGGAACCGTCATCGTGACCTCGCTGCGGTCGGGCAGCACGAACCGGGCACCCCGACCGCGGTAGGTCTTGATGATCGAGAAGATGTAGTCCCATCGACCGGCGTTCAGTCCCGCGCAGTGATCGCGCAGGGCGAAGAGGATCTCCTCCATCTCGAAGGCGGCCGGCAGCGTCTCGATCAGCACGGTCGCCCGGATCGTGCCGTGCGCGAGGCCCAGGCGCTCCTCGGTGAACGAGAACACGTCATCCCACAGGCGTGCCTCCTCCGCCGATTCGATCTTCGGCAGATAGAAGTAGGGGCCGCGGCCGCCCGCGATCAGCGCGTGCGCGTTGTGGAACACGTAGAGCCCGTAGTCCACGAGCGAACCGGATGCCGGCAACGCGCGGCCGGAACGATCGACGAACGTCACGTGCTTCTCGGGCAGGTGCCAGCCGCGCGGTCGCATCACGATCGTGGGGGTGCGCTCGGCGGTGACCTCGTAGCGCTTGCCCTCCGGGCTGGTGAACGACAGCCGCCCGCGGATCGCGTCGAAGAGCGAGAGCTGTCCGCCGATGACGTTGCGCCACGTGGGGGAGGTGGCGTCCTCCTGGTCGGCCAGCCACACCCGTGCGCCGGAATTGAGGGCGTTGATCGTCATCTTCGGGTCGGTGGGCCCGGTGATCTCGACCCGGCGGTCCTCCAGGCCGGGGCCGGCCCCGGCCACGCGCCACGAGGGATCGTCGCGGATGTGCGCGGTGTCGGCGCGGAAGTGCGGGTCGTCGCCCGTGCCGATCTCGAACCGTCGGCGCAGGCGTGCGGCGAGGCGGTCGTGCCGACGGCGGGCGAAGCGGTCGTGCAGCTCGGTGAGGAACGCGATCGCGGCAGGGGTGAGGATCTCGGCATCCCGGCCCTCGAGGGGGCGCTCGAGACGCAGGTGCGGGATGGATGCCGGGGTGCTCGGCATCCGGGATCCTTCGGTGGCCGGCGGGGGTGGGGTGTCGATGAGGGTCATGGTCGTGGCTTTCTGTGTCGGTGCGGCACCGCTGCTCGCGCAGCGCGAACGAGGTGCCGAGTGTCCAAGACACCCGGACCGTTTCGGAATCCGTCCGGGTGTCTTGGACACTCGAACGAGGGTCAGTGGAACTGGGCGGTCTCGGTGGAGCCGGCGAGGGCGAGGGTGGCGCTGTCGGGGTTGAGCGCGGTGGAGACGACGTCGAAGTAGCCGGTCCCCGCCTCGCGCTGATGGCGCGTGGCGGTGTAGCCGACGGCTTCGGCGGCGAACTCGGCCTCCTGAAGCTCCACGTACGCGCTCATGGCGCGATCGGCGTAGCCGCGGGCGAGGTCGAACATCGAGTGGTTCACGGCGTGGAAGCCCGCGAGGGTGATGAACTGGAACGCGTAGCCCATCGCCGCCAGGTCGGCCTGGAACGTCGCGATCTGCGCGTCGTCGAGGTGACGCTTCCAGTTGAAGCTCGGCGAGCAGTTGTAGGCCAGCATCTTGCCCGGGTAGCGGGCATGGATCGCCTCGGCGAAGCGCCGCGCGAGAGCGATGTCCGGCTCGCCCGTCTCCACCCACAGCAGGTCGGCGTAGGGCGCGAAGGCGAGGCCGCGGGCGATGACGGCGTCCAGTCCGGGGCGCACCCGGGAGAATCCCTCGCTCGTGCGCTCGCCGGTGAGGAACTCCGCGTCGCGCGGGTCGATGTCGCTGGTGAGAAGGTCGGCGGCGAGCGCGTCAGTGCGGGCGATGATCACGGTCGGCACCCCCGCGACGTCGGCGGCGAGACGCGCGGCGTTGAGGGTGCGGATGTGCTGCTGCGTGGGCACGAGCACCTTGCCGCCGAGGTGGCCGCACTTCTTCTCGCTCGCCAGCTGGTCCTCCCAGTGGATGCCGGCGGCCCCGGCCTGGATGAGCGAGAGCGCGAGCTCGTAGGCGTTGAGGGGTCCACCGAACCCGGCCTCGGCGTCGGCGACGATGGGCGCGAGCCAGTCCCGGGTGATCTCCCCCTCGGCGCGCTCGATCTGGTCCTGCCGCAGCAGGGCGTTGTTGATGCGGCGGACGACCGCGGGCACGCTGTTGGCGGGGTACAGGCTCTGATCCGGGTAGGTCTGGCCCGCGAGGTTGCCGTCGGCGGCGACCTGCCACCCGCTGAGGTAGATGGCCTTCAGCCCCGCGCGCACCTGCTGCACGGCCTGTCCGCCGGTGTAGGCGCCGAGCGCCCGCACGTACTCCTCGGTGTGCAGGAGGTTCCACAGGTTCTCGGCCCCACGGCGGGCGAGAGTCGCCTCCTCGCGGACGCTGCCGCGGAGGCGCACGACGTCGTCGGCGGTGTAGGTGCGCTCGATGCCGTCCCAGCGGGGGTCGTTCTCCCACGAGGCGCGGATGTCGGCGGCGGTCTCGGTCTGGTCGCCGGCGCGCGGGGGCCGCGGGGCGGGGGTGGCCTGGATCGTCATGTCGTCCTCCTTCGGGTGGCGGGGCGTCGGTGCCCCGTGACGACCACTGTGGGCGAAGAACACGACCTCGAACCCGGACGGACGTTGTGAAGATCGCGTGATCTTCTGCGGTTGTGAGAACCTGGCGTATGGACACCGGCGTCTCCGTCTTCTCGGCATCCCTCCCGCTCGACGATGAGGAGGTGGACACCCTCACGATCGGCCGGCGCATCCGTCAGCTGCGCACCGCCCGCGGTCTCACCCTCGACGACCTCGCCGCGGCGGTCGGCCGGGCGCCCAGCCAGCTGTCGATGATCGAGAACGGCCACCGCGAGGCCAAGCTCACGCTGTTGCAGGCGATCGCCCGCGCGTTGGAGTGCCGCCTCGACGCGATCCTGGATGCCGAGCCCCTCGACGCCCGCGCGGCCCTGGAGATCTCGGTCGAGCGGGCGATGCGCGGGCCCACGTTCCAGGCGCTCGGGATCGCCCCGTTCCGGGTGGGGCGCTCGGTCCCCGACGAGGTGCTCGCCGCGATGCTCGCTCTGCAGGGCGAGATCGAGCGTCTGCGCGAGGAGCGCTCGGCCACCCCCGAGGAGGCGCGTCGGGCCAACGTCGCGCTCCGCCGCCTCATGCGCACGCAGGACAACCATTTCCCCGACCTCGAGCGCGTGGCATCCGAGATGCTCGACGCGATCGACCACCCGGGCGGGCCGCTCACCCAGCGCGGGGCGAGCGACATCGCCGCCCACCTGGGGTTCACGCTGCACTACGTGCCCGACCTGCCCTCGTCGACGCGCAGCATCGCGGATGCCAGGAACGGCCGGCTCTACCTCTCGACCAGGGTCGCGAAGGGCGATCCGCGTGCGGCCGTGCTGCAGGCGCTGTCGAGCCGGATGCTCGGCCACGGTGAGCCCACCAGCTACGACGAGTTCCTGCGGCAGCGCGTGGAGACGAACTACCTGACCGGGGCCCTGCTCCTGCCCGAGGCGCACGTCGTCCCGGCTCTGCGGGAGGCGAAGGAACGACGCGCGCTCAGCATCGAAGACCTGCGCGACGCGTACTCGGTGTCGTACGAGACGGCCGCGCACCGCTTCACGAACCTCGCCACCGTGCACCTGGGCATCCCGGTGCACTTCCTGAAGGTGCACGAGTCGGGGACCATCACGAAGGCGTACGAGAACGACGACGTCAACTTCCCGACCGACCGGCTGGGTTCGATCGAGGGGCAGATGTGTTGCCGACGGTGGACGAGTCGCGTGGTGTTCGACGAGGACGACCGGTTCAACCCGTACTACCAGTACACCGACACCGGCAACGGCACCTACTGGTGCACCGCTCGTGTGGAGCAGTCGAGCGAGGGCGCGCACTCGGTGAGCGTGGGCGTGCGCTTCGACGACACGAAGTGGTTCCGCGGGCGGGACACCCTCAACCGCGGCGTGTCACGGCACGCCGTCGAGACGTGCTGTCGCCGAGCCCCCGCGGAGCTCGAAGCCGCGTGGCGGGGGCGGGCGTGGCCGAACGTGCGGACGCCGCGGACGCTGCTCGCGACGTTGCCGACCGGTGCGTTCCCCGGCGTCGACACGACCGAGATGTACGAGTTCCTGCAGGCCCACGCGCCGACGGGGGAATGACGGCCGCCCCGCGCCGACGGGCGGGGGCGGGTTCCGCGGTCAGGCCGCGTTCCAGCGCAGACGTGGCGCCCCGAGCCCCGCGCGCACGGCCGTGGCGTCCGCGACGGGGAACATCGTGACGAGGAGGTCGTCGACCGCGTAGGCGAGGGCGGCGCTCCCGGCCGTCGCCGAGGTGAGGGCGATGCGCGCGTGGCGAGCCCCCACGTGCTCGACGAGGGCGTCGGGATGGCCGAGCACCGCCGAGGCGGCCGCGGTGACGCGTTGCAGCAGCGTGCGCGTGCCCGTCCACGGCAGGAGCGCCCCGGCGGGCAGGCCGCAGGCCCGCGCGAGGTCGTCGGTGAGCCAGCGCTCGCGTTTGAGCCCGTAGGGGGTGGGGGTGTCCGAGAGCAGGTAGCCGTAGACATGCAGTACGCCGGCGTTGCCGACCGGCCACTCGGCCGCGAGGTGCGCCCGGCGATGCAGCTCGTCGAAGAGCGGGCGCGGGAGGACGGGGGCGCCGACGTTCTCGTCGACCACCGTCGATGAACCCCACGCGTCGAACGCCGACGCCTCGGCGTCCGCGGTCAGCGCCCGGGCCAGCCAGGGCAGGGAGTCGATCGAGGTGGCCGGGTGCGACGGGGCGAGCGCGGCGGCTGCGTCGAGGGCGGCGGCGGAGGTCACCGCTTCACGGTAGAGGCGGCGATGGCTGGACGCGAAGTTCATCCGGCGTTTACACGATGTGGACGTCGCGTCCACATATGGCATGCACCATGGACGCAACGTCCACGACAGGAGTCCCCGTGCCCCGCCCCGTCCTCATCTTCGACTTCGACGGCACCGTCGCCGTCGGCGACGGCCCCTTGCTGGCCTACGCCCGCGCCGTCGCCGCCCACGCGGCATCCCCCGACGCGCTCGTCGACGCCGTCGCCTTCCAACTCGCCACCCCCGCCGCCGAGGTCATCGACGGTTACGACGTGGTGCGTCGGGTGGCCCTCGCCGAGGGCATCGACGACGACGCGCTCGCCGCAGCCTATGCCGCCAGCCGGGCCCAGCTCGGCGGAGTCGAGGCGCCCGTCGCGACGGCAGCCGGTCTCGCCGGTTTCCTCGCGACGGTGGATGCCGTGCGCCTGCTGGTGACGAACGCACCGGCCACGCGGCTGGACGAGGTGCTCTCCGCGCTCGGGCTCGGCGGCATGTTCGACCGGATCGTGACCGATGCCGCCAAGCCCGCCGGGCTGGAACAGCTGCTCGACGGCCTCGACGGCTCCCCCGTGCTCGCTGTCGGCGACGTGTGGCGCAACGACCTGGCGCCCGCCCACGCCCGCGGTCACGACACCGCCCTGGTCGGCGGATACGCCGATCCCGCGGCGCGCCCCACCTACCGTGCCGACACCCTGGACGAGCTGCTGCCCGCCCTCGCCGCGTGGGTCGCCGCCGCCGGTGAGCCCCCGGTCGTCGCCGCGTCCGAGGACCGCACCGCCCGTGTCGACGCTCCCCGCGTCGAGACCTCCCCGTCCCCCGCCTGAGTCCCACCCGAACCGCAGAAGGAATCATGAACACTCGTCGCACCCGTCTCTCTACCGCTTTCGCGACGGCCGCCCTCGCCGCCGTCGCCCTCGCCGGCTGCTCCGGTGGCGCCGGCGCCTCGTCCGACGGCACCGCGCCCGCTGCCGACCCCGGCTCGCTGGTCCTGGCGCTGGTCCCCTCGCAGGACCAGGCGAATCTCGTCGACACCGCCACGCCCCTCACCGACATGCTCACCGAGAAGCTCGGCATCCCCGTGACCGGTGTCGTGTCGAAGGACTACCAGGCCGCGGTTGAGGCCATGGGAGCCGGCCAGGCGCAGATCGGCTTCCTGCCGTCGCTGCAGCTGTGGCAGGCCAACGACCGTTACGGCGCGTCGGTCGTGCTGCAGACCGAGCGCAACGGCAACATCACCTACCCGGGGCAGTTCATGACGAACAACCCCGACAAGTACTGCGAGACCCCCACCGTCGAGCGCGACGGCATGCTGTTCTGCAACGGCGCCGACGCACTGCAGGGCCCGGCCGGCCTCGACAGCATCGCCAAGATCGCGGGGGCCAAGGTCGCCGTGCTCGGCCCCGGCTCGCCCGCCGGCTACATCTACCCGATGCTCGCGCTGAAGGAGGCGGGCGTCGACATCGACGGCGGCTTCTCGCAGGTGCCGGTCACGGCGAACGACGCCTCGGTGCTCGCGGTCTACAACGGCGACGCGGAGGTGGGCTTCAGCTTCTGGGACGCCCGCACCCTCGTGGCCAAGGACAAGACCGACGTCGGGCAGAAGGTCGTCGTCTTCGGTCTCACCAACGAGATCCCCAACGACGGCGTCGCCGTCTCGAAGGACCTCTCCGCCGAGCTGCAGGAGAAGATCTCGACCGCGCTCGAGGAGTACTCCGCCACCGACGAGGGCTCCGCGGCGCTGAAGGCCGTGTACTCGATCACCAAGCTCGCGCCCGCCGACCCGTCGTCGCTCGACGTGGTGGCCCGCGCCGCCGAGCAGCTGGGACTGCAGTGACCGACGACGCATCCACCCGGGGCGTCGAGGCGCAGGCCTCGGCGCCCTGGGGCATCCGTCTGAACGACGTCTCGGTGCGCTACCCCAACGGCACCGTGGGTCTGAGAGGCGTCACGGTCGACATCGAGCCGGGAGACCTCGTCGCCGTCGTGGGGCTCTCGGGCTCGGGCAAGTCGACGCTCATCCGCACGATCAACGGCCTCGTGCCCGCGACCTCCGGCACCGTCGAGGTCGGCGGACGCCGCATCGACGGGGCACCGGGTCGGCGTCTGCGCGAGACGCGCGGGCACATCGGCATGGTCTTCCAGGGCTTCAACCTCGCCGGTCGCACCACCGTGCTCAACAACGTGCTCGTGGGGCGTCTCGCCCACACCCCGCTCTGGCGCACGATGCTCGGCGCCTATCGTCCCGACGATCGCCGTCTCGCCTTCGAGGCGCTCGAGCGGGTCGGCATGCTGCCCAAGGTGTGGGACCGCGCCTCCGCGCTCTCGGGCGGGCAGCAGCAGCGCGTGGCGATCGCCCGCGCCCTCACGCAGGAGCCGCGCATCGTGCTCGCCGACGAACCGGTCGCCAGCCTCGACCCGCCCACGGCGCGCGGCGTGATGGACGACCTCCGGCGCATCAACGCCGACCTCGGCATCACCGTGCTCGTCAACCTCCACCTGCTCGACCTCGCCCGCGAGTACGGCACGCGCATGATCGGCATGCGCGCCGGGGAGATCGTCTACGACGGGCCCGCGGCATCCGCCACCGACGCCGACTTCGCCGAGATCTACGGACGCAGCGTGACCGCCGCCGACAGGCTCGAGCGATGACGGTGTCGACCCTGCCGCCGCGCCCGACGGGCCGATGGATGCCGTGGGCCGCCGCGGCCGTCGTCGTCGCCGTCACGGTCTTCATGTGCCTGCCGGTGGTCGGGGTGGGCCTGGACGTCGGCGCGATCGCGCGCAACTGGCAGCAGGGCGCACTGCGCGTGGGCGAGTTGCTGACCCCCGACTGGTCGTTCTTCCCGCGCACGGTCGGCCCGCTTCTGGAGACCCTGCAGATGGCGGTCATCGGCACGGCCGTGGGGGCGGCCATCTCGCTCCCGGTGAGTTTCTGGGCGGCCCGGCCCACGAATCCGCTGGGGCCGACCCGGGCGCTGGTGCGCGGCATCCTCAACGTCATTCGCGCCGTGCCCGAGCTGGTCTACGCGGCCGTCCTCGTGGCGATGGTCGGGGTGGGGGCGCTGCCCGGCATCCTCGCGCTCGTGCTCTTCAACGTCGGCATCATCGTCAAGCTGGTGTCGGAGTCCATCGACGCCGGCGACCTCGGCCCCCTCGAGGCCGGCCGCGCGGCCGGCGCGACGCAGGCGCAGATCAACCGCGCGCTGGCGCTTCCCGACACCTGGCCGGCGTTCGTGTCGCAGACCCTCTACGTCTTCGAGTTGAACGTGCGCGCATCCACCGTGCTCGGTCTCGTCGGCGCCGGCGGTATCGGCCTGCTCATCGACGCCGTGCGCACCTTCTACCGCTACGACCAGCTGTCGCTGATCATCGTCGAGATCCTCGTGATCGTCGTGGTGCTCGACACCGTCAGCGATGCGATCCGCCGGAGGCTCGTATGACCGCCCTCGCCCCGTCCCGCCTCGCCCCGGCGGCTCTCCCGCCGCGCCGGCGCGCGCCGCTGCGCACCCTCTCGTGGGTCGTCGTCGGCGTCATCGTGATCGCCGCGTTCTGGTCGGCCGACATCACGTGGTCGCGACTGGGGGAGCTCCCCGCCGAGATCGTGCGCTATCTCGGGCTCATGTTCGCCTCACCCTCGTGGGAGAAGCTGCCCGAGGCGCTGTGGCAGACCTGGCGCAGCGTCGAGATGGCGTGGATCGGCACCGTCCTCGGCATCCTGATCGCCACGCCCCTCAGCCTCGTCGCCGCCCGCGGCTTCGGCCCGCCGCCCGTGCGCGCCGCGCTGCGCTTCGTGTTCTCGCTTGTGCGGGCCGTGCCGGAGCTGGTCTTCGCGATCATCATCCTGTCGGTGACCGGACTCACCCCGCTCACCGGTGCCCTCGCGCTCGCGATCGGCGGCGTGGGGACGCTCGGCAAGTGGGGCTACGAGGCGGTCGAGAACGTGGCGCCCGGCCCCATCGAGGCGGCCCGGGCGGCGGGCGGTTCGACCGCGCAGGTGCTGCGCTGGGGCGTGTGGCCGCAGGCCGCGCCGACGTTCCTGTCGTTCTGGCTCTACCGCTTCGAGATCAACGTGCGCGCCTCGGCCGTGCTCGGCCTCATCGGCGTCGGGGGGATCGGCGACATGCTGACCTCGTACACCCAGTACCGTGAGTGGTCGACGGTCGGCATGCTCCTGATCGTCGTGGTCGTCGTCACCGTCGCGATCGACGCGGTGTCGGGCCGCATCCGCCGCCGCATCATGGAGGGTCCCCGTGTCCGCTGAGGTGCCCGTGACCGCGCGCATCGCCGCGGTGCGCAACTCCCTGCAGCCCAGTGAGCGGCGCGTCGCCGACCTCATCGTCGACGAACCGGATGCCGTGATCGAGCTCACCGCGCAGCAGATCGCCGATCGCGTGGGCGTGGGGCGCTCCACCGTCGTGCGCGCGTGCCAGACCTTCGGCTACCGCGGCTATCCGCAGCTGCGCGTGGCCCTCGCCGCGGAGCGGGGGGCGCGCGCGGTGACTCCGGTCGCGGCGGGCGACGGACCCCTCGGCGGCATCCGCGCGGCGATCGACCGCGTCGCCGACGACCTGCGCGCGGCGACCAGCCTGCTCGAGCCGGCGACGGTGTCGACGGCGGTCGACGCGGTGGTCGGCGCGGGCCGGGTGCTCGTCGTGGCCAGCGGGCTGTCGGCCCCCGTGGCATCCGATCTGGCGATGCGGCTGACCGCCGTCGGACGCCCCGCCGAGACCCTCGGCGATCCGATCGGCCAGCAGATCGCCGCGCGCCACCTCTCACCCGCCGACGCCTGCCTGGTGATCAGCGGATCGGGGGCCAACGAGGCGAGCCTCCGGGCGGCCTCGGCCGCGCGCGCCGCCGGGGCGCGGGTGATCGCGCTGACGTCGTTCCGGGCCTCGCCGCTGACCGAGCGCGCCGACATCGCGCTCGTCCTGGCATCCGGAGGAACGTTCCGCGACGAGCTCGAGCACACCTCGCGCATCGCCCACGCGGTGTTCGTCGAGGCGTTCGTCGAGGCGGTCGCCCACGCGCGCGTCGACCAGGCGGAGGCCGCCCGTGCCCGTGTGCTCGAGATCCTCTCCGACAACCTCGGCGACGCGATCTGACCCGGCGCCCGCGACCCTACTCCACCAGTCGGAGCGCCGTCCACAGCTCGGCGCGCGCGGCGAACGACGACAGATCGCGTCCGAGCACCCGCTGCGCCTGAGCGATGCGTGCGCGCACGGTGTGGCGGTGGATGCCGAGCGCCTGCGCCGCGGCCTCGTGCGAGCAGTCGTTCGCGAGCCACGCGTCGAGGGTCCCCACCAGCGACGACGCGTGGGTCTCGTCGTGCCGGTGCAGGGGGCGGAGGGCGTCCGCCGCGACCGTGCGCGCCGCCTCCGAGCCCAGCGCGACGAGCAGGCCCGCGCGGGCGGCGTCGGCGAAGTCGGCGACCCCGGGCGCATCGGCGCGATCGCGCGCGGTGCGCGCCTGCGTGACGGCGCGTGAGAAGGCGTCGTACCCGGTCGGGGACGAGCAGCCGACGACGATCTCGAAGCGCGCGGCGATCTCGTCGAGGGGAGAGCGCTCCGCGGCGGGCACGACCAGCACCAGCCCGTCGTCGCCGCGTCCGAAGAAGAGCTCGCCGCGTCCCTCCTGTGCGCGCATCTCGGCCCACTCGATGAGGGCCGTCGAGCGCGCCGCGTGCGGCGGGGTCAGACCCACCACGACCGGCGCCGCGGGGAGGGGCCCGAACAGATCGCGCGCGGCCCGGCGCGCCAGCGTGGGATCGTCGGTGGCGAGGGAGTGCACCAGGCCGGCGCGGAACGTGCCGATCGCCCGGCCCAGGCCGTCCTGCTGCTCGAGGGCGAGCGCGGCCATCGCCACCACCGCGGTCACGACGCTGCGCGCCTCGTGGTCGAGGTCGTCGGCCGAGATCGCGAGGGCGCCGCGCAGGTGCCCGCCGCGGCCCAGGGTCTGCACGCTGACCGCGGTGTCGCCGACCCGCAGCGACCCGGCCGCGCGTGTCCCGCGTCGCAGCATCGTCGTCACCTCGGCCGAGAGCGCGTCCGCCGTGGCGGCGGCGAGCGTGCCGGCGGGGTGCTCGGTGCGCAGGGCCCCGGCCGCGTCGTACAGGCCCACCCAGCAGTGCAGTTGCCGCGAGAGCTCCGCGAGGGTGGCCGACAGGCCGTCGGGCCGCAGGGCGGCGAGCGAGACCGCGCGCTGGGCAGCGAGCGACCAGCTGCGGCGTGCGTAGGCGTCGGCGGCGATGGCCTCGGCCCCGGCCCGGGCCACCGCGATGAAGGGGGTGCGGTACGGCACCTCGAACAGGGGCATCCCGCCGTCTCGGCACGCCGTGACCAGCAGCGGGGGGATGCCCTCCCGCACGACCTCCGTGCCGAAGCCGAGTCCCTGCACCCCCCGCGCGAGGAGGCGCCCGACGTAGGCGTCGTAGTCGGCGGGCGTCGCGTCGGCGAACTGCGTGCCGGTGGTCAGCAGCACGAGCCCCTCGCTGAGGAAGGGCGTCGGGTCGGCGAGGTCGCTGGAGTGCACCCAGCGCACGGGGCCGTCGAGGATGCCGGGGGCGAGATCGTGCTCGTCGGCGACGAGGCGCAGATGCAGGTCGCGACGACCGAGGAGCGCGCGCAGGCTCGGCGGGGTGGGGGCGAGGTCGGCCATGACAGCTCCTGTACGACTCGTATACGGCGGCGCCTGTGACTGTACAGGCAGGAGAGTGCGGGTCGTGCTGCGGCGTCCGTAGCATCGCCGCCATGAGCCTCGACACCCTCCCCGTCGTCGGCGGTCCGTCCCTCGCCCAGGAGCGCCGCCTCGTCACCGCCATCCCCGGTCCGCGTTCGCAGGAGCTGCTGGAGCGAAAGGCCGCCGCCGTGGCATCCGGAGTCGGTCACACGGTTCCCATCCACGCCGTCGCCGCGGGCGGGGGAGTGGTGGTCGACGCCGACGGCAACTCGCTCATCGACCTCGGCTCCGGCATCGCGGTCACGAGCGTCGGCAACGCCCACCCGGCCGTGGTCAAGGCCGTGCAGGACCAGGTGGCCGCCTTCACCCACACGTGCTTCATGATCTCGCCCTACGACTCCTACGTCGCGGTCGCCGAGGCCCTGAACCGCCTCACCCCGGGCGACCACGCCAAGAAGAGCGCGCTGTTCAACTCCGGCGCCGAGGCGGTCGAGAACGCGGTCAAGATCGCGCGCAAGCACACCGGTCGCCAGGCCGTCGTCGCCTTCGACCACGCCTACCACGGCCGTACCAACCTCACGATGGCGCTGACCGCGAAGAACATGCCCTACAAGAGCGGCTTCGGCCCCTTCGCCACCGAGGTGTACCGCGCGCCGCTGTCGTACCCGTTCCGCGACGGACTGTCGGGCCCCGAGGCCGCGGCTAAGGCCATCTCGCTCATCGAGAAGCAGGTCGGGGCCGAGAACCTCGCGGCCGTCATCATCGAGCCCATCCAGGGCGAGGGCGGCTTCATCGTCCCCGCCGACGGCTTCCTCAACGCCATCGTCGACTGGTGCCGCGACAACGGCGTCGTCTTCATCGCCGACGAGGTGCAGTCGGGCTTCGCCCGCACGGGCGCGATGTTCGCGAGCGAGCTGTTCGGCATCGTCCCCGACCTGGTCACCACCGCCAAGGGCATCGCCGGTGGGCTGCCGCTGGCGGCGGTGACCGGCCGCGCCGAGATCATGGATGCCACCCACACCGGCGGTCTGGGCGGCACCTATGGCGGCAACCCCGTCGCGTGCGCCGCCGCGCTGGCCTCCATCGACGCCTTCGAGAACGAGGGCCTCATCGAACGCGCCCAGCGGATCGGCGAGCTGCTGACGGCCCGTCTGCACGCCATCCAGGCGCACGACCCGCGCGTCGGCGACGTGCGCGGGCACGGTGCGATGATCGCCGCCGAGTTCGTCGACCCGGTCACCGGGGCGCCCGACGCCGCACTCACCTCGGCGGTGGCCAAGGCCGCGATCGCGGAGGGTGTGATCGTGCTGACGTGCGGGACCTACGGCAACGTCATCCGTTTCCTCCCGCCGCTGTCGATCGGCGACGACCTGTTGAACGAGGGCCTCGACGTGGTCGCGGCCGCCCTCGCCCGCTCCTGACGGACGTCCCGGCGGGCGTCGACCCGAAGCCCGCCGCTGTCGGAGCCATCCACGAAGACGTGAACGACACAACGAAGGAAGATCCCATGGACGACATCACCCGTGACGTGGTCGTGATCGGGGCCGGTGCCGCCGGTCTCACCGCGGCCAACGACCTGCGCAAGGCCGGCCTGTCGGTCATCGTCCTCGAGGCCCGTGATCGCGTGGGCGGACGTCTGTGGACCGACGTCATCGACGGCGCGATGCTCGAGCTCGGCGGACAGTGGGTCTCGCCCGACCAGCAGGCGCTCATCGACACCGTCGCCGACCTCGGGCTCGAGACCTACAGCCGCTATCGCGAGGGCGACAGCGTGTACGTCGGACCCGACGGCGAGGGCAAGCGCTTCACGGGCGAGATGTTCCCCGTCGCGCCCGAGACCGAGAAGGTCATCGACGAGATCACCGCACGCCTGGACGCCATGGTCGCCGAGATCGACCCCGACGAGCCGTGGAAGCACCCGCGCGCCGCCGAATGGGATCAGATCTCGTGGGATGCCTGGCTGCGTCAGCAGACCGACGACGACGAAGCCGTGCGCAACCTCGCCTTCGCGACGGGCTCGGCCATGCTCACCAAGCCCACGCACACGTTCTCTCTGCTGCAGTCGCTGCTCATGGCGGCATCCGCCGGGTCGTACTCGCACCTCGTCGACGCGGACTTCATCCTCGACAAGCGCGTCGCGGGCGGCCTTCAGCAGGTCCCCGAGTTGCTCGCGGAGCGCCTGGGCGACGATGTGCTGCTGAACCAGCCGGTGCGACGCATCGTCTGGGGCCCCGAATCCGCGGCGCCGGACCGCCCCGCGGACGCGGCGACGGGACGGCGGGTCGACGACCTGCGCGCGCTGACCGCTCGCGTCGAGGCCGCGGCGTCCTCCCCGGGGGGCGTCACCGTGATCGCCGACGGCGTCACGGTCCGCGCACGCTTCGCCGTGCTCGCGCTCGCGCCGGTGCTCTACTCGCGCATCTCGTTCGATCCGCCCCTGCCGCGCCTGCAGCATCAGATGCACCAGCACATCTCGATGGGCTTCGTCATCAAGGTGCACGCCGTCTACGACCGCCCGTTCTGGCGCGAGCAGGGACTGTCGGGTACCGCGTTCAGCCCGTACGAGCTGTGCCACGAGGCCTACGACAACACCAACCACGGCGACGAGCGCGGCACCCTGGTCGGGTTCGTGTCGGACCAGAACGCCGACGACCTCTTCCGCCTCAGCCCCGAGGAGCGCAAGGAGCGCATCCTCGACTCGCTCGCGCGCTACTACGGTCCCGAGGCGAAGAACCCCGAGGTCTACTACGAGAGCGACTGGGGCACCGAGGAGTGGACGCGTGGCGCGTACGCGGCGAGCTTCGACCTCGGTGGGCTCCACCGCTACGGCGCCGACCTGCGCGAGCCCGTCGGCCCGATCCACCTCGCGTGTAGCGACATGGCGGGCGCCGGATACCAGCACGTCGACGGTGCGATCCGTCAGGGTCACCGCGCCGCCGACGAGATCCTCGATCGGACGCGCGGATGAGCGGCGACCGCGTCGTCGTCGGCTACACGGCGACCGACGCGGGTGCGGACGCCCTCGCGCTCGGCGCGCGGCTGGGTGCGGCCCTGGGCGCGCCCGTGCACGTCGTCGTCGTGCTGCCCTCGCCCGAGAACAACGTCTCGATCCCCTCCGCCGCGAGCTACGACCGTCTCGTCGCCGACACCGCCCGCGGCTGGCTCCGCGACGCCCTGGCGCGGCTCGGCGAGTCCGCCGGCATCCGGGGTCACGTCCGGTACGCGCAGGCCGTGTCCGAGGGTCTCGTCGCGGCGGCCGAGGAGTTCGACGCCGGCGTGATCGTCGTCGGGACCGGCGCCGGTGGACCGCGCGGTCGGCACCGTCTCGGCACCACCGCCGAGGAGCTCGTGCACTCCGCCCCCGTCCCGGTCGCCCTGGCGCCCGAGGGGGCGCGCGACGTCGACCCGGCCGCGGGCCTGCCGCGCATCACCGCCGCGATCGGCACCCGCCCCGGTGCCGACGTACTGCTCGACACCGCCGTCGCCGTCGCACGCCGGTCGCACGCGCCGCTGCGGCTGCTCTCCCTCGCGGGCGTGGATCTGCCCGACCGTGTCGACGCGGGTCTCACGCGTCTGACCGGTCAGACCCACGCCGAGGGCGTGCTCGAGACCGTGCGCGTATCCCTCCCTGACGAGATCGCGGCCGAGGCCGTGGTCGGCACCGGCAACGACATCGAGCACGCCGTCTCGGGCATCGACTGGCAGCCGGGCGAGATCGCCCTGGTCGGCTCCAGCCGTCTCGCCCAGCCGCGTCGGCTGTTCCTCGGCTCCACCGCGGGCCGCATCCTGCGCTCCCTCCCCGTCCCCATGATCGTGGTGCCCCGCACCTCGGAGGCCTCCTCATGACCAGCCCTCGCAACGACGCGAGCTCCGCACCCGACAGCGCCGTCACCACCGGCATCTCCAACAAGGGTCTGCGGGTCGGCTCGATCGGCATGATCGGCGCCGTCGTCATCGGCATCTCGACCATCGCCCCCGCGTACACGCTCACCGGCGCCCTGGGCCCCACGGTCTCGGCCGTGGGCTTCCAGGTGCCGGCGATCATCCTCGTGGGCTTCGTCCCGATGCTGCTCGTCGCCCTCGGCTACCGCGAACTGAACTCCCGGATGCCGGATGCCGGCACCTCGTTTACCTGGGCCGCTCGGGCCTTCGGCCCCTGGGTCGGCTGGATGGCGGGATGGGGGCTGGTCGCGGCGACGGTCATCGTGTTGTCGAACCTCGCCGGCATCGCCGTGGACTTCCTGTTCCTGCTCATCGCGCAGATCAGCGGCAACGCCGAGATCGCGGAACTGACCCGCGTCGTGCCGATCAACATCGCCGTGTGCCTGCTGTTCATGTTCCTCGCCACGGTGGTGTCCTACCGAGACCTGCAGACCACGCAGCGTCTGCAGTACGGCCTGGTCGGTTTCCAGGTCCTCGTGCTGCTGGTCTTCGCGGGGGCGGCGGTGGTCGAGATGATGAACGGCAACGCGTTCGACCCCAGCCCCGTCCAGCTGTCGTGGTTCAACCCGCTCGAGGTGCCGTCGTTCAGCGCGTTCGCGGCGGGCCTGTCGCTGTCGATCTTCATCTTCTGGGGCTGGGACGTCATCCTCACGATGAACGAGGAGACCAAGGACCCCGACAAGACGCCCGGGCGCGCGGCCACCGTGACGGTGTTCCTCATCGTGGCGCTCTACCTCTTCATCGCGGTCGCCCTGTTGATGTTCGCGGGCAACGGCACGGGGGAGCTGGGGCTGGGGAACGAGGACATCCAGGAGAACGTCTTCTTCCATCTGTCCGGACCCATCCTCGGTCCCCTGGCGTTCCTCGTCTCGCTCGCGGTGCTCACGAGCTCGGCGTCGTCGCTGCAGGCCACGTTCGTCGGCCCCGCGCGCACGCTGCTCGCCATGGCCCACTACGACGCACTGCCCAAGAAGTTCGCGAAGGTGAGCCCGCGCTTCTTCACGCCGGGCTACGCCACGATCGTCTCGGCCGTCGTCGCCTCGGCGTTCTACGCGATCATGCGGGTGCTGAGCGAGAACGTGCTCACCGACACCATCACCGCCCTCGGGGCGATGATCTGCTTCTACTACGGCCTGACCGCCTTCGCGTGCGTGTGGTACTTCCGCAAGCAGTGGTTCGACTCGGTGCGAAACGTCTTCTTCATGCTGCTGGCCCCGCTGGTGGGCGGCGTCATCCTCGCGGTGCTGTTCGTCACCACGCTCATCGACAGCGCGAGCCCCGACTACGGTTCGGGCTCCGAGATCGGCGGCGTCGGCCTCGTGTTCGTCATCACCGTGGTCATCATCGTCACGGGCCTCGTGCTCATGATCGCCCAGCGCATCGCGAGCCCCGCGTTCTTCCGCGGTGAGACCCTGGGACGAGAGGCGCCCGCGAGCGCCCGCCGTCGCCGAACGACCTGACAACGAAACGAAAAGGAGCACCATGAGCGACTACGCCGTCGTCAATCCCGCCACCGGCGAGACCCTCGCCGAGTACGACACGCTGACCGACGCCGGGGTGGAGAGCGCGGTCGCCTCCGCTCACGACGGGTATCGCGCATGGTCGCGCACCGCCCCCGCCGAGCGGGCCGAGGCCATCCGCCGGGTCGCTCACCTGCACCGCGAGCGGCGCGACGAGCTCGCCGCGATCATCGTGCGCGAGATGGGAAAGCCGCTCGAGGCGGCGCTGGGCGAGGTGGACTTCGCCGCCGACATCACCGAGTACTACGCCGACAACATCGACAAGATCACCGGCGACACCCCGCTCGACATCCTGGGCGAGGGCACGGCCGTCGTCCGCCGCTCCCCGCTCGGCGTGCTGCTGGGCATCATGCCGTGGAACTTCCCCTACTACCAGGTCGCCCGCTTCGCCGCCCCGAACCTGGCAGTGGGCAACACGATCCTGCTCAAGCACGCACCCCAGTGCCCCGAGTCGGCCGAGGCGCTGCAGGCGATCTACCGCGACGCGGGGCTCCCCGAGGGGGCGTACGTCAACATCCGCGCCACCAACGACCAGGCCGCGACGATCATCGCCGACCGCCGCGTGCAGGGCGTCTCGGTGACCGGCTCCGAGCGCGCCGGCGCCGCCGTCGCGGAGATCGCGGGCCGCAACCTCAAGAAGGTCGCCCTCGAGCTCGGTGGCTCCGACCCGTTCATCCTCCTGTCCACCGACGACCTGGATGCCGCCGTGCAGGCCGCCGTCGATGCGCGCCTCGACAACAACGGCCAGTCGTGCAACGCCGCCAAGCGCTTCATCGTCGCCGACGACCTCTACGACGGCTTCCTGTCGAAGTTCACCGCCGCCCTCGGTGAGGCGAAGGTGGGCGATCCGTTCGCCGACGACACCGTCCTCGGACCCCTGTCGTCGCTCACGGCCGCGGAGCGCCTCGACGAGCAGGTGCAGCGCGCGGTCGCGCAGGGAGCCACCGTCGAGGTGGGCGGCACGCGCGACGGCGCGTTCTACCCCGGCACGGTGCTCACCGGCGTCACGAAGGACATGGACGCGTACGGCGAGGAGTTCTTCGGGCCGGTCGGCGTGGTGTATCGCGTGTCCGGCGAAGACGAGGCCATCGCCCTCGCCAACGACACCGGCTACGGCCTCGGCTCCTACGTCTTCACCACGGATGCCGAGCAGGCCCAGCGCATCGCCGATCAGATCGAGGCCGGGATGGTCTACGTCAACGTCGTGCTCGCCGACTCGCCCGAGCTGCCGTTCGGCGGCGTCAAGCGCAGCGGGACCTCGCGCGAGATGGGCCTGCTGGCGGCCGATGAGTTCGTGAACAAGAAGCTCATCCGCGTCGTCTGAGCGGCCCGATCCGCGTCCGCGCGCCCGTCCTGGTCCGACCGGGGCGGGCGCGTCGGCGTCGGAGGGAGAGGTGAGACGCGACCCGGGCCGGGGGCACGCGGACCACGGGGTGGCCTGCGGGTGATTCCCGGTGTGAACGCGCGGGGAACGCGTCGGGAACCGGTTTCGTCGTCGTCGAGAGGGGGCGATTCCGCAGACGGGGTCTTCGCCGGGGGTCCATCGCGCCCCAGGGTGCTTCGCCGCGCACCGGGCGGGATCGCGGGAGTTCACTCTCGGCCGGGGTCTTCTCGCGGGGCGTTCGATCAATGCAGGCGTGCTGTGCTCGGTCTCGGAACACATCCCTCTGGAAGGACCCCCTCGTGCCGCGAATCGTCCCGCGCCGGCTGCCCGCCGCAACTCGCCCCGTCCCCCTCGTGTGCGTCGTGGCCGCCGCGCTCGCCTTCGTCCTCACTCTCGTGACTCTGACGGCCGCCCCGGCGCGGGCGGCCGAGGTGCGCGCCACCGCGGCATCCGCCTGCACCTACGCCGTCTGCAACCTCCTGCTCGTCAACGTCAACGGCAGCTCGTTCGTGAATGCCGCCTCCGAGTCGGTCAAGACGACCCTCCGCACGGGCAACGTCGACTTCACCCTCTCCGCCCAAGACGTCGGCGACGGTTCCGTGTATCTGCGCAACGCGGCGGGCAAGTGCCTGTACGCCGGCAACGACTCCCGGTCGAAGCTCACTCTGCGCGCCTGCACGGGCTCCGCCGACCAGCGGTGGTACTTCCAGAACCAGGACTACGCCAACTCCTTCGCCATCCGGAAGGTGAGCGATGCCCAGGGCAAGGCAGACGACCGTTGCGTCGATGTCACCGACGGCAAGCTCGGCAAACAGCTCCAGCTGTTGAAGTGCAAGTCGTCTTCGTCGAACTGGCAGAAGTTCTCTCCGACGGCTGACGATTCGAAGACGTTCGACGCCAACATGAAGACCGTGCAGGACCTGGCCACGAAATGGGCGAGTCATGAGTGCGAGAAGGCCACGATCGTCACCTGCACCTTCCTCCACGTGTCCACCTCGGAACCCGTGCTGACCACGCCCGTGGCCGTCGGGGCGCCGGCTCACAACTACACGCAGGGGGCGATGAAGTCGACGATCAAGCTCGACGAGCAGAAATCGACGACGATGACCCTCGGGTGGGGCTTGAAGTACTCGATGAAGATCTCCGTGGATGCCGTCTTCGGCAGCTACGAGTGGGCGATGGAGCAGTCGTTCACCTACAGCACGGCGTGGACCGACACGAGCGTGCTGAGCCAGGCGGTCGAGGTCACGGTCCCGGCCAACGGTTTCGCCTGGGCCTCCTGGGCGCAGTTGACCCGGTCGGTCACCGGCACCGTGACGTTCCAGACCAAAGACACGAAGAAGTCCTGGACCGCGCAGTCGACGGTCGTGCTGCCCGCAAAGGACGACGGCGCGAAGAAGAGCCAGCTGGTCTTCTGCGACAACACCTCCCGCCAGAAGGTGTGCCTCGACTCCCGTCCGACCCCGGCCAGGACGGTGCCCGCGGGGCCCTCCGTCGGAGCGGGCGTCGACTGGCTCGTGACGGTGCAGGACTCCGAGCACACGTGCTCGGGCACGGCCCTCAGCGACGCCTGGGTCCTGTCGTCCCAGCACTGTCCGCGAGGGGAGGTCGTCTACCCGGGAACGGCCGACCCGGTGTCCGTCGACCGTGTCGTGGACTCGCCGACCGGAGACATCCGTCTCCTGCACCTGCGAACGCCCCGCGCATTGCGGGCCTACCCTCCGGTCGATCTCGCCTACGCGCCCACGACCGGAGACGCGGCGACCGGCTTCTCGGTCGGAACGCCCGATGCGCCGAGTCCGACGCGAGCTGCGGCGACGGTGAGCGGGACCGGGACGGATGCGCTCGGCGGAGGCACGCTCATCACGGTCGACGCGTCCGCGGCCCGAGCCCTCACGACCGACTCCGGAGGGCCTCTGCTGGTGAACGGGCGCGTCGTCGGCGTCGCGGCCGTGTGGAACGGCGACACCGGCAGACCGGTCGTGAGCTACGCCAGCCTGCGCTCATCGGCATCCGTCGTGGCGGCGGAGATCGTGACCGATGTCACCGTCAACGGCACCCACGCGGTCATCACCATCGGTAAGAACCTCTTCCGGTCGAAATCTCGCGTCATGGTGTGGGCCGATGGCCGGTATGCGGGGGAGACCTACGACGGCACCTCCTATTACATGGGTGCCCGGGAGAACGCGGATGCGACGATGACGCTGTGGGCCGATGTCCCCTCGGGAGCGCTCGTGCAGGTGGGAGCGACCGAGGGCGTGCCGGGTATGGGTGACATATCGGTGGCGAAGACGCGTGTGCAGCGGTCCGCGATCGGTGATGCCGGTCTCCGTGTGACGTTCGCTCAGAACGGGCGCATGGTCTTCGAGACGTCGAGGAAGCTCTTCGACGCGCAGCGACGGCTCATCGTCTCCATCAACGATGTCCGCGTCGGCGAGACCTACGCCGGATCGAGCTACGACATGCCTCGGGAGATGAACGCCAGGACGGCGTGGACGTACTCCTCGACGCCGGTGGCGCGCGGAGACGAGATCGAAGTGCGTCTCGCGACGGGCGCGCCGGGCCAGAACGCCGACGACTACGTCGTGCTCTCTCAGACGTTCCGGTGAGCGCGGGGGTGCCGGTCTCGGAGGGCCGGCACCCCCGCCGTCGGCTCGTTCCCGTCCTCGGCGGTTCGCCACCGCGAAAGACATGGCATAGACTGGTTCGTGCAGTCGAAATCTGCAATCTTTCGCTGTGCCCTCGGGTACGCGGCATCCCTCCCCGAGGAATTCCAGGTGAAAGTGCGCCGGTTTCGCATCCTGGATCCCTCGGGATCTTAGGGCGGTAGCTCAATTGGCAGAGCAGCGGTCTCCAAAACCGCAGGTTGCAGGTTCGATTCCTGTCCGCCCTGCGCACAGCGCACGCTGGCACAGACAGAGACCTAGGTGGTTCGATGACGCAGGACGAGGCGAAGGGCGAGGTCGTCGCAGACCGCGGCGCGCCCCGCGAGAAGAAGCTCAACTTCTTCGCGCGGATCGCCCTCTTCATTCGTCAGGTCTTCGCGGAACTGCGCAAGGTCGTCACCCCCACGCGGCAGGAACTGCTCAAGTTCACCGCCGTCGTCCTCGGGTTCGTCGTCGTGATGATGGCGATCGTCTACGGCCTCGACGTGTTGTTCGTGTGGATCACCACCGCCGTCTTCGGCGTCCCCGGTACCGCCGGCGCCTGACCGGCGTCTGGGCGGACGCGCGGCGCCAAGAGCGGCCGCCTCTGAACGGAAGAGATCACAGTGTCTGAAAGATATGTCGACGACGCCGACTGGGCCACCGCCGCCGAGCAGTCCAGCGAGGACGACGAAGCCCAGGAAGGCAACGTGCTCGCGTCGCAGGAGCGCGCCTCCGACTCGGCCGAGCACACCGCCGTCCACATCGTCGACGACGAGACCGACACCGATGACGCCGACCTCGGTGACATCGACATCACCGACCCGGAGGCGGACGCGATCGTGAACGACGCTCTCGAGATCGACGAGGCCAGCGAGGCCGAGGCCGCCGCCGAGGTGCTCACCGACTCCCTGGCCGAGGAGCAGGCCGAAGAGGCTGCTGAGGCCGCCGACGAGGTCACGCCCTACGACGGCCCCGACATCAACGGCGAGCCCGACGCCCCCGTGCTCGACGAGGACTTCGTCGACGAGGTCAACGCCGCAGCCGGCGTGGTCGACGAGGTCGAGGCCTCCGAGTCGCCCGCCGACGCCGGCGAGGCCCCCGCCGACGAAGACGCCGCCGACGACGACGACGAAGACATCGACCCCTACGACGCCTTCCGCACCGAGCTGCGCTCGCTGCCGGGCAAGTGGTACGTCATCCACTCCTACGCCGGCTTCGAGCGCAAGGTGAAGGCCAACATCGAGCAGCGCAAGTCGACGCTCGAGGTCGAGGACGACATCTACCAGGTCGAGGTCCCGATGGAGGACGTCGTCGAGATCAAGAATGGCCAGCGCAAGATGGTCAACCGCGTGCGCATCCCCGGCTACGTGCTGGTGCGCATGGACCTCAACGAAGACACCTGGTCGGTCGTCCGTCACACCCCCGGTGTGACCGGCTTCGTGGGCAACGCCCACAACCCCACCCCGCTGCGTTTTGAAGAGGCCTTCAACATGCTGAAGAGCCTCGTCGAGGTCAAGGAGTCCGCTCCCGCCAAGGCCGGTGCCGCCAAGGGCGCCCCCACGGCGCAGCGCGTCATCCCCGCCGAGGTCGACTTCGAAGCCGGCGAGACGATCACGATCAAGGAGGGCTCGTTCGCGGGTCTTCCCGGCACGATCAGCGAGATCAAGCCCGAGAGCGGCAAGCTCACGGTCCTCGTCTCGCTCTTCGAGCGTGAGACCCCGGTCGAGCTGTCGTTCGATCAGGTCACCAAGATGGTCTGACGCCCCGAGCGTCCTCGCGAACGCCCCGCCCGGCTCCGTCCGGCGGGGCGTTCGCCGTTCCCCGGCGTCGGCGGCGCGTTCGCCGTTCCCGGCGTCGGCGGCGCGCCCGCCCCGCGGCGTCCGCCGTCCGGCGCCTCGAGTCACGCATAAACGCGATTGAGGCGCATAAACGCGCGGTGC
>NZ_JBKBNC010000002.1:0-188555 GCF_046295495.1 Microbacterium sp.
ATCGCTGAACTTGTGCGCATCGCTGAGGTTGTGCGCGGGCGCGGCCACGGCGGCGGTGAAGCTAGGTCGGTGATGTGCGCTGGGTCAGTCGGGTTGGTGGCATCCGGGCTGAGGTTGTGCACATCGCTGAACTTGTGCGCATCGCTGAGGTTGTGCGCGGGCGCGGCCACGGCGGCGGTGAAGCTAGGTCGGTGATGTGCGCTGGGTCAGTCGGGTTGGTGGCATCCGGGCTGAGGTTGCGCACATTGCTGAGGTTGTGCTCATCGCTGAGGTTCTGCGCGGGCGCGGCGACGGTGACGCTAGGTCGGTGATGTGCGCTTGGTCAGTGGGATTGGTGGCATCCGGGCTGAGGTTGTGCACATCGCTGAGGTTGTGCGCATCGCTGAACTTGTGCGCATCGCTGAGGTTGTGCGCGGGTGCGGCGGCGGTGGCGTGGGGTCGGTGATGTGCGCTGGGTCAGTGGGGACGGTGGCATCCGGGCCGGGCGTCAGGGCAGTGGCGTGTTGCGGCCGTCGAGGCGCGAGGTGTCGACGGTGTCGCGTGCTCCGCGGACCAGTGCCCACACGAAGCCGAGCCCCCACGACACGTGCATCGAGGGGAGCACCGCGGCCGTCCAGGCCTTGTCTCTCCACCCGCGTCCGCCGCCGCGGCCGAGGGCGCCGATGGCGATCAGCGCGGCGTACGCGGCGACCGGCAGGTGCAGGAGCGAGGCGAGGCCCCCGCGGCGACGGGCCGCCTGGGCCACGGCCGTCCCCGCCGACACGGCGATCGCGGCGAGCAGAGCGGGCGGTGCGAAGTACCGCAGCGAGTTGCCGCGGCCGTAGCGGCGCACGAGTTCTCCGCGCCAGGCGCCCGTGGCGCGGAACTGCCGCACCAGCCGCGACCAGCTCTCGCGGGGCCAGTAGACGACCGACAGGCGCGGGTCGAACCACACGCGGTAGCCCGCGCGTCGAATGCGGAGGTTGAGTTCCCAGTCCTCGCCGCGGCGGATGCTCTCGTCGAACAGGCCCACCTCATCGAGCACCGACCGGCGCATGACCCCGAGGTAGGCCGACTCGGCCGGGCCCTCGACCGACCCGCCGTGGTACGCCCCGCCGCCCAGCCCCACGCGCGAGTTGTAGGCGCGCGCGACCGCGCGCTGGAAGGGAGAACGGCCGTCGGCGCTCATCACCCCGCCCACGTTCGCGGCCCGAACCCGCCGCAGGGTCGCCAGCGCGGCGCGGGTGTATCCGGGCGCGAGCTCGGAGTGCGCGTCGACCCGCACGATCGTCGGGTACCGGCTCGCGCGGATGGCGCGGTTCAACCCCACCGGGATGTCGGCGGCGGGGTTGTCGACGAGGACGATGCGCTCGTCGGCATCCGCCAGCTCGCGGGCGATCGCGTCGGTGGCATCCGTCGAGGGCCCCAGGGCCAGGACGAGCTCGACCGGCCCGGGCACGTCTTGGGAGAGAGTGGATGCCACGGCACGGCGCAGATAGCGCTGCTCGTTCAGTACGGGCATGACGAAGCTCACGCCGGCATCGTCGGGGGGAACGGGCGCGTCTCTTCCGCCGGGGGTCGGGAGGGGCATCCGTCGATCCTGTCACGCGAGGCTGGCCGGTACCCTGGAACGATGCCCCTCACCCGCGATGTGCAGCTCGCCGTGGGGCTGTTGCGAAAAGCTCTGGCCACCCGCACCGCCCGCCGCGACCTGCGCCGGGCCCTCGAGGCGCGGGGGCCGCTGCCCACCGGGCGCTTCCGCATCGCGGTGTACTTCGCCGACGGCGCGGTGAACATGTACCAGATGCGGCAGTGGTACGCCCCGCTGCAGGAACTGTCGAAGACCTGGCCCGTCGTGGTGATCAGCCGCGCGATCCGCGGAGCCGACGCCCTGCTGAAAGACGGCGCGCTGCCGGTGGCCTACGCCCCCAGCGTCACCGACGTCGAGCAGGTGCTCGCCGAGCAGGACGTCCGGGTGGTGCTGTACGTCAACCAGAACACGCGCAACTTCCAGATGTTCCGCTACGGTCATCGCTGGCACGTGTTCATCAACCACGGTGAGTCCGACAAGATGTACATGTCGACCAACCAGTTCAAGGCGTACGACTACGCCTTCGTCGCCGGTGACGCCGCCCGCGCCCGCCTCTCGCGCGTGCTGTGGGACTACGACCTCGACGCCCGCACCTTCGCCATCGGGCGTCCCCAGGCCGACCACTACTCGGGCAGCCTGCCGTACACGCCCGACGAGCGAACCGTCGTGCTCTACGCCCCCACCTGGGAGGGCGACCGGCCCTCGGCCCACTACGGCTCCATCGCGACGCACGGCGAGACGCTGGTGAAGGCCCTGCTGGCCACCGGGCGCCACCGCGTCATCTACCGGCCGCACCCGCGTTCGGGAGTCGTGGATGCCGCCTACGGCGCGGCGAACGCGCGGATCGTCGCGGCGCTCGCCGCGGCCAACGCCGCCGACCCCACCGCCCACCACGTGCACGACACCGGCCCCGAGCTGGGGTGGCAGCTCGCCGCGGCGGACCTGGCGATCGTCGACATCTCGGCGATGGTCTACGACCGACTCGCGGTGGGCAAGCCGCTCATGATCACGCGGCCGGTCGACCCCGAGGCCCTCGTCGACGACAGCGGCTACCTGTCGGCCTGCGAATGGCTGGATGCCACGGCATCCGCATCGATCGTGGCCGAGGCCGATCGCGTGCTCGGCGACCCCGACGCGGTCGGGCGTCTGGAGCACTGGGTGACGCACTACTTCGGCGATACGACGCCGGGCGCCGCGACCGCGCGCTTCGAGGCGGCCGTGGCCGAGCTGATGCAGCGCTGGCAGCGGTGGCACGACCGCCCCGCCGCGAAGGACGACGTCGAGGTCGAGGAAGCGGGCTGAGGCGCCGGCTGCCGCGGGCGGGCGCTCGGGGCGGTCCGCGGTGGTGTCGATGAGGCGCGGGCGGCCGCGGCGCACCGCGCGCACCACGGCCCTTCGCCGCCCGTCACCCGCGCGGGGCCGGTCGGCCCGTCGTGTCAGTCCAGCGGCGCGAGCCGACCGATGGCGGCGAGCGGGATGCCGACCCAGTCCGGGCGGTTGCGCGTCTCGTAGATCGCCTCGTACACCGCCTTGTCGAGCTCGAACGCCGCCAGCAGCGGGTCGTCGCCGAAGCCCTCACGTCCCGCGGTCTCGGCGTAGCCCGCGAGGAACGCCTGCTGCGCGGCGATGACCCACGCGCGCACGGCGGCGCCGTCGTCGTCGGCCACGGCGCCCGACACGTAGTCGAACGAGCGCAGCATCCCGGCGACGTCGCGCACGGCGACGTCGGGCTGCAGACGCTCGGCGATCGGGCGCAGCGGCTCACCCTCGAAGTCCAGCAGCACCCAGCCGTTGGCGGCGGTGTCGAGCACCTGCCCGAGGTGCAGGTCGCCGTGCACGCGTTGCAGCGCCGGCCAGGGTGCCACGGTTGCGGCGGCGTAGACGGCGCGGATGCGATCGGCGTAGGGCAGCAGAGCGGGAACCTCGGTCACCGCGATCGACAACCGGCGTTCCCACGCGCCCACCACGGCGGCACGGTCGGCCTCGTCGGGCTCGCGGGTCGGGAATTGCCGGGCGAGGGCCACGTGCATCCCGGCGACGCTCGCGCCGAGCGCGTGCGCACGGGCGGCGAAGTCGTCGGCGGAAGCGGCGGCATCGAGCGCGACGCGCCACGCGTCTTCGACGCCCTCGAAGAACTCCTGCGCGAAGGCGAGCGATCCGCTCACGGGCACGCCCTCGGGCGTGACCCACGAGCCGCGCACCTCGCCGATCGCGGCGGGCACGAAGGCGGCGCCTCCCGCGGCCAGCGCGGACTGCAACTCGACATCGGGGTTGATGCCGGGATTGACCTGGCGGAACAGCTTGCAGATGACGGGGATGCCGTCGTCTTCGGGCCGGAAGATCAGCGAGGTGTTGGACTGCTCGCCGCTCAGCACCCGTGCCGTGGCGCGCTGTGCGGGCGCGCGGCCGTCGGGGGAGGTCAGGGCGATGCCGAGGAAGCCGTCGTCGGCGCGACCGACCTCGCCGCCCTCGGTGACCCACGTGTACAGCTGGTCGGTGAAGGCGGCATCGGTGGTGGCATCCGCCCACACCAGGCCCTCGGAGGCGGGGCCGATCAGGCTGCCCGGCGGAACCGCGCCCTCGGGGCGCACCGCCACCGGCACCTGGTACACGATCGCGGGGTGCACGGCCTCGTCGCGTACGAGCAGCAGGCGCGCGTCGGCGGCGTCGAGGGGCCAGTCCGCGATGACGGTGAGGTGCGGATCGCGGCCCTTCGTGCCGTACCAGCGCTGACGCGGCATCCAGACGGCGAGGGAATCGAGGAGGTCGCCCATGTGGTGAGGCTAACGCGCCCGGCCGAGCGACGCGCGGGACTTGCGCCCGGGCGGTGTCGATGACATGGGAGACACGCGCCCGGTCGGGTCAGTTTCCTCGGAGGGGGCCGCCGTCGGCCGCGTCGGCACCCGCCTCGCCCTGCGCGGCGTCGCCGGTGCGGCGCCGCGGGAGCGCTTTGCGGGCGACCGAGCCGGTGCGGCGGCCGGCGGCGCCCACGGCGGCCGCGAACGAGTCGCCCGCCCGGCGGACCCCGCTGACGGCGGAGCGCTCGAGGCGCTCGGCACCGGGACGCGGTTCCAGGTCGACGGGCAGCTGCAGCGGGGGAGCGCCGAACGCGCGGCGGGCGTTGACGAGCACGCGTCGACCGAGGATGTTGTTGCCCGCCCCGCCCACGACGGCTCCGACGCCGAACGGCAGCGCCTTGCCGACCCACGACGCTCCGCCCCGCGTGGCGAACTGCCGCACGAAGGTGGTCTTGAGCCGGTCGACGAGCGGGCCCACCGCGGCACGCGGAAGCGTCTTGGTGACGAGCTCTCCCCAATGGCTCGAACGGCTGCCACCTCGTCCGGCGGCCTGCTGCGCGAGCTGGGAGACGAGGTCGACGCCTTCTTTGCCGAGCATGAGGGCGAGCACGAGGGCCCGCCCGCGGTCGGGGTCGTCGACCGCGACGCCGTGCACCTCCGCCACCGACTGGGCGTACAGCGCGGTCGCCTCGAGGAAGCCCATCGTCTCGACGCCGCTCAGGGCGAGGGTCACGCTCGTGCCGATGCCCGGGACCACGGCGGTCGCGCCGACGGCGGCGCCCCCCGTGGTGACGGCGGCGAGGTAGCGGCGCTCGAGGATCCTCAGGATCTCGTCGACCGTGGCGTCCGGATGCCGGAGGCGGATGCTGCGCAGGTGAGCGAGCACGACGGGCCGCTGCACCGACAGCACGCGGTCGAGCATGCGGATCGTGCGCGGATGTTCCTCCGACCCCACCGGCGGCAGACCGCCCGTCCAGGGCGCGTCGTGGGGGAGGGAGTGGATGCGGTGCACCTTCTCGGCCATGGACTCATCCTCTCCCGCTCGGCTGGGGGATCGGGGTGAGGTGACGGCGGGCGTCGGACGCGCGACGGGCGTACGGATGCCGCGGGCGCGGTTCAGACGAAGAGGTTCGCCCGCTCGAGGTCTTCGGCGAAGTCGACCTCCACCGCGTACAGATCGGAGATGTCGAGCGGTTCGACGCGCATGCCGTCTTCGGCGATCGCGAGTTCGATGCCGCGCTCGAAGTAGTCCTGGTCATCGACGCGCTGCAGGTGGCGCTGCAGCGTCTTCTTGTCGCGCGACGAGATGTAGTTGATGCCCACCGCCTCGCCGATGCCGCCCACGACGACCTTCGACAGCTCGGCGATGAAGCCCTCGGCATCCACCGTGTACTTGACCTCTTCGTCGCTGACGCTCGCGGTGTCGACGGTGACGAAGGAGCGATCGCCCTCGACGAGCTCGACGGCACGGCCGAGCACGCGCGGGTCGAACACGACGTCGCCGTTCATCCACAGCACTCCGCCGCGGCCGGATGCGGCGAGGGCACGCAGCAGGCTCTTGGAGGTGTTGGTCTGGTCGTACCGGTCGTTGTAAACGTAGTCGACGCGCGGGAAGGCGTCGACGATGGTCTCGGCACGGTAGCCGACGACGGTGGTGATGCGCGCGTCGCGCCCGAAGGCGGCGCGGATGTTGTCGTGCTGCTGCTGCATGATGCTGCGGCCGTCGGCCAGTGCGGTCAGCGGTTTCGGCAGGCTGCGACCGAGGCGCGAGCCCATGCCCGCGGCGAGGATCACGATCTGAACTGTCAAGGCTGGCTCCTGGGGGGATGAGTCGTCATGTCCGGTTCACCGGAATGTCACGCCTTCGTGTTCGATCAACTGTAGCCAGGAGCACCTGCGAGGTGGCATGATTCGCCCCGGTCGTTGTGGGATCGTGATGCCGTCGGATCCGTGCGCCGCGCGGCCGACGGCGGGGCGGTGTCGGAGGTCGTTGATAGTTTGGTGCGATGACAGCCTCGCTGCCGGAACCCCCCGAACCGTCCTCGACTTCCGCTGAGGGCGGCGCAGAGAGCGTCGAACCGTCGCCGGCGGCGAAGCCGCGCACCCCGCGGGCGCCCCGCTCGTCCGCGCCGCGCAGCGGTACCCCCCGCGCCCCCCGTCGCGCCGCGGGTGCGGGAGCGGATGCCGACGGCTCCGCCGACGCCACGCCGACGGCCCCGAAGCCGCGCGCGCCCCGCGCTCCTCGCGCCGGCAGCGCCGCGGGATCGAAGACCACTGCGCCGCGGACCGTCGCGGCGAAGAAGACGACCTCGGCCGGTGCGGAGCCGGCGAACGACGCGTCGGCCTCGGGGGCCACCGCCGCCACCCCGGCGACCAAGGCCTCGACGGCGAGAGCGACCACGGCGAAGACCACGGCGGCGGGCACCGCGAAGGCGTCGACGGGCGCGGCCGCGTCGGCCGCCGCGAAGCCGGCGGCGAAGCGCCCCGCGGCGAAGAAGCCCGCGACACCGCGTGCGAGCACCGGGCGCACGACCACGCCTCGAACGACCACTCCCCGCACGACCGCCGCTCGCGCGGCGGCGAACGACGCGGCCGTGGCTTCGGCTGCGGCCGTTGCCGCGGAGGAGGCGACCACCGTCGCTCCGGCGACCGCGACTCCCGACGGCATCATCGTGCCGCCGCGGCCGCCGTTGCCCGTCGCGACTGCGGATGCCGAGCCCCGCGGTGACGACGCGCCCGTCGTCGCCGACGAGCCCGCCGCCGTGCCCGCGGCCGACGCCGGGTCCACCACACCCGAGGACGACGTACCCCTCGACGTCGATCCCGCCGCCGCAGCCGATCCACTCGTCGATGCGACGCCCGCCGACCCGACCCCGGCCGATGTCGCGGTCGAGGAGCCGGTGGTCGAGGAGCCCGTCGCGAATGCGCCGACTGCTGAGGCGCCCGCCGCGGACCCGGCCCCGGCCGACGTCGCGGTCGAGGAGCCGGGGGTCGAGGAGCCGGTGGTCGAGCAGTCCGCCGCTGCCGAGGCGCCCGCCGCGGACCCGGCCCCGGCCGACGTCGCGGTCGAGGAGCCGGTGGTCCAGGCGCCCGCCGCGGACCCGGCCGACGCCCCGGCGTCGGTTTCCCGCGTCGTCGACGCCGACGAATCGACCGCCGCCCCCCTCGACACCGCGTCGGTCGCGGCGCTCGAGACCGAGACGCCGCTCGACACGACGGCGACCGACACCGGCGACCCTGCACCCGAGCCCGAGCCCGAGCCCGAGCCCGAGCCCGGACCCGCCCTCGACGAGCCCTCAGCCGCCGTCGAAGACGAGGACCCCACTCCGCCCGACGTGCGTGTCGACGAGACCGACGCGGACGCCTCGGTCGTCGTGGACGACAGTCCGCTCGCGCAGAGCGATGCCGAGCGCGTCGACTTCGAGGACACGGCATCCACCGACACCGACAGCGCCGCTTCGCCGGCCGCGGGGCCCGCTCTCGTCGCGGATGCCCAACCGCACGCGGAACCGGACGCGGCCGCGGATGCCGAGCCCGCCCCCGCGCCCGCCGCGCTGACCGCGGCACACGCCGACACGCGCGCGGACGACGCCGCAGAGCCCACCGCCGAAATCAGCGCCGAAGCCAGCGCCGAGCCCGCCGTGCCCGCCCTCAGCCTGCGCAACGTCACCAAGACGTTCGGCGAGCTGCGCGCGGTCGACGCGATCGACCTCACCGTTCCGGCCGGCTCCTTCTACGGTCTGGTCGGCCCCAACGGCGCCGGGAAGACCACGACGCTGTCGATCATCGCGGGCCTTCTGCGCGCCGACAGCGGAACCGTCAGCATCAACGGCGTCGACGCGACCAAGAGGTCGCGGGAGGCCAAGAAGCTCCTCGGCGTCCTGCCCGACCGTCTGCGCACCTTCGACCGCCTGACCGGGCGCCAGCTGCTGTCGTACTACGGCGCGCTGCGCGGACTCCCCGCGCCCCTCGTCGAGAGCCGCACGGCCGACCTCGCCCGCGCCTTCGATCTCGTCGACGCGCTCGCCCGGCCCGTGTCCGACTACTCGGCGGGCATGACCAAGAAGGTCATGCTCGCGGGCGCCATGATCCACTCCCCGCGACTGCTGGTGCTCGACGAGCCCTTCGAGGCCGTCGACCCCGTCTCCAGCGGCGTCATCCTCGACATCCTCGGGTCGTACGTCAACCACGGCGGAACGGTGATCCTCTCCAGCCACGGTATGGAGCTCGTCGAGCGCGTGTGCTCGCGGGTCGCGGTGATCGTGTCGGGCCAGGTGCTGGCCGAGGGCACGGTCGACGAGGTGCGCGGCGAGTCGACGCTGGAGCAGCGGTTCCTCGAACTGGCCGGTGGGCTGGGCGACGTGGAGGGCCTCGAGTGGTTGCACACGTTCTCCGCCTGAGACTCGCGATGATGCTGGGCGCCCTCCGGGGCGACCGGCGCGAGGTCGTGCGCCGAGTGATCGGCGTGGTGCTGCTGGTGATCGCGGCGGTGGTGGCCTCCGTCAGCGCCACGGGTCTCGCCGACGCCGACCGCCTGACCACTGCCGTGGTCACGATGCTCGCGGGCTCCGCGGTCACCCTCGGCTTCGCCGTGGGCCCGCCCGTGACGGCGTCGGTCGACCCGCTCGATCCGCGGCGCTTCGCCGTCGTCGGGCCCGAGCCGCGGCCGCTCGCCGGGGCCCTGCTGCTCGCCGGGTTCCTCAGCGTGCCGGTCCTCGTCGTGCTCGTACTCGCCGTCAGCCTGGCCGTCGCCTGGGGCGCGCACGGCGCCTCCGCGCTGGCGAGCGTGGTCTCGGTCGTCCTGGCCTCGGCCACGTGCGTGCTGTTCGCTCGGGTGAGCATGGCCCTCGGCGCGCTCGTTCAGCGCACGCGCCAGTCGCGAGAGCTCCTGGGCGTGTACTTCGTCGCCGTGCTCGTCGCCGTGGTCCCGGTGGCGGTGTTCCTCGGGTCGCTCGAGTGGCGCGGGGCCGTGCCGTCGCAGCTGGCGTCCGCCGCCGAGATCCTCGCGTGGACGCCGATCGGTGCCGCCTGGGGCATCGCCGTGGCCCCGAGCGTGGGCGCCGCGATCGGCAGCCTCGTCGTGGCGCTGGCCACGATCGCCGGCCTCACCGTCGCGTGGTACGCGCTCGTCGACACGCTCCTGACCACCACTCGGCGGCCCGTCGCGGCTCGCGAGCGCGGCGGTCTCGGCTGGTTCGCGATCTTCCCCGGAACGCCCGGGGGAGCGGTCGCGGCCCGCAGCCTGTCGTACTGGCTGCGCGACCGCCGCTACATCGTGAACGTGGTGGTCGTGCCGATCGCGGCCGTGGTGTCGACGGTGCCGCTGCTCGTGGCCGGTGTGCCGTTCGAACTCGCGGTCCTGCTGCCCGTGCCGATCATGGCGCTGTTCTTCGGCTGGCTGCCGCACAACGACCTCGCCTACGACTCCACCGCCCTCTGGATGCACATCGCCAGCGGAATGCGCGGTGCCCCCGACCGCATCGGCCGTCTCGTGCCGGTGCTGCTCATCGGCATCCCGGTGCTGGCGATCTCGCTGCCGCTCGCGATCGTCGCCCACGGTCGGTGGGCGATCCTGCCGGCGATGGTGGGCGTGTGCGCCGCGCTGTTCCTGGCCGGTCTCGGGTTGTCGAGCGTGTCGTCGGTGCTCGCGCCGTACGCCGTGTCGCGGCCCGGCGACAGCCCTTTCCAACAGCCCCAGCGCACGGGCTCCGGCGGCGTCATGGCTCAGGGGCTGGTGATGGCCGGCGCGCTGCTCGCGGCGCTCCCGGCGATCTGGCTCACGTGGGGCGCGATCGACGGCGACGCCATCGACGCGGTGCTCGCCCTTTCGGTGGGCGTGGGCGCGGGAGTCATCGTCCTGGTCGTCGGCGTGGCGATCGGTGCGGCCCTGTTCGAGCGCCGGGCGACACAGCTCATGGAGTTCGCCGAGGCGACCTGACGCGAACGCGATCGACCCCTCGGTGCGCTCCGCGGCTACACTGGCTGACCATGAGCACGCCTCTCGACAGACCGGACAGTGGGGGCCTCGCGACCCTCGATCGCGAGCTCGAAGAGCTCATCCGCGAAGAGAGCATCGAGCCCGGCGACCATGAGCGCTTCTCGCACTACGTCAAGAAAGACAAGATCCTCGAGTCGGCAATCACCGGCAAGCCGGTGCGCGCGCTGTGCGGCAAGAAGTGGACCCCGGGCCGCGACCCCGAGAAGTTCCCCGTCTGCCCGCAGTGCAAAGAGATCTACGAGTCGCTGATCAACTGACCCCGCGCGCTCGGACCCCGCGCCGTCCGCACGTGAGAGGTCGTTCTCCGTCGCCGACGAGCGGGCTCGGCGACGACTCCTGACCCCTCACGCCAGCGACGTGGGTCCCGGTCACCCGCGATACTCCGTGGGGAGCGCCGGGTCGGCCTTGCTGAGCGCGAGCGCTCGCACCGGAAGCTCTTCCCGCACGCGGGCGTGGTGCGCCCGCGCGGCCTGCACGCCCGCGGCCCCCAAGGCGCCGGCATCCGCTTCGCCGTCTCGCATGAGCGTCGTCTGCAGGGCGCGTGCGTCGGGGTGCTCGGCGGGGGTCGACAGCTGCTCGAAGCCGTCGCTCACCACGATCAGCTCCGAGGTCGCGGTGCCCGCGTCGAGCGTGCGGAACGCCGCCTTGCGACCGCCGTGCGACGCCTTCTGCGCCGAGGCCTTGGCCACACCCACCCACGAGCCGTCCGCGGCCTCGCGCGCGACGAGCTTGAACACCAGACCCGCGGTCGGAACGCCCGAGCCGGTGGCGACCGAGGTGCCCACGCCGTAGGAGTCGACGGGGGAGGCGGCGAGGGCGGCGAGGGCGTACTCGTCGAGGTCGCTCGTGACGGTGATGCGCGTGCCGGTGGCGCCGAGTTCGTCGAGCAGGGCGCGCACCTCCCCGGCGACGATCGGCAGGTCGCCCGAGTCGATCCGCACACCGCCCAGACCGGTCCCCGCCACGCGCACGGCGGTGCGCACGCCCTCGGGGATGTCGTACGTGTCGATCAGCAGCGTCGTGCCGCTGCCCAGCGCGTCGACCTGCGACCGGAACGCGTCTTCTTCGCTGTCGTGCAGCAGCGTCCAGGCGTGCGCGGCCGTTCCCATGGTGGGCACGCCCCAGCGCCGTCCGGCCTCGAGGTTGCTCGTGGCCGAGAAGCCGGAGATGTAGGCCGCGCGGGCTGCGGCGACGGCGGCCTGCTCGCTCGCGCGGCGCGAGCCCATCTCGGCCAGCGGACGATCGCCGGCGGCCACGCTCATACGGGCGGCGGCGGTGGCCACGGCGGAGTCGTAGTTCAGGATGCTGAGCGCCAACGTCTCGAGCAGCACCGCCTCGGCGAACGTGCCCTCGATGGTCAGCAGCGGCGAGCCCGGGAAGTACACCTCGCCCTCGCGGTATCCCGTCACCGAGCCCGTGAAGCGGTAGTCGGCGAGGAAGTCGAGGGTGGTGGCATCCACGATCCGCTCGTCGCGGAGGAACCGCAGCTCGTCGTCGCCGAAGCGGAAGTCGCCGATCGCCTCGAGCAGACGTCCCGTGCCGGCGACGACGCCGAAGCGGCGCCCGCCCGACAGGCGGCGACCGAACACCTCGAACACGCATCGGCGTTGCGCGGTGCCGTCGCGCAGGGCCGCGTCGAGCATCGTGAGTTCGTATCGGTCGGTGTGCAGGGCGGTGCTGCGGGTCATCGCGCCAGCCTATTGCGGCACCGGGCGCGGGCCCGAGCGTCGCGGACCCGCTTGACACCCACTCCCGCCGCACAACTCCCGCAATGCTCGGCCCCCAGTCCGCAGACTTCCGCCGCACGGGGGGATCGCAGGAGGTGTGCGGCTCCGCGGCCCGATCCCGCCCGCCCGGTAGGCTGGACCCCTATGGACGACGCGCCGATCGGGATCTTCGACTCGGGAGTCGGCGGTCTCACCGTCGCCCGGGCCGTGTCGGCGCAGCTGCCGCGCGAGTCGATCCTGTACATCGGCGACACCGCCCGCTCTCCCTACGGCCCCAAGCCCATCGCCGACGTGCGCAGGTACGCGCTCGAGGTGCTCGACACCCTCGTCGAGCAGGGCGTGAAGATGCTGGTGATCGCGTGCAACACGGCATCGGCGGCGATGCTGCGCGACGCGCGCGAGCGGTACGACGTGCCCGTCGTCGAGGTGATCGGCCCGGCCGTGCGTACGGCGATGTCGACGACGCGCAACGGCCGCATCGGCGTGATCGGCACGACCGGCACGATCGGCTCCCGCGCTTACCAGGACATGCTCGAGGTCAATGAGCGCCTCACGGTGTTCGCCGAGGCATGCCCCCGCTTCGTCGAGTTCGTCGAGGCCGGGGTCACCGACTCGCCCGAGGTGCTCGCCACCGCCGAGCAATACCTCGCGCCGCTGCGGCACGCGGGGGTCGACACCCTCGTGCTCGGCTGCACGCACTACCCGTTCCTCGAGGGCGCGATCAGTTACGTGATGGGCCCCGACGTGAGCCTCGTCTCGAGCGACAGCGAGACGGCGAAAGACGTGTTCCGCCAGCTCGTCTCCCGCGACCTGCTGGCGAGCCCGGATGCCACCCCGAGCCACCGCTACGAGGCCACCGGCTCGTCGGCCGACGATTTCCTGCGCTTGGCGCACCGCCTCATGGGCCGCGAGGTGCGCGAGGTGCAGCTCGTGCAGACCGGCGCCATCGACCTGCCGCGCTGAGGCGCGGCATCCGTTCCGTTCCCAGGAGGACACATGACCCGCAAAGACGGCCGCACCACCGATCAGCTCCGCCCCGTGACCATCGAGCGCGGCTGGTCGGCGCATGCCGAGGGCTCCGCCCTCATCACCTTCGGCGGCACCAAGGTGCTGTGCACCGCGTCGTTCACCAACGGCGTGCCGCGCTGGCTGACGGGCAAGGGCAAAGGCTGGGTCACCGCCGAGTACGCGATGCTGCCGCGCGCGACGAACAGCCGCAACGACCGCGAGAGCATCAAGGGCAAGGTCGGCGGTCGCACGCACGAGATCTCGCGCCTGATCGGCCGGGCCCTGCGCGCCGTCGTCGACACGAAGGCGCTGGGTGAGAACACGATCGTCATCGACTGCGACGTGCTGCAGGCCGACGGAGGAACCCGCACCGCGGCCATCACGGGCGCGTACGTGGCCCTCGCGGATGCCATCGCCTGGGGCCGCGAGAAGAAGTTCATCGGCCAGCGGGCCGAGGTGCTGCGCGACTCGGTGGCGGCGGTGTCGGTGGGCATCATCGACGGCGAGCCGATGCTCGACCTCGCCTACGTCGAGGACGTGCGCGCCGAGACCGACATGAACGTCGTCGTCACCGGACGCGGCCTGTTCGTCGAGGTGCAGGGCACCGCCGAGGGCGCCCCGTTCGACAAGGCCGAGCTCGACCGTCTGCTCGAACTGGGCGTCGACGGCTGCGCCGAGCTGCGCGGCATCCAGACCGCCGCCCTCGAGGGCTGACATGCCGCGCATCGTGCTGGCCACGCACAATCCGCACAAGGTCGAGGAGTTCCAGGCGATCGTCGCCGCGGTGCGTCCCGACCTCGAGGTCGTGGCGTACGACGGCCCCGAGCCGGTCGAAGACGGGGTGACGTTCGCGGCCAATGCGCTCATCAAGGCGCGCGCGGCCGCGGCCCACACGGGTCTGCCGGCTCTGGCCGACGACTCCGGGGTGGCCGTCGACGTGCTCGGCGGCTCGCCCGGGGTGTTCTCGGCGTACTGGGCGGGGCACAGGAAAGACGCCACGGCCAACCTCGAGCTGCTGCTCGATCAGCTGTCCGACGTGGCCGATCCGCACCGCACGGCGCAGTTCGTGTCGGTGATCGCACTGGTGCGTCCCGACGGCGGCGAAGACACCGTCGAGGGACGCTGGCCCGGCCGCCTGGCGACCCAGCCGGCGGGGCCGGGCGGGTTCGGGTACGACCCGATCTTCATCCCCGACGGCCAGAGCGTCGACGACGAGCGCACGGTCGGGCAGTGGAGCGCTGCCGAGAAGAACGCCGCCTCGCACCGGGCGAGGGCCTTCGGTCACCTCGCGCCCCTTCTCGCATCACTCTGAGCGTGTAGACCCGTGGGGTGAGCGCCGTGCCGTCGATATCGATCGTCATCCCCGCCTTCAACGAGCAGGCCGTCATCGGCCGTTGTCTCGACGCGGTGGCGCGGCAGACGCTCGCCCCGCACGAGGTGCTCGTGGTCGACAACCGTTCCACCGATGACACTTGCGGGGTCGTCGAGCGCGCGTCGGCGCGGCACCCGCACCTCGGCATCCGCCTTCTGCACCAGGACGAGCGTCAGGGCCTGGTCCCCACCCGCAACCTCGGCATGGATGCCGCGACGGGTGACGTGCTGGGACGCATCGACGCCGACACGGTCGTCAAACCCGACTGGGTGCGGCGGGTGACCGCGGTGTTCGCGTCGGGGGAGGTGGATGCCGCCTCGGGGCCCGTCGAGTACTACGACCTCCCGTTGCGCAGCGTCGGTCAGCAGATCGACGACCGCCTGCGCCGGCTGCAGGTGCGCCTCGCCGGCGACTTCGTGTTCCTGTTCGGCAGCAACATGGCGGTACGCCGTTCGGCGTGGCTGGACGTGCGGGAGTTCCTCTGCGACGACGTGGCCGACGTGATGCACGAGGACCTCGACATCGCGATCCACCTCGCCCTCGGCGGTCATCGCATCGGCTACCGCTCCGACATGGTGGCGGGCATGTCCGCGCGGCGGCTCGACGACGCACCCCGCGACTTCCGGCGCTACATCGACCGCTTCGAGAACACCTACAGCGCGCATGGCATCCGCGATCTGCGGCTGCGGGCGCCGATGGCGGTGTTCCTGGGCGTGTACCCCGCTCTGCACGCGCATCGCCGCATCCAGGCGCAGCTGAACGCGCTGGGCTGGTGAGGGCGGTTCTCATTCCCGACTGCCGCGGAACCACGCGGCACGGCGCCGGCCCGGCCTAGCCTGGGAGGATGCACGATCACGCGCCCGCCGGTAGCATCCGGGATGCCGGCAACCGGCGCCTGCTGGCGACCGCGCTCGCGCTGACGGTCACCGTGATGCTCGTGCAGATCGTGGGCGCGGTGCTGTCGGGCTCGCTCGCGCTGCTCGCCGACGCGGCGCACATGTTCACCGATGCGGCGGCGCTCGTCGTCGCGCTCATCGCGACCGCGATCGCCGCGCGGCCCGCCGATGACCGGCGCACGTTCGGCTACCAGCGCGCCGAGGTGCTCGGGGCGCTGGCGAACGGCGTCATCCTGCTCGTGCTGTGCGCGTGGGTGGGGGTCGAGGCGGTTCAGCGGCTGCTCGCGCCCTCCGAGGCCGAGGTGCAGGGCGGCCTGATGCTCGTCGTCGCGGTGGCGGGCCTGATCGCGAACGCGGTGTCGATGTGGCTGCTGAGCCGGGCGCAGAAGCGCAGCATCAACGTGCGCGGGGCCTACCTCGAGGTGCTCGGTGATCTCGTCGGCTCGGTCGCCGTGATCGTGGCGGCGATCGTCATCGTCACGACCGGCTTCGCGCAGGCCGATGCCCTCGCCTCGCTGCTCATCGCGGTGCTCATCGTGCCGCGTGCGATCGGGCTGCTCCGTGAGGTCGTGGTCGTGCTGACGGAGTCGGCGCCGGTCGGTGTGCACGTCGCCGAGATCCGTGAGCACCTGCGTGAGGCCGACGGCGTCGTCGACGTGCACGACGTCCACGTGTGGCAGCTCACGCGCGGGGCACCGGTGTTCAGCGCCCACGTCATCGTCGACGACGCGGCGCTGTCCGACGGGCGTGCCGCCGCGATCCTGGCATCCCTGCAGTCGTGCCTCGCCCAGCACTTCGACGTGGAGCACTCGACGTTCCAGCTCGAACCCGCGGGCCACGTCGAGCACGACTCGCGCCACGCGTGAGCCCGTCCGGGGCCGGTGGCGGGGGCGGATTCACCCTTCCCGCACGACCTCGTCGGGGTTCTTGTCGGGCCGCAGCCCCCGCCACCGCGCCTGCCGCAGGATGCCGCCGGGGGTGAACTCCGCGAACTCCACCTCCGCCACGAGCTCGGGCCGCACCCACAGCGCGTCGCGCGCATCCGCCGACGGCACGCCGACGAACGGGTCGGCGTCCGTGCGCAGCGGTGCGAGCAGCTCGGTGAGGCGCGCGAGGGTCTTCTCGCCGAAACCCGAGCCGACGCGCCCCGCGTACCGGAGTCCGTCGGCCGAGGGCACGCCGACCAGCAGCGACCCGATCGTGCCCGAGCGGTTGCCCTTGCCGGGACGGATGCCGCCGACCACCACCTCCTGCGTGCGCGAGTGCTTCACTTTGAGCCACTGCTCCGACCGCGCTCCGCGCCGGTACGTCGACGACGGTTCCTTCACCACGACCCCCTCGAGCCCGAACCTGCCGCTGGTGGCGACCGCGGCATCCACGTCGTCGAAGACGGGCGGCACGACGACCGGTGCGCCCGCTCCACCCGCGCGTTCCTCGAGGATCCTCCGCCGTTCGGTGAGCGGGAGGGATGCCAGGTCGCGGCCTCCCGCCGACAGCACGTCGAACAGGTACAGCTGCACGGGGGTTCGTGACGCTTCACGATCGATCTCGCGCGGCTGAGCGAGGTTCATGCGCTTCTGCAGGAGCGGGAAGCTCGGGCGTCCCTGCTCGTCGAGGGCGACGATCTCGCCGTCGAACACGGCCGGATCGGGGCCGAGGCCCAGGTCGACGCCGGTGAGTTCGGGATACGCCGCGGTGAGGTCGTTCCCGTTTCGCGAGCGCAGCCGCAGTCTCTCGCCGTCCCAGATGCCGACCCCGCGGATGCCGTCCCACTTCATCTCCACCCACGCCGGACCCCAGCGCTCGGCCGCGGCGCGCGCGAGCCCCGCAGTCGCGGCGGTGGCGAGCATCGGCCGGAGGTCTGCGAGGGTCGGCGGCGTCGGCTCCGTGGCCGGCGGCTCGGCGGTGCTCGGCTCGGCGGACGTCGGCGCCGAGGCTCTCGGCTCGGCGGGCGTCGGTTCCGTGGTCGTCGGGTCGGCGGCGCTCGGCTGGGCGCCCGCCGGGGCCGCGGAAGCCGGAGCGGTGGATGCCGCGGTGGCCGCACGTGCGCCGTGATCCTGCGCCACGACCGGGGGCCCGTCGCCCTGCGGTGCGCCCGCGGCATCCGTCTTCATGCGGTGCAACAGCCACTGCGACTTCTCGCCCGCGCCCCGGGTGCGGATGAGGGCGAGGCGCACGCGGCCGAGGGGGCCGTCGGGGCGGCCCTCGAGGGTGGCGATCACCTCGTCGTCGCGCCACTTCTCGAGGTCGTAGGTGCCGGTGTCCCAGACGGTCATGATGCCGGCGCCGTACTCGCCGCGGGGGATCTCGCCCGCGAAGTCCAGGTAGGGCAGCGGGTGATCCTCGGTCATCACGGCGAGGCTGTTCTTCGCGGTGGTGGAGGGGACACCCTTCGGCACCGCCCAGCTGACGAGCACGCCGTCGCGCTCGAGGCGCAGATCCCAGTGCAGGCGCGTGGCGTGGTGCTCCTGAATGACGAAGCGGGGTGGCCCTTCGGGCGCGGGCTCGCCGTGCGGCGCCTCGGGAACCGGTTCGGGCGTGCGACCGGCGGTGCGTTTGGAGATGTAGGCCCGCAGCGGGCCGCCGTCACGCTCGAGGGGCGCGAGCGGATCGCCACCGCGCTCGAGCACCTCGCTGAACAGCAGGTGGCGCAGAGCGGGGTCGTCGAGCTCGTCCCAGGTGCGCGGGGCCGCCACGGTGGGCTGCGACCGCCCGCGCAGCGAGTACGGGGCGATGGTGGTCTTGGAGCCGTTGTTCTGGCTCCAGTCGATGAACACCTTGCCGTCGCGCACGGCTTTCGCCATCTGGCTGACGACGAGGTCGGGGTGGTCGGCCTCGATCGCCCGCGCGAGCTCCTTGGCCACGGCGCTGACCGCGTCGCTCGACTGACGGCCGTCGAGGTGCGCATACAGGTGGATTCCCTTGCTTCCGCTGGTGACGGGGAGGGGCTCGAGTCCGATGTCCTGCAGGATCGCCCGCGCCCACCGCGCGACCTCTGCGCACTCGGCGAGCCCCACCCCGGGTCCCGGGTCGAGGTCGAGCACGAGGCGGTCGGGGTTGCGGCGCTCGCCCGCCGCGGTGAACCGCCACTGCGGCACGTGCAGTTCCAGGCTCGCGACCTGCGCGAGGTACACCAGCGTCGGCAGGTCGTCGACGAGCGGGTAGTCCTTCGCGCCCGAGGAGTGGTCGATGGGGAACCGGCGCACCCACGACGGTGCACCGGGTTCGAGAGCCTTGGCGAAGAACGGCTGCCCCGGGTCACCGTCGGTGCCCACCCCGTCGGGCCACCGCTTGCGGGTGACCGGCCGGTCGGCGACATGGGGGAGCAGCAGCGGAGCGATGCGGGAGTAGTAGTCGATCACCTCGCCCTTGGTGGTGCCCGTCTCGGGGTACAGCACCTTGTCGAGGTTCGACAGGCGCAGGCGGCGCCCGCCGATGCGCACCGTCTGCTCCGTCATCGCCCCAGCGTAGGGCGCGGGGGAGCCCGGATGCCGAGGGGGTTGCGGCCGCCGTGTCGACATAGCGCAGGAGATTCCGGCGAGCGGATGCCGGGGGCCGGGGGTGGAGAGACCACGCGGGCGTGAATCTCCTGCGTTGTGCGGTCCGGGAGGTCGGGTATCCCGCCGGGTGGCGACGCACACCTCCGGCAATATGCCCCCGTTGGGCCGGGAACGGAGCGGGGCCCCCGTTCTGCAGGAGTTCTGCCGTCGCGGGGCGCAAGGGTCTCGGCATCCACCCCTTCGACGGTGTTCACTGGGCACATGCGATCGATCTGGAAGGGCGCCCTGACCTTCGGCCTCGTCAACGTGCCCGTGAAGGTGTACTCCGCGACCGAAGACCACGACGTGTCGTTGCATCAGGTGCACAACAAGGACGGCGGACGCATCCGCTACCAGCGCATCTGCGAGATCGACGGTGAGGTCGTGCCCTACCAGGACATCGACCGTGCCTTCGACGACGGAGAGCAGACCGTCGTGCTCACCAAAGATGACCTCGCGTCGCTGCCCAGCGAGCGCAGCCGCGAGATCGAGGTCGTGGAGTTCGTGCCCAGCGAGCAGGTCGACCTGCTCACCCTCGACAAGGCCTACTACCTCGAACCGGACTCCTCCTCGCCCAAGGCGTACGTGCTGCTGCGCAAGACGCTGGAGCAGACCGACCGCACCGCGATCGTGCGCTTCTCGCTGCGTCAGAAGACGCGGCTCGCGGCTCTGCGCGTTCGCGGCGACGTCCTCGTGCTGCAGACGCTGCTGTGGGCCGACGAGGTGCGGGAGGCTGCGTTCCCAGCGCTGGACGAGAGCGTGCGGATCTCGGCGAAGGAGCTCGAGATGTCGGCATCCCTCGTCGACAGCTTCTCGAAGGACTTCGACCCCGAGGAGTTCACCGACGAGTACCAGCAGGAGCTGCGCACCCTCATCGACGCCAAGCTCGAGCAGGGCGACTCCCTCGACACGGATGTCACCTTCGGCGCGGCCGAGGAGGAGGACGGCGGGGAGGTCATCGACCTGATGGAGGCGCTGCGGGCGAGCGTCGAGCGCTCGCGCGCGGCGCGGTCGGAGACGAAGGACAAGGCCGCCGACAAGAAGCCGGCGGCCAAGAAGAAGAGCTCGAAAGCGTCCTGAGCGCGTCCGCGGCCGGCGGGAAGCTCAGCGCGCGGGGCGGTCTCCGTCTTCGAGCGTCTTTCGGTCGAGCGTCAGCGCCTCGGCCTCGGCCGGTCCGACGGTTCCCTCACGCTTGGCGGCGGCGCGCTCGCGGAAGTAGTGGATCGCGATGAACACCGCGGTGCCGGCGACGGCGGCCAGCAGGATGACGTCGATGTACTCGGTCACGATGTCGCGGATGAAGGGGATGTACCCCACGGCGTAGCCGAGCATGGTCAGGCCGACACCCCAGACGACGGCCCCGATGAAGTTGTAGAGCGTGTACTTGCGCCACGGCATGTGACCCACGCCCGCGGCGATGGGGGCGAAGGTGCGCACGACGGGCACGAAGCGCGCCAGGATCACCGTCAGCCCGCCGAAGCGCTCGAAGAACGCGTTCGTGCGCTCGACGTTCTTCTTGCTGAAGATGCCGGAGTCCTTGCGCTCGAAGATCGAGGGACCCGCTTTGTGGCCGATGAAGTAGCCGACCTCCCCGCCGACGAACGCCGCGATGCCGATCGCGAGGGCGACCCACCAGGCGTTCAGGCCGAAGACGCCGTCGGGGGCCGCGGGCGTGGAGTGCGAGAGCAGGCCCGCCATGATCAGCAGCGTGTCACCCGGCAGCAGGAAGCCGATCAGCAGGCCGGTCTCGGCGAAGATGATGAAGCACACGACCAGCAGCGCCCAGGGCTGCGAGTTGGTGATGATCGACGCGGGGTCGAGCCACGGGAGCAGTGCGGCGGTGGTGTGGATCACATCGGTCCCGTCGGGTCGGAGAATCGGTGCTGGGAAAGCAGGGAACGTGCGGAAGGGGGGACTTGAACCCCCACGCCCGAAGGCACAGGAACCTAAATCCTGCGTGTCTGCCGATTTCACCACTCCCGCGAGTGGCATCAGTCTAAGCGGGAGGGGCCTTCTCTCGCCGTGAACGAGCCGTCAAAGCACGCGGATGTCACCCGCCGCTCGCGTGTCGGGAATGTGAGCGCACGCCGCCTCCTTGTCATCGGCATGAAGGCGATCACGTATACCCAGCCCGGTGACTCCTCCGTCCTCGCGCTCCAGGAGCGCGCAGTGCCCGACCCCGGCCCCGGCGAGGTGCGCGTCCGCATCGCCGTGTCGGGCGTGAACCCGACCGATTGGAAGGCGCGCGCGGCGACGGGCCGCCCGCTCGCGTTCGATGAGATCACGCCGAACCAGGACGGTGCGGGAGTGGTGGATGCCGTCGGCGACGGCGTCGATTCGCTCTCGGTGGGTCAGCGGGTCTGGGTCTACCTGGCCGCGCATCAGCGTCCGACCGGCACGGCCGCGGAGTACTCGGTGCTCCCCGCCGATCGTGCCGTGCCGCTGGCCGACGGCGCGTCGTTCGAGCTCGGAGCGAGCCTGGGCGTGCCCGCGATGACCGCCCACCGCGCCCTCACCGTGCACGAGGACGGCCCCTCGCGTCTCGCCCCGGGCGCGCTGGCCGGGCGCACCGTGCTCGTGCAGGGCGGCGCCGGTGCCGTGGGCCACGGCGCCATCCAGCTCGCCGTCTGGGCGGGGGCCAAGGTCATCGCCACCGTGAGCAGCGACGAGAAGGCCGCGCTCGCCCGCGCCGCCGGCGCCCACCACGTGCTGCAGTACCCGAGCGCGTCGCTGGCCGACGGCATCCGCGAGATCGCCCCCGACGGCGTCGAGCACATCGTCGAGGTCGCGATCGCCGACAACGCCGGTCTCGACGTCGAGGTGATCGCCAACCACGGCACGATCGGCTACTACGCCGACAACGGCGGAGACACGTTCTCCGCGGCCGTGCGCGAGAGCTTCGCGAAGAACGTGCGTTGGCAGGGCCTGCTGCTCTACACGGTGGGGGAGCGCGCGCTCGCCGCCGCCGCCGAAGACGTCGCGGCCGCCGTGGCCGACGGCGCGCTGCCGGTGGGCGAGGCGGCCGGTCTGCCGCTGAGCTGGTTCGACCTCGGCGAGACGGCCGCGGCCCATGACGCCGTGGAGCAGGGCGCCACCGGCAAGGTGCTCATCCGCGTATCCGACGCGGACTGAGGCCGACGGCCGCACCCGACGACGAACCGCCGGGGCCTCGCGCGTGCGCGTGAGGCCCCGGCGGTTTTCGGTTTCCGTTCCTGCGGCACGCGTCGCCGCGCCCACCGCCCGCGGCCGCGGCGACGGATGCGCGGGTCAGCGCGTGCGGGGGACGTACCGCGGCACCCACCGGATGAAGCCGATGGCCCCGAGCACCGCGACGAGCCCCATGGCACCCACGCCGATCGACAGCGACGCCACCGCCGTGAGGGCGGACACCAGCAGCGGGGCGAGGGCGCCGCCGGCATCGGTCAGCGTGCGCCAGGATCCCAGGAAGGCCGCGGGCTCGTTCGGGGGCGCGATGTCGGCACCGAGGGTGAGCAGGATGCCGCTCGACAGGCCGTTTCCCACCCCCAGCACCGCCGCGAACATCGCGTACCACATCGCCGCGGAGGCCAGATCGTGCGTGAACGACAGCGCGAAGAAGCCTGCGCCCATCAGGACCATGGCCGGGAGCGCCGCCCACAGGCGGCCGAACCGGTCCATCACCTGGCCGCTGGCGTAGAACAGCGCGAAGTCGATCGCGCCCGAGACGCCCACGACGACGGCGATGGTTCCGGCATCCAGTCCGAGCGACACGCCCCACAGCGGCAGCACCACCTGGCGCGCCGAGCGCACAGCCGACAGTGACGCCGCCGCCAGGCCCAGGCGCGCGAGCACGCCGCGGAAGCGCCACATGGTGCGGAAGACGCCGACCCGCTCGACGGTGGGGATGGCCCCGGTGACGGGCTCACCGGTGTCCTCCGCCTCGCGCGAGTCGCCCCCGGCCCGCCGGCTGGGTGCGCCCCCGCCTCCGGGAACGGCCTTCTCGGGGTCGGGGCCGAGGAACACCAGCAGGATCGTGGCGACCTGGCACACGGCGAAGAACACGATGGATGCCGTCTCGTCGCCGAACACCGCCAGCAACGCCGCCGAGATGAAGGGGCCGACGAACATTCCGAGGCGGAAGGTCCCGCCCAGCAGCGACAGCGCCCGCGCGCGGAAGTGGAGCGGCACGCGCGTGGTCATGAACGAGTGCCGCGCGAGGGCGAACGACGCCGCGCAGAACCCGATGAGGAACACCGCCGCCGCGAAGAAGATCAGCGAGGGTGCGAGCACGATCCCGGTGAGGCCGCCGAGGATGACGATCCCGGCGACGCCCATCGTGAGCCGCTCGCCGAACCGCGCGACCGCCCAACCGGCGGGGATGTTGCCGCACAGCTGGCCCACGACGAGGGCGGCGGCCACGAGCGCGGCGACGGCGACGTCGGCACCGAGGCGGTCGGCGATCACGGGGATGAGGGGGATCACCGCGCCCTCGCCGAGCGCGAACAACAGGGTGGGACCGTAGATCATCGGCGCGAAGCGCACCAGCACGTTCCGGGGAGAGTCGGCTGTCACCGTCTCCACGATAGGCTTGATCGCAAATGCTCGAACTCGATTTGACCGCCGACATCCAGGCGCTGCGCTCGACCTTCGCCGATATCCAGGCCGTGGTCGACGTCGACGCACTCACCGCCGACATCGCCCGCCTCAGCGAAGAGGCCGGCGCCCCCGACCTGTGGGACGACGTCGACAACGCCCAGAAGGTGACCAGCCGCCTCAGCCACAAGCAGGCCGAGCTCAAGCGCATCACCGAGATCGAGCAGCGTCTCGACGACCTCGAGGTGCTCGTGGGCCTCGCGATCGAGATGGACGACGAAGACTCCGCCGAGGAATCCCGCAAAGAGCTCGCCGCTCTGCGCGACGTGATCGGCCAGCTCGAGGTGCAGACGCTCCTCGACGGCGAGTACGACGCCCGCTCCGCCGTGGTCACGATCCGCTCCGGTGCCGGCGGCGACGACGCCACCGACTTCGCCGAGATGCTGCTGCGCATGTACCTGCGCTGGGCCGAGCGTCACAAGTACCCCGTCAAGGTCATGGACACCTCCTACGCCGAGGGCGCCGGCATCAAGTCGGCGACGTTCGAGATCGACGTCCCCTACGCCTACGGCACGCTCTCGGTCGAGGCCGGCACGCACCGCCTCGCGCGCATCAGCCCGTTCGGCGGCGCCGACAAGCGCCAGACCAGCTTCGCCGCGGTCGAGGTCATCCCCGTCATGGAGGAGGCCGTCGAGGTCGAGGTCCCCGAGGGCGACATCCGCGTCGACGTGTTCCGCTCCTCGGGCCCCGGTGGTCAGTCGGTCAACACCACCGACTCCGCCGTGCGCATCACCCACCTCCCCACGGGCCTGGTCGTGTCGATGCAGAACGAGAAGTCGCAGATCCAGAACCGCGCCGCCGCCATGCGCGTGCTGCAGACGCGCCTGCTCCTGCTCAAGCGCGAAGAAGAAGCGGCCAAGAAGAAGGAGCTCGCGGGCACGATCACCGCGAGCTGGGGCGACCAGATGCGCTCCTACTTCCTCTACGGTCAGCAGCTCGTGAAAGACCTGCGCACCGGCTACGAGGTCGGCAACCCCGCCGTCGTCTTCGACGGCGACCTCGACGGCCTGATCGCGGCCGGCATCCGCTGGCGCAAGCGCAAAGACGACGACTGAGGCCCCTCGCGGGCGAGAGTCCTGTGGATGCCGGCACTCGGCATCCATAGGACTCTCTCGGTTTCACGACACGGCGCGTCCTGTCGGGCTGCCCGGGGCTCGCGCTTAGGCTCGTCGAGCCATGATCCGGTTCGAGAACGTCACCAAGCGGTATCGCGGCACCGCGAAGCCCGCCCTGAACGCCGTCGACTTCGAGGTGCAGCGCGGGGAATTCGTCTTCCTCGTCGGCGCTTCGGGCTCGGGGAAGTCGTCGTGCCTGCAGTTGATCCTGCGCGCCGAGACCCCCAGCGAGGGGCGCGTCGTCGTGCTCGGTCGCGACCTGCGCACCCTGTCCAACCGCAAGGTCCCCTACTTCCGCCGCCACATCGGTTCGGTCTTCCAGGACTTCCGCCTGCTGCCCAACAAGACGGTGCACCAGAACGTCGCCTTCACGCTGCAGGTGACGGGCGCCTCGCGCGGGTTCATCCAGCAGGCCGTGCCCGAGGTGCTCGCGCTCGTCGGTCTCGACGGCAAAGAGAAGCGCCTGCCGCACGAGCTTTCGGGCGGGGAGCAGCAGCGCGTCGCGATCGCGCGAGCGCTCGTCAACCGTCCGCAGGTGCTGCTGGCCGATGAGCCGACCGGAAACCTCGACCCCGGCACCTCGATCGACATCATGCGCCTCCTCGCGCGCATCAACGCCGGCGGTACGACCGTCGTCATGGCCACGCACGAGGCCGGCTTCGTCGACCAGATGCAGCGCCGCGTGATCGAGCTGCGCGGCGGTGAGATGGTGCGCGACGAGCGTCACGGCGGCTACGGCGACACGTCCAGCCTGCCGCGCCTGGCCCCCGAGGTCGAGAAGGGCGCCGCCGCGGTGGCCGCCCTCACGGCGGTCCTCGAGGTGCAGCGCGAGGTGACGAGCGCGACCGGCTCGGTCGAGCCGCTGCCGACGGCTCGCGCCCCGCGCCCCGCCCCCGTGCAGGCGCCGACGCGTGCGTCGACCCCGGATGCCACGGCATCCGCCCCCGCGGTGACCACGCCGTCGGCCGAACCGGCGCGCGAGCCCGCGACGAACACGCGGTCCATTCCGGTCACGACGCCCGACGTCGAGGCCCTGGGCCTGGCCGACCGCCTCGGCCTCGGGAAGAAGACCGACCGCAACGACGAAGTGGGACCCACGACATGAGGCTCGGGCTCATCCTCTCCGAGGCTTTCACGGGGCTGCGGCGCAACGCGTCGATGGTCATCTCCGTCATCCTCGTCACCTTCGTCTCGCTGACCTTCGTCGGTGCCGCGATGCTCATGCAGATGCAGATCGGCAAGATGCAGTCGTACTGGGCTGATCGCGCTCAGGTCGCGGTCTTCATGTGCGCCGCGGTGTCGAACACCGGCACGTGCGCGACGGGCGAGTCCGCCACGCAGGACCAGATCGACGCGGTGAAGGCGACGCTCGACGGCGAGGCCCTGGCCCCGTTGATCCGCGACTACACCTACTCCACCAGCGAGCAGGTGTTCGAGGATGCCAAGAGTCAACTGCCCGAGGACATCGCGGGCGTCGTGACGGCGGACCAGTTCAACGCCACCTTCAGCATCAACCTCGTCGACCAGAACCAGTCCGACGTCATCATCGAGGCGTTCAGCGGCCAGGCCGGTGTCGAAGAGGTCAAGAACCAGATGCAGTACCTCGAGCCGCTGTTCCAGGCGCTCACGGTCGCGACCTACGTCGCGGTCGGGATCGCGGGGCTCATGCTCATCGCCGCGGTGCTGCTGATCGCCACGACCATCCGTCTGTCCGCTTTCGCTCGACGGCGAGAGCTCGGCATCATGCGTCTGGTCGGCGCCTCGAACCGCTTCATCCAGACACCGTTCGTGGTGGAGGGGGTGATCGCCGCGCTCATCGGGTCGGCGCTCGCCAGTGTCGCGGTGTGGGCGATCGTCGGCGTCGGCGTGAACCAGTACCTGCGCGACCGCATCGGGTTCATCACCTCGTGGGTCGGGCTCGGTGACGTCGCGTTCGTCATCCCCGTGATCGTGGTGATCGGCGTGATCCTCGCGGCGCTGAGCGCGAGCTTCGCGATCCGCCGCTGGCTGCGCGCGTAGCCGCCGGCTGTCGGTCGCTGTTCGTCCTGTAGGCTGTAAGGCTCTGTGTGCCCTTGATCATGAGGAGGTGGCACCATGCCTCGTGAGCAGGGTGAGAAGCTCATCGCGTCGAACAAGAAGGCGCGTCACGACTACGCCATCGAGAAGACGTACGAGGCCGGTCTGGTCCTGACCGGCACCGAGGTGAAGTCGCTGCGCCAGGGGCGCGCGAACCTCACCGACGGCTACGCCTACATCGACGGCGGTCAGGCGTTCCTCGACGCCGTGCACATCCCCGAGTACTCGCAGGGCCACTGGACGAACCACTCCGCCAAGCGCACGCGCAAGCTGCTGCTGCACAAGGAGGAGATCATCAAGCTCTCGCACGCGGTGTCGGCCGGCGGCTACACGCTCGTGCCGCTGCGCCTGTACTTCCTCGACGGCCGCGCGAAGGTCGAGATCGCCGTGGCGAAGGGCAAGCGCGAGTTCGAGAAGCGTCAGACCATCCGCGAGCGTGAAGACAAGCGCGAGGCCGAGCGCGCGATGCGCACGAAGAACCGCCTCGGCGAGTAACCCCTCCCGGCGTCCGCGGTGACGGGCGACGCCGGCTCGACGAGGTTCGCCGCATCGAAACCCGGAGCGTTCACTCCGCGCGGAAGCGTCCCTCCACCACCGAGGTCACCACGATCTCCGGCGGCTGCAGGCTGAACGACGGTCCGCCGTCGGCGGACGCGGACATCAGGCGCGCCCCCAGCGGGGCGGCGGGCTCGGGGCGGGTGCCGAGCAGGCCGGCATCCGCGATCTCGACGGCGGCCACGGATGCCAGGCCCAGGGCGTCGGCGTAGGCCTCCGCGCGTTCGACGGCGACGTGCACCGCCTCGGCGGCGACCTCGCGCTCGACACGCGCGCGGGTGCCGGGGGAGAGGCGCCACTCCACGGCCGTCACCTGCACGTCGTCGGACTCCGTGACATCGCCGAGCCACCACGACAGGGCTCCGGCGTCGACGAAGGTCGCCGACAGCTCCACCGCGGCGTGGTGCACGAGGGGCAGCTGGGCGCCGTCGTTGCTCCACGGGCGGTCGGACCAGACCGACACGCGCGCGCTCGACCATTCCGACACCTCGCCCGAGCGCAGGTGTGCGACGAGGCCGTCCTGCACGGATGCCGCCCGCTCCTGAGCACGCTCCACGACCGGGCCGCGTGCGGGGCCGTCGGTCGACACGGTGACGCGCACGGCGGCCTCCTCGGCGCGCACGCGCGCGTTGCTCTCGCCCCGGACGGTGATGACGACCTCGCTCATGCCGGGAGCCTACGCGACCTCGATCGGTCGGTCCTGTCGGGAATCACGGGGACCAGGGATTGGTTGTAGAGTGTGATGCTCGGGTGCTTCGGCATCCGAGGTGGCAATTCAACAGAGTGACAACGGCCGCTCCTTCACGGAGTTCCCGGGGCTGATCGGTTTCGACAGCGTCTGCGAACCCGCGAGAAAGCGGGCCGAGGATGTGGGGTTATCTCGTTAACGCTCCCTGCAAACCAATAAGTGCCGAAACCAAGCGCACTGACTTCGCCCTCGCTGCGTAAGCGAGCCCGATAGTCCGTCAGACCGTGTGTGACCCCGCCACGGATTCTGGCGTCATTTAGGGGTCTTGCTGTGTGACGGCGTCCGGACGTCACGCGGGACTTTTCCCGGACTGGGCTCGTCGACTTAGGTGTCTGTGACAAAGGTCGGAGCCGAGCAGAACGTCTGCACAGACTGCGCCCGGAGAAAACGCGGACACCCAGCGTTGGACGGGGGTTCGATTCCCCCCAGCTCCACGAGCCGTTGTCACGAGAGAAGCCCTCGCCCCCACCCGTTTCGGTGTGGGCGGGGGCTTTTCGTTTTCCCACGACGCCTCGTCGTGTCGGCGCGCGTTCAGCCCGCGGTGCGGGTGTGCACATCGCTCTCGCCCGAGACCTCGTTGAGCTCGAGGTAGATCCGCCCCTCGGTGCGGGTGAGGGTCGCGGTGTTCCGGCGTTCGATGGCGTCGGCGACGCGCTCGACGAAGCCCGGCTCGAAGCTGTGCAGCAGCACCTCGTCGGCGCGATGGATGCGCTTTCCCGCCCAGGGGGCGGCGACCTTGTCCGGGTCGCGGTGCGTGTAGACGGCGACCCGCTCGGCCTTCATGCTGCCGGTGTGGAGGCGGGCGGCATCCGGAGCCCCCACCTCGATCCACGCCACGAGAGCGCCGGTGAGGTCGCGCACGAGCACGGCGGGTTCGTCGGTTGCTGACACGCCCTCGCTGAAGGCGATGCCCTCCTCGTACTCGAGGCAGTAGGCGAGCACGCGCGTGAGCATGTACGGCGCCGTCTCGGACGGATGCCGGGCAACACGCAGCTGCAGTTCGTCGTAGACGCCGCGGTCGACGTCGGAGAGCTGCACGGTGAACGTGTGAATGGTCGCGCCGATAGCCACGATGCCCGAGCCTACGCGAGCGGGGGAGCGGCGCCGGCGCACGGGGCACGACCGGGCGAGGCATTGCCGACGCGGCGCGGTGCGGCCTAGCGTCGAGGGATGCCAGATCCCCGCGCCCTTCGAATCGACGTCGGCCCGTTCTCGCTCGCTCCCACCCCCGACGCCGCGACGTGGACGGCTCATGCGGTGCCCGTGGCGCGGGTGCAGCCGACGGACGAGGCGGCGCCGGTGGCGAACGCGACGGGCGAGGAAGCCGCTGCGCCGGGCATCACCGCCGCGTGGACGGATTGGGTCGCCTTCGCACAGCGGGTGCTGCGGGCCGACGCCCTGTGGCGCGACGTCGAGGCGCGGGGGGATGCGTGGGACGAGGGCTTCTCCGCGGCTCGCGACGCGGGCGCGATGAACCCCTACCGCTGAGGGGTTCGGCCCGCTTGCGGGGGTTCTCCGTCAGCGCGGTCCTTCGACGAGCACGAGGCTCTGCCGGGTGTCGGCGAGCTTCACGAAGCCGTCGCCGAAGAAGTAGGTGAGCCCGTACCCGTCGACGCCGCGGCCGTTGAGCCAGTCGGGGTTCTCGGTCACGTAGGTGCCGTCGGCCTCCCTTTCGACCTTCCAGCCCGAGGCGACGAGTTCTTGCTCGGCCGTCTGCGCTTCGGTGGTGTCGATGGGGGCCCAGCCGAAGATCTGCACGCGATCGGAAGCGATGTTGGTGTCGCCCCACTTGCACTGGATGCCATCGTCGAGCGCCTTCGCGCCGATGCGGAACGGTTCTTCCTGCGACGTCCAGCCGAGGCTCTTGAAATCGTCTGCCGTCGCCGCGGGGATGATGTTCTCGCAGGTGGCGTCGGGCGTGTCGACCACCGTGTCCGGAGCGTTCGATTCGCCGGGTGCGGCGGCCGTCTCGGCGGGAGCGGGAGCCGAGGTCTCGGGCGAGACTCCGGACGGCGTGGGGGAGGTGCAGCCCGCGAGGACGAGTGCGGCGAGCACGCCCACGGTGGCCGTGCCGCCCGCGCGGAGTCGGCGCGACGGCGTGTCGACGGGCGAGGTGCGGTGGAGCGTCACGGTGCGCCCTCCTCGTGCAGCAGGGCCAGGAAGGCGTCGTGGAGCACTCCGTTGGTGGCGAGCGAGGAGAGGGCGTCGAGACGATCGGTGCCGTCGAACGCCGTGAAGCGCCCGCCCGCCTCGCGCACGATCGGCGCGATCGCGGCGATGTCGTACTCCTTGACGTCGAACTCGGCGACGAGCTCGAGGCGCCCTTCGGCGAGCCACATGTAGGGCAGTGCGTCGCCGTAGCCGCGATCGCGCCACACGGCGCGCGCGAGTCGCTCGAGGGTGGGGAGGAGGTCGACGTCGTCCCACTGTTCGATGCTCTGGAAGCTGATGCTCGACGCGGCGACGTCGTCGATGCCCGACACGTGGATGCGGCGGGTCTCGCCCGACGTCGTGGTCGTCCAGGCGCCCTGTCCGGTCGACGCCCACCAGCGGCGGCCAAGTGCCGGCTGGCTGACCACGCCCACCTGGGGCACACCGTCGACGGTGAGGGCGATGAGGGTCGCCCAGACCGGAATGCCGCGCATGTAGTTGTGCGTGCCGTCGATCGGGTCGATGACCCAGCGGCGCGAGCCCGGGATGGAGGCGTCGTCATCGGAGGCGCCGTACTCTTCGCCGAGGATCGCGTCGTGGGGGCGCTCGGCATCCAGAATCCGGCGGATCGCCCGCTCGGTCTCGAGGTCTGCCTCGGTGACGTGCGTGCGGTCGGGCTTGGTATCGATGCGGAGGTCGGCGGCGTCGAAGCGCGCCATCGCCACCGCGTCGGCGGCGTCGGCCAGACGCAGGGCGAGGGCGAGATCGTCGCTCAGGTCCGCGAGGCGCGCGGCGGGCTCTTCGATGCGGGACACGGCTCCAGGATAACCGTCGTCCCCGGCTCGATTTGGTGTGCTCGCGTCACGCCTGGTAACGTAATCCCTCGGTTCGGAACGCGAGTTTCGGGCCGAACGGAACGCACCTCTAGCTCAATCGGCAGAGCAACTGACTCTTAATCAGTGGGTTCTGGGTTCAAGTCCCAGGGGGTGCACCACCAAGAATCGCCCCTCACTCCGTCACGTGGTGAGGGGCGATTCTGTGTTCGTTCGACGGGCTCGGGTGCACGTGCCGCGCCGGGGTGCTTGTTGCGGTCCCGGCGCCGGGCGGGGATTCGCGCCGATGCTCTCGAGCGGCCGAGGAGGTGGCGGGGCTGCTCGCGGGCTCGGGCGCGTGCACAACGTCTGCGAATGCCATGCTGTGACGATGACGGGTCAGGCAGCCGGATCACGCTGGCGACTCACGCTCGTGTCGGGCGTCGTCTTTCTCTTGGCGGGGTCGGTATTCGCGATCGCCGCTCTGCTGACCATCTCGTGGGGGCGAGAGGGCAATGCATTCGTCGTGATCGCGATGACCGCTTTCCTCGCGACGGGCGTCTTTCTCGCACGGAGGGGCATGAGGCTCCGACGATCGTCGGAGCGCTGAGCATGGCCGGGGGGAACGTGCGAAGTCGTGTCCGGATGCCGGCTGAATGTGCGGCCGGGCCTGAGGGCAATGGTCGACGGGTGAATGCATTCCCTCGCCGGTCGGTGCGGATCGTCGGGTGGGGACCGCTGGCCCCCGGTTCACCGGGATGAGCGGGCGGCGCGGAGCGGGAATCATCGTCATGACGCTCGCGATCGTCGCCGGAGTGGCCTTCGCGATGTCGGAAGTGCTGGCCGGTGAATTCCCGGCCCGCCCGCTGGCGGCGGTCGCGTTCGCGGGTGTCGGGCTCGTGGTGTTCGCGCGGGGCGGCGGAGACGGACGGGTCTGAGTCCGCGTCGCGTCCATGGGTGGGCCAGCAGCCGAAGCGCACGGCATTCGCAGCGGAGGGGTGGCCCCCGCCCCGGGCAGGGGGATGCCAGGGGGTTGGGGCGGGGGCCTCGTCGAGGTTACCTCATTGTCCCCCAAATGGGGGACACGCCGGCGCCTTCTGCTCGGCATCCTGGTGTCGCTGATCGAGCGCCTGGTCCGGTATGCGCGCTCCGACCGGAGTTCTGCGTTCGACGACGACGACGTTCCCTGACGGGAGACCCCGCGACGACGCATTCGTGGGGCACCCCGCACGCGGCGTAAAGCCCCTCGGCTGCCTCCGGGGCGAGAGGCAGAATGGGCCGAGACGCGACCGGCGCGTCGGGACCGGGGGTGGACATGGCCGACGACGAGATCTGGGACGTGACCGATGTCCAGGGGACGCCGACGGGCACGCTCCACCGGCGTGGCGACGGGCCCGTGCCCGAGGGGACGTTCCACGTCGTGGCATCGGTGTGCCTGGTGTCGTCGACGGGCCGGGTGCTGGTGAGCCGCCGCGCGGCGGGGAAGGACTACCCGCTCGCGTGGGAATTCCCGGCGGGTAGCGCGCTGCGCGGCGAGTCGAGTCGTACCGGCGCGGTGCGCGAGCTGGCCGAGGAGACGGGCATGCGCCTCGCGCCCGACGACCTCGTGCTGGTCGGGCGCGTGATCGAGGAGCGGGCCCTGTTCGACCTGTGGGTCGCTCCCATGCGGGGCGAACCGGCTGCGGTGCCCGACCCCGAAGAGGTGCTGGATGCCGAGTGGGTCACGCTCGATGAGGTTCGCCGTCGCTGGAAGGACGGCGTGTTCGCGACGCCGTGGAACCCGCGGTTCGATCAGCTGTGGAACGTGCTGGGGGAGCAGGTCGCGGAGATGGCCCGCGTCGGCCGCTGACGCGGGGGCGTTGTGTCTCGTTCCGCGGCGCCCGGTGAGGGCGCAACGCGTGGTCGCGCGTCGGGGGCGCCCGGGGAGGACGCGCCGCGCGGTGGTGCGGTGGGACGTGCGCCGGCAGGCCGCGGGATCAGAACGGCGGGGGATCGACGTCGACCACGTGGCCGAGCGGTGACCGCCAGTGCACCTCGCCCGTTGCGTCGTCGCGAATCGGCATCCATTCTGAGCCGTGACGCAGGCGATGGTGATGGCGGCACTCGGGTTCGAGGTTGTCGTCGTCGGTCGTGCCGCCGTCGGCCCAGGCGACCAGGTGGTCGAGATCGCACGAGCGAGCCGACCGCCCGCAGCCCGGGAAGATGCAGGTCGGACGCGTAATCCCCAGCCACCGACGGAGGGTGGCGGTGACGCGGTAACTCGTGCGGTCGAGGGCGAGCGGAGCACCCGTGAGCGGGTGGGTGAGCAGACGCGTCCAAGAAGCCGCCCCTCCGGCGAGCTGGCGGGCCGTGTCGAGATCGATCGGGCCGTAGCCGTCGAGGACGGCGGGTTCGTCGGAGGCGCCGAGGAGGGTGAGGGCGGGGACCGTCACGACCACGGATGCCGTGACCCGTGGCACCGCGGTGGCGACGCGTCCGGTCGGGGATGGGGTGGAGCTGTCCGGCGGGGAAGAGCCGCGGTGTTGCTCGGCTGAGCCTCGGCTGGGCGGGTGAGAGGTGATGTGGCGGGCGGGTGGTTCGGGAGCGTCGGCGACCCGGGCCCGCATCTCGTCGTCTGCGTCGGGGTTTCGCGACGGGGGCTCCGCGACCCGGGCCCGCATCTTGGCGTCTGCTTCGGGGTTCTGCGACCCGGGTTCGGCGACCCGAGCCCGCTCGAGGTCGCTCGTGAGCAGATCGGCGAGGGCGTCGGCACGCAGCTGGGCGAGCGTGCGGTCCTCGTCGGGGGCGGCGACGAGATGCCGCGCGACCTGGTCGAGTCGTGCCAGGGCGGCGTGGGCGCGGTCGGCCGGCAGGAGCGCGTTCAGGGTCGCCATACCGTCGAGCTCGGCCGTCAGCCAGACGCCACGGTCGCGCAGGGCCCGGCGATGACGCGCCTCGAGAGACTCGCTGTGCACCCGCTCGCGCAGGGCGCGTGCCGCGACGGCGAAGCGCGCCGGAGTCAGGCGGCTCGCCCGATCGGCAGCTCCGTCGTCGAATGCCGCCCACGAGCCGGCGTCGTCGTCGGGCAGCGTCGCCGAGAGACGGGCGGTCTCGACGGCGTGGCGCTCCGACGTACGGCCGTCGACGAAGCCCGCCCACGACGACGGGCAGCGCTCCTGCAGCACGCGCGCGTGCGCGGCCCGTACCCGCACGGTCTGCTCCGAAAGGCGCAGGCGCACGGCGATCTCGGCGACGGCGGCGCGCTCGGCCAGGTCGATGCGATCGCGCCGTACCGCGGCGACCCGGCGGCGTCGGACGTCGTTCCACGACGCGTCGAGCGTGGGGTCGGCGCCGACCCACGGCTCGGGGGTGACGGTGGCCTCGCTCAGGATGAGGGCGATGAGCCGGTACTCCTCGGCGGTCGCCCGGCGGCGCTCTTCCGCGACGGCCTCGAGGCGGCGGAGACGTTCGTCGGCGAGGGTGCGGGGATCGACCGGCCGCTCCGGCGCGTCGTCGATGGCGGGCGACGCCGAGTCGTGACTGACGAGCCATGCCTCTTCGTCACTCAGGTCGTCGGGCCACGCCAGGTCGAGAAGGCCCATCTCTGTCGCCCATGCGGCGTCGGCCGCGAGGTCGAGCTCCGCCTCGGTCGGAGCCGGGATGTCGGACCATCGCCCGGAGAGCTCGGCCGCCTCGGCGCTCTCCGCAGCCTCGGCGCCCTCCCGAGCGACCGGAGGGATCCGGTCGGTCCGAGAGGCGGAGAAGTTCATGACAGGACGCTATCGCCGACCTCCGACATCGACGGAAAAACCCGGTGAAATGCTCTTTCCACCCCGTCGCGGGAGCCCGGCGCGCTCCGCCGAACGTCGTGATCCGGCGATGCCTGCCCGACATCGTGATCCGGCACCCCTTCTGTGCCTTCCACGGGCCGACCACGCGTGTCACGATCTCCCCATGACTCCCGACGCCCGCCCCGCCGCGCGCGACGGCACCCCCGACGGCACCGCGAAACGCCTCTCGCTCGCCGCTCTCGCCGCTCCCGACGCTCCCGACGCTCCCGACGCTCCCGACGCTCCCGCCTCGCCCGAAGCCCCCGACGCCCCCGTCCTCACCGACATCCCCGTACCCGGGGGTTCGCTGCGCATGGGGGAATGGCATCCGGACGCCGCGGGCATGCCGTGGCTACTCGTGCACGGGGTCACGGCCTCGCACCGCGCGTGGGCGTGGCTGGCGGAAGAGACCGAGGTGCGACTGATCGCCCCCGACCTGCGCGGGCGCGGGCGCAGCACGGCATCGGTGAGTACGGCATCCGTAAGCACAGCAACCGTCCGTTCAGGCGAATCCGGGGAGACCGGACCAAAAGGGTCGGATGCCACCGGCCTGGCCCGGCACGCCGACGACCTCGCCGCCGTGCTCGATGCGAAGGGCGTGGAGCGCGCGATCGTCGTCGGCCACTCGATGGGCGCGTTCGTCGCGGCGGTGTTCGCCGATCGGCATCCGGATCGGACGGAGCTCGTCGTTCTCGTCGACGGGGGTCTGCCGCTCGACCTGCCGGCCGGCATGGATCCGCGCGCGGCCGTGCGACACGTGCTGGGGCCGACGGCGGCGCGCCTCGACATGCGCTTCGAGACGGTGGCGGCGTACCGCGCCTTCTGGCGCACGCACCCGGCGTTCCTCGACCGGGAGGACCCCCTGCTCGACGCGTACTTCGCCTACGACCTGATCGGTCGCGAACCGGCGCTGCACCCCGCGACCTCGTTCGCCGCGGTGGAGGCTGACTCGATCGACCAGAACACCGGTTCGGCGATCGCCCGCGCGCTCGAGCGTCTCCCGCGGCCGACGACGCTGCTCGCGGCGGAGCGCGGGCTGCGCGGCGAGGTCCCGCCGCTGTACCCCGACCTCGACGCCCTCCGTCGCGCACACCCCTCCCTGACGCGAGTGCGCCGGGTGCCGCACGTCGATCACTACTCGATCGTCATGTCGGCACCCGGTGCGAGAGCGGTGCGGGACGCGGTGCGGGATGCGGTGCGGGATGCGGGGGAGGGGTCCGTCGAGACCGGTTAGGCCGCGTCGCCCACCAGCACCGCAGCGCCCTCGTCGGCCGCGTCCGGGTGCGCGGTGTCGACGTGCGCGAGCAGGCGACGACCGAACAGGATGCACCCGGCCGCGATCGCGACCGACACCGCGGCCATCACGTAGGGCACACCGGCGCCGTAGGCGTGCCACAGCAGGGCGGCCAGCGGCGGGGCCACCGCGCCACCGAGGAAGCGCACGGCGGAGTACGCCGACGACGCCACCGAACGCGGCAGATCGGTGGCCTCCATCACCGCCTCGGTGAGGGCGGTGTTCACCACGCCCAGCACGAGACCGCCGACCACGATGCACACGACCAGCGCGCTCGCCGACGACACGATGAACGCGGCGACGAGGAGGTCGAGGGCGAGGAGGGGGAGCGCGATCAGCAGCACCGTCGTCAGGCGCAGGCGCCGCAGCAGGAGCGGTGCCACCCAGACGCTGGTGATCGCCAGACCCAGGCCCCAGCCGAAGAACGTCAGGCCGATGCCCATCGCGCCGAAGCCGAGGGGGAAGGGCGAGAACGCCAGCAGCGTGAAGAAGCCGATGTTGTAGAACAACGCGGTGGCGGCGAGGATCGCGAGCGCCGGCCTGCCCAGGGCGCGGAACGGGGCGCTGAAGGGCAGCGGCGTGCGGGCGGGCGTCGGGCCGCGCAGCAGCACGAGAACCGCGACGAACGCGATCGCCATCAGCACGACCACGCCGAAGAACGGTCCGCGCCAGCTGACCTCGCCCAGGATGCCGCCGAGCAGGGGCCCGATCGCGATGCCGAGGCCGAGAGCGGCTTCGTACAGGATGATGGCGGCCGAGCTGCCGCCGGAGGCGGCCCCCACGATCGTGGCGAGGGCGGTGGAGATGAAGAGGGCGTTGCCCAGACCCCAGCCGGCACGGAAACCGATGACGGCGTCGACACTGCCGCTCAGCGCGCAGAGCAGCGAGAACACCACGATGAGCGCGAGACCCACGAGCAGGGTCGCCTTCGCGCCGATGCGGCTCGAGATCCAACTCGTCACGAGCATCGCGAGGCCCGTCACCACGAGGTAACTCGTGAACAGCAGTTCGGTCTCGACCGGCGACGCCTCGAGCGCGTCGGCGATGGCGGGGAGGATCGGATCGACCAGGCCGATCCCCATGAACGCCACGACGCACGCGAACGCGACAGCCCAGACCTGGGCGGGTTGCTTCCAGACACTGGGTGCCGTGCGGGCGGGGGACGTCTTGACGGAATGTGCTGCGCTACCGGTGCTCACCGGACAGCCTCCTTCTCGATTGCGGAATCCTCGGTCGACCCGACGGGCACGAGCCCGACACGCAGCGACAGCGCCGCGGCGGCCACGCTCACCGCCTCCCACTCCTCGTCCGACAGGTCGGCGACGTGGGGGGCGAGGGCGGCGCGAAACTGCTCGTACCAGCGCGCCAGGGCCTGCAGGCCCTCGCCGGTGGCGGCGACCACGCTCACGCGCGAATCGCCGGGGTGCGCACTGCGTACGACGAGGCCGGCGGCATCCATCTGGTGAACGAGGCGCGTCATGCCGGGCTGCGTCACGCGACTGAGGGTCGCGAGATCGCCCAGGCGTTGGGGCCCGTGGTCGCGGAGGAGCGTGAGGGTGCGCCACTGGGCGGCGGGGGCCTCGCTCTGGGTGTCGAGGGCCGCGATGCGCGTGAGGGCGTGCACCGCGAGCAGCAGGCGCTGCAGGTCGTCGTCGCGGGTCATACCGAAAAGCATACCCCCGGTATATACCTAGGGCATCTTTCCCGGGCGCCCGCGGATCGGGGCCACGCCCCGCGGCGCTGCCCCGCGAGGCCGCGCCGCGTGCTACCGCGCCGCGATGCGCGTCGACAGCTGGTGCGCGTGCGCCAGCAGGACGCGCCCGAGCTCGGCGAGGCGCTCGCCGCCGAAGCGGAACTCCACACCGGTCAAGCTCAGCGCCCACTGCGGGTCGCCCGCGCGTGTGAAGACCGCGGCCCCGAGCCCCCAGCTGCCCTCGACGATGAGTCCGGGGTTCACGGCGTAGCCGCGGGCCTTCGTGTAGGCGATGCGGGTGCGCAGGCGCGCGGCGGAGTGGGAGGTGCCCCAGCGGTCCACGAGCTCGGGATGCCGTTCCAGGTAGGCGTCCACATCCTGGGGCGGCAGGAACGCGAGGATCGCCAGACCCGCCGACGCTACGCCCAGCGGGAAGCGCACGCCCTCCGACAGCACGAACGAGCGGATCGGGAAGCTGCCGTCCTCCCGCATCAGGCACACCGTCTCGTCGCCGCGGCGCACCGACAGGAACGCGCTCTCCTCGGTGCGCACCGCCAGTGAGCGCACGATGTCGCGCGCCGTCGCGGTGATGTCGAAACGGGATGCCGCGACGCTGCCCATCAGGTACAGCTCGGGTCCCGGCAGCCACCGCCCCGAGGTCTCGTCGCGGTCCATGAGCCCCTCCGCGCGCAGGGCGCTGAGCAGGCGATGCACGGTGGGGCGGGTGAGGTCCGCCTCGCGCGCGAGGTCGCCGACCGTCGCCCCCGTCGCCCCCGCCGCCGTGACGAGCCGCAGCAGGCGGGCCGCTCGGGCGATGGCCTGCGCACCGGGCACCGCGGCGGCCCCGCTGCCCTGGCCGCGGGCGGGGGAGGAAGCGTCGACGGTGTCCACGATGTGGACGCTACGCCCCGCGGCATCCACATGACAAGCGCCGGGTCGCCGACGCGCGGCGCACCGGCGCACCGTGGGGAGACGCAGCCACGAAGGAGTCCGCGTGATCGACAAGACCTGGTCGTCGCCCGCCGAGGCGGTCGGCGACATCCCCGACGGAGCCTCGCTCGCCGTCGGCGGCTTCGGCCTGTCCGGCAATCCCATCGCCCTCATCGAGGCCCTGCTCGCGCAGGGCACGCGCGACCTCTCGGTCGTCTCCAACAACTGCGGCGTCGACGACTGGGGGCTCGGCATCCTGCTGGGCGCCGGTCGCATCCGCAAGATGACCTCGTCGTACGTGGGTGAGAACAAGGAGTTCGAGCGGCGGTTCCTCTCCGGTGAACTGGAGCTCGAGCTCACCCCCCAGGGCACTCTGGCCGAGAAGCTCCGCGCGGGAGGTTCGGGGATCGCGGCGTTCTTCACGCGGACGGGGGTGGGCACGCAGGTCGCCGAGGGGGGCCTGCCCCAGCGGTACGACGGAACGGGCGGGGTCGCCGTGGCCTCCCCGGCGAAAGACGTGCGCTCGTTCGAGGTCGACGGCGAGCCGCGCGAGTTCGTGCTCGAGGAGGCGATCACCACCGACTTCTCGCTCGTGCACGCGTGGAAGGGCGATCGCCACGGCAACCTCGTCTTCCGCAAGGCCGCCCGCAGCTTCAACCCGCTCGCCGCGATGGCGGGTCGCACCTGCGTCGTGCAGGTGGAGCACCTCCTCGAACCCGGCGAGATCGACCCGGATGCCGTGCACCTCCCGGGCGTGTACGTGCACCGCATCGTCGAGGTGGGCGAGGTCGAGAAGCGCATCGAGAAGCGCACCGTCCGTGAGGAGATCCGCTGATGCCCCTGTCCCGCATCGAGATGGCGGCCCGCGCCGCCCGCGAGCTCGCCGACGGCTCGTCCGTCAACCTCGGCATCGGCCTGCCCACGCTGGTACCCAACTACATCCCCGAGGGTGTCACGGTCGTGCTCCAGTCCGAGAACGGCATCCTCGGCGTCGGCCCCTACCCGACCGAGGACGCGGTGGATGCCGACCTCATCAACGCCGGCAAAGAGACGGTCACGACGCTGCCCGGCGCCGCCTTCTTCGATTCGGCGCTGAGTTTCGGCATGATCCGCGGGGGGAAGATCGACGCGGCGATCCTCGGGGCGATGCAGGTGTCGGCATCCGGAGACCTGGCCAACTGGATGATCCCGGGGAAGATGGTCAAGGGCCCCGGCGGGGCGATGGATCTCGTGCACGGTGCCGCCCGCGTGATCGTGCTGATGGAGCATGTCGCGAAGGACGGCTCGGCCAAGATCGTCGAGGCGTGCTCGCTGCCGCTGACCGGTCGGGGCGTGGTCGACCGCATCATCACCGACCTCGCCGTGATCGACGTGACCGGCGAGGGTCTCGTGCTCCGCGAGCTCGCGCCGGGGGTTACCGTCGACGAGGTGCGGGCGGCCACCGAGCCCCCGCTGACCGTGGCACTCACCGAGGAGCAGCACGCATGAGCACCGAGAACGACATCGTCATCGTCGCCGCCGCCCGCACGCCGCAGGGCCGCTTGAAGGGGCAGCTCGCGGCCCTCACCGCCGTGCAGCTGGGAGCGGCCGCCATTCGCGGAGCGCTCGAGCGCGGGGGCATCGCCCCCGGTGCGGTCGACGCCGTGCTGGTGGGGCAGGTGCTTCAGGCCGGGGTCGGGCAGAACGCCGCGCGACAGGCCGCGATCGCGGCGGGGATCGGGTGGGACGTCCACGCCGCGACGGTGAACAAGGTGTGCCTGTCGGGCCTGACCGCGATCATCGACGCCGCCCGCATGCTGCGTCTCGGCGACGCCACTGTCGTCGTGGCCGCGGGAATGGAGTCGATGACCCGCGCTCCGCACCTGCTGATGAACTCGCGCGAGGGCTATGCCTACGGCTCGGTCGAGGTGCTCGACCACCTGGCGTTCGACGGCCTCACCGATGCCTACGATCGCGAGAGCATGGGCGCCTCCACCGAGCGCGCGAACGCCCGGTACGACGTCACGAGGCAGGCCCAGGATGCCGTGGCCGCACGCTCCCACCAGCGCGCCGCCGCGGCCCAGGCCGCCGGGGTGTTCGACGCGGAGATCGTGCCGGTCGAGATCCCGCAGCGCAAGGGCGAACCGGTCACCGTGCGCGCCGACGAGGGCATCCGCGCCGACACCACGGTCGACACCCTCGCCACGCTCCGCCCCGCGTTCGCCGAGGGCGGGTCGATCACCGCGGGCAACGCCTCGCAGATCTCCGACGGCGCCTCGGCGGTCGTCGTCACGACCCGCGCGACCGCCGAGGCCCGAGGCTGGGACGTGCTGGCCGTCGTGGGCGCGGCGGGTCAGGTCGCCGGACCCGACAACTCGCTCCACGCGCAGCCCGCGCGGGCCATCGCGAAGGCGCTCGAGAAGCAGGGGATCCCGGCCGCCGACCTCGACCTCGTCGAGATCAACGAGGCCTTCGGCGCCGTGGTTGCGCGGTCGCAGGCGGAACTGGGCCTCGCCGACGACGTGGTCAACCCGCACGGCGGCGGCATCGCGATCGGTCACCCGATCGGCGCGTCGGGCAACAGACTCGTCGTGCACGCCGTCCACGAGCTCGTGCGCCGCGGCGGGGGCACGGCGGCCGTGGCCCTCTGCGGCGGCGGCGGGCAGGGCGAGGCGCTGATCCTCACCCGTTGACGACGAAACGGATGCCGCGACCTCGAGGCCGCGGCATCCGTTCGACGTGTGCGTTCCCGCGCGAGGCGGGGAGAGGTCAGCGCGCGAGGCGCTTCTTCAGCAGCTTCTGCTGCTTCTTCGACACGGGGGAGTCGCCTGCGATCACGCGACCGCGACGCGCGCGACGGGTGTCGACCACCGCGCCGACCGCCAGCGCAAGGGTGATGCCCCAGCTCAGCCACGCCAGCGCGGTGCGCCACGTGAACGGCTCGTCGTTCTTGAGCCCGCGCAGGAGCGTGACGCCGCCGGTGATGGCGCTGAGAAGACCGGTTCCGAAGATGTACTGCCGCATGCACCCAACCTATCCAGGGGCGGCCGGTGCCCGCGTGCGCCTTGACAGGGGCGTGCCGCGCTCTCGCGACAGCGCGTATACCGCCCGGCGTCCACCCCCGTGCGCGATCGACCCGCGCTGTTAGCCTGAGACCGATCCCCGAGGAGGACCTGTGACCCAGGCCGATTTCGTCGTCGTCGCCAACCGACTGCCCGTCGATCGCACCCCCGACGGTGAGGGCTGGCGCCGCTCGCCGGGTGGTCTCGTCACCGCCCTGGAGCCGGTGATGCGCCGCGCCGAGGGCGCCTGGGTGGGCTGGGCGGGGCAACCCGACACCACCCTCGAGCCCTTCGAGTTCGAAGGGACCCACCTCGTTCCGGTCACCCTCTCGGCCTCCGACGTGCAGCTGTACTACGAGGGCTTCTCCAACGACACCATCTGGCCGCTGTACCACGACGTCATCGCCGCGCCCACGTACAAGCGCGCGTGGTGGGACGCCTACGTCAAGGTCAACCGGCGCTTCGCGCAGGCCGCCGCCGACGTGGCCGCGCAGGGCGGCATCGTCTGGGTGCAGGACTATCAGCTGCAGCTCGTACCGAAGCTGCTGCGCGAGCTGCGCCCCGACCTCACGATCGGCTACTTCCACCACATCCCCTTCCCCGCGTACGGCCTCTACGCGCAGTTGCCGTGGCGCAAGCAGGTGCTCGAGGGACTCCTCGGCGCCGACGTCATCGGTTTCCAGCGCGTCGCCGACGCCGGCAACTTCGCCCGGGCCGTCCGCCGCCAGCTGCGCTACGAGACCAAGGCCAGCGGCATCCTGGTGCCCGAGGGCGAGACCACCCGCGTGGCCCTGGCGAAGGCGTTCCCCATCTCGATCGACGCCGACTCCTACATCGAGCTGGCGCAGCGCCCCGACATCCAGCAGCGCGCGAAAGAGATCCGCGAGGGGCTCGGCAACCCCCGCAAGATCCTGCTCGGCGTCGACCGCCTCGACTACACCAAGGGCATCCGCCACCGCCTCAAGGCGTGGGGCGAGCTGCTCGAAGACGGGCGCGCGAGCGTCGACGACGCGACGCTGGTGCAGGTCGCGAGCCCCAGCCGCGAACGCGTCGAGGCGTACATGCAGTTGCGCGACGAGATCGAGATGACCGTCGGCCGCATCAACGGCGACTACGACACCACCACCCACACCGCGATCCGCTACCTGCACCAGTCGTACCCGCGCGAGGAGATGGTCGCGCTGTTCCTGGCGGCCGACGTTATGCTCGTCACGGCCCTGCGCGACGGCATGAACCTCGTCGCGAAGGAGTACGTGGCCAGCCGCGTCGACAACCGCGGCGTGCTCGTGCTCAGCGAGTTCGCCGGCGCGGCCGACGAGATGGGCAGCGCCCTGCTCATCAACCCGCACGACATCGACGGACTGAAGGATGCCGTCATGCGCGCGATCGACATGCCCGCCGCCGAGCAGGGGCGACGCATGCGCGCCCTGCGCAAACGCGTCCGCGACCACGACGTCGAGGATTGGTCGCAGGACTTCCTCGACGCCCTCTCGGTGTTCCACGAGAAGGCCTCCAGCGCGGCCGCCGCCGCCGAGGTCACCCGCGGCGACGACGGCTCTGCGCCCGAGCACGAGCCCATCGACGAGACGGATGCCGGATGACCGCCGCCGACGCGACGATCGAGGCCGTCGCCACGACAGACACGCTCCTGATCGCCCTCGATTTCGACGGCACCCTGTCGCCCCTGGTCGATGAGCCGATGTCGGCGCGGATGACGCCGGGGGCCCGGGCCGTCGTCGACGAGCTCGCCGCGCTGCCGCGCACCGTGGTGGCGCTGGTGTCCGGCCGCTCGCTCGGGCATCTGCGCGAGATCTCGGAGCACGGCGACGACTCGCCCCTGTGGCTGGCCGGATCACACGGCGCGCAGTACTGGGTGCCGGGCAGCGGTTTCGAGGCCTCGGCCGACGACTCCGCCGACCTCGCGCTGCGCGACCGCCTGCAGCAGAAGGTGCTGGAGGGCACGGCCGACATGAGCGGCGTGTGGATCGAGCCGAAGGAGTACGGCCTCGGCGTGCACACGCGCACCGCGGATGCCGAGACGGCGGCCGCCGCGCGCGCGCTCGCCGACCGTCTCGTCGCCGCCGAGGCGCCCGCCTGGCGTCGACGCACCGGTCACGACATCCTCGAGTTCTCCTTCCGCCACGAGGGCAAGGACTCCGCCATCGCGCGGCTGCGCGAACGCCTCGGGGCCACGGCGGTTCTGTTCGCCGGCGACGACGTCACCGACGAAGACGCCCTGCGCTCGCTCGGCGACGCCGACCTCGGCGTGCACGTGGGCGGGGGAGAGACCGCCGCCACGTTGCGCGTGGACGACATCGACGCCTTCGTGGCGGTGCTCGACGCCGTGGCGCGTCTCCGCCGGGCGCACATCTCCTAGACCGGCGCCGTTCGCGTCGAGGGCTCCGCGCGCGCAATAGACTTCGGGAATGCCCGCACCGCAGAATCCGAACACCGGCGAGTTCGACATCAAGCCCCGCAGTCGCGTCGTCACCGACGGCATCGAAGCCACGACCTCGCGCGGAATGCTCCGCGCGGTCGGCATGGGCGACGAGGACTGGGACAAGCCCCAGATCGGCATCGCGTCGAGCTGGAACGAGATCACCCCCTGCAACCTCAGCCTCGACCGCCTCGCGCAGGGCGCGAAGGAGGGCGTGCACGCCGGAGGCGGTTACCCGCTGCAGTTCGGCACCATCTCCGTCTCCGACGGCATCTCGATGGGCCACGAGGGGATGCACTTCTCGCTCGTCTCGCGCGAGGTCATCGCCGACAGCGTCGAGACCGTCATGATGGCCGAGCGCCTCGACGGCTCCGTGCTGCTCGCGGGCTGCGACAAGTCGATCCCCGGCATGCTCATGGCATCCGCCCGTCTCGACCTCTCGAGCGTCTTCCTCTACGCCGGGTCGATCGCGCCGGGCTGGGTCAAGCTCTCCGACGGCACCGAGAAGGACGTCACGATCATCGACTCGTTCGAGGCGGTCGGGGCGTGCCTCGCCGGCAAGATGAGCGAGGCCGACCTCAAGCGCATCGAGTGCGCGATCGCCCCCGGTGAGGGCGCCTGTGGCGGCATGTACACCGCCAACACGATGGCCTCGGTCGCCGAGGCCCTGGGGCTCAGCCTCCCCGGCTCGGCCGCCCCGCCGTCGGCCGACCGTCGCCGCGACTACTTCGCCCACCGCTCGGGCGAGGCCGTCGTCAACCTGCTGCGCCAGGGCATCACCACCCGCGACATCCTCACCAAGGAGGCCTTCGAGAACGCCATCGCCCTCGCCATGGCCCTCGGCGGCTCGACCAACGTCGTGCTGCACCTGTTGGCGATCGCCAACGAGGCCGAGGTCGAGCTGAACCTGCACGACTTCAACCGCATCGGGGACCGCACCCCTCACGTCGCCGACATGAAGCCGTTCGGGCAGTACGTCATGAACGACGTCGACCGTCACGGCGGCATCCCGGTCATCTTGAAGGCCATGCTCGACGAGGGCCTGCTGCACGGCGACGCGCTCACCGTCACGGGCAAGACGCTCGCCGAGAACCTCGCCGACCTGAACCCCGACCCGATCGACGGCACCGTCATCCACACCTTCGACAACCCGATCCATGCCACCGGCGGCATCACGATCCTCCACGGGTCGATGGCGCCCGAGGGCGCCGTGGTGAAGTCCGCGGGCTTCGACGGCAACGTCTTCGAGGGCCCCGCGCGCGTCTTCGAGCGCGAGCGCGCCGCGATGGACGCCCTCGAGGCGGGCGAGATCGCGGCCGGAGACGTCGTCGTCATCCGCTACGAGGGTCCCAAGGGGGGACCGGGCATGCGCGAGATGCTCGCCATCACCGCCGCCATCAAGGGCGCGGGCCTCGGAAAAGATGTACTACTCTTGACGGACGGTCGATTCTCAGGCGGCACAACCGGCCTCTGCATCGGCCACATAGCTCCCGAAGCGGTCGACGCAGGTCCGATCGCCTTCGTGCGCGATGGTGATCTGATACGGGTCGATATCGCCGCTCGCACTCTCGACTTGATCGTCGATGACGCCGAGCTGAGTTCCCGCCGTGAGGGCTGGGAACCGCTTCCCCCGCGCTATACCCGTGGCGTTCTGGCCAAATACTCCAAGCTCGTGCACTCCGCCGCGGAGGGCGCGGTCACGGGCTGACGGCCGTCCCCTTCTCACCTTCTCTGGTTCTCGAGGTACTCCCATGTCCATCGATTCCCCCACCGCGGCCGTGCCCCGGCCCCCGGCTCGAACCGCTCCGGCGCCCGTGCTGACCGGCGCGCAGGCTGTCGTCCGCTCGCTCGACCTGCTCGGCGTCACCGACGTGTTCGGTCTGCCGGGCGGGGCGATCATGCCCGTCTACGACCCGCTCATGGACGACGAGCACGTGCGCCACATCCTCGTGCGCCACGAGCAGGGCGCCGGCCACGCGGCCGAGGGCTACGCCGCCGCCTCCGGCCGGGTCGGCGTCGCCATCGCCACCTCCGGCCCCGGCGCGACCAACCTGGTCACGGCGATCGCCGACGCCTACATGGACTCGGTGCCCCTGGTCTGCATCACCGGCCAGGTGTTCTCGACCCTCATGGGCACCGACGCCTTCCAGGAAGCCGACATCGTCGGCATCACCATGCCGATCACCAAGCACTCGTTCCTGGTGAAGTCGGCCGAGGAGATCCCCGGAGCGATCGCCGCGGCGTTCGAGATCGCCTCGACGGGCCGCCCCGGCCCGGTGCTCGTGGACATCACGAAGGACGCCCAGCAGAACGAGGCGCCCTTCGTGTGGCCGCCCAAGATCGACCTGCCCGGCTACCGCCCCGTCACCAAGGCGCACGGCAAGCAGATCCAGGCCGCGGCGCAGCTCCTCGCCACCTCGAAGAAGCCCGTGCTCTACGTGGGCGGCGGTGCCATCCGCTCCAACGCCTCCGCCGAGCTCAAGGTGCTCGCCGAGGCGACGGGGGCGCCCGTGGTCACCACGCTCATGGCGCGCGGGGCCTTCCCCGACTCGCACGAGCAGCACCTCGGCATGCCCGGCATGCACGGCACGGTGCCCGCGGTGCTCGCGCTGCAGGAGAGCGACCTCATCGTCTCGCTCGGGGCGCGCTTCGACGACCGCGTCACGGGCAAGGCGGCGCTCTTCGCACCCGACGCCCAGGTGGTGCACGTCGACATCGATCCCGCCGAGATCTCGAAGATCCGCACGGCCGACGTGCCGATCGTGGGAGACCTGCGCGAGGTCCTCGTCGATCTGGATGCCGCCTTCCGCGCCGCCGATGCCGAGAACCCGCACGACTACTCCGAGTGGTGGGCGTACCTGAACGGTCTGCGGGAGGAGTTCCCGCTGGGCTACACGCCCACGACCGACGGCCTCCTCTCGCCGCAGCACGTGATCCAGCGCATCGGCGAGATGACCGGCCCCGAAGGCGTCTTCGCCTCCGGCGTCGGCCAGCACCAGATGTGGGCCGCGCAGTTCATCAAGTACGAGCGTCCCAACGCGTGGCTCAACTCCGGCGGCGCCGGCACCATGGGCTACGCGGTCCCCGCGGCCATGGGCGCCAAGGTCGCCCAGCCCGAGCGGGCCGTGTGGGCGATCGACGGCGACGGCTGCTTCCAGATGACCAACCAGGAGCTCGCGACCTGCGTCATCAACGACATCCCGATCAAAGTCGCGATCATCAACAACTCCTCGCTCGGCATGGTGCGCCAGTGGCAGACGCTCTTCTTCGACGGTCGCCACTCCAACACCGACCTGAACACCGGTCACGGCACGCGTCGCATCCCCGACTTCGTCAAGCTCGCCGAGGCGTACGGGTGCCTGGCCATCCGCGTCGAGAAGGAAGACGAGATCGACGCGGCCATCCAGCTCGCGCTCGACACCAACGACCGCCCGGTCGTGATCGATTTCGTCGTGAGCGCGGACGCGATGGTGTGGCCGATGGTGCCGCAGGGCGTCAGCAACAGCTACGTCCAGTACGCGCGCGATCACTCGCCCGCCTTCGCCGAGCAGGAGGACTGAGATGTCTCGTCACGTTCTGAGTCTCCTCGTCGAGGACAAGCCGGGTCTGCTGACCCGCGTCGCCGGGCTCTTCGCCCGCCGCGGCTTCAACATCGAGTCGCTCGCCGTGGGTGTGACCGAGGTGCCCGGTCTGTCGCGCATCACGGTCGTCGTCGACGTCGAGGGCCTGCCGCTCGAGCAGGTGACGAAGCAGCTGAACAAGCTCATCAACGTCATAAAGATCGTCGAGCTCGACGCCGCCAGCTCCGTGCAGCGCGAGCACGTGCTCGTCAAGGTGCGCGCCGACAACGCCAGCCGGTCCAACGTGCTCGAGGTCGTCAACCTCTTCCGCGCGTCGGTGGTCGACTACGCCCCCGACGCCATGGTGATCGAGATCACGGGCGACTCGGGCAAGGTCACCGCCTTCCTCAAGGCGATCGAGCCGTTCGGCGTGAAAGAACTCGCGCAGTCGGGCCTGCTCGCCGTCGGCCGTGGCGGCAAGAGCATCACCGAGCGCGTCCTGCGCGGCTGAACCCGGTCGGTCCCCGAGCCCGTCGACGGGTCCGACACCTCCCACTTCACTCGTCCACCAACCCCCGGTCCCTTCGACAAGCTCAGGGACCTGACGCAAGGAGAACATCCCATGGCAGAGATCTTCTACGACGACGACGCCGACCTCTCGATCATCCAGGGCAAGAAGGTGGCCATCGTCGGCTACGGCTCACAGGGTCACGCCCACGCGCAGAACCTGCGCGACTCGGGCGTCGAGGTCGTCATCGCGCTGAAGGACGGCTCCAAGTCGGCCGCCAAGGCGCAGGAAGACGGCTTCGAGGTCAAGAACGTGGCGGACGCGGCCGAGTGGGCCGACCTCATCATGATCCTCGCGCCCGACCAGCACCAGCGATCGATCTTCGCCGACTCGATCAAAGACAAGCTGACCGCGGGCAAGACCCTCGCCTTCGCTCACGGCTTCAACATCCGCTTCGGTTACATCGACGCTCCCGAGGGTGTCGACGTCATCCTCGTCGCCCCCAAGGCCCCTGGCCACACGGTGCGTCGCGAGTACGTCGCCGGCCGCGGCATCCCCGACATCATCGCCGTCGAGAGCGACGCCTCGGGCTCCGCCTGGGACACCGCTCTGTCGTACGCGAAGGCCATCGGCGGCACCCGCGCCGGCGTCATCAAGACGACCTTCACCGAAGAGACCGAGACCGATCTGTTCGGCGAGCAGGCCGTGCTGTGCGGTGGCATGAGCCACCTCGTGCAGGCGGGCTTCGAGACCCTCGTCGAGGCCGGCTACCAGCCGCAGATCGCCTACTTCGAGGTGCTGCACGAGCTCAAGCTCATCGTCGACCTCATGTGGGAGGGCGGCATCGCCAAGCAGCGCTGGTCGATCTCCGACACCGCCGAGTACGGCGACTACGTCTCGGGCCCCCGCGTCATCTCGTCCGACGTCAAGGACAGCATGAAGGCCGTGCTCTCCGACATCCAGTCGGGCGCGTTCGCCGAGCGCTTCATCGCCGACCAGGACAACGGCGCCCCCGAGTTCCTCGAGCTCCGCGAGAAGGAGCAGGGCCACCCGATCGAGGCCACCGGCAAGGAGCTGCGCGGCCTGTTCGCCTGGAAGCAGCAGGACAGCGACTACGTCGAGGGTTCAGCCGCGCGCTGAGTCTTCTCGCCACGAACGCCCCGCGGCTCCGGCCGCGGGGCGTTCGTCGTTTCTTCGACGCGGCGGATCGCGGATGCCGCGGGGTGGGTGGGCCCGCGTCGAGGGTGGGGCGTGTGTGGCGTGGTGTCGGCGAGCCGGGCGTGCGCGGCGGGGAGTGCGCGGCGGGCCGTGCGCTCGTGGCGTGTGTGCGGCGGGGTGTCGGTGTGCGGGGCGTGGACGGGCGCGGCGGGGTATGGGCACCGGGGCCGCCGCGGGTCGGCGGGGCGTGGTCGTGGTGTCGGTGGTCGGCGCTAGCGTTGAGCCGTGAGTACTCCGCGCGATGACGACGCCCTCTCGTGGGGCGGTGACGACGATCCGACTCTCGACGTCGGCGACAACGGCGCGACCGGGCGGGGGAGCACCGCCGGGCACGAGCGGGGGTCCGATCCCGGAACGGCAGAGCCGGAGTTCGAGCGCGCGGATGCCGCGCCCGAACCGCTGCAGCCTGCGGCCATGCCCGAGCCGCTGCAGCCGGAGCCGCTGCAGCCGGAGCCGCAGCCCGAGCCGACGCAGCCCGAGTCCTCGGCGACCCCGGCCGAGCGGCATCCCGCCCCCGCGGCCGGAGACGGGGAAGCCTCCGACGAGGCGGATGCCGCTCATGCGGCGCCCCTCGGCAACGTCGGTCTGGTCGGCATCGGCATGGTCGCTGCGACATTCCTGCTGTTCGCGGTCGGGTGGTTCGCCGCCGGTCTGCGGCTCCGAGGCCTCGGACTCCCGATCCCCGATGTGACGGTGCTCTCGATGACCGTCGGCGCCGCGCTCGCGCCGCTCGTGTGGTTCGTCACAGTGCTGGTGCTGACCCGCAGCTGGCGCACCTGGCAGCGCTTCCTCCTTCTGATCGTGGGCATCGTGCTGCTCGTACCCTGGCCGTTCCTGTCGTTGGGAGTGTTCGCATGAGCGAGGTCGTACGCACTCGCGCCCTGCCCACCTGGCTCATCGTGGTCATCGCGGGACTGTTCGGGCTGTTCTACGCCTACGTCGTCTGGAGCGCGGTCGCGCTCCTCGTCACGCAGGTCAACGGTCCGCTCGGGCTGAACGGTCTCGGGTGGTTCGTCTACATCCTCCCGATCGTGTTCCCGCTGATCGCGTTCGGGGTGGCCTTCGCCATCGGTGCCCGACGAAAGGCCGGTGAATTCGCGATCGTGCTGCTCGCGGGCCTGACGCTGTCGGCCGCGTTCTGGCTCGCGATCGTCGGGTACGGCACGACCTCGTACGGCCTCTACGGCGGCTGAACGCGGGGGTCCCGGCATCCGGGATCACTGTGATCGCGCGGGGTTCTTGGCTCGTGAGACTGCTTCTCGCTGACGTCTGTGTGTCAGGCTGACGCGGGTTCTTCAGCGCGGTGCGGTCTCGTGCTGCGTGGGTGTCGGCCTGGTGCCTGCCCGGCTCCTCGTTGCTCGGGCAACTCGCGGGTACGCCCGAGCGCCGTCGTGCGGCGTCACACGGTCAGGGCGCCGCACGGCTCCGCGCTAGGCTGACAGACGGCCCGCACGGGCCGCGCGCCCGGTTCGCGCCGGCGGTGTGCGGCGGTGCGCGCCGGTCCCCAGCACCGTTTCGAAGGACGCATCCGTGACGAAGCCCGTCGTGCTCATCGCCGAAGAACTCTCTCCCGCCACGATCGACGCGCTCGGCCCCGATTTCGACGTGCGCAACGTCGATGGGACCGACCGCCCCGCGCTGCTCTCGGCTCTCGCCGAAGCGCACGCGGTGCTCGTGCGCTCGGCCACCCAGATCGACGCCGAGGCCCTCGCCGCGGCGCCGTCGCTGAAGGTCGTCGCGCGCGCCGGTGTCGGGCTCGACAACGTCGACATCAAAGCGGCCACCGCCGCGGGCGTCATGGTGGTCAACGCCCCCACCTCGAACATCATCTCGGCCGCCGAGCTCACCGTGGGACACGTGCTCAGCCTCGCCCGCCGCATCCCGGCCGCGCACGCGTCGCTGGCGCAGGGCCTGTGGAAGCGCAGCTCGTTCACCGGTACCGAGCTCTTCGAGAAGACCATCGGCATCATCGGCTTGGGTCGCATCGGCGCGCTCATCGCGGCCCGGTTGCAGGCGTTCGACATGCGCGTCATCGCCTACGACCCCTACGTCACCGCCGCCCGCGCTCAGCAGCTCGGCGTGCAGCTCGTCTCGCTCGACGAGCTTCTCGCGCAGAGCGACTTCGTCACGATCCACATGCCCAAGACCCCTGAGACCACCGGCATGATCGGCACCGAGCAGCTGCGTCGCATGAAGAAGAGCGCCTACGTCATCAACGTCGCGCGCGGCGGACTCATCGACGAGACCGCGCTCTTCGAAGCGCTGACGACCGGTGAGATCGCCGGCGCCGGCCTCGACGTGTTCTCCACCGAGCCCCCCGCCGAAGACGGCCCCGCCCGCAAGCTCCTCGACCTTCCGAACGTGGTCGTCACGCCCCACCTCGGTGCGAGCACCGAAGAGGCGCAGGAGAAGGCCGGCGTCTCGGTCGCCCGCTCGGTCAAGCTCGCCCTCGAGGGCGACCTGGTCCCCGACGCCGTCAACGTCGCCGGCGGCGCCATCGACCCGTTCGTGCGCCCCGGCATCGCCCTCGTCGAGATGCTCGGGCAGTTCTTCAGCGGTCTCGCCGACGGCGCGCTGACCAGCCTCGACATCGAGGTGCGGGGAGAGCTCGCCCAGTACGACGTGAGCGTCTACCGACTCGCCGCGCTCAAGGGCATCTTCAGCCGCATCGTCAGCGAGACGGTGTCGTACGTCAACGCGCCGCTGTTCGCCGAGCAGCGCGGCGTCGAAGCCCGACTGGTCGTCGAGGCCGAGAGCCCGCTGTACCGCAACATCACCATCCTGCGCGGCACCCTCGCCGACGGCTCGACCCTCACCGTGGCGGGCACCCTCGCGGGCACCCGCATGGTGCCCAAGGTCGTCTCGATCAACGGCTACGACATCGAGGTGCCCATCGAGCAGCACCACCTCGTCATGCGCTACGCCGACCGTCCGGGCATCGTCGCGATCTACGGCCAGAAGCTCGGCGAAGCGGGCATCAACATCGCCGGCCTGCAGGTGGCCGCCCCGGATGCCACGGGTCGCGCGCTCTCCGTCCTCACGGTCGACTCGCCGGTTCCCGACGACATCCTCGACGCGATGCGCGAGGCGGTCGGGGCCGACCTTTTCCGTCAGATCGACATCGTCGAGGGCTGAGGCCCGGACGCGTGACGGGGGAGGGGGTCGCTGCTGCGGCCCCCTCCCTGCTTCGTGCGGCGATTCGTCCCGCGCCGCGGATCACATCCTCCGTGATGTGCACGATGTCAGCGACATCGGTGAGCATCCAGCGGAGTTTGTGCGAATCGCTGAGGATATGCGCACGGCGGGGACGCCGGGCACGCGTCGGGCGCAGACAGTGGAGACGCGACGGGCGCCGGTCAGGTCGTGGCGGCGACGACGGCGTCGATGAGCGCGTCGAGGTCGGCACCCTCGAGGGCCGGGCCGGGCAGCGCGTTCAGGTCGAGCACGGCGTTGAAGTAGAGCCCGTCGCTCACGAGCAGCACCATTTGCAGGGCGGTCTCGTCGCGCGTGTGCGCGCGCAGGCTGTCTTCCCACAGCTCACGGACGCGGCGGAGGGATGCCGAAGCGGCGTCGTTGCCGTTCTGCGCGAGCCGCGAGACCGCGAGGATCGTGATGTCGAGGGGTGAGCCGGTGTTCTGCGAGGAGCGCAGGTGCGCCGCCACGACGCCCTCGTCGGCGCTCTCGATCTCGGCGACGTCCTCCTGGGCGAGGCGTTCCAACCGATCCACCAGGGCGGCCTCGAGGGCGCTCTTCGAGTTGAAGTGGTAGAGCAGCCCGCCCTTCGACACGCCCGCGCCGCGCGCGGTCGCGTCCATGGTCGCGGCGCGCTCGCCCTCATCGACGAGGATGCGCGTGAACGCGTCGAGAACGGCTTCGCGGGCGAGAGGGGGACGGCTCATGGCTCCTCGATGCTAGTGGCGGGTGATCGGACTCGTCTGTTACTATACCGGCTGGACGGTTTAGAAACGGAACCAGCTCATGTTCACCACGTCGTTGCCCACGCAAGAGATCAACGTGCCCCGCGCCGGGTGGCGCGGGTGGTTCGCGTTGGCGGTGCTCATGCTCCCCGTTCTGCTCGTCTCCGTCGACAACACGGTGTTGAGCTTCGCCCTGCCCGAGATCGCGCTTTCGCTGCAGCCCTCGAGCATCGAGCAGCTGTGGATCATCGACGTCTACCCGCTCGTGTTGGCGGGTCTGCTCGTGACCATGGGCACGCTCGGCGACCGCTTCGGCCGCCGACGGATGCTGCTGATCGGCGCCACCGGCTTCGCCGCGGTCTCGGCCCTGTCGGCCTTCGCGCCCACAGCCGCCCTGCTGATCGCGGGGCGCGCCCTGATGGGTGTCTTCGGGGCCATGCTCATGCCGTCCACGCTCTCTCTGCTGCGCAGCATCTTTCGCGACCGCGATCAGCGTCGTTTCGCCATCGCGATCTGGGCCTCAGGCTTCTCCGCGGGCGCGGCGCTCGGCCCGATCGTCGGCGGGTTCCTGCTCGAGCACTTCTCCTGGGGGTCCGTCTTCCTCATGGCGGTGCCCGTGCTGGTGCCCCTGCTCGTCCTCGCGCCGTTCTTCGTCCCCGAGAGCCGCGACCCGGCGCCGGGCCGGTTCGACCCGCTGAGCGTGGTGTTGTCGCTCGCCGCGATGGTCCCCATCGTCTACGGCATCAAGAAGCTCGCCGTCGACGGGCCGATGTCGCTCGCCCCCGTGCTGTTCATCGTGGGCATCGTGTTCGGCTGGCTGTTCGTGCGTCGCCAGCGCACCCTCCCCACGCCGATGCTCGACATGACGCTGTTCCGCCGGGGCACGTTCTCGGGTGCGATCCTGGTCAACCTCCTCAGCGTGGTCGGTCTCGTGGGCTTCCTGTACTTCGTCGCGCAGCACCTGCAGTTGATCGTCGGCCTGTCGCCCATGGTGGCGGGGTTCGCGCTCCTCCCCGGACTCGTGCTCATGATCGTGTCGGGGCTCGCGGTGGTGCCGGTCGCCAAGCGGTTCGCTCCGCGGGTGGTCGTGCCCGTCGCCCTGAGCTTCTCGGCGGTGGCATACATCATGGTCGCCCTCTCCACGGCCGACCTCCTGCAGCTCATCGTCGCGTTCGCATTGTTGGGCATCGGCATCGGCGCCGCCGAGACGGTGTCGAACGAGCTCATCCTCTCCAGCGCCCCGCCCGCCAAGGCCGGGGCCGCGAGCGCCGTCTCCGAGACGGCGTACGAGGTGGGCGCCGTGCTGGGCACCGCGGTCCTCGGCGGTATCCTCGCCGCCTTCTACCGCGCGCAGCTCGCGCTCCCCGCCGGCTTGCCCGCCGACGCCGCCGACGCCGCCCGCGAGACGCTCGCCGGTGCCGTCGCGGTGTCGCAGACGCTCGACGACCCCTCGATGGCCGAAGCGCTGCGCCTCGCCGCCGCACACGCCTTCGACTCCGGCGTCGTGGTCACCGCGCTCATCGGCGCGGGCCTGATCGTCGTGGCCGGGCTGATCGCTGCCACTACCCTGGGAGGATCCCGCGGCGCGTCGACGAAGTGACGTGCCCCGAGCTCTGAGGAGAGCGATGTCGCGTGTCGTGAAGCTTGCCGTCATCCCCGGTGACGGAATCGGTCCCGAGGTCGTCGGTGAGGCCGTGAAGGTCCTCGACGCCGTCACCGCCGGCTCCGGTGTGACCTTCGAAAAGACCCCTTTCTCGCTCGGCGCGGGGCGCTATCTCGAAACGGGCGACACCCTCACCGACGACGACCTCGCGGCCGTCGCCGCCCACGACGCGATCCTCCTCGGCGCCGTCGGGGGAGTACCCGGTGACCCGCGTCTGAAAGACGCGAACATCGAGCGCGGCCTGCTTCTCAAACTCCGCTTCGAGCTCGACCACTACGTCAACCTGCGACCGTCGAAGCTGTACCCCGGCGCGACCGGGCCGCTGGCCGACCCCGGCGAAATCGACTTCGTCGTCGTGCGCGAAGGCACGGAGGGCCCCTACGTGGGCAATGGCGGCGCGATCCGACGCGGCACCCCGCACGAGGTCGCCAACGAGACCTCGGTCAACACCGCCTACGGCGTCGAGCGGGTCGTGCGCTACGCCTTCGCCCTCGCCGAGCGGCGGCGACACACGCTCACGCTCGTGCACAAGACCAACGTGCTCGTGCACGCGGGCGGCATGTGGAAGCGCATCGTGGATGCCGTGGCATCCGAGTTCCCGGGGGTCGACGTAGACTACCTGCACGTCGATGCGGCGACGATCTTCCTGGTCACGAACCCGGGCCGCTTCGACGTGATCGTCACCGACAACCTCTTCGGCGACATCCTGACCGACTTGGCCGGCGCCGTCACCGGTGGCATCGGCCTCGCCGCTTCGGGCAACATCAACCCAGACGGCGCTTTCCCCTCGATGTTCGAGCCCGTGCACGGATCGGCGCCCGACATCGCGGGATCCCAGAAGGCCGACCCCACGGCCGCCATCCTCTCCGTCGCCCTGCTGCTCGATCACCTCGGGCTGACCGACGAAGCCGCCCGCGTCACCCGCGCGGTCGAGGACGACATCGCGACGCGTGACGGCGCCCGCACCACCGCTCAGATCGGCGACGCCATCGCCGCCCGGGTCCAGGCGTAACCTGGACCGATCGGCCGCATCGCCCCGGAGCCCTCGAGAATCTTGGATCACGAATGACCACCATCGACACCGACCCCGACACCGGACTCGACCCTCTCGAGTTCGCCGTCACCCGCAACCTCGCCGCCAAGAGCGCGGTGGATCGCGACGCCATCCTCGCCAGCCCCGGCTTCGGGCAGAACTTCACCGACCACATGGTCGACATCTGCTGGTCGGTGCGGGGCGGCTGGCACCGCCCGCGGGTCTCGCCCTACGGGCCCATCTCGCTCGACCCCGCGGCCGCGGTCCTGCACTACGGTCAGGAGATCTTCGAGGGCATCAAGGCGTACCGGCATGCCGACGGCTCGGTGCACACCTTCCGCCCCGACCAGAACGGTCGACGTCTGCAGCGCTCGGCGCGGCGCCTGGCCCTTCCCGAGCTGCCGGTGCCGTACTTCCTGCAGTCGCTTCGCGAGCTCATCGCGGTCGACGGCGCATGGGTGCCCTCCGGAGAAGACCAGAGCCTGTACCTGCGTCCCTTCATGTTCGCGAAGGAGGCGTTCCTGGGGGTTCGCCCCGCGCACAAGGTCGCGTACTACCTGATCGCCAGCCCCGCCGGCGCCTACTTTAAGGGCGGCGTGCAGCCGGTGTCGATCTGGCTCAGCGAGGACTACTCGCGCGCGGGCAAGGGCGGAACAGGCGCGGCCAAGACCGGCGGCAACTACGCCGCGAGCCTGCTCCCGCAGTCGGAGGCCTACGAGAACGAGTGCGACCAGGTCGTCTTCCTCGATCAGGACCGCAACGTCGAGGAACTCGGCGGCATGAACGTCGTGTTCGTCTACAAAGACGGCACCATCGTCACCCCCCAGTCCGACTCGATCCTCGAGGGCATCACGCGCGACTCCCTGCTGCAGCTGGCCCGCGACCGCGGCCACCACGTCGAGGGACGGAACGTGTCGCTGACCGAGTGGCGCGAGGGCGTGGCATCCGGCGACATCGTCGAGGTGTTCGCGTGCGGAACGGCCGCCGTGGTCACCCCGATCGGCATCCTCAAGGGACGCGACTTCATCGACGAACAGCCCTCGGGCACGCTCGCCCTCGAGCTGCGCGAGGAGCTCACGAACATCCAGTACGGCCGCGCGGAAGACAAGCACGGCTGGCTGTACCGCCTCGACGCCTGAGGCGCGTCTTTCGCGGAGGGGTTCCCGGATGCGGGGGGCCCCTCCGTCGCATGTGCCGGTGCCCCGCCCCGCGATCCACGCATAAACGCGACCGGCGCGCATAAACGCGCTGCCCTCGTGTTTCCCGGCGCCGATCGCGTTTATGCGTGAGAGAGGCGGACGGGACCGGATGCCGTGTCGGAGGCCCTGGATAGGCTGGGGCCGTGAAGATCGCTCGATTCAGCCACCAAGATGCCCTTCGCTACGGGATCGTCGACGACGAGCACCTCGTGGTGCTCGAAGGCGACCCGATGTTCGCCGGTTTCGGCACGACGGGGGAGCGCATCCCCCTCGCCGACGTGACGCTGCTCGCCCCGGTCATCCCGCGGTCCAAGGTCGTGTGCATCGGGAAGAACTACCACGACCACGCCGCCGAGATGGGCGGTGAGGCCCCCGCAGAGCCGTTGATGTTCCTCAAGCCCAACACCTCCGTCATCGGCCCGAACGACGCCATCGTGCGTCCCACGCGCCTGACGTCGCAGACCGATTACGAGGGCGAGCTCGCGGTGGTCATCGGCCGCATCGCCAAGAACGCGCCCGCCGAGCGGGCGGGGGAGTACATCTTCGGCTACACCGTCGCGAACGACGTCACGGCCCGCGACCTCCAGCGCACCGACGGCCAGTGGTCGCGCGCGAAGGGCTTCGACACCTTCTGCCCGGTCGGCCCCGTCATCGAGACCGACCTCGACGTGTCGGCCGCCTCCATCACCACGCGCGTCAACGGCGAGGTGCGTCAGCAGGGTCCGGTGTCCGACATGATCCACGACATCCCCACCCTCGTCGCCTACGCCTCGGCCGTCTTCACGTTGCTGCCCGGCGACCTCATCCTCACCGGCACCCCGGCCGGGATCGGCTCCTTCGTCGCGGGCGACGTGGTCGAGGTCGAGATCGGCGGTATCGGCGTGCTGCGCAACATCGTCCGCGATGCCTGACACCGCCGCGCCGGCGGGCATCGACCTGGCCGCCGCCCAGCGCCGCGCGGTGCGGGTGCTGGCGGCGGGGCAGGTGCTCACCGGCGTGGCATTCGGTGCGACGCTGTCCCTCGGCGCGCTCCTGGCCGCCGATCTGTCGGGGCAGGAAGCCCTGTCGGGCTTCGCCACCGCGGCGGTCACCCTCGGTGCCGCCCTCACGGCCATCCCGCTCGCGCGTCTCGCCGCACGGCGGGGGCGCCGCATCGCGCTGACGACGGGCAACATCGCCGCCCTCGCGGGGATCGTCGTCGTCATCACCGCCGCGTCCCTCCGCGCGTTCCCGCTCCTGCTCATGGGCATCGCGATGATCGGCGCCGGCAACGCCGGCACCCTGCAGTCGCGCTTCGCGGCCACCGACCTCGCCTCGACCGCGCGCCGCGGACGCGATCTCGCGACCGTGGTGTGGGCGACGACGGTGGGCGGCGTCGTCGGACCCCTCCTGCTCGCGCCCGGTGAGCTCGTCGGCTCGAGCATCGGGATGCCGCGTCTCACCGGCGCATACCTGTTCTCCTTCGCGGCCCAGGCGTGCGCGTTCGCGCTGTACGTGCTCGTCCTCCGCCCCGACCCCCTCCTGCTCGCGCAGCGGCTCGACCGCGAGAAGACGGCCTCCGGGCCGGTGACCGCTCAGGTCGACCGCCTCGGCCTCGCCCGCTTCGCGATGTTCGCCGTCGCCGCCTCCCACGTCACCATGGCGTCGGTGATGGCGATGACCCCCGTCCACCTGTCGCACATCGTGGCTCCGGATGCCGTGACCCTCGCGGTCGGGGTCACCATCGCGCTCCACGTCTTCGGCATGTACGGCCTGTCGCCGGTGTTCGGCATCCTGGCGGACAGGTGGGGACGCATCCCCGTCATCGTGCTGGGCCAGGTGCTGTCGGCGGGGTCCCTCACGGTCGCGGCGGCGTTCTCCGATACCCCGGGCGGTGTGCTCGTCGCCCTCGTGCTCCTCGGGCTGGGCTGGAGCGCGGCGACGGTGGCGGGTTCGGCGCTGCTCACCGAGGCCACGCCGCTCGCGCTGCGTCCCCGCCGGCAGGGCCGCAGCGACACCCTGATGACCGCGTGTGCCGCGGTGGGGTCGGTCGTGGCCGGCATCATCCTCGGGACAGCGGGCTACGCCGGACTCGCCCTCTGGGCCTTCCTCCCGGTCGCGGCGGTCGCCCTCGGCGCTGTCGCCGTCCGGCGAGCGTCACCGCGCGCATAGTCCTCGCGACGTGGCACCGCGGCGGCCCGTCAGGCGAGGCGTCACGCCCGGCCCGTCGGGCGAGGCGTCACGCCGATCCGCGGTGCGCGTCAGATCGCGTAGACCAAGCCGTCGAACGCCGAGAGGTCGTCGCCGCCTCTCACGCCGAGGGCGTGCAGGGCGCGGTCGACGTCGATCTCGTCGTTGAACACGTGGAACGCCACGCGCGCGCGACCCGCGCGTCCCGACGCCGTGATGCCGTGCGCTGTGAGCTGCGCGAGGGCCTCCCCGGTGGCATCCGGCCACGTGACGATGGCGGACGGACGTGCGGGCTCGGGCAGACCCAGGCCGTTGCGGAACCGTGCCGCCAGACCCGTGGTGTGCGCGTACGTCGAGGTGATGTCGGCGTCGGCGAACAGTGCGAGGGCGGGAGCTGCGCCGACGAACGCCTGCCACGCGGGCGAGACGTCGAAGCGGCGCGCGTCGGGGGCGAGGGTGCCGCCCGTGCCGTAGCACGACGACCACGGGTCGTCGCCGGAGTACCAGCCCGCGTGCACCGGGCGGATCTGCCGGGCGAGATCGGGGGAGACAGTGAGGAACGACACCCCGCGCGGGCAGCACAGCCACTTGTACGCGTGGCACACGGTGGCGTCGAACATCGTGGCGTCGACGGGGAGCCATCCCGCTGCCTGGGTGAGGTCGCACAGGGTCCGCGCCCCGGCGCGCGCGGCGGCCGCGGAGATGCGCACGGCATCCGCCACCTCACCCGTCGCCGACTGCACGAGCGAGAACGCGACGAGCCACGTGTCGGGCGACACCGCGTCGGCCAGGTCTTCCAGCGGAGCGGTGCGCAGACGGATGCCGCGGCCCGCGTGGGCGAAGGGGGCCACGAGTGAGGAGAAGTCGCCCTCGGCGCACAGCACCTCGGCGCCGTCGGGCACGGCGGCGGCGAGGAGCGAGACCTGCACCGACGTCTGCGAGCCGATCGCGACGTCTCCCACGGGCACGCGCACGAGATGGGCGTACGAGGCCCGCGCCTCCTCGACCGCCTTCGACGCGGCGACCACGTCGGGACGACCGGATGCCGCGGCGTCGAGGTCATCGCGAACGGCCCGCACCGTCGCCCGGGAGGGCAGGCCGAGGGTGCACGCGGCGAGGTAGTCGCGGCCACCGGCGAAGTGCGAGGCGAGGCTGCTCATGGATCCAGGGTGCCGCGCGGACGGCCCATTGCACTAGGGCAGGTGTTGCATGGCATCCATTCGCCGTGCTTATGTGTGGGGATGGCGGACACCCTTCCCGACGACGGTCTCGACGCACACGGTCTCAGCGTGGTCAAGGCGATCGCCGACACCGGCTCGATCACGGCGGCCGCTCGCGCCCTCGGCTACAGCCAGCCGGCGGTGAGTCAACAGCTCCGTCGGCTCGAGCGGCGCGCCGGGATGCCGATCGTCGAGCGCGTCGGCCGCGGCGTGCGCCTCACCGAGGCGGGGTGGGTGCTCGCGCGGCACGCGGCGACCGTGACGACCGCGCTCGACGCCGCCGCGGGCGACCTCGCGGAGCTGCGCGGGCTGCGCGCCGGTCGCGTGCGCATCGCCGCGTTCCCGTCGGCATCGTCGACGGTGGTGCCGCGGGTCATCGCCGCGGTCACGGTACGCCGGCCCGGCGTGTCGATCAGCTTCGTCGAGGCGGAGCCGCCCGAGGCGATCGCCGCCGTGCGCGAGGATCGCGCCGACATCGCGCTCATCTACAGCTACCCCGGTGATCGTCGCGAGCAGCTCGACTCGGCCGCGTCGGGCCTGTCGGTCCGCCACCTCGGGGACGACGACACCGTCGTGGTGGTCCCGGTGGACCACCCGGCGGCATCCGACGATCCCATCGACCTGTCGCGGCTCGCGGGGGAGCGGTGGATCGCGGGGTGCCCGCAGTGCCGCGGCCATCTGCTCGAGGCCTGCGGGCGCGCGGGGTTCACCCCCGACATCGCCTTTGAGACCGACAACTACATCGCGGTCGAGAACCTCGTCGCCCTCGGCGTCGGCATGGCCATCCTGCCGCGGATGGCCGTGGCATCCCTGCCAATGCTCGTGGGGATCGCCGCACCGCCCCTGCCCGCGGCAGAGGCGCGCACCCTGCACGTCGTGACCGCTCGCGGGGCCGAGCGCGTCCCGGCCGTGGCGGCGGCCCTCGAGGCGGTGGGCCAGGTGCTCGCCGAACAGCCGCATCCACAGGCCCCGAGGGAGCGGGCGCCTCGCGACTAGGATCGAGGGGATGTCTGCCACGCCCGATCCCCGCACCACGACCGCCTCCGGCGCCGACGTTCGCGTCCGCTTCTGCCCGTCCCCGACGGGTCTGCCGCACGTGGGTCTCATCCGCACCGTCCTGTTCAACTGGGCCTACGCGCGCCACAACGGTGGGAAGCTCGTCTTCCGCATCGAAGACACCGACGCCGCGCGCGACAGCGAGGAGAGCTACCAGCAGCTTCTCGAGGCGCTGCGATGGATGAACATCGACTGGGACGAGGGCGTCGAGGTGGGCGGACCGCACGCGCCGTACCGGCAGTCGCAGCGTCACGACATCTACCGCGAGGTGCTCGACAAGCTCGTCGCCGCGGGTGCGGTGTACGAGAGCTACTCGACCGCGGAAGAGATCGACGCGCGCAACGAGGCCAACGGCCGCGCCAAGCAGCTCGGCTACGACAACTTCGACCGCGACCTCACCGATGAGCAGAAGGCCGCGTTCCGCGCCGAGGGGCGCCAGCCCGCGTGGCGTCTGCGCGTCCCCGACCACGACCTCCGCTACGATGACCTCATCCGCGGTGAGGTCACCTTCCCGGCGGGATCGTTCCCCGACTTCGTGCTCGTGCGCGCCGGGGGAGTGCCGCTCTACCCCTTCGTGAACCCGGTGGACGACGCGCTCATGGGCATCACCCACGTCATCCGCGGAGAAGACCTCATGCCGTCCACGGCCCGCCAGCTCGCGCTGTATGCGGCGCTGGTGGATGCCGGTGTCACGACGTTCATCCCGCGCTTCGGCCACATGCCGCTCGTGCTCGGCGAGACCGGCAACAAGAAGCTGTCGAAGCGCGACCCTCAGGCCGACCTCTTCCTGCAGCGCGAGAAGGGCTTCATCCACGAGGGTCTGCTCAACTACCTCTCGCTGCTCGGCTGGTCGCTCGCGAGCGATCGCGACGTGTTCTCGCTCGACGAGATGATCGCCGCGTTCGACATCGCCGACGTCAACCCCAACCCGGCGCGCTTCGACCAGAAGAAGGCCGAGGCGATCAACGGCGACCACATCCGCATGCTGGATGCCGACGACTTCGCCGCCCGGATCGTGCCCTACCTCGCGGGGGCGGGGCTGATCGCCGAGGATCCCTCGCCGGAGCACCGGGCGATCATCGCCGAGGCGGCGCCCCTCGTGCAGGAGCGCGTACAGCTGTTGGGCGAGGTACCCGGCATGCTGGGCTTCCTCTTCGTCTCCGACGTGACCTACGCCGAGGACGCCCTGAAGGGGCTTCCCGCGAACGCGGCGGAGGTGCTCACGGCATCCGTCCGCGCCCTCGAGGGCGTCGACGACTTCACCGCCGACGGCGTGCAGGCGGCCCTGTCGACGGCGCTCGTGGAGGAGCTCGGCCTGAAGCCCCGCGTCGCCTACGGGCCGCCGCGTGTCGCCCTGACGGGCCGGCGGGTCTCGCCGCCGCTGTTCGAGTCGATGGAACTGCTCGGCAAGGCCGAGACGCTGCGCCGCCTCGACGCCCTCGTTCAGCACCTGGGCTGAGCGCGCCGCCCGCTCGCGACGCGCGCGGGCGGGGCGGGATTTGGCAGGGGGGTCGCTCTCCCGTAAGCTTGATCCTCGGCACGAGTTCCGACTCAGCGCCTTGGGGTATGGTGTAATTGGCAACACGGCGGTTTCTGGTTCCGTTGTTCTTGGTTCGAGTCCAGGTACCCCAGCTTTTTGAAAAGCCCCGGTGATCGCGCAGATCACCGGGGCTTTCGCTTTCTCAGCCCGCACTTACGACCGGGCGGCACAATGGGCGCCATGGGACTCTTCGTACAGCGACCCGAGGAACCGAGCGAGTGGGCCGGACTCCCCGGCGAGCCGGTGCGCCGGCGCACCCGCACCGAGGTGCTTCCCGACGACGCGCGACCGGAAGCCTCGCCCGCCTGTCTTCTCGGGCTCGCGGACGCTCCCATGTCGTCGATCGAGATCCCGATCGCTCCCGCGGCGGACGCGCTCGACGGGGAGGGAGCGCCCCCGGCCCCCACCGGCGAGACGAAGCGATGATCGATCCCCGTAGGCCGGCGGCATCCGCCCCCGCCGAAGAGCGCCGGTGAACCGCACCGTCGCCGCCACGGTCGTTCTCGTCGCCGTGGTCCTGCCCCTCGCGCTGAGCGGATGCACTCCGGATGCCGCGGAGCCGGCGTCGTCGGGGAACGCCTCGACACAGGTGGGCTCGACGCCGGCCGCCTCGCCGGGGCAGCAGGTGGCGTCGCCGACGATCGTCGCGCCCGAGGACCTCGATGGAACCGAGGTGAGCGTGGTGATCGGCGCCGCGCTCGTGATCGCCGTGCCGGACGGGGCCGAAGCCGAGTGGACGGGCGACACGACCGACCCGTCGATCGCCGAGTTCTCGCGGGGCGGGCCCTCCGAGGGGGCCGTCTTCCGCCCGGGATTCGTCGCTCGCGCGGTCGGCGTCACGCCGGCGACGATGACGGGCCCCGACGGACGTGAATTCTCGTTCACCCTCTCCGTGAAGGCGCCGTGACGACGCGGCCGGCCTGAGCGGCATCCGGAGAACCGGACTGCTCTCGACCGGATGACGGGGTCACCGACGCGGCGCGCGGTGGCCCCCTCGTCGTTCGTGCGCGCAATCTGTTGCTCTGTGTGGGTTCGTGTTGTACTGTGTGGGAATCCTCGAAGGAGATCCCGTGTACGCAATGGAGCGCCAGCAGCTCATCGAGCGCGAACTGCGCGACGTCGGACGCGTGAGCGTCGTGGACCTCGCCCGTCGCTTCGACGTCACGACCGAAACGGTCCGCCGCGACCTCGACCGTCTCGAGGCCCTCGGCTCGCTGCGCCGCGTGCACGGGGGAGCCGTCGACATCGGCCGTGCCAGCACCGCCGAATCGCCCCTCACCGAGCGTCGCGAGCGCCACGGCGACGCCAAGCGGGCCATCGCGGCGACCGCCGTGTCGCTGCTCGGTCCCGACTTCCGCGGCTCGATCTTCCTGGACGCCGGCACCACCCCCGCCGCCGTGGCCGCCCTGCTGCCCGAGGCCCTCGGCTCCGGCCTCGGCGACGTCGAGGTCGTGACCCACTCGCTCGAGGCCGCCCACGTGCTCTCGGGCGACGAGCGCGTGTCGCTCACGACCATCGGCGGGCGCGTGCGCGGAGTGACGGCCGCGGCCGTCGGCGCCCACACCGTGCGCGCGATCGGTCAGCTGCGTCCCGACATCGCCTTCGTCGGCACCAACGGGCTGAGCGCCTCCTTCGGCGTGAGCACCCCCGACCCCGACGAGGCCGCCGTCAAAGCCGCCATCATCCAGTCGGCCCGTCGCGTCGTGCTCGTCGCCGACGCCGCCAAGTTCGGCGAAGAGCTCCTGGTGTGCTTCGCGCGGCTCGACGAGCTCGACGTGCTCGTCACCGACACCGCTCCGCCGCCGGCCCTGGCCGAGGCCCTCGCCGACGCCGACATCGAGGTGCGCATCGCATGATCGTCACACTGACCGCCAACCCCTCCGCCGACCGTGCCGTCGTGCTGCCCGCCGCGCTCATCCCGGGGGAGGTGCAGCGCGCCCTGTCGTCGCGGGAGGATGCCGGCGGCAAGGGCGTGAACGTCGCGCGTGTGGTCGCCGCCGCCGGGGCGCCGGCGCGCGCTGTCGTCCCCGTCGGGGCCCACGATCCCTACCGCGTCCTGCTCGAAGACACCGGTATCGACCTCGACCTCGTCGAGGTGGCCGGCCGCGCCCGCGCCAACCTCACCATCACCGACCCCTCAGGCGAGACGACCAAGCTGAACCTCCCCGGGGCCGAGCTCAGCCGCGCCGAGGCCGACGCCGTGACCGCGGGCGTCGTCGCCGCCGCCGAGGGCGCCACCTGGCTCGTCCTGGCCGGTTCCCTGCCGCCCGGCGTTCCCCCCACGTTCTACGCCGACCTCATCGAGGCCGTCCGCGCACGGTGGGGTGCTCAGGCGCCGCGGGTCGCCGTCGACGCGTCGGGCGCGGCCCTCGCGGCGGTCGTCGCGACCGCTCACCCCGACCTCATCAAGCCCAACCACGAAGAGCTCGCCGAGCTGGTGGGGGAGGATGCCGCGGTCGACGCCGACATCCTTGCCGAGGCCGCCCGGCGCGCACTCGCCCTCGTGCCCGGCCGCGTGGCATCCGCCCTCGTGACCCTCGGGGCCGACGGCGCGCTGCTGTTCACCGGCGAGGGCTCCTGGCGCGGACGCGCCCCCCGGATCCAGGTCGCCAGCACCGTCGGCGCGGGCGACAGCTCCCTCGCCGGCTACCTGCTGGCCGACCTCGAGGGGGCCACCGCCCCCGACCGCCTCGCGCGCAGCATCGCCTACGGTGCGGCTGCCGCGACCCTGCCCGGCACGCAGGCGCCGACACCGGACGACCTGCCCGCCGGACCCATCGCCGTATCCGACTTCGCCACCCCCATCGCAACATCCTGACCACGGAGGTCACTGACAATGTCCGACATCATCACTCCGGAGCTCGTCACCCTCGACGTGCCCCTGGGCACCGACAAGCAGTCGGTGATCCGCGCCCTGGCCGAGCGCGTCGTCGCGCAGGGCCGCGCGCGGAGCGCCCAAGAGCTCTTCGACGACGCCTGGGCCCGCGAGCAGAAGGACGAGACCGGCCTGCCCGGCGGTATCGGCATCCCGCACGCGCGCAGCGCCTCGGTCACCGAGCCCACCCTCGCCTTCGCGCGTCTGGCCCCGGGCGTCGACTTCGGCGCTCCCGACGGCCCGGCCGATATCGTGTTCCTCATCGCCGCCCCCGAGGGCGCCGACGAAGCCCACCTGTCGGTGCTGTCGCAGCTCGCGCGCAGCCTCATGAAGGACGACTTCACCGCGGGCCTGCGCGCCGCCGCGACGCCGTCCGACGCCGTGCGCATCATCACGGATGCCATCACCCCGGCATCCACGCCCGCCGCCGCCGCCGCGCCGACCACCCCCGCGACCACGCGTGCCGAGGCGCGCTCGGGCACCGCGGTGAAGACGAAGAAGATCGTCGCCGTCACCGCGTGCGCCACCGGCATCGCCCACACCTTCATGGCCGCCGACGCCCTCACCGCGGCCGGCGCCGAGACCGACGGTGTCGAGCTCGTCGTCGAGCCGCAGGGTTCGAGCGGTTACAAGGCCCTCCCGCAGAGCGTCATCGACGACGCCGACGCGGTCATCTTCGCGGTCGACGTCGACGTGCGCGAGCCGCAGCGTTTCGCGGGCAAGCCCGTCGTCCGCGCGGGGGTCAAGCGCGGCATCGAGCAGCCGAAGCAACTCATCGCCGAGGCCCTCGCGGCCAGCGAGAACCCGAACGCCGCGCGCGTGCAGGGCGGGGCCGCCGGGGCATCCGCGTCCGACGCCCCCGTCGCGCAGCAGTCGGTGGGCCGCCGTATCCAGCGCTGGCTGCTGACGGGTGTCAGCTACATGATCCCGTTCGTCGCCGGCGGCGGTCTGCTCATCGCGCTCGGCTTCCTCCTCGGCGGCTACCAGGTCACCGAGAACGCCGCGAACGTCATCATCCAGAACTCGCTGTGGGACCTCCCCACCGAGGCGATCACCTCGCCGATCGGCCCGCTGGGCCAGTACCTCGGCTCCGTCGCCTTCATGATCGGCGCGACCTCGATGGGCTTCATCGTCGCCGTGCTCGCGGGCTTCATCGCCTACGCGATCGCCGACCGCCCCGGCATCGCGCCCGGTTTCGTGGCCGGAGCCGTCGCCGTGCTCATGAACGCCGGCTTCATCGGTGGCATCATCGGCGGTCTGCTCGCCGGCTTCATCGCCTGGTGGCTCGGTCGCTTCGACGCCCCGCGCTGGCTCCGCGGTCTCATGCCGGTCGTGATCGTGCCGTTCCTCGGCTCGATCTTCGCCTCTGGCCTGATGATCCTCTTCCTCGGCCGCCCGATCGCCGCCCTCATGACGGTGCTCACCGAGGGGTTGACCTCCCTCGCGGCCTCCAGCGCCGGCGCCATCGTGCTCGGCGTGATCCTCGGCCTCATGATGTGCTTCGACCTCGGCGGACCCGTCAACAAGGTGGCCTACGTCTTCGCCACGACCGGCCTCGCCGCCGCCTCGCAGACCAACACCGCGCCGTACCTGATCATGGCCGCGGTCATGGCCGCCGGCATGGTGCCCCCGCTGGCGATGGCGCTCGCGTCGACCCTGCTCGCCCGCCAGAAGTTCACCCCGGTCGAGCGCGAGAACGGCGCAGCCGCGTGGCTGCTCGGCGCCTCGTTCATCTCGGAGGGGGCGATCCCGTTCGCCGCGGCCGACCCGTTGCGCGTCATCCCCGCCTCCATGGTCGGCGGCGCGATCACCGGAGGCCTGAGCATGCTCCTGGGCGTCCAGTCGTTCGCACCGCACGGCGGCGTGTTCGTCTTCTTCGCGATCAACCCCTTCTGGGGTTTTGCCCTCGCAATCGTGGCGGGTACCGTCGTGACGGCGCTTCTCGTCGTCGCCTTCAAGGGCATCGGTCGCAGCACCAAGGACGCCGCCGTCGCCGAGGCTGCTCCGGCCGCCTCCGTCGCGGCCTAAGACCCCACCGGTTCGAAAGGAATCACCATGGCAGAACGTCAGGCCACCATTGCCAGCAGCTCGGGTCTCCACGCCCGCCCCGCGAAGCTCTTCGTGCAGGCCGTGCAGGAGAAGAAGGTGCCCGTCACGATCGCGGCCGAGGGCGGTGCCGACCTCAACGCGGGCAGCATCCTGTCGCTCATGGGTCTCGGCGCCGGACACGGAACGGTCGTCACGCTCAAGGCCGAGGGTGAGGGTGCCGAGCAGGCGCTCGACGAGCTCGTCGCCCTCCTCGAGACCGACCTCGACGCGCAGTAATCCCTTCGCACCACGACACCGGATGCCACGGGCCCCAGGGCTCGTGGCATCCGGTGTTTTCTCGTCGAGACGCGTGCCGGCCTCCGGAGTCGACGGCAGACGGCGCCACGTGGGAACCGCCGAGGGGTGCCGGCCGCAGGAATCTCCGGAGTCCGGTAACGCTTCCGCCGTCAGACCTCGACGGTGTCGCCCGGCGTGAGGTCGACGAAGGAGCCGCCGTTCTGCTCGACCGCCCACGTGAGCCGGGCGTCGCCCATCTGCTTGCCGGCGACCGAGAGGGTCATGTCGTGCGTGGCGAACACGCGCTCGGGCTTGACGGCGAGAACGTAGTCGATCGCGTCGCCGATCTTCAGCCACGGGGCGCCGACCGGGGCGGCGAGGAGCTTCACGGTGGCGTGCTTGGGCACGGCGTAGGAGTCGCCCGGGTAGTAGAAGTCGCCGTTGACGAGCACGCCGACATTGTCGACGACGGGGATCGACTCGTGGATGACCTCGTGGTGGCCGCCGAAGAACTCGAGGTGGAACGGGCCGAGCTCGAGACGGTCGCCCGGGTTCACGACGGTGACCTCGAAGCTCGCCGCGGCCTTGCGCACGCCGTCGGGTCCGTAGATCGGCAGACCCGGGTGCGCCTTCTGCAGGCGAGTGAGGTGCTCGGGGGTCCAGTGGTCGGGGTGCTCGTGCGTGATGATCACGCCGACCAACCCGTGCAGGTCTTCGAGGGGCGAGGTGAAGCTGCCCGGGTCGATGACCAGCGTGTGGCCGGATTCGGTGATGACGAGGGCGGCGTGTTCGTGCTTCGTGAGACGCATGACGCGAGTCAACTCCGGGCGGAGGAGCGTTGGCAAGCGCTGGCGCTGCGGGTGAACAGCGTCTAACGGCCCTTCCGCCGCCCGCCGGATCGCGGTACCGTGGCCGGACACGCCCGGGAATTCGACGGCTCGGCCTCGATTTTGCGTGCGTGTCATTCGTGGTGCATACTTGAACGGTTGCAACGCGGCCCCATCGTATAGCGGCCTAGTACGCTGCCCTCTCACGGCGGTAACGCGGGTTCGAATCCCGCTGGGGTCACCAACACGAAGAAGAGCCTCGACCGAATGGTCGGGGCTCTTCTTCGTTGTCGGCGACGGTGGCCGGACGAGGAGCCGCATGTGCGGGTGGGGCCCCACCGCCCGGAGGCTCCGCGCGCCTCGGGCTCAGCCCTCGCGTGCGGCGCGTCGCCGTCGGACGAATCGCCGGACACTCCAAACGATCCCGGCCGCGACGGCCCCCACGGCGATCCACGGCAGAAGGAAGCCCAGTCCGATCACGAGGCCGTTGAGCGTCGCCACGAGGCCGTTCCAGCCCGCGGCGAGGCCCTCACCGAAGCCCGCCGGGTCGGCGGTGACGGATGCCGTGGGCGCGGTCAGCTGCACGCTCAGCGTCGACATCGCCACCTGGGACGACAGTGACTGGAGGATCTGCCGATCGCTGTCGAGCTGCGCCTGGCGGTCGGCGAGAGCTGATTCGGCGGCGATCAGGTCGGACACCGACGTCGCCTGTGCCATCAGCTCGGTCAGGCGCGTCACGGAAGCCTCGCCGGCCGCCACGCGCGCGCGGAGGTCGACCGCCTGATCCGTGACGTCGGAACGGGTCACGCTGGTCGCGGTGACCTCACCCACCTCGCGCAGGCCGTCCATCACGGGGGTGAGGGAGTCCGCGGGAACGCGGACGGTGATCCAGCCCGACGTGGGCGTCGACCCCACGGCGACGCCGTCGAGGGGCACGAGCGGTCCGCCTCCGCCGAGCTGAGACGATTCCACGTAGCCGCCCACGGCGGTGGCGGCCGAGCCGATCGCCTCGATCGCGGTGCCGACGTCGTCGACGGCGACCGTGCTCGAGCCCGTGGCGACGATGTCGCGCCCGGCGGTCCCGTCGGCGGTCGCCGACGACGATTCTTCGGATCGCGCGCCCCCGGTGCTCTGGTCGGGCGCGGCGGGGGCGATGCCCGACTCCGCCCCCGACGACGAACCCTGCGCGAACTGATCGGTCGCGCCGCTGTCCGGCGCGGTCCCCGCCTCGGTGGTACCGATCGCGGTCGACGTGGCTCCCGTGCCCGAAGTGATGCCGATCGAGGGGCCGACGATGGCGGCGACCACGATGACGGCCGCGGCGGCGCCGACGCCCGTCCACACGCCGCGCCGACGCCGACGGCGCCGGTCGCGCTCGTCGACGATCCGCCCGAAGACGGCGGTCTCGATGGCATCCACCCGGTCGGGGGACAGGGAGGGAAGGGGGGGCGCGTTCATGGGGTCTCCGTCTCCATCGCGGTGGCGCGCATCCGGGATCGGATGCGGGAGAGGCGGTTGCGTACCGTGCCGTGCGAGACGCCCAACGACGCCGCCGCCGCCTCGTACCCGTAGCCCTCCGCGGCGCACAGGCGGAAGATCTCCCGGTCGAGCTCGCTCAGTCGGTCGACGGCCGCGAGGATGGCGGCGACCGTCTCGGCCTGGACGACCTGCGCCTCGACGTCGACGACGGAGGGGATCTCCACGTCGAGCGCAGCGTGCGAACCGTGGCGTCGCTGTGCGCGCAGGCGGTTCTGCGCCTGCATGCGGCAGATCGTCGCGAGCCAGGGGAGGAGCGAGTCCCCCTCGAGGCGAAGCGCGGGGATCTTCCGCCACGCGACGACGAACGTCTCCTGGGTGACGTCCTCGGCATCCGCGGCCTGGCCGACCAGCCCGAAGGCGACCCAGTACACCGGTCGCACGTAGGCGCGGTACAGGGTGCGGAATGCCGCCTCCGATCCCGCGGCGGCGCGCGCGACCAGCATCCTGTCGTCGATCACGTCGTCGGTCATCGGCATCCCCTTCTCGTCCGGGCGAGGCTCTGCGAGCACTCTCTCACTGAGAGGTGTCCGCGCGCGGCGCATCGTCTCACGCAGCGACGCACGGAATGAGAACTACGTGCAGAACCCGAGGCAGACGAAGCCGCTCGATAGACTCGAGCGTTTCCCCCGACGAAAGGCCCCGTGATGGAGCTGCAGCTCGACCCCCTCTTCCAGACGATCACCCTCGTGGTGCTCGTGCTGATCCTGGTCGCCGACCTGCTGATCATCCTCAAGCGCCCGCACATCCCGGCGGCCAAAGAATCCACGCTGTGGGTCGTGTTCTACGTGACCCTGGCGCTGATCTTCGCCGGGGTGCTCTGGATCGTCGCCGGGGGAGAGGTCGCGGGGCAGTTCGTGGCCGGCTGGCTCACCGAGTACAGCCTCTCGATCGACAACCTCTTCGTCTTCGTGCTGATCATGGGCCAGTTCGCGGTGCCGCGCCGCTATCAGCAGGAGGTGCTGATGGTGGGCATCATCATCGCGCTCATCCTGCGCGGGGCCTTCATCCTCGTGGGGGCGACGATCATCGAGAACTTCAGCCCGATCTTCTACCTGTTCGGCCTCTTCCTCGTCTACACGGCCATCCGACAGGCGTTCCCGGGCGGCGACGATGACGACGCCCAGAAAGAGAATCTCATCGTCCGCACGCTGCGCCGCGTGCTGCCGATGAGCGACTCCTACGACGGCAAGAAGATCATCACGCGCGTGGACGGGAAGAAGCTGTTCACGCCGATGATCATCGTGTTCGTCGCGATCGGCGTCACCGACCTGCTCTTCGCGATCGATTCGATTCCGGCGATCTTCGGCATCACCCAGAGCCCGTTCATCGTGTTCACCGCGAACCTCTTCGCCCTGATGGGCCTGCGCCAGCTGTACTTCCTGCTCGGCGATCTGCTCGATCGCCTCAAGTACCTGCATTACGGCATCGCGTTCATCCTCGCCTTCATCGGCGTGAAGCTCATCCTCCACGCGATGCACGTCAACGAGCTGCCCTTCCTGAACGGCGGCGAGCCGATCGAGTGGGCGCCCGAGATCTCGACGTGGGTGTCGCTGGCCGTGATCATCCTGTCGATGGCGGTCGCAACGATCGCGAGCCTCGTCGCGGCCCGCCGTACGCCGGCGGCCGAGGGGCGTCAGGATGCCGCGGCCGAGGTGGCCGACGAGAAGGGCACCCCCTCGACCGTGAAGCAGCCCGAGCGGGACTGACGCGCCCCCGGGCGGTCGACGATCCGCGGCGCGGCGAGGACCCCGAGCCGCCGGAGACGCGAGCCGGCCGGGGGGGTCCCGGGCCGCGCCGGCTCCGGTGGCTGCGCCGGGCTGAGCCACCTCGCGGCGAGCTCAGCGGATGCCGGACATCTCGGCATCCGCTCCCTAGAACGCGCGCAGGTTCGCCTGCAGACCGCCGTCGACGTACTCCTCGCGGAGGATGCCGCGGCGTCGGAGGATCGGCACGAGGTCGTCGAGCACGCGGTGCACGGTCACCGGGTGAAGGTCGCCCCACAGCAGTACGCCGTCGTTGCCCCAGTCGCCCAACTCCTCGATGCGATCGGCGAACTCGTCGGCGGTGCCGACGAAGCCGGACCCGTCGTTCAGGCGCCCGAGGCGCGCGTGCGCGGTGAGGAGAGTGCGCAGCGGGGCGTCGTCGTCGTGCTTTCCGACGAGGCGCCTGACGCTGCCCTCCGACACGTGTTCGCCGAAGATCGATCGGTCGAGGGGCGCGTCGAGATCGAGCGCCGTGAGATCGGTCTCGAGGTCGCTTGACTGCTTCCGGGCGATCTGCAGCAGTGCCTCGTCGTCGGGGTGGGCGGAGGCGGCGACCAGGCGATCGGCTTCTTCCGGTGACGACACGAGCACGGGTTGGATCGCGAAGAGGATCTTGATGTCGTCGGCCGAACGCCCCGCGGCCTCCGCGGCGGCGTGGATACGCCCGCGGTACGCGCGGATGCTCGCCTCGTCGAGCGGCGCGAGGGCGAGCTGCACGTCGGAGTTGTGCCCGGCGAACGACAGCCCGCGACCCGAGCCGCCGGGTGAGACGATCGCCGGCTCGCCGTCGGTGAACGGGATCGCGTTGAGCGGCCCGTCGAAGCCGAAGTACTCGCCGCGGTGGCGCGTGGCATCCAGTTTCGTACCGTCGGCGTAGACGCCTGAGGCCTCGTCGACCACGAGTGCGTCTTCGCCCCAGCTGCGCCAGAGATCCCGGATGCCGGCGAGCCATTCCTCGGCGCGATCGTAGGCCGCGTCATGCCCGAGCTGCGGTGCGGTCGAGAAGTGCCGCGCGCTGCCGGTGTCGGTGACGACGTTGAGGCCGAGGCGGTGGCCGCTGAGGTGCTGCAGCGTCGCGAACTGCCGGGCGGCGGTGTACGGCAGGTACGCCGCGGGGTTGACCGTCGGAACGACGCCGAGGTGCCGCGTCGCGGCGAACAGGTAGGGCGCGAGCAGCAGGGGATCGTGCTTCGGCCCGCCGAAGGCGTGGCGCACACGGAGGTCGATCGTCTCGGCGGTGCCGAGCGAGGGGGCGTCCTCGATGATGAGCAGGTCGAACCCGGCCTGCTCGAGGGTGCGGGCGGAGTCCTGGTACAGGCCGGGCTCGGTCCAGCGGTGGTTCCACCGCAGGTACGGGTGCCCCCAGCCGTGGGGGCCGAAGCCCCGCGCGAGGAACCACCCGAAGTGCTGCAGACGGCTCACAGCACGACCACCTCTCGGACGACGTCGGCGGGCAGCTGGGCGAGGCCGTCGAGGGCCTGCGCGAGGTCGGCGAGGATGTCGTCGACGTCTTCGATGCCGATCGACAGCCGGATCGTGCCGGGGAAGACGCCCGCGTGCTCGCGCTCGGCGACCGTGCGGGCCGCGTGCGAGGTGCTCTGCGGGTGCAGCACGAGCGAACGCACGTCACCGAGGTGCGTCATGTGCGTGATGAGCCGGACCGACTGCACCACGTGGCGCGCGGCCTCGAGACCGCCGCGCAGGGTCACGGTGAACACCGAGCCCCGACCGCCCCGCAGGTACGTCTCGCCGAGGTCGTGGTGGGGGTGCGAGGCGAGACCGACGTAGTCGACCCGCTCGACCTCCGGGCGGCCCTCGAGCCATCGGGCGACCACCAGGGCGTTCGCCGACTGCCGCTCGACGCGCAGGCTCAGGGTCTCGATGCCCTGGCCGATGAGGAACGCGTTCAGCGGGGACGGTGAGGGTCCGAAGCGCGGAGCGACGCTCTCGCGGATGTACGCGCCGCGCGCACGGGGGCCGTGCTTCTCGGCATAGCTCGCGCCGCCCAGGCGGTCGGTCTGGACCAGGTGGGGGAAAAGGTGCCCGGATGCCGCGGCGTCGAAGCGTCCGTCGTCGACGATCACACCGCCGAGCACCGCGCCCTGGCCGGCGAGGAACTTGCTCGCCGAGTGCACGACCACGGCCGCCCCGTGCTCGATCGGACGCACGAGGTACGGCGTGGTAAAGGTGCTGTCGACGACGAGCGGGATGCCGCGCTCCGCGCCGATCGCGGCGACGGCGGCGATGTCGAGCACGTCGTTGCGGGCGTTCGAGAGCGTCTCGGCGAAAAGGGCCTTGGTGCGCGGGGTGAGCGCCGCGCGCACGGCGGAGAGGTCGGAGACGTCGACGAAGGTCGTCTCGACGCCCAGGCGCGCGAGGTTGTCGAGCAGGAGACCGCGGGTGCCCTCGTAGATGTGCTCCGAGACCACCACGTGGTCGCCGGCGCCGGCCAGGGCCAGCAGGGCGACCGTCACGGCCGCTTGACCGCTGGACACCAGCACGGCTTGATCGCCGCCCTCGAGCGAGGCGAGGCGCTCCTCGACGGCCTGCACGGTGGGGTTGCCGGTGCGGCTGTAGCCGAAACCGGCGCCGGTGCCGAAGTGCGCGGCCGACTCGTCGAGGTCGCCGAACGTGAAGCCGGCGGTCAGGTAGATGGGAGTCGCCCGCGGGGTGGCGGGCGCGGTCGCGGACCCCGCGTGCACCTGGCGGGTCGAGAATCCGGTGTCGGCGCCTGCGGTCATCGGGCACGCTCCTTTCTTCGGGATCGGCCCAGACTCGCACGCGGGGCCGGTCGCCCACGAAGTGTGCGGCGCCGTGTTACGCGGAGAGCAGCGCGGCGGCCGGTGGTATCGTGACCGGGTGCGGATCGCTCGCCTCCTCCTTAGCGGCCGCGACGAGACCTCGTTCTAGGCCTTTCTCGTCGCGGAGTTCGTCGCGGGCCTCACACCCCTTCCGAGGAGAAACGCAGAATGAGCAGCACATCGATCGACGGCATCCGGATCCCGGACCGTCCTCGCACCCTGGCCGAGAAGGTCTGGGACGATCACCTCGTGGTCAAGGGCGAGAACGGCCAGCCCGATCTCATCTACATCGACCTGCACCTCGTGCACGAGGTCACCAGCCCTCAGGCGTTCGACGGACTGCGCGCCGAGGGGCGTCCGGTGCGCCGCCTCGATCTGACGATCGCGACCGAGGACCACAACACGCCCACGCTCGACATCGACAAGCCGATCGCCGACCTGACCAGCCGCACCCAGATCGAGACGCTCCGCCGCAACGCCGAGGAGTTCGGGGTGCGCATCCACTCGCTGGGCGACAAGGAGCAGGGCATCGTCCACGTCGTCGGTCCGCAGCTGGGACTGACGATGCCGGGCATCACCGTCGTCTGCGGCGACTCCCACACCTCGACCCACGGCGCGTTCGGCGCGATGGCGTTCGGTATCGGCACCAGCGAGGTCGAGCACGTGCTCGCCACCCAGACGCTACCGCTCAAGCCCTTCAAGACCATGGCGATCACGGTCGAGGGAGACCTCCGTCCCGGCGTGACGGCGAAGGACATCATCCTCGCGATCATCGCCAAGATCGGCGCCAACGGCGGTCAGGGCTACGTGCTCGAGTTCCGCGGCAGCGCGATCCGCTCCCTCTCGATGGAGGGGCGCATGACCATGTGCAACATGTCGATCGAGGCCGGGGCCCGCGCCGGCATGATCGCGCCCGACGACACGACCTTCGCCTACGTCAAGGACAAGCCCCACGCCCCGCAGGGGCAGGACTGGGATGACGCCGTCGCGTACTGGCGCACCCTTCCGAGCGACGAGGGTGCGGTCTACGACGCCGAGGTGTTCCTGGATGCCGCCGAGCTCGAGCCCTTCGTCACCTGGGGCACCAACCCCGGTCAGGGCGTCTCGCTCTCCGACGTCGTCCCGACGCCGGCCGAGATCGCCGACCCGAACGAGCGTGCGGCGGCCGAGCGGGCGCTCGAGTACATGGCCCTCGAGGCCGGCACGCCGATGAAGGACATCCCGGTGGATGCCGTGTTCATGGGGTCGTGCACGAACAGCCGCATCGAGGACCTGCGCGCTTTCGCCTCCGTGATCCAGGGCCGCACCAAGGCGGAGAACGTCCGGGTGATGGTCGTGCCCGGTTCGGCGCGCGTGCGTCTGGAGGCCGAGGCCGAGGGACTCGACAAGGTCTTCACCGACTTCGGGGCCGAGTGGCGCTTCGCCGGCTGCTCGATGTGCCTGGGCATGAACCCCGACCAGCTGGCGCCGGGGGAGCGTTGCGCCTCGACCTCCAACCGCAACTTCGAAGGCCGTCAGGGCAAGGGGGGCCGCACGCACCTCGTGTCGCCGCTGGTGGCCGCCGCCACCGCCGTGCGCGGAACGCTGTCGAGCCCGGCCGACCTCGAGCCGGTCGCGAGCTCCGGCACCCTGATCACCGGATCGGGTGCCGCGCGCGCCGACGAGACCGTTTCGACCGGGGCGGAGGCCTGACATGGAGAAGTTCACGACGCACACCGGTGTGGCCGCGCCCCTGAAGCGTTCCGCCGTCGACACCGATCAGATCATCCCCGCCGTCTTCCTCAAGCGGGTGACCAAGACCGGCTTCGACGACGCGCTGTTCGCCAACTGGCGTCAGGATCCGGAGTTCATCCTCAACCAGGACGCCTACCGCTCGGCATCCGTGCTCGTCGCCGGTCCCGACTTCGGCACCGGGTCCAGTCGCGAACACGCCGTGTGGGCGCTGCGCGACTACGGCTTCCAGGTGGTGCTGAGCCCGAAGTTCGCCGACATCTTCCGCGGCAACGCGGGCAAGCAGGGCCTGGTCACGGGCGTGATCACCGAGGGCGACCTGGAGCGCATCTGGGCCGAGATCGACGCCGAGCCCGGCGTCGAGATGACGGTCGACCTCGCCGCCAAGACCGCCACGGTCGGCGACCTCACGGTCTCTTTCGAGATCGACGATTACACTAGGTGGCGGCTTCTCGAAGGGCTCGACGACATCGGGCTCACGCTGCGCGACGCAGACAAGATCGCGCAGTTCGAGGCGCGCCGCGAGGCATGGCGGCCGCGGACCCTCCCGGTCCGCTGACCCCGATCGACCTGATCGGGTCGATTCGCCGCCCCTCGTCCACGAAGTGAGGTCCACCCCCCTATGAGCACACTCGTCACCGACTCCGGAGACCACACCCCCGGACAGCCGGATTGGGAAGCGGCCGAGACCCTCACCATCCGCGGCGGGCGTCCGTTGCGCGGCGAGGTCGAGGTCAAGGGGGCGAAGAACCTCGTCACCAAGGCGATGGTGGCCGCCCTGCTGGGCGAAACCACGAGCATCCTCCGCGACGTGCCGATGATCAGCGACGTCAAGGTCGTTCGCTCGCTGCTCGAGGTGCACGGCGTCACGGTCACCGAGGGCGACGAGGAGGGCACGCTCCACCTCGACCCCTCGGGCGCCGTCGCCGCGCACTTCGAGGAGATCGACGCGCACGCGGGCGCGTCGCGCATCCCGATCCTCTTCTGCGGCCCGCTGCTGCACCTGCTCGGCGAAGCGCTCATCCCCGATCTGGGCGGGTGTCGCATCGGCGACCGTCCGATCAACTTCCACATGGACGCCCTGCGCGCCTTCGGCGCGGTCGTCGACAAGAGCTACGAGGGCATCCGCATCACGGCCCCCAACGGACTGCACGGCGCGAACATCACGCTGCCCTACCCCAGCGTCGGCGCGACCGAGCAGGTCCTGCTCACGGCCGTGCGCGCGAAGGGCGTGACCGAGCTGCGCAACGCCGCGATCGAGCCCGAGATCATGGACCTCATCGCGGTGCTGCAGAAGATGGGCGCGATCATCTCGTACGAGCCCAACCGCGTCATCTTCATCGAGGGCGTCGACAAGCTCGTCGGCTACGACCACCGCGCGATCTTCGACCGCAACGAAGCCGCTTCCTGGGCCTGCGCGGCACTCGCGACCGACGGCGAGATCTTCGCCAAGGGCGCGCGCCAGCAGGACATGCTCACCTTCCTCAACGTGTTCCGCAAGGCCGGTGGCTGGTTCGACGTCCGCGAGGACGGCATCCTGTTCCGTCGTGGCGACGCGCTCAAGCCCGTCATGGTCGAGACCGACGTGCACCCCGGGTTCATGACCGACTGGCAGCAGCCGCTGATCGTCGCCCTGACCCAGGCTTCCGGCACCTCCACCGTGCACGAGACCGTCTACGAGAACCGGCTCGGGTTCACCGCCGCGCTGAACAAGATGGGCGCCGACATCGTCGTGCACCCCAAGGGCATCGCGAGCCCCGATCGCCGCGTCCCCCGTCGCGACCTCGAGCAGGCGGCGGTCATCAACGGTCCGACTCCGCTGCACGGCGCCGACGTCGAGGTGCCCGACCTGCGCGGCGGTTACAGCTACGTCATCGCGGCTCTCGCCGCCGAGGGCGAGTCGACGGTGCGCAACATCGGCATCATCCGTCGCGGCTACGAGAAGTTCCTCGAGAAGCTCACGGCTCTCGACGCCGACTTCGACGTCGTGGGCTGAGCGTGGCCGGGAACCCCGAGAAGAGCCGCCCGAGCGCCTTCTGGCCGCTCGCGGCGATCATCGTGCCCGCGGTCGGGCTGTTCGCGCGCATCGAGATCCGCGGGGCGGAGAACCTGCCCCGCGACGGCGCCTACGTGATCGCGCCGAACCACAACTCGGAGTTCGACCCGCTCATCGTCGCCGTCGCGGTCTGGCGACTCGGTCGTGCACCGCGGTTCATGGCGAAGGAGAGCCTGTTCCGCGTCCCCGTGCTGGGGGCCGCCCTGAAGGCCACCGGAATGGTCCCGGTCCCGCGCACCTCGACCAGTGCCAACCAGTCGATGAAGGCCGCCGAGCAGATCGCGCGCGACGGTCGCGGCGTCATCGTCTACGCCGAGGGCACCCTGACGCGCGACCCGGAGTTGTGGCCGATGCGCGGCAAGACCGGCGCGGTGCGTCTGGCCCTCGCCGGCGGTCTGCCGCTGATCCCGATGGCGCAGTGGGGTGTGCAGCAGATCCTGCCGCGCTACGGGAAGCTGAAGTTCCCGCGTCGGTCCCACGTGATCGTGGAGATCGGGCCCGCGATGGACATGTCGGCCTACGTCGACACGCCCACGCAGCCGGCGACCCTCAACCGGGCGACCGACGCGATGATGAACCGCATCACGGCCATGCTCTCCGGCATCCGGGGCATCCCCGCGCCGGCCGAGCGCTGGAACCCGTCGCAGCACGGGCAGAACGAGACGGGCCGCCTTGAGTCGTAGGAACGCTCCGCCCACCGCGGGGCCCCGGGTCGCCGTCGTCGGTGCCGGCAGCTGGGGGACGACGTTCGGCAAGATCCTCGCCGACGGCGGAGCCTCGGTCGTCATGTGGGCCCGGCGCCCCGAGCTCGCCGCCGAGATCACCGAGTCCAAGCGCAACAGCCGGTACCTCTCGGGCATCAACCTGCCGCGGACGATGACCGCCACGACCGACCTCGCCGAGGCGCTCCAGGGTGCCGAGCAGATCTACCTGTCGGTGCCGAGCCAGTCGCTGCGCGAGAACCTCGTGGCCATCCGTCCCCTCGTGGAGCGCACCGACGTTCCGCTCGTCTCGCTGATGAAGGGCGTCGAGAAGTCGAGCGGTCTGCGCATGAGCCAGGTCATCGAGCAGGTGCTCGCGTGCGACCCCGCGCGCATCGCGGTGGCCTCGGGTCCGAACCTCGCCCTCGAGATCGCGCGCGAGCAGCCCACCGCCGCCGTCATCAGCTCGCTGAGCCCCGAGACGGCCGAGGCGGTCGCCCGACGCGCCCGCAACAAGTACTTCCGCTCCTTCGTGAACACCGACGTGATCGGCACGGAGTTCGGCGGGGTGCTGAAGAACCTCATCGCGGTGGCGATCGGGATCGTCGACGGCGTGGGCTACGGCGAGAACACCAAGGCGTCGATCATCACGCGCGGGCTCGTCGAGATGACCGACTTCGCAGTGGCGCAGGGCGCGCAGCCCGAGACGCTCCAGGGTCTCGCGGGCCTCGGCGACCTCATCGCCACGTGCCAGTCGCCCCTGAGCCGCAACAACACGGCGGGGCGCCTGCTGGGGCAGGGCTACGGCTACAAGGAGGTCGTGGCCCAGATGCAGCAGACCGCCGAGGGCCTGGCATCCGTGGCCCCGGTGCTGCAGCTGGCGAAGCAGGTCGGTGTCGACATGCCGATCGTGCAGCAGGTGAAGATGGTGCTCGACGGCACCATGGATCCGCGGGACATCGCCCCGCACCTGACGACAGACGACGACCAGCCGCAGGGCGAGAGGACGCAGAATGACCAAACCGGTGGTGGTGGTGCTCTTCGGCGGGCGCTCCAGCGAGCATTCGATCAGTTCCGCCACGGCGGGCGGGGTGCTGCGGGCGATCGATCGTGACCGCTTCCGGGTGATCCCGGTCGGGATCACCCGCGACGGCGCCTTCGTGCTCGAAGACGACGACCCCGACAAGTTCGCCCTGCGTCCCGAGGCGATGCCCGAGGTGGTCGACAACGGCTCCCGCGTGCGCCTTCCCGATTCGACGCTCTCGCGGGAGTGGACGGTGACGGATGCCGCGGGCGAGCGCTCGCTCGGCGACGTCGACGTCGTCCTGCCGATCCTGCACGGGCGCTTCGGCGAGGACGGCACCGTCCAGGGCCTCCTCGAGCTGCTCGGCATCCCGTACGCCGGGGGCGGGGTGCTCATGTCGGCGATGGGAATGAACAAGAACGTCGCCAAGCGCGTGCTCCGGTCGGCGAACGTGCCGGTCGTGCCGTGGGTGGCCGTGACCCCCGCCGACCTCGCGCGCGACCGCGACCTGTGGGAGCGCCGCATCCGCGCCCTGGACCTGCCCGTGTTCGTGAAACCGAACGAGGCCGGCTCCAGCGTCGGTGTCACGAAGGTCTCGCGCTGGGAAGACCTGGACGCCGCGCTCGACACCGCCTTCGCCGAGGACGGCCTCGCGCTGGTCGAGCAGGCGATCGTGGGCCGCGAGCTCGAGTGCGGCGTGCTGCCCGGGCGCGACGGGGGGCCGGTGCGCGTCAGCGTCGCCGGCGAGATCGTCGTGACCGGACGCGAGTTCTACGACTTCGAGGCGAAGTACCTCGACGCGCCGGGTGTCGATCTCGTCTGCCCGGCCGATCTGCGCGACGGCGAATTGGCGGAGATGCAGCGCATCGCGGCCCAGGCCTTCGAGGCCCTCGGCGGACAGGGACTCGCGCGCGTGGACTTCTTCTACACGGGCAGCGAGTTCTACGTGAACGAGGTGAACACGATGCCGGGGTTCACCCCGATCTCGATGTTCCCGCGGTGCTGGATCGCCTCGGGCCTGAGCTACCCCGACCTCATCAGCGACCTGCTCGACGCGGCGCTCGCGACGCGCTGAGCCGGGCGCGGCGGAGCGCAGCCCCACCGCGGCGCACTCGTGCGCGCGGCGGAGGGTGCGCCGGGCCGGTGAGCGCTACGGCGTCGGCGTCGGGGTGGTGTCGGATGCCGCCGTGCACACCGAGCCGGTCGCCGGCAGGTAGTCGCGGATCAGCGGGCCGAGGGCCTGGGCGACGTCGCCGCTGCTGGCCTCCTGGTAGTCGAGGTACACCTGCAGCGCGGGGCTGCGGCCGAAAGTCGTGAGCGTGTAGCGGTCGTCGGCTGCCTGCGACTCGTCGACGAGCCAGTCGACGCCGTCGAACGACCGGCACGGCAGGGTGGACGGGCCCGGGCTCTCGAGACCGCAGGTGAGCAGGATCGCCGCGGGGTCGCCCCAGGCTCCGGTGGCCTGCGCGTCGGTCCAGCGACGCTCCTGGCCCGAGATGGACTGCGGCAGACGAGAGATCACCTCCGCGCAGGCGGGGTCGTTCGCGTCTTTCGCGGGCTCCATCGCCACGGTGGTGCTGCACGCTGCGAGGCCCGGGAGCAGGGCGAGGGCGGTCAGCAGCGCGAAGGCACGGGGGGAGCGGGGCACCCCTCCAGGCTAATAGCGTGGGAGCGTGACCGACGCCGAGACCACCGTGGGGGAGCTGTCCGAGGGGCAGATCCTGCGCGGCATCCTGGACCGCCTTCCTCCCTCGAGCGCTCCGGTGGGGCCGGGAGACGACGCCGCGGTGCTCGCCGTGCCCGACGGGCGGGTGGTCGCCACGACCGACACGCTGGTGCACGGGCCCGATTTCCGTCTGGCCTGGTCATCGCCGTTCGACCTCGGCTTCAAGGCTGCCGCGGTCAACCTCGCCGACGTCGCCGCGATGGGCGCGCGGCCGGTGGCCCTTCTCGTCGCCCTCGCCATGCCCGACGCGACCCCGGTGTCGTTCGTGCGCGGCTTCGCCGACGGTCTCGCGGCCGCCTGCGCCGAACTCGCGCCCGGCTGCGCGGTCGAGGGGGGCGATCTGACCGTCTCCGACACGCTCACGGTCGCCGTGACCGCCCTCGGCAGCCTCGACGGCCGCGATCCCGTGCGGCGCTCGGGTGCGCGCGAGGGCGACGGGGTGTACGTCATCGGCGAGCTGGGCGAGGCCGCGCGCGGACTCGAGGTGCTCTTCGGACGCTTCACCGATGCCGCGGGCGCACCGATCAGGCTGACCGCCGAGGCGCGCGGGGCCCTGGACGCCTCCGACGCGCGGGCTCTCTCACGCCAGCTCACGCCCCGCCCGCCGCTGGCGGAGGCGCTGCGCGCGGCGGCATCCGGAGCCACGGCGATGATGGACGTCTCCGACGGTCTCGTCCTGGATGCCACGCGGCTCGCCGACGCGTCCGACGTGACGATCGCGATCGACTCGGCGACCCTCGGCGACGACCCGGCGCGCGCCCTGGGCGGGGGAGAGGATCACGGCTTCCTCGTGACCTTCCCCGCCGCAGCCGCCGAACCGATCGGTCGTCGGGTGGGCACGGTCCTCGCTCGCGGCACCGTCGCGGTGACCGTCGACGGGCGCGCCTGGGCCGGTCGAGGCGGGTGGGACCCCTATCGCGACTGGGACGCAGGTCGCGGCTGAGACGCGGCGCGGCAGGGTGATCGCCGCGCGCACGCCGCGGCGCACGGCTCAGGCGCGGGGACGCCCCCACCACATCGTGGTGTCGCCGTAGGCGCGATCGCGTTCGGGCTCGAGGCCGGCCGCGGCCCAGTCGGGGGATGCCGAGCGCTTCGCGCGCTCGACGATGACCGTCGCGTCGGGGCTGAGGCGCGGTGCCAGCGCGACGAGAGCTTTCGTGAGCTCGGGGTCCGCGAAGTCGTAGGGCGGGTCGAGGAACACGAGATCCCACTCGTCGGTGGACGCCGAGAGCCAGGTGGTGACGTTGGCCCGGTGCACGCGCGCGGGGGCGATGACCCCGGCCGTGCGCACCCGCTGGGCGTTGGTTCGGATGAGGGCCGCCGCCGGAGCGGACAGCTCCACGAGGTCGGCGGAGGCCGCGCCGCGACTGAGGCTCTCCAGGCCCAGCGCGCCGGAGCCGGCGAAGAGGTCGGCGACGCGGGCGTCGTCGAGGACCCCGGCGGACTCGAGGGCACCGAAGAGAGACTCGCGCACCCGGTCGCTCGTGGGTCGAGTGCCCTTCGGCGGGACGTCGAGGACCGTGCCGCCCGCTCGGCCCGAGATGATGCGCGTCACCGTCCCACCCTACGGTTCCGGGGCGGGGACCGCATCGCGGCGGGCGTCGCGTCGGACGGGGTCGCCCGCCGTCGGGTGGGTGACGCCACCGGCGGACGGGGCGGCCGGTCGCGGGGGTGTCGGAGGCCCTGCCTAGACTCGGAGCATGCCCGGTCTCTCGCTCGCATCCCGCCTCGACGGCGCGGTGGGCGGCAAGACGGCCACCGCGTTCGACAAGGCCTTCGGGATGAAGACGGTCGGCGAGCTGCTCGAGCACTACCCGCGCCGCTACGCGCGCCGGGGGGAGCTCACCCCGATCGCGACCCTTCCGCTGGGCGAGCCGGTCACGATCGTCGCCGAGGTGGTCACCGCCACCGAGCGGCGCATGCAGAACCGGCGGGGCTCGTTGCTCGAGGTGACCATCAGCGACGGCGACGGCCGGATGTCGCTGACGTTCTTCAACCAGCCCTGGCGCCTGAAGGAGTTGACCCCCGGCCGCCGGGGCATCTTCTCGGGCAAAGTCGGTGAATACCGCCGTCAGACGCAGCTCACCAATCCCGACTACGAGCTCTTCGACGACATCGCCGAGGCCCGCGCCGAGGCCGAGGTCACGGCCAAACGTCCGATTCCCATCTACCCCGCGACCAGCGCGGTGCCCAGCACGCTCGTACAGAAGACGATCTCGCTCGTGCTCGACGGTCTCGGCCCGGTCGACGACCCCCTGCCCGACGACCTGCGCGCCCGCCGGGGTCTGCTCGCCGCGCGCGAGGCACTCGAGAAGATCCACCGGCCCGAGAACGACGACGACATCCCGCCCGCGGTCGAGACGCTGCGCATGCAGGAGGCCTTCGTGCTCCAGACCGCGCTCCTGCAGCAGCGGCAGTTCGTGCGCGCGCTCTCGGCGACGAACCGCCCGGCATCGCCCGGTGGCCTGCTCGAGCGCTTCGACGCCATCCTTCCGTTCGAACTCACCCCCGATCAGCAGACCGTCGGCGCGCAGCTGGCCGCCGACCTCACGGGGGACTGGCCGATGAGCCGCCTGGTGCAGGGCGAGGTCGGCTCCGGAAAGACGCTCGTCGCGCTTCGGGCGATGCTGCAGGTCGCCGAGTCGGGTGGGCAGTCGGCGCTCATCGCTCCCACCGAGGTGCTCGCCGGTCAGCACCTGCGCTCGATCGCCCGCATGCTCGGCCCCGAGCTCGCGCCCGAACTCCTGCCCACCCTGCTCACGGGGCAGATGCCCGCGGCCGAGCGTCGTCGAGCGGCCCTGCGGGTGGCATCCGGGCAGGCACTCATCGTGGTGGGCACGCACGCCCTGCTCAGCGCGACGACCACCTTCGCCGATCTCGGCCTGGTCGTCGTCGACGAACAGCACCGCTTCGGCGTCGACCAGCGCGAGGCCCTGCGCGCGAAGGGCGACTCCCCGCACACGCTCGTGCTGACGGCCACGCCCATTCCGCGCACCGTCGCGATGACGGTCTTCGGAGACCTCGACGTCTCGACCATCCGCACCATGCCGGCCGGTCGTGCCGGCATCCAGTCGTTCGTCGCCCCGCTCGCCGAGAAGCCGGGGTGGTTCGCCCGCGTGTGGGATCGCGTCGCCGAGGAGGTCGCTCTCGGGCGCCAGGCCTTCGTGGTGTGCGCCGCCATCGACGCCGAGCATCTCACCGCCGACGAGAAGAGCGACGAGCCGGCCGACGCTCCGGCCGCGTCCGCCGAAAGCGCCCGCACCCGCTGGGGTGTGGTGCAGGTGGAGGCGCTGCTGTCGCGGCTGCCGTCGTTCGCCGACATCCGGGTGCAGATCCTGCACGGCAAGATGCCCTCCGATGAGAAAGATGCTGTGATGCAGGCGTTCGCGCGCGGCGACATCGACGTGCTGGTCGCCACCACCGTCATCGAGGTCGGCGTCGACGTGCCGAACGCCTCCACGATGGTGATCCTCGAGGCCGACCGCTTCGGCGTGTCGCAGCTGCACCAGCTGCGCGGCCGCGTCGGCCGCGGCGGTCTTCCGGGACTCTGCCTGCTCGTCACCGAGGCTGCGCCCGGCACGTCGTCGCGATCCCGCGTCGAGGCCGTGGCATCCACCCTCGACGGCTTCGCCCTCGCCGAGATCGACCTCGAGCTGCGCGGGGAAGGCGACGTCCTGGGCGGGGCGCAGTCCGGTGTGCGCTCGTCGCTGCGCCTGCTGCGCGTGGTCACCGACGCCGCGCTCATCACCGAGGCGCGCGCCGAGGGGGAGCGCCTGCTGGCCGACGATCCGGCGCTGGTGCGGCATCCCGGACTCGCCGCCGCCCTCGAGCGCCGCGTGGGCGTCGAGGAGCGCGCCGCGCTGGCCAAGTCCTGAGCGCGAGGCCCTGGGGCGGGAGCCGTCGGTAGGCTGGCGGAATGGACCCCCGGATCGCCGTCGTCCCCGGCTCGTTCGACCCGCCCACGCTCGGTCACCTCGACGTGATCCGCCGAGCCGCCGGTCTCTTCGACCAGCTGCACGTCCTCGTCGTGCACAATCCCGGCAAAGAGGCCATGCTCCCGATCGCGCAGCGCCAGAGCCTGCTCGAGCAGTCGATCTCCGACGCCGGCATCGACGGCGACGTGATCGTCGCCACATGGAGCATGGGCCTGCTCGTCGACTACGCCACCGACGTGGGCGCACGGGTGCTCGTGAAGGGCATCCGCTCGCAGGTCGACGTCGCGTACGAGACCCCCATGGCGATCGTGAACCGCGACCTCGCCCACGTCGAGACCGTGTTCCTGCTGCCCGACCCCTCGCACGCGCTCGTCTCGAGCTCGCTCGTGCGTCAGGTGGCGGGCCTCGGCGGTGACGTCTCGCCGTACGTCCCACCCGCGGTCGCGCGCTTCCTCGACACCGGCGCCCGCGGGCTCTGACGCCGCCCCGGTCCGTCGGCAACGCACCGCCCCGCGGCGCCCTCCCCACGCATAAACGCGATCCGCGCGCGGAAACACGTGCGCCCCGCGTTTCTGCGCGCGAATCGCGTTGCGTTTATGCGTGGGGCGGTCCGCCGTGCGGGCGAGCGAAGAGCTCATGCGGGTCGGCGCCCGGCCCGCGCCCAGGGGCACGCGGGTAGCATGGACGACCGTGAGAACCCGCCGACCCGGACCCTTCCAACTCCCCGTACGCGACATCGAGCGCAAGCCGGGAGAGATGCGCGAGCACAGCCTCGACATCCCCACCCCCGAGAAATGGGGGGAGGGGCTCGTCTCGATCCCCGAGGGCGAGGTCCTCGAGCTCGAGGTGCGCCTGGAGTCCGTGCACGAGGGCATCCTCGTCTCGGGCACCGTCGACACCACGGCCACCGGCGTGTGCGGCCGCTGCCTGATCGACATCACCGAGCCTGTCGAAGTCGAGTTCCAGGAACTTTTCGCGTATCCTGGGGACGAAGCGAATGACTTCGACGTTCAAGACGACCACGTGGATCTTGAAAATCTGGTCCGGGACGCCATCGTCCTGTCGCTTCCGTTCCAGCCGGTGTGTCAGCCGGATTGCCCCGGGCTCGACCCGAACACGGGCGAGAGGCTGACGGAAAGCTCCGGCGAAACGGAGCAGACGCCCGTCGATTCCCGATGGGCAGCGCTCCAGCAGTTCACCCCAGACGACGGCGATGCGCTCCGCGCCGCCCCCAAGACAGAGAAGAGCTAGCCATGGCAGGTAACCCCCCGAAGCGGAAGGTCTCCCGCTCCAACACCCGCTCGCGCCGTGCGCAGTGGAAGGCCGAAGCTCCCGCGCTGGTCAAGACCATCGAGAACGGCAAGGTCGTCTACAGCCGCCCCCACCAGGCGAAGGTCGTCACCGACTCGCAGGGCACCGAGCTCTTCCTCGAGTACAAGGGCCGCAAGGTCGCCGACGTCTGATCGGCGATCCGTGACGCGTAACAACGTCGAGCGCCGCGCGCTCACCGAGAAGCTCGGGGTCGACATCGACCCCGAGCTTCTTTCTCTTGCCCTGACCCACCGCTCGTTCGCCTACGAGAACGGCGGGATCGCCCACAACGAGCGGCTCGAGTTCCTCGGCGACTCGGTGCTCGGTCAGGCCGTGACGGTCCGTCTGTTCACCGGCCACCCGGAGCTCGAGGAGGGCAGCCTCGCCAAGCGGCGTGCGAGCGTCGTCTCCACGGTGGCCCTGGCGGAGGTGGCGCGCACGATCGGTCTGGGCGACCACGTGCGCCTCGGTCGCGGTGAGATCCTCACCGGCGGGCGCGACAAGGACTCCATCCTCGCCGACACGATGGAGGCCCTCATCGGCGCCACCTATCTCTCGGCCGGTCCCGACGCGGCCACGGCGATGGTCCTGCGGCTGGTCGAGCCTCTCCTCGCCGACCCCGAGCGTTACGGCGCGGCGATGGATCCGAAGACGAGCCTGCAGGAGATCGCGGCCCGCCTGGGTCTGGCCGCCCCCGCCTACGGCATCGAGGCGACGGGCCCCGATCACGATCGACGCTTCACGGCGACGGTCACGGTGGGCGACGTCGTGACCACGGGTACCGGATCGAGCAAGAAGCAGGCCGAGATGGCCGCCGCCCTCACCGCCTGGCGCGAGCTCGACGCACGTGCCTGAGCTGCCCGAGGTCGAGGTCGTCCGCGCCGGTCTCGAACCCGCCGTCGCGGGTGCGCTCATCGCCTCGGTCGACGTTCGCGACGAGCGCGCCCTCACCCGCCACACCGGGGGAGCCGCGCACTTCGAGGCCGAACTCACCGGGCGGCGCATCTCCGCAGCCGTGCGGCGGGGCAAGTTCCTGTGGATGCCGGTGACCGACGACGAGGCGATCGTCACCCATCTCGGGATGAGCGGGCAGATGCTGCTGCGCACCCCGGGCGCTCCCGAGGAACGCCACGAGCGCATCCGCCTGGAGCTGGAGCATCCGGTGCACGGCGCGCTCTCGGTCGTGTTCGCCGACCAGCGCACCTTCGGCTCGCTCGCGATCGACACGCTCGTCGACACGCCCGACCGGGCGCCGGGCGGGCGCGGATCCGCCCTGGCGAGTGTGCCGACGCAGGTCGCCCACATCGCGCGCGACCCACTCGACCCCGCCTTCGACGCCGCGCGGTTCCGCGCCCGCCTCGCGCGCACGTCGTCGGGCATCAAGCGCGTGCTGCTCGATCAGACCGTCGCGAGCGGCATCGGCAACATCTACGCCGACGAGTCGCTGTGGGCCGCGCGCATCCACCCCGAGACGCCCGGTTCGGAGCTTCCGACGCGCGCGGTCAACCGATTGCTGGCCGAGGTGCAGGCCGTGCTCGAGAAGGCCTTGGCCGAGGGCGGCACGAGCTTCGACGCGCAGTACGTCAACGTCAACGGGCAGGCGGGCTACTTCGCGCACTCGCTGAACGCGTACGGTCGGACCGGCCAGCCCTGCCCGCGCTGCGGTCGCCCCATCGTGCGCGTGTCGTTCATGAACCGCTCCAGCCACTTCTGCCCGCGCTGCCAGCGCCCGCGCTGACCGGGCTGCCGCGACGCGGGAGCCGCCGGGCTTCGTCGCCGGCGAGAGCTGAAGCGACGAACCCCGGCGCCTCGGGCGCTCAGGCGAGCACCTTCTTCCACACCCCCTCGTACGAGATCGGGGCGAAACCGATGCGCTCGTTGATCGACAGCATCGGGCGGTTCTCCTCGGCGTTGTACGTCAGCACCCGAGGGGAGTCCGGCGCGATGTCGTGCCACGCGAGCAGCCCCGCGCACTTCACGAGCAGGCCGAGACGATGGCCGCGGTGGGTCGAGACGACCAGAGTGTCCTCCTGGCTCGTGGCCGCCGTTCGGTCCTTGCCGATGACGAGCTCGTTGAATGCCGCTAGCTCGCCGGTGTCCACGTGCTGCGCCGCGGTGACGAGCATGTGGCGACCGGCGTCGAGATAACCCGCTTCGTAGCGGCGGAGGCGCGCGGCATCCCACACCTCCTCGTCGAACTCCAGATCGGCGGACGGGGCGTCGGTGACCATGCGCGACTTCATCCAGGCGAAGGCGTCGACGAACTCGTCGGGGGTCGGGAGCGTCCACTGCACGATCCGATACCCGGATGCCGCCGCCTCGGCCTCCGCGAGGAGCGTCTCGAGGTGGGGACGGGCGCCGGCGAGAGGCAGCGCGCTCACGCGCACGATCTGCTCGAGCGTGCAGCCCGAGGCGGCCAGGAACCGCGCGGCGTGATCCTCCGGGATCGAGCCGAAGCCGGTCGGGGCGGCGAGGTGCGGCCCCTCCGCAGCGGGGTGCTCCGCCCAGGTCTGCAGGACGCTGCGTCCCTGCTCGCGGGCGACGCGCTCGATCTCGGCGAAGGCGGCTCGCCCGATGCCGTGGCCCCAGGCGGAGCGGCGGAGCTCGATGAGCCAGAAGCCGGTGCGGGCACCCTCCTCCTGGGGGAAGTCGAGGCCGACGCGTCCGACCACGTCGCCGTGGAAGACGGCGATCCAGGCGAAGCGCTTCATGTCGGGCTGCGGCTGGTACAGCGGCAGCAGTTCGTCGGCGGGCATCGCGGAGTCGTCGTGGCCGGAGATCTCGGCGTAGACGAGGTTGCGCAGCCGGACCATCTCGCGGAAATCCGCGGCGTCGGCGTCGTCGATCGAGGACGGGATGTGCAGGGGGCGCAGCTCGAGGCCGGCCGGGAGGGTCGTCATGGCGTGCTTTCGTGTCGAAGAGAGGAAGGGGTGGGGCCGCCCCAGAGAGGCGGCCCCACCGGATCAGAGCGGCGGCCGGCTGAAAGCGGCCGCGCTGCGCCACGCGCGTTCGCGGCGTTCGCGCTCGGCCGCGGCCACGTGCGCGCGATGGGCGGCGACGGCCTGGTGGTCGAGCGCTCGTGCCCGATCGGCGTGGCGCGTGAGCAACCAGAGACCGATGCGCAGCGAGAGTCGGTCGAGGAGACCGAGGGGGCGGTAGGCGGTGGTGTCGAAGGTGACCGTCGACGGGGTGGGTGTGGGGGAGGGCGCGGCCGAGGCGTGCTGCGGCGCGCGCGTGAACAGGGCGTTCATGCGGAGGCTCCGTGGAGAAGAAAGCGGGAAGGGACGCGACGAGCGCGTGGCGGGATCGCGAAGATCCGGGTGAGCGAGGTCGGAGGGACGTGCTCACGGAGAGACGAGATGCCTGGCAGCTCGGCGCGACGAACGGGTCGCCGCCGAGACGCGACGGACTATCCCTGTCGAGAGGGCATGCCGACGGCGGTGATCACTCCGGCGAGGGGTTCGGACAGCACGGGGACGGCGGTGAAGCCGGTGGCGGTGAAGCCGGTGGTGTTGCGAATCATGGAAGTGACCTCCTTTCGACGTCGGTTGCGAACCCCGACGTTAGCGAAGCCGCTCAGCGAATGTCAAGCTCTCACCCAGATTCGGCAGGATCCCGGGCGCGTCGACCGCCGGGGAACGGCCCGGTTCCGCAGAATCCCGGGGCTGTTCGGCTACCGTGAGGCGAGCGGCATGCGGCGGTCGATCGGGGCGGAGGGGTGGGTGACATGCACCTGAAGAGCGTGACACTCAAGGGCTTCAAGTCCTTCGCCCAGTCGACGACCTTCGCACTCGAGCCGGGGGTGACGTGCATCGTCGGTCCGAACGGCTCCGGGAAATCCAACGTCGTCGATGCCCTCGCCTGGGTCATGGGGGAGCAGGGCGCCAAGACGCTCCGCGGCGGCAAGATGGAGGACGTCATCTTCGCCGGCACCTCGACCCGTGGTCCGCTGGGCCGCGCCGAGGTGCGTCTGACGATCGACAACGCCGACGGCGCCCTCCCGATCGACTACAGCGAGGTGACGATCAGCCGCACGCTGTTCCGCACCGGGGCGAGCGAGTACGCGATCAACGGGCAGACCTGTCGGCTCCTCGACGTGCAGGAGCTGCTGAGCGACTCCGGGCTCGGGCGCGAGATGCACGTGATCATCGGCCAGGGCCGCCTCGACACGGTCCTGCAGGCCACGGCCGAGGATCGGCGCGGCTTCATCGAGGAGGCCGCCGGCATCCTCAAGCACCGTCGCCGCAAAGAGAAGACCGCCCGCAAGCTCGAGGCGATGGAGACCAACCTCACCCGCCTGAGCGACCTCGCCGGGGAGCTGCGCCGCCAGCTCAAGCCGCTCGGCAAGCAGGCGGAGATCGCCCGTGAGGCCCAGACCATCGCGGCAGTGGTGCGCGATGCCAAGGCGCGGCTGTATGCGGACGACCTCGTGCGCTTGCGCACCCAGCTCGCCGACGCCGCGCGCGCCGAGAGCGAGCGCCACACCGAGCGCCTCGGCCTGCAGGAGCAGGCCGACGGCCTGCGCCGCCGCGTCGAGAGGCTCGAGGACGACCAGCGTTCCGAGGCCGTCGACCGCGCGCGCAGCGTGGCCTTCGCGCTCGAGCAGGTGCAGGAGCGGCTGAGGGGCCTCTTCACGCTCGCGGGTCAGCGCCTGACGCTGCTGGGCGACGACGACACCGACTCCGCGGGCTTCGCGCCGACGGTCGGCCAGAGCATGATCGACGACGTCCGTTCCGAGATCGACGACGTCGCGGCCGGTCTCGGCGACGCCCGGGATGCCGCGGCGGAGGCCGCCCGCGCCGTCGCGCGCGCCCGCGCCGACCTCGACGCGCTCGACGTCGACATCGCCGCGCAGAGCGCCCTGGTGTCGGAGCACGACATGAGGATCCAGGCGCTGCGCGGAGCCGCGGACGCGGCGAACTCCGCCCTCGCCGCGGTGCGCGCGGGCGTGGAACGGCAGCAACGGGCGCTGGATGCCGCCCTGGTGCGCCGTGCCGAGGCGGAGCAGGCACGCGCCGAGGTCGATCCCGACGTCGTGCCCGAGACGTCGACCGCCGAGCACGCGGCGGCGTACGAGCGGGCGCAGCGAGACGCGAACGAGGCGGAGACCCGGGTGTCGGGCCGGCGCGAGCGCCTGCACGACGCCGAGCGCGAGAGTGACGCGCTCAGCGCCCAGACGACGGCGCTCGGTCGCGCGCTGGATGTGCGCAACGCGGCCGCCGACCTGATCGCGGCGGGCGGCCCGGGCGTGCGGGGTCTCGTCGGTGACGACGTGAGGATCACGGCGGGCTACGAGGCGGCGATCGCCGCCGCCCTCGGGTCGTTGGCCGAGGGTCTGCTCGTCGACGACGCCCCGGCGGCGTTCGCCGCCGCGCGCACGGCCGCCGAGGCGGACCTGGGCGTCGTCGAGATCGCCATCGCCGACGCGGGGGGCCCGCCGCACGAGGTGGACGTGCACGCTGCCGGTGTCGACGGCGTCCCCGCGACCGGGGTCATCAGCGCTTCGGCGGGGGTGATCGGCATCCTGTCGCATGTCGTGATCGTCGACGACCTCGCGGCCGCGGAGGCGGCGCGGGCGAGCCTGCCGCGAGAGGTCACCCTGGTCACCCGCGCCGGTGAGGTGCTGACCGCCCAGACCCTGCGCTCCGGGACGGGGGCGGGCCGCTCGCGCCTGGAGCTCGCCGCCGAGCGCGACGCGGCCGCCGAGCGGCTCGCCGAGATCGTCGTGATCGCCGACTCGCTGCGCGAGGCCCTCGCCGAGGGGCAGGGGGCGCTCACCGACGCCCGTCAGCGCACGAAGGAGGCGCTGTCGACGCTGCGCGCGCACGACGCCTCGTTGGCCGCGCACGCCGAGACGGTCAATCGCGTGACCGTGCGCCACGAAGCGGCGGTCGCGGAGTGCGAGCGACTGGCCGCCGGTCTCGCGCAGACCGAGACGGCGGTCGCCGAGGCGGAGGATGCCGCCCGCCGCGCGGACGCCGTACTCGAGCGGGCGCTGCAGGCGCCCCGCCCCCTGCTCGATGCGTCGGCGCGCGAGGGCATGGCCGCGGAGGTGGATGCCGCTCGCGAGCGCGAGGTGCGCGCGCGCCTCGACATCGAGACGCTCACGGAACGCGTGCGAGCGGGGGAGGCCCGCATCGTGCAGCTCGAGCAGCAGCGCGAGCGCGAGCGCGCGGCCGCCGCCGAGGCCGCGCGGCGCGCGGTGCTGCGTCGCGCGCAGCGTGAGATCGCCGCCGAGGTGGCGGGCCAATTGCCCGCCCTGCTCGACTCCGTCGACCGTTCCGTTAGCCGAGCCCGCGTCGACCTCGCGAGCGCGGAGTCGGCGCGCGCCGCAGTGACGGCCGAGCTCTCCCGCGCCCGCGCCGACGAGGCGGCCGCGCGCGAGCGGCTGGCGCGTCTCACCGAGAGCGTCCACGGCCTCGAGCTGCAGATGCACGAGAAGAAGCTCCACGTGACGAGCCTGCTCGAGCGGGTGCACTCCGAGCTCGCTCTCGACGAGGAGGTCCTCGTCTCGGAATACGGCCCCGATCAGCCGGTCCCGACCGAATTCGAGGGCGAGACGCTCGCGTTCGACCGCGCGGGGCAGAAGCGTCGCCTGCAGGATGCCGAACGCAAACTGTCGCAGCTCGGACGGGTGAACCCGCTCGCCCTCGAGGAGTTCGCGGCCCTCGAGCAGCGCCACGCCTTCCTCACGGAGCAGCTCGCCGACCTGCAGCAGACCCGGGCCGACCTGCAGACGATCATCGCCGAGCTCGACGAGCGCATGCAGACGATCTTCCTCGCCGCCTTCGAGGACACGCGGGCGGCGTTCACCGAGATCTTCCCGATCCTGTTCCCGGGAGGATCCGGCAGCATCTCGCTCACCGACCCCGATTCGCCGCTCACCACGGGGATCGAGGTGGCGGTGCGCCCGGTGGGCAAGAAGATCGAGCGTCTCTCGCTCCTGTCGGGCGGCGAGCGGTCGTTGGCGGCGGTGGCGTTCCTGACCTCGATCTTCACGGCCCGCCCGAGCCCCTTCTACATCCTCGACGAGGTTGAGGCGGCTCTCGACGACGCCAACCTCGGGCGACTGCTGGGGGTGTTCGAGAAGCTGCGGGCGAGCAGCCAGCTCATCGTCATCACGCACCAGAAGCGCACCATGGAGATCGCCGACGCGCTCTACGGCGTCTCGATGCGCCAGGACGGCGTGTCCGCGGTGGTCGGGCAGCGTGTCGGCGACCGCGCGGCCGCCCGCGCCGTCCGCGACGAGGTCGCCCCCGTAAGCTGAAGCAATGGCTGAGAACTCCTGGTCGCTGGGCCGCGCGCTGCGCGGGCTGTTCGTCAAACCCACCATCGACGAGACCACGTGGGACGACCTCGAGACCGCGCTGTTGACGGCCGATTTCGGCCCCGACGTCACCGAGCGCCTGATCGACGAGCTGCGCGAGAAGGTCGAGCGCTACCGCACGACCGACCCGCGCGACCTGCAGCGCATGCTGCGCGAGACGCTCGAGGAGCACTTCGCGAAGTTCGACACGACTCTGCGCCTGACCGAGCGTCCGGCGGTCGTCCTGGTCGTCGGGGTCAACGGCGTGGGCAAGACCACGACGATCGGCAAGTTCGCCAAGTTCCTGCAGCGCTACGGCCGAACCGTCGTGGTCGGCGCGGCCGACACCTTCCGCGCCGCGGCGGTCGACCAGCTGGCCACCTGGGCCGAGCGCGGGGGAGCAACGATCGTGCGGCCCCAGCACGAGGGCCAGGATCCGGCATCCGTCGCCTTCCAGACGGTGGCCCACGCGAAGGAGACGGGCACCGAGATCGTGCTCATCGACACCGCCGGTCGACTTCACACCAAGGGCGGGCTGATGGACGAGCTCGGCAAGATCAAGCGCGTCGTCGAGAAGCAAGCGCCCATCAGCGAGGTGCTGCTCGTACTCGACGCGACCACCGGGCAGAACGGTCTGATGCAGGCGCAGGCGTTCCTCGACAGTGCCGGGGTCACCGGTCTCGTGCTCACCAAGCTCGACGGCTCGGCCAAGGGCGGGTTCGTCCTGGCGGTGCAGGAGCTCACCGGTATCCCCGTGAAGCTCCTGGGCCAGGGCGAGGGCATCGGCGACCTCACGGGGTTCACGCCGCACGTGTTCGCGGCCTCGCTCGTCGACTGAGCGGGCCCCTTACCGCACGCCGCGCGCCGGGCGGGTCGACTTCCCGAAGCCGGGGCGGGCTGCTTACATGGAGTCATGGCCATCGAGCACGACTTCTTCGGACTCCTCGAATCCGGCCCCGACGGGTCGATCTTCTGGAGTGAGAACGTCGAGTTCGGCGATCAGAGCGTCACGGTCGATCTGACCGCTCCCGACCAGGACGACGTCTCGGTGGAGGCGCTCGATGTGGCGGCATCCATGATCTCGTCGCTCGAGTCGATCGATCTGGCCGCCCGCAACGCGATGGTCGACGAGCTCGATTCCCGCACGAGCGAGGTGACCGAGTACATCCTCCAGCAGCAGGCGAGCCTCGGCGAGGAGCTCGACGATCTCCTCGTCGATCAGACCGGCGACACGCACATCGACGTCATCAAGGCGCTGCAGCTGATGAGCATGACGATCCTCGCCGACGAGCACGGCGGGGCCGACCCGTTCGCGGTGCTCGAGTACGCCCTCGACCCCGACGCCACCGACGACGTGCTGCTCGTCAACCTCGCCTCCGACGGCCGCGTGCAGTCGGTGACGAGCGCCGACTGAGCGTGCAGACCTTCCTGCCCTACCCCGCGTTCGCCGCGTCGGCGGCCGCGCTCGACACGAAGAGACTCGGCAAGCAGCGGGTGGAGACGTTCCAGCTCCTGCGCGCCCTCACCGTGCCGAGTCACGGGTGGCGGCACCACCCCGCCGCGAAGATGTGGGACGGGCACCTGCCCGCGCTCGTGTCGTACGGTCTCGTGATGACCGACGAGTGGATCGCCCAGGGCCGGGCCGACACCGTGCGCGAGAAGATCCGCGTGTTCGCCCCGGAGGTCGACGGCGTGGGCCAGGATCAGCTGGATCTGCCGCCGTGGATCGGCGACGAGGCCTTCCACCTCTCGCACCGCTCGAACCTCATCCGCAAGGATGCCGAGTTCTACGTGCCGCGGTTCGGCGACGTGCCCGACGACCTGCCGTACGTCTGGCCGGTGTGACCGGCGCCGTCGTTCCGACCCCTCTCGAGCGGAGGGCTGAGCCGCCGTCGTCACCGGGCCCGAGCGCTCGGGCGCGGGATCACACCGCCTGCGCGAACCCGGCTTCGGCCGCGGCGATGTCCTTCGCCAGGTGCGCGAGGTGCGGCGGGATCTCGCGACCCTTCGACACCATCGACTGCGCCCACAGGCGCCCCGCGCGGTAGGAGGAGCGCACGAGGGGACCGGCGAGCACCCCGAGGAAGCCGATGCGCTCCGCCTCCTCCTTGAATTCGACGAACTCCGCGGGCTTGACCCAGCGCTGCACGGGGAGGTGGCGGGGCGTGGGACGCAGGTACTGCGTGATCGTGATGATGTCGGTGCCGGCCGCTCGAAGGTCTTCGAGCGCCTGGACGACCTCCTCCGGCTCCTCGCCCATGCCCAGGATGAGGTTCGACTTGGTGATGAGCCCCGCGTCGCGGGCGGCGGTCAGCACGCCCAGGGAGCGGTCGTAGCGGAACGCCGGACGGATGCGCTTGAAGATGCGCGGCACCGTCTCGACGTTGTGCGCGAACACCTCGGGGCGCGACGAGAAGACCTCGTCGAGGTGCGCCGGATCGCCCGAGAAGTCGGTCGCGAGGATCTCGACGCCCGTGCCGGGGTTCTCGGCGTGGATGCGACGGACCGTCTCGGCGTGCAGCCACGCACCCTCGTCCGGCAGGTCGTCGCGCGCCACGCCCGTCACGGTGGCGTAGCGCAGCTGCATCCGCGTGACGCTCTCGGCCACGCGACGTGGTTCGTCGCGGTCGTAGTCGGCGGGCTTGCCCGTGTCGATCTGGCAGAAGTCGCAGCGGCGCGTGCACTGCGAGCCGCCGATGAGGAAGGTCGCCTCCCGGTCCTCCCAGCACTCGAAGATGTTGGGGCAGCCCGCCTCCTGGCACACGGTGTGCAGCTCCTCGGTCTTCACGAGGTTCTGCAGGGCCGTGTACTCGGGCCCCATCCTGGCCTTGGTCTTGATCCACTCGGGCTTGCGCTCGATCGGCGTCTCGGCGTTGCGCACCTCGAGGCGCAGGAGCTTGCGCCCGTTGGGAGCGGTGGATGCGGGGGCCCCGGTGCTGCCGGTCCCGCAGGCGCTCACGCGGCCACCGTCGCGTCCTGGGCGTGGAAGACCCGCTCGACGGCCGGCGCGAGGTCGGCGGGGGAGACGTCGGCCCCGATCACCTCGCTGACCGTGGTGACCCCGGCATCCGAGATGCCGCAGGGCACGATGCGGCGGAACCCGGCGAGCGAGTTGTCGCAGTTGACGGCGAAGCCGTGCATGGTCACTCCTTTTTCGACGCGGACACCGATCGCCGCGACCTTGTCGAGGCCGAGGGGACGGCGCACCCAGACGCCGCTGCGCCCCTCGACGCGGAAGCCGTCGACGCCGTGCGCGGCGAGGGCGGTGATGAGCAGGGACTCGAGGCGGCGCACGTGCGCGACGACGTCGAGGGGCTCCGGAAGTCGAACGATCGCGTAGCCGACCAGCTGCCCCGGCCCGTGCCACGTGATCTTGCCGCCGCGGTCGACGTCGACCACCGGCGTGCCGTCATCGGGGCGCTCGTGGGCCTCGGTGCGCGTGCCCGCGGTGTACACGGCCTCATGCTCGAGCAGCAGCAGGGTGTCGGGCCGATCGCCGGCGACCACATCGGCGTGGATGCGGCGCTGGTGCGCCCAGCCGTCGAGGTAGCGAACGTAGTGCGGGGCCAGGCCCGCACGGTGGATGTCGATCATCGACCCCTCCGATGTTGGATTGCGTCCAAGAATACACACGCGGGTCGCCCCTAGGCTGAGGCGGTGACCCCCGAACCCCGAAGCGGACGTCCGCGCGCCTCGTCGCGCGAAGTGCTCGCCGAGGCGGCGTGCGAGCTCTTCCTCGAGCGCGGCTACGACGCGACCTCGGTGTCGGACATCACGCGGCGCGCGGGCGTCAGCCGCTCGAGCTTCTTCAACTACTTCTCCGCCAAGGGCGACGTGCTGTGGTCGGGCTTCGACGAGCAGTCGGCGGCGGGGGTCGCGCTGCTTCGCGACGGCGTCGCGGTGACCGACGCCCTCACCGCGATCGGCGACGGACTCGCCCCCGATGCCCTGGCGCTCGCGATCACGCACGCCGACGCGATGGGCATCGCGGCCGAGCTCGACCGCGACCGCGCGGTGCGCCAGTTCCGCCTGCAGCGCGAGATCGCCGCGCGCTTGCAGCGTGAGGGGATGCCGGAGCTCGCGGCCGAGGTGCGCGCGGGCGCCCTCTCCGCGGCGGTGCTGGCCGCCGTCTGGGCGTGGGCGGATCGCACCGCGACGGGGCGTGCGCTCGGTGAGACGCTCGCCGCGGCGCTCGCCTTCGCCTGACGCGCGCCGCGGGGTGCCCGTCTTCGCCGATCCGCGCATCGTCCGTGGCATCCGCGTGGGTCGGGCTGGGCTCGCGTGACCCGGCGGGTCATGCGCGTCGAGGGCGCGGACGAGATGCGCGCGGCGATCCGGACGGTCGGCAGCGCCGTCGGCGGCACCCGCGTAAACTCGACTCCATCATGGCGACTTTCGGCACCCTCTCCGACCGGCTCACAGAGACCTTCCGCAACCTCCGGAAGAAGGGCCAGCTCACGCCCGCCGACGTCGACGGGACGGTGCGCGAGATCCGCCGTGCCCTCCTCGACGCCGACGTGGCCCTGCCCGTCGTGAAGGAGTTCACCGCCGCGGTGCGCGAGCGCGCGCTCGGCGACGAGGTCAATCGCGCCCTGAACCCCGCGCAGCAGGTCGTGCAGATCGTCAACGACGAGCTCATCGGCATCCTGGGCGGTCAGCAGCGCCGCCTGCAGTTCGCCAAGAACCCGCCGACCGTCATCATGCTCGCGGGCCTGCAGGGTTCGGGTAAGACGACCTTCGCCGGCAAGCTCGCCAAGATGCTCGAGAAAGACGGGCACACCCCGCTCCTCGTGGCGTGCGACCTCCAGCGCCCCAACGCCGTGAATCAGCTGCAGGTGGTCGCCGAGCGGGCGGGCGCCTCCATCTACGCCCCCGAGCCGGGCAACGGCGTCGGCGACCCCGTGAAGGTCGCGCGCGACGGCGTCGCCTACGCCACCCGCCAGCAGCACGACATCGTCATCATCGACACCGCGGGTCGGCTCGGCGTCGACGCCGAGCTGATGAAGCAGGCCGCCGACATCCGCACGGCGACCGACCCCGACGAGGTGCTGTTCGTCATCGACGCGATGATCGGTCAGGATGCCGTCAACACGGCCAAGGCGTTCCAGGACGGCGTCGACTTCACCGGCGTGGTGCTGAGCAAGCTCGACGGCGACGCGCGCGGCGGCGCCGCGCTCTCGGTCGCCTCGGTGACGGGCCGTCCCATCATCTTCGCGTCGACCGGTGAGGGACTCGACGACGTCGAGCCGTTCCACCCCGACCGCATGGCATCGCGCATCCTCGACCTGGGTGACATCCTCACGCTGATCGAGCAGGCGCAGCAGGCCTTCGACGAGGCCGAGGCGATGAAGGTCGCCGAGAAGCTGGCGACGGAGACCTTCACGCTCGAGGACTTCCTCGAGCAGATGCAGCAGATGAAGAAGATGGGCTCCATGAAGAAGATGCTCGGGATGCTCCCGGGCATGGGCAACATGAAGCAACAGCTCGAGGACTTCGACGAGCGCGAGATCGACCGCACGGAGGCGATCATCCGCTCGATGACGCTCGCCGAGCGTCGTAACCCGAAGATCCTGAACGGCTCGCGTCGCCTGCGCATCGCGCGCGGCTCGGGCATGACCGTCACCGACGTCAACCAGCTCGTGCAGCGCTTCGATCAGGCCGCCAAGATGATGAAGACCGTCGCGCGCGGCGGGGTGCCCAACATCCCCGGCATGGGTCCGGTGGGGGGCAAGCCCGGAGCCTCGGCGAAGCGCGGCAAGCAGCAGAAGGCCAAGGGCTCCCGCTCGGGCAACCCGGCCAAGCGCGCGGCAGAGAACGCCGGCATCGCCGCGGCGGCTCCCGCGACCGGCTCGGGCTTCGGCCTGGGCGGTCAGGCGGCGCCGAGCGAGGCCGACCTCGCCGAGCTGCAGAAGATGCTCGGCCGCGGCTGACGCACGACCGCCCTCCGACCTGGCGCCGCCCCCGCGCGGCGGTGCCAGGTCGATCCGCGTGCCCGCACCCAGCCCGTCGCCGACCCCTGAGCCTGTGGTCAGGGAAGCACGTCAGCATCGCGCAGCGTCGTCATGACCGCCTGCTCGATGGCCCGCTGCCCGCGAGCCGTGGGGTGCACGTCGTCTTCCTGCATCCATTCGGGGTGACCCACGAGCGGCTGCCCCACGTCGAGGAAGGTCCCGCCGACCGCGTCGACGGCGTCGCGTAGTGCCTCGGAGGTGACCGCGGTGTCGTCGGGGACGTCGGGGTCGTCGTTCCAGATCGTGCTGAGACCGACGATCAGCGCGTCGGGGGCCGCGTCGTGCAGCTGAGCGATCGTGGAGTCGGTGGCGTCGCGGATCTCGTCGGGGTCTTCCCAGAAGTCGTTGCTCGACGATTCCACGACGAGGAGCTGGGGCTGGAGCGCGGCGACGGCGGGGACGAGACCCTCGTAGCTCGTTCCGCACTCTCCGGCCACCACGAACCCCATACCGGGGCACGCGAGGTTGGTCAGGTGCACGTGCGCGCGGTCGGCCAACAGCAGGGGCCACGCCTCATCGGGGGCGAGACCGTACCCCGACATGACCGAATCGCCGAGGGCCACGACCCGCGTCGTCGCGGGAGACGCGGGTGCGGGGGAGGCGCTGCCGGATGCCGACGGCGGGGCCGCCGAGAACGAGGGCGATGCCGGGGCCGACACGGGGTGGGCCGCGCAGCCGGCGGCCAGGGCGAGGGCGCCGGCCGACAGGGCGGCCAGCGAGAGCACCCGGGCCCGGCGTCCGATGGTCATGACGCGATCCTAGGAGCGTGCACCTATGAGCGGGCGCGGAGGAGCGGCCCTAGACGCGGAGGGCGGCGAGGTGCTCGCGCAGAGTGGGGCCCGCGCGGAACTCGCGGATGAGGTGCTGCACGACCTCGCGGAGATCGCCGTCGGCCGCCTCGGCCACCGCGATCTGGCGGGCCGAACTGCCGCCCGTGGCGAGGATCGTCTCGAGGCTGGCGAACTCCCGCGCGCACTTGAGCTCGACCGCGATGTCGGCGAGCTCCTCCATGGTCTCGCGCAGGTGCTCCACGACGGGTCGCTGCGTTCCCGCCCGGTCGACGATCACTCGGGCATCGAGTCCGTAGCGCGCGGCGCGCCACTTGTTCTCCCGGGCGTACCAGGCGGGGATGCCGGGCAGTTCTCGCCCCTCGTCCAGCAGGCGCGAGAAGTGCTCGACCAGGGTCTGTGCGAGGGCGGCCACCGCGGCCAGCTCGGGAAGCGTCGACATGCCGTCGCAGGCGCGGATCTCGACCGTGCCCCACTTGGGCGCCGGACGGATGTCCCAGCGCACCTCGCTGGCATCCGCCATCACGCCGGTGCGCACCATGTCGTCGAGGTACCCCTCGAAGTCGTCCCAGGTCTCGAGCTGCCAGGGCAGGCCCGCGGTCGGCAACTGCTGGAACACGAGGGCGCGGTTCGAGGCGTAGCCGGTGCGCTCGCCCGCCCAGAAGGGACTGGATGCCGACAGGGCCTGCAGGTGGGGCAGGAACACGGTGAGGGCGTTGACGATCGGGAGCACCTTCTCGACGTCGTCGACGCCGATGTGCACGTGGACGCCCCAGATCATCATGTTGCGTCCCCACCACTGGGTGCGCTCGATGAGGGTGTGGTAGCGCGTCTTGTCGCTGACCTGCTGGTCGAACCACTGCGCGAAGGGGTGGCTGCCCGCGCACAGCAACTCGACGCCGCGCGGCTCGGTCTGCTCGCGCAGCGCGCAGATGGCATCCGCGATGTCGTCGACCGCCTCGGCGACCGTGTGGCCCACACCGCTCGTGACCTCGACGGTGTTGGTGAGCAGCTCGCCGGTGACGGTGAAGCGCTCGAGCTCGGTCTTGTCTTCGATCTCGGCGAGGATCTCCGGCGCACGGGGCACGAGATCGCCGGTCTCGCGATCGGCGAGCATGAGCTCCCACTCGAGTCCCACGGACGAACGCGTCGATGCAGCGAACGGCAGCCTCATGCGGCTCAGTCTGACACGGGCCTCGCGTCGGGGTCGCTGCGCTACCCTGCGCCGCGCCGCGTGTCGTTTCACGTCACCTGTCACGGTGAGGCGGAAGGATCTGGCAGAATAGAGGGTCGGACCCGCCACTCGACCCTCTATCCAGTGTCGGTCCGCCCTTTTGAGCTTCCGCCGGGTGTGCACCCCACTCTCCAGGCGTCCGGTTCGTTCGTTTTCATCATCAGGAGTCATCGTGGCTGTCAAGATCCGTCTCAAGCGCCTCGGAAAGATCCGCGCGCCCTACTACCGCATCGTCGTCGCCGACTCGCGCACCAAGCGCGACGGTCGCGTCATCGAGGAGATCGGTAAGTACCACCCCACCGAGGAGCCCTCGTTCATCGAGGTCGACTCGGAGCGCGCCCAGTACTGGCTCTCGGTCGGCGCGCAGCCCACCGAGCAGGTCGCCGCCATCCTCAAGCTCACGGGCGACTGGGGCAAGTTCAAGGGCGACAAGAACGCCGTCTCGACCGTGAAGGTCCGCGAGGAGAAGGTCGCCTTCCAGGCCGACGCCTCGAAGAAGTCGGTCGTCAAGCCCAAGGCCGAGAAGAAGGCCGACGAGGCCCCGGCTGAGGCGCCCGCTGAGGACGCCGCCGAGACTTCGGCCGAGTAATCCCCGTGCTGTCTGCCGCGCTCGAACACGTCGTCAAGGGGATCGTCGATCACCCGGATGCCGTGACCATCCGTTCCAGCTCCTCCCCGCGTGGTGAAGTGCTGGAGATTCGCGTGCACCCCGATGACCGGGGCCGCGTGATCGGGCGCGGCGGACGCACCGCCAAAGCACTCCGTACGCTCATCTCGGCTCTGGCCGATGGGCAACGCGTGCGCGTCGACGTCGCCGACGACTGATGGCGACCGACGACACCGCGGGCGCCGAGCCCGCCAAGACCCAGCTCCGCGTCGGGCGCCTCGTGAAGGCGCACGGCCTGAAGGGCGCGTTCAAGCTCGAGCTGTACACCGACGACCCCGACGGACGGTTCGTTCCGGGAAGCACCTTCACTCTGCAGGTGCCGGAGTCGTCGCCGTGGCACGGCCGTGAGCTCACCGTCCGCGAGTTCCGGTGGATGAACTCCCACCCCGTGGCCTTCTTCGAGGGCGTCGACGACCGCACCGCGGCCGAAGAGCTCGTCAAGGCCATCCTGTGGATCGACCAGGACACCGAGGCGGCTCCGGCCGAGGACGACGCCTGGTACGACCACCAGCTCGTGGGCCTCGACGTCGTGCGCGATGGGGCCGTCGTCGGCCGCGTCGTGCGGGTCGACCACTTCCCCGCGCAGGATCTGCTGATCGTGAAGCAGAACGGCGACGAGCGCGAGGTGCTCGTGCCCTTCGTCGGCGCGATCGTGCCCGAGGTCGACATCGAGAACGGCCGCGTGGTCGTCACACCCCCGGCCGGTCTGTTCGAAGACCTGCCCCCGGAGGCCGACGACGAGCCCGAGCCGGCCGATGCGGTATCCGCGGATGCCACGGGTGAGGCGGAATCCGACGAGGACGAGGCCGTCGCAGACCCGGGCGCCGCCGCAGGCGACGAAGCCCACGCCGACCGCGAGGACTGACGTGCGCATCGACGTGGTGTCGATCTTCCCGAAGATCTTCGACGCCCTCGAGGTGTCGCTGCTGGGCAAGGCCCGTCAGAGCGGACTGCTCGACGTGAACGTGCACGACCTGCGCGACTACACCCACGATCGTCACCGTACGGTCGACGACACCCCGTACGGCGGGGGCGCCGGCATGGTGATGAAGCCCGAACCCTGGGGCGAAGCCCTCGATCACATCGTCGGCGATGCCCCTGCGCGCCCGATCATCGTGTTCCCGTCGCCCGCGGGGGAGCGCTTCACCCAGGCGATCGCTCGCGAGCTCTCGGCCGCGCCGCACCTCGTCTTCGGGTGCGGGCGCTACGAGGGCATCGACGAGCGCGTGTTCGACTACGCCACCACCCTCGGCGAGGTGCGGCTGCTCTCGCTCGGCGACTACGTGCTCAACGGCGGCGAGGTCGCCGTCATGGCGATGGTCGAGGCGATCGGCCGTCTGGTGCCGGGCGTCGTCGGCAACCCGGAGAGCCTCGTCGAGGAGTCGCACGAAGACGGCCTGCTGGAATACCCGTCGTTCACCAAGCCCGCCGTCTGGCGCGAGCGCGAGGTGCCCCCGATCCTGCTCAGCGGCAACCACGGCGCCGTCGCCGCCTGGCGTCGTGAGCAACAGCTCGAGCGCACGCGCGAGCGTCGCCCCGACCTGTTGTCCGACTGACGCCCGCCGGGCGCGGGGCGCGGTCCGATGCGCGTCGGCTCCGGCCGCGGCATCCGCACGGTCGCACGTCTCGAGGAAGCGCCCGCCTTTCGAAAGGTGCGCCGCGGATCGTCCGAGCGGCGAGCACATCGGCGGGCGCCGGGTGACCCGGGCCGGAACGACGGATGCCGCGACCCGGAGGCCGCGGCATCCGGAGCGTTCGCTCAGTCGACGCCGAGGAACGACCGGTCGGTGAGCACGATCGGGCCGTCGGCCGTGACGGCGACGGTGTGCTCCGAGTGGGCGCCGCGCGAGCCGTCGGCGCTGCGGAGGGTCCAGCCGTCGGGGTCGGTGACGAGCTCGTCGGTGGTCTGCAGGAACCACGGCTCGAGGGCGACGACCAGGCCGGGGCGAAGCGGGTAGCCGCGGCCGGCCTTGCCGTCGTTGGCCACGTGCGGGTCGCCGTGCATCGTGCGCCCGACGCCGTGACCGCCGAAGTCGGTGTTGATCGAAAGGCCCTCGGCGTGGGCGACGGCGGCGACCGCGGCGGAGATGTCGCCGATCTTGTGGCCGACGGTGGCCGCGTCGATGGCGGCGGCCAGGGCGCGCTGCGTGGTGTCGATGAGGGCCAGGTCTTCGTCGCGAGCGGTGCCCACCACGAACGACACGGCGGAGTCGGACACCCAGCCGTCGACCGAGGCGGCGAAGTCGAGGGAGACGAGGTCGCCGTCACGCAGCGTGTAGTCGTGGGGGAGGCCGTGCAGCACGGCGTCGTTGATCGACGTGCAGAGCACCTTGCCGAACGGGCTGGCGCCGAACGAGGGGTGGTAGTCGATGTAGCAGGACTCGGCCCCGGCGGCGCGGATCATCTCGTGTGCGCGGCGGTCGAGGTGCAGCAGGTTGGTGCCCACCTTGGTCTCGTCGCGCAGCGTGGCCAGCACCTCCGCGACGAAGCGGCCCGCGGGGCGCATCGCGTCGATCTCGGCCGGCGTGCGCAGTTCGATCATGGTGGTTCCTCTCGTCGAACCTCCATTGTCGCCGATGGATGCCGCGCGCCGAGGCCATGGCGTTCTCAAAGGCGCTGCACATCGACGCGCCGTAGCATCGGCTCATGGTGCTGCGCCGACTGTTCCTCCACTGGTTGTTCCCGGCCGCCTTCGTGCTGCCGCTGTGGCTCTTCGTGGGGTGGATCGTGTTCTCGGGCGGGAGCGGCTGGGCCCTGCTGTGGCTGTTCGTCGCCGTCCCGACGGTGTTCGTGTCGCAGCTGCTGCTGTCGCTGCTCATCCGGGCGCGGGGGAGCGTTCGCGAGTCGCGTGCCGTCTCATGGCGCGACGCGCTCGGCCTGGGGCTCTGGCACGTGGCGATCGTGGCGCTCGGCCTGTTCGATTCTCGTGTGTTCTTCCCGCTGCTCGTGCTGGCGGTGGTGGGTGCGCTGGTGCTGTTCTGGTCGTCGCTCGCCCAGCTGTGGAACGAGGCTCGGGGAGCGGTGAGCGTCCTGCGCACCTCCGACGGCACCGCGTACATCCCGCCTCCCCGTGAGCAGCCGCAGGCCCGCATCGACGGCGACGTGATCGTGGTCTCGGAGAGCCGTCGCCCCGAGTGACGGCGCCGGGCAGGTGACCGGTTTGGCCGGGTGAGCCGGCCGTGGCAGAATAGACGCTTGTGCCCTGACCGGCTCTGCCTCAGGGGAGTCCGCCGCATCCGCGGCTTCGGGTACGCCTCACCTTTTCCCCTTTTATCGTGCGATCGACCTGTGGCGGTCGCAGGAAGTGATGATCATGCAGATCCTCGACTCCGTCGACGCGGCTTCGCTCCGCTCCGACATCCCCGTCTTCGCCCCCGGCGACACCGTCAAGGTGCACGTCAACATCACCGAAGGCAACCGCTCGCGCATCCAGGTCTTCCAGGGCGTCGTCATCGGCCGCTCGGGCGACGGCGTGCGCGAGACCTTCTGCGTCCGCAAGGTCAGCTTCCAGGTCGGCGTCGAGCGCACCTTCCCGGTCCACAGCCCCGTGATCGACCACATCGAGGTCGTCACTCGCGGTGACGTGCGTCGTGCGAAGCTCTACTACCTCCGCAGCCTGCGCGGCAAGAAGGCCAAGATCAAGGAGAAGCGCGACCGCTGAGTCGCCTCTCTCGAACGCCCCGTGGGTCTCACCCGCGGGGCGTTCGGCGTTTTCGCGGACGACACGGTCACGGGCCGGGCGCGCGGTGTGCGACCCTTGTTCCTGCGGTTCTCCGGAGTGCGGGAACCCGGTGAAGGAACCCATGAGCGACCAGACCGCCTCGACCCCGGATGCCACGGCATCCCGTTCCGCCGCACCGCGTCGGCGAGGCTGGGGGGCGTTCTTCCGCGACCTCGTGGTCATCGTCGTCATCGCATTGCTGGTGTCGTTCCTGGTCAAGACGTTCGTGGTGCGTTCGTTCTACATCCCCTCCGCGTCGATGGAGAACACGCTGCTGGTCAAAGACCGCATCCTCGTGGACGAGCTCACCCCGCGTTTCGGGGAGTACGCGCGCGGCGACGTCGTGGTGTTCCGCGACCCCGGCGGGTGGCTCGACAACGCCCCGGCCCCTGAGCGCTCGCCCTTCGTCGAGGGCGTGGACTGGGTGCTGTCGCTTTTCGGCCTCTCGGCGCCCGACAGCGACGACCACCTCATCAAGCGCGTGATCGGCACCGCCGGCGACCACGTCGTGTGCTGCAACGCGCTCGGTCAGACCACGGTGAACGGGGTCCCGCTCGACGAGAGCTACGTGCGCCTCTCTCCCGGGGCCACCGCCCCCGACCCGGTGCCCTACGACGTCACGGTTCCGCAAGGTTCGCTCTGGGTGCTGGGCGACAACCGCAACAGCTCGCGCGACTCGCGCTACAACCAGGCGCAGCCGGGCCAGGGCTTCGTCCCGGTCGACAACGTGGTGGGGCGCGCCTTCCTCATCACGTGGCCCTTCACGCGCTTCGGCGCCATCGACTTCCACCACGAGGTGTTCGCCGGGGTCCCCGCACCGGGGGCGCCGTGATCGAACCCACCCTCACCCTGGAGCGTCGCATGCTGAAGGAGCATGCGATCGTCATCGCGTGCGACGAGGTCGGCCGCGGTGCGCTGGCGGGGCCGGTGGCGGTCGGGGCGGCGGTCATCGACCCGGCGCGGTCGCGGAAGCGGGTGCCGGCGGGCCTGCGCGATTCCAAGCTCGTACCCGAGGCGCGCCGGCCCGAGGTGGCGGCGCGCGCGGCGGCCTTCGTGCAGCACAGCGCGGTGGGGTGGGCGAGCTCCGTCGAGGTCGACGAGATCGGCATCATCCGCGCCCTCGGCCTTGCCGCGGTCCGCGCGATCGCCGATCTGCGCGCGCACGGCGTCGTCCCCGAGGAGGCACTGGTCATCCTCGACGGCAATCACGACTACATCACCCCGGCGGGCGAGCCCGGCCTGACCGTGCGCCCGATCATCAAGGCCGATCGCGATTGCGCGAGTGCGGCCGCGGCATCCGTCATCGCCAAGGTCGCGCGCGACACGCTCATGACGGGCTTGCACGACGACCTGCCGGCGTACGGGTGGGCGCGTAACAAGGGGTACGCCAGCCTCGATCATCGCGATGCCATCACCGCGCACGGGATGAGCGCGCACCACCGGCACTCGTGGGCCATCGCCGCGGCGCCGACCCTGTTCTGAGGCATCGACGGCCGGACGCGCCCGGGCCGCCCGGGGCGTGCGTCCGCGCCGACCGGTCGCGCCTAGGATGGAGGAACCATGGATGACGACGTCTTCGAGGACTACGACCGCGAACTCGAACTGGCCCTGTATCGCGAGTACCGCGATGTCGTGCGCCAATTCACCTACGTGATCGAGACCGAGCGCCGGTTCTACCTGGCCAACGACGTCAACGTCGTGCGCCGCGACACCGAGCACGATTTCTACTTCGAGATCTCCATGACCGACGTGTGGGTGTGGGACATCTACCGCGCCGACCGGTTCGTGAAGTCGGTGCGCGTGCTCACGTTCAAAGACGTCAACGTCGAGGAGCTCTCGCGCCACGACTTCCAGCTGCCCGACGAGCTCTCGCTCGACACCTGAGCACTTCTCCCCAGGGCGCTTTCTCCCACCGCCCTCCACGGATGACCGGTTCCGTCCTCAGCGCGGAATGATCCGGATGCCACGCTCTGGGGCATGGCAGCGAAAGACGACCTCGGCCGAGCCGGGGAGGACCGCGCCGTCGCCCACCTGACCGGCGACGGCTACCGCATCATCGCGCGCAATTGGCGGTGCGCGCAGGGCGAGATCGACGTCGTCGCCGAGCGCGACGGCACGCTCGTCGTCGTCGAGGTGAAGACGCGCAGCAGCGAGGACTACGGGCACCCGTTCGAGGCGATCGACAAGCGCAAAGCGGCCCGCCTGTGGCGCCTGGCGATGGCGTGGCTCGCGGCGCATCCCGACCATGCGCGGGGTCGGCGGTTGCGGGTCGACGTGATCGGGCTCGTGGGGACCGATCCCGCCACGGCGCGGCTCGAACACCTGGAAGACGCGCTGTGACGGTCGCCCGCACCTGGGCCGTGGCGTTGTCGGGCCTGCGCGGCGACCTCGTCGAGGTCGAGGCCGACGTCTCGTCGCAGACGCCGGAGTTCTCGATCATCGGTCTCGCCGACAAGGCGTTGGGCGAGGCCGGGCGGCGCGTGCGCAATGCGTGCACGAACCGCGGACTCGATCTGCCCAAGCGCCGCATCACGGTGAACCTGTCGCCGGCGAGCCTGCCCAAGCGGGGGTCGGGCTTCGACGTGGCGATCGCCGTGGCCGCCCTGGCGACATCGATCGCGATGGATGCCGCGCACGTCGCCGCGACGGTGCACATCGGTGAACTGGGGCTCGACGGACGCCTGCGGCCGGTTCCGGGGGTGCTCCCCGCGGTGGTCGCCGCGCGGGCCGCCGGTGTGTCGCGTGTCGTCGTGCCCCTCGCGAATGCGGCGGAGGCCGGGCTGGTCGAGGGGGTCGAGGTGCTCGCGGCTGTGTGCCTCGCCGAGGTGGTGCGGTGGCACGGAGGGACCAGCGATGCCGTCGATCTGCCCGCGGTCGAAGCTCCCGCGGTCCCGACGGCGGACGACGCGGCCCTCGAACTCGCCGACGTGGTCGGGCAGCCCGACGCGGTCGACGCCCTCGTGGTCGCGGCCGCCGGTGGGCACCACATGCTGATGAGCGGCCCGCCCGGCGCAGGCAAGACGATGCTGGCGCGTCGGCTGCCCGGCATCCTCCCGCCCCTCGACGACGACGCGGCGCTGTCGGTGGCCTCGATCCGATCGCTGTCGGGAGAGACGGTGACGCGGCTCTCTCGCACGCCTCCGTTCGAAAGCCCGCATCACGGCGCCACCTCCGCGGCCCTCATCGGCGGAGGCTCGGGGATCATCCGGCCCGGCGCCATCGCGCGGGCGAGCGAAGGCGTGCTCTTCCTCGACGAGGGCGGGGAGTTCCCCGCCTCCGTGCTCGACGCCCTGCGGCAGCCGCTCGAGAACGGCGTCATCCAGGTGCACCGCTCCGGCGCGGCGGCGACGTATCCGGCGCGATTCCAACTGGTGGTCGCCACCAACCCCTGCCCCTGCGGGCAGTACGGCGTCCCGGGTGGTTCGTGCGAGTGCGCTCCGCAGGCGATCAGACGCTACACGCGTCGGCTCTCGGGGCCGCTTCTGGATCGGATCGACATCGACCTGCGCCTCCAGCGCGTGTCGAGCGCTCGGCGCGACTCCGACGCGCGCACCGTGACCACCGGAGAGGCGCGGGGGATCGTCGCCGAGGCCCGATCGCGCGCGGCCGCTCGCTGGCGGCACACGCCGTGGCGACGCAATGCTGACGTCCCCGGCACCTGGCTGCGTGGGCCCGCCGCCCCCGCGGCGGAGGTGCTGAGGCCGCTCGATGCGGCGCTGCGTCGGGGCGCGCTCACGCTGCGGGGGTACGACCGTCTGATGCGGGTCGCGTGGACGGTCGCGGACATCGCGGGGCACGATCACCTCGACGCCGCCGACGTGGGGCGGGCTCTCTACCTCCGCCGGGGAGCGAACGCATGATGCCGATCGACCTGACCGCCACGGCGGCTCGCGACGCTCTCGCGGGCGTGCGCCGAGGCGCGGCGGCGGCGGATCTCGAAACCTATGCCCGAGCGGTGTGGAGTGTGCTCGTCGAGCCGGGCGACGGCGAGGCCGGGGCACTCATCGCGGCACACGGTGCGGAGGAGGCCCTGCGTCTCGCCGCAGCCGATGACAGCCGCGATCTGCGGCAGGCGCGCGCACGATGGATGCCGCGCCTGCAGCGGGCGACCATCAGCGCCGCGCTCCATGCGGCGCGCCGGGCGGAAGCCGAGCTCGTCGTTCCCGGCGATGCGGACTGGCCCGACCGCTTCCGCGACCTCGGCGCCCACGCGCCGGTGGCGTTGTGGCGGAGGGGAGGCGGACAGGACGCGGCCGGGCCCGTGGTCGCCCTCGTGGGCGCGCGAGCGTCGACGGCCTACGGCGAGGGCGTGGCCGCCGATCTCGCGGGCGATCTGGCGGCGGCCGGGGTGACGATCGTCTCGGGGGCGGCGTACGGCATCGACGGGGCCAGCCATCGTGCGGCGCTCTCGGTCGGCGGCACCACCGTGGCGTTCCTCGCCGGTGGCGTCGACCGACCGTACCCGCGCGGTCACGAGACGCTGCTCGCCCGCATCGCCGAGGCGGGTGCGGTGTGGAGTGAGACACCGTGCGGCGCCGCCCCGACCAAGTGGAGATTCCTCTCGCGCAACCGTCTCATCGCGGCGATGGCCGACGTGGTCGTCGTGGTCGAGGCGGGGTGGCGCAGCGGGTCGTTGAACACCGCCGCGCACGCGGCCACCCTCGGCCGCAGCCTCGGCGCCGTCCCGGGCCCGGTGACGAGCGCCGCCTCCGCGGGATGCCATCGGGTGCTGCGCGAGTACGACGGGGTCTGCGTCACCTCGGCGGCGGATGTGCTCGAGATGCTCGGGGACGACGGGTCGGCCGTGGGTGGATCCTCCGCCGATCGAGCGGCCGCAGCGGGCACGGGGGAGGGGCGGACCGACTCCACGACACGACTCTTCGACGCGCTCTCGTCTCGATCGGCGCGGACGCTCGACGATGTGGCGCGGCGCAGCGGCCTCCCGCGCGAAGACGCGCGCACCCTCCTGGGGTTCGCCGAGCTCGAGGGGCGGGCGGTGCGCGACCTCGACGGGTCCTGGCGCTCGGTGCATCGCAATGCGGGGACGACGTGATCCTGCGGGCGCCGCGCGTGCTCCCGGCGGACGCAGGGAGGACGGTCCAGGCTGGATGCCGTGCATACGTCCGCTGCTGTCGAGGGGTACCTGACCCATCTCGCCGACGTGCGCCGACTCGCACCCGCGACGGTGCGCGCATACCGGTCCGATCTTCTCGACCTTCTCGAGACCCTCGGGGACCCCCCTCTCGACGACATCGAGGTCGACGACCTGCGCGAATGGCAGTGGCGTGCGGCGCAGGCCGGCCGGTCCAAGGCCACCGCTGCCCGTCGGACCTCTACTTTGCGGGGGTTCTTCGCGTGGGCCGGCGAGCGGGGACTCGTCGCCGCCGACCCCTCTCAGCGACTCGTGTCTCCCAAGCGCGGTCGAACGCTCCCCACGGTGGCGACGGCCGATGCCCTCGACGAGGTCTTGGCCGCAAGCGCCGCTCAGGCGGTGAACGGGGACGCCCTCGCCCTGCGGGATCACGCCCTGCTGGAGCTGCTGTACGGCTCGGGGGCTCGCGTGTCCGAGGTGTGCAGCCTCGATCTGGACGACATCGACCACGACCGACGCACCCTCCGCCTGCACGGCAAGGGAGACAAAGAGAGGGTGGTTCCGTTCGGCCTTCCGGCGGAACGGGCTGTCCAGGCGTACCTCGTGCGGGGACGGCCCGCTCTGGTCGCACGCGGCGGCGGCGACGACGGCGATGGTGGCGGTTCCGCCGGCCCGTCTCGCGCCGAAGGCCCCTCCCGCACCGCCGGACGGTCTTCGGCGAGAGGCGACAACGTGTCTTCGCCCGCCCGTGCCGTCTTCCTCGGCGCGAAGGGCGCGCGGCTCGGACCCCGCGCGGTGCACGCGCTGGTGTCGCGCACCGTCGGGCCGAGCGTGGGCGCCGACGCGCTCGGTCCCCATGCCCTTCGCCACTCGGCGGCCACCCATCTGCTCGACGGCGGGGCGGACCTCCGCGCGGTGCAGGAGATCCTCGGACACGCGAGCCTCGGCACGACGCAGATCTACACGCATGTTTCGTCGGAGCGGCTTCGGGAGGCCTACCGTCTCGCGCATCCGCGCGCCTGACCGCGTCTGCGGGTCGCGAGCAAACCGTCCGCCGGCCTCGAGCACTTCTTCGCGTCCCCGGGCGTGGAGAAGGCGTCCGCCCGCGACCTTCCCGCGGGAGCGCAGGACGCGCGCACATCCGAGTGCTCCGGGAACCCGCCGCCGCGTCCGGCTGGCCCCCTCCGGTCTCGGGCCCTAGCGTGGGACCGTGAGAATTCGTCGCCTGACCGTCGTCTCCCTGGGCACCGTGGTCGTCTGCGGAGTGCTCGCAGGGTGCAACCTCCAGCCCCAGCCCGTCGAGACCCGGCTGCCGCCCGGCGTCGGCGCGTCGAGCACCCAGCCGACGTTCTCGGTACCGTCGCCGTCCGTGGTGACGCTTTCACCCGCGCCCGAGGCGACGCCGACGTCGGCACCGGTCGTGACGGTCGACCCCGCTCCGTCCGCACCCGCGACCGACCCCGGGGCCGTGTCGTGCGGCGACGGCGGAAGCCAGACCGTCTCCGGCGCGGAACAGACGGTGCGGGTCGTCGGCATCTGCGGGGAACTCGTCGTGTCGGGATCGGCGCTGACGGTCGACGCATCCGGAGCCACGGTCAAAACGCTCCGTATCTCCGGTGACCGGGCGCGCGTCGACGTCGGCGCGATCGACGTGCTCGTCGTCCAGGGCAACGACGGGTCCATCACCTCCGCGGCGCCCATCGGCAGCGTCGACCTGAGCGGTGACCGGGCCTCCGTCCGGGCTGCCGGCTCGATCGCGTCGGTCACCGTCCGCGGTCAGGACAACGTGGTGGGAGCGAGCGGTGGCGTCGGCACCACGACCGTGGAGGGCCGCGGAAACCAGATCGGCTGACCGGCAGCCCGGATGGATCGGGCGGGTCGCCGATGCGAGGAACGGGTGGATTCTCTCGAGCTTGCCCCGACCGCGCCGCCCTCAGCAGCACGGCAACAGAATCGCCCGGGGGACGCCTCCGAGCAGGCGCAACGGGTTGATGTACGCGCCGTCGAGGCGCACCCCCATGTGCACCGTGCCCGGGGCGGTGTGCCCACCGACCGACACGGTTCCGACGGGTGCACCCCGCGCGACCCGGTCGCCCACCGCGAGTGTCGTCTCGACCGGTTCGAGGGACGTCACGAGCCCGTCGCCGTGATCGATCGTGACCACATCACGACCGGCGACCGGGCCTGCGAAGGCGATCCGTCCGTCGGCGGGGGAGCGAACGGCGTGGGCGACCAGGTCGATGCCCCGATGCCCCGGAGCGTAGGCGTGCGCGGGCGCCTCGAACGCGCGCACCACCCGCACCGGCGCGACGGGCCAGACCCATCCCCGCCCCGACAGGGGATCGGTGCGTTCGTGCGCGACGTCGTGGACCGCCACCTCGTGAACCCCACCGGGGGTCGCGCCGGGCCCCGGCGCCTGCGCCGCCGGGGCCGGCGCGAACCCCGCCGACGCGAGCGCGATCGAGGCGATGAGGCCCCTGACCAGACCAGGGATCGGCGGAATCATCCTCGAAGTCTCCCCGTCCCGACCCCCCGGTTCGGGGGCGAACGATGCCGCCGGGGACGGCGCCCGCATCGCACGCGGTGGGGAGGAGCCGTCCTGTATGCTGGTGAGTGCATCTCGCATGTCGGGATGACTCCGCGTGCCCTCGGCGCACCGCATCGTTCCTCGGGACGACGCACCGCGCGGCATCCACACCCCCTGGTCCTCCGCTTCGGCGGATGGCGGGTGTGCGCCGGGTACCAGGCTCGTCAGGCGGACCGTCTGACGCGAACAACCACAACCACGGCGCGCAAGCGCTCAGAAACAGGAGTACGACCATGGCCGTCGTCACCATCCGCCAGCTGCTCGACAGCGGCGTTCACTTCGGACACCAGACCCGCCGGTGGAACCCGAAGGTGAAGCGCTTCATCCTCACCGAGCGCTCCGGCATCCACATCATCGACCTGCAGCAGTCGCTCGGCTACATCGACAAGGCGTACGAGTTCGTCAAGGAGACCGTCGCGCACGGCGGCACCATCCTCTTCGTCGGCACCAAGAAGCAGGCGCAGGAAGTCCTCGCCGAGCAGGCGACCCGCGTGGGCCAGCCCTACGTGAACCAGCGCTGGCTCGGTGGCCTCCTCACCAACTTCCAGACGGTGTCGAAGCGCCTCGCCCGCATGAAGGAGCTCGAGGAGCTCGACTACGAGAACCCCGCCGAGAGCGGCTTCACCAAGAAGGAGCTCCTGCTCAAGAAGCGCGAGCTCGACAAGCTGCACAAGTCGCTCGGTGGTATCCGCAACCTGCAGAAGACCCCGTCGGCCATCTGGGTCGTCGACGCCAAGCGCGAGCACCTCGCGGTCGACGAGGCCAAGAAGCTCGGCATCCCCGTGATCGGCATCCTCGACACGAACGCCGACCCCGACGAGTTCCAGTACCCGATCCCCGGTAACGACGACGCGATCCGCTCCGTGAGCCTGCTCACGCGCATCATCGCCGACGCCGCGGCCGAGGGCCTCATCCAGCGTCACCAGCCCGCCGGTGAGGAAGAGGCCGCCGAGCCCCTCGCCGAGTGGGAGCGCGAGCTGCTCGAGACCCCCGCCGAGTCCACCGAGGCCGCCGAGACCACCGAAGCCGCCGAGACCACCGAAGCCGCCACGGAGTCGCCCGCCGACGCCGCCGGTGCCGAGGCTCACGACGAGGCCGTCGCCGCCGAGTCGGACGAGACCGTCACCGAGGTCGCCGACGCCGAGGCCACCGACAGCAAGTAAGCCGCGAGACGCAACGTCGCTTCCGAGTCGACGACGCGTCACCCGCACAGGCTACGATCCGGCGGGGTCGTGACCGCCCCCTCTCCGTGAGGGCGGTGACACGGCCCCGCCGGGCTCACATCTAGAACGCAAACGACAAGGAGACCGCCACACCATGGCAAACTTCACGATCGCCGACATCAAGGCGCTGCGCGAGCAGCTCGGCACCGGCATGGTCGACACCAAGAAGGCGCTCGAAGAGGCTGACGGCGACGTCGAGAAGGCCGTCGAGATCCTGCGCCTCAAGGGTGCCAAGGGCAACGCCAAGCGCGCCGACCGTTCGACCAGCGAGGGCCTCGTCGCCGCGCGCGAGAACAACGGTTCCGTGACGCTCCTCGAGCTCGCCTGCGAGACCGACTTCGTCGCCAAGAACGAGCGCTTCATCGCCCTGGCCGACAAGGTCGTCGATGCGGCCGCCGCGGCCTCCGCCGACTCGGTCGAGGCCGCTCTGGCCGCCGACGTCGACGGCAAGACCGTCGAGCAGCTCATCTCCGACGAGGCCGCCATCATCGGCGAGAAGGTCGAACTGCGTCGCGTGCGCACCATCTCGGGCGACAAGTTCGAGGTCTACCTGCACAAGACCAGCAAGGACCTGCCCCCGCAGGTCGGTGTCGTGCTCGCCTACACCGGTGACGACGCGGAGACCGCCCGCAGCATCGCGCAGCACATCTCGTTCGCGAACCCCTCGTACCTCTCCCGCGACGCCGTGCCCGAGGCCGACGTCGAGAAGGAGCGCGAGATCGTGACCGAGATCTCCCGCAACGAGGGCAAGCCCGAGGCCGCCCTCCCGAAGATCGTCGAGGGTCGCGTCAACGCGTTCTTCAAGCAGGTCGCCCTGCTCGACCAGGACTACGCGAAGGACAACAAGCTGTCCGTCGCCAAGGTCGCGTCCGACGCCGGTCTCACGCTGACCGACTTCGCCCGCTTCAAGGTCGGCGCGTAACACCCAGACAGGCTCAGGGCCCGTCACAAGGCCCGGGATGCCACGGCATCCCGGGCCTTTTCCCTGCCCGGCGTCCGAATCGCCACGAGCGTGTCGGTCGCGCGGGTGAGGGGATAGTTTGTTCAAGACGAGAGGACACCACACGTGATCGATGAAGCCACCAAGCGCCGCCGCGTACTGCTGAAGCTGTCGGGGGAGGCGTTCGGCGGGGGCCAATTGGGTGTCAATCCCGACGTCGTCAGCCAGATCGCGCGCGAGATCGCCGAGGCGGTGGACCGCGTCGACATCGCGATCGTCGTCGGCGGCGGCAACTTCTTCCGCGGAGCCGAGCTGAGCCAGCGCGGCATGGACCGCGGGCGCGCCGACTACATGGGCATGCTCGGAACGGTGATGAACTCCCTCGCCCTGCAGGACTTCCTCGAGCAGGCCGGCGCCGCCACCCGCGTGCAGTCCGCCATCTCGATGACACAGGTCGCCGAGCCGTACATCCCGCGCCGCGCGGTGCGCCACCTCGAGAAGGGGCGCGTGGTCATCTTCGGTGCCGGCGCGGGTCTGCCGTACTTCTCCACCGACACCGTCGCCGCCCAGCGTGCGCTCGAGATCGGCGCGACCGAGGTGCTCGTGGCCAAGAACGGCGTCGACGGGGTGTACACGGCCGACCCCCGTGTCGACCCGAGCGCCACGAAGCTCGACCACCTCACCTACAACGACGCCCTGCAGAAGGGACTCAAGGTCGTCGACTCGACCGCCTTCAGCCTCTGCATGGACAACGGCATCGACATGCGCGTGTTCGGCATGGAGCCGGCCGGCAACGTCACCCGGGCCCTGCTGGGCGAGACGATGGGCACGCTCGTCACCACGTGACGCGCCGTGCGGGCCCGGGGAGCCGGGCCCGCACGCGGCTAGACTGAGACGTCAGTCCCAACGAATGGAGTCACCGTGATCGCCGATGTCCTCGCCGATGCCGGAGCGCGCATGGATCGCGCCGTGGAGGCCGCCAAGGAGGACTTCGCGACCGTCCGCACCGGGCGCGCGAACCCCCAGATGTTCCAGAAGGTGCTGGTCGACTACTACGGTTCGCCCACGCCCCTCGCGCAGCTCGCGTCGCTGAACAACCCCGAGGCGCGCACGCTGGTCATCAACCCCTACGACAAGACGGCGCTGAAGGCGATCGAGCAGGCCATCCGCGACATGCCGAACCTCGGTGTGAACCCCACCAACGACGGCACCATCGTGCGCATCACGATGCCGGAGCTGACGCAGGACCGCCGCAAGGAGTACGTCAAGATCGTGCGGGGCAAGGGCGAAGACGCCAAGGTGCAGGTGCGCAACCTGCGTCGCAAGTCCAAGGACGACCTCGACGCACTGAAGAGCGACGTCGGCGAGGACGAACTGGTCCGCGCCGAGAAGGAGCTCGACGCCATCACGCGCACCCACGTCGACATGATCGACGAGGCTCTCAAGCGCAAAGAGGCCGAACTGCTCGAGGTCTGAGTCGATGACCGATGCCCCCGAGGCCGGCGGCGAGCATCCGGCCGATGCCCCCGTTTCGCGCCGAGGCGAGGCTCTGCGTCGTTCACCGGCCACGGGTGAGGGCGTGACGGCCATCGAGTCTCAGCTGCGTGCCATGCGCACGGATGCCGAGCAGCACATCGCCCACGCGCGCGCGGAGTTCGATCAGCGCAACGAGCGCCTGAAACAGCGCACCGGGCGAGATCTCATCGTCGCCACCCTGATCGGCGTCGGCATCGGTGCCGTCGTCGTCGCGTCGCTCATCTTCGTGAAGTGGGCCTTCGTGCTGTTCGCCGCGGCGGCGATGGTGCTGGGCGTGGTCGAGTTCTCGCGGGCCCTGCAGGTCGCCGGCCGGCGGGTGGACGTGGTGCCCCAGCTGATCATGGGGTTCCTGCTGCTGCTGAGCGGGTTCTTCCTCGGGGCGTGGGTGCACTGGGTCGCCACCCTGACCGCGGTGGTCGTGGTGATCGTGTGGCGCCTGGTCGCGCAGCTCTTCGCCTCCGACGGACGGATGCGGATCGACGTCATCGGCGACGTGCTCGTGGCGGGCTTCGTCCAGCTGTACGTACCGTTCCTCACCAGCGTCGCCATGATCCTCCTCGCGCAACCGCGCGGTGAGTGGTGGGTCCTGGCCTTCCTGATCCTCGCCGTCGCCGCCGACACCGGCGCCTACGTCTCGGGGCTCACCTTCGGGCGGGGCGGACGGCATCCGATGGCCCCGCGGATCAGTCCCAAGAAGACGTGGGAGGGCTTCGCGGGGGCATGCGTGGCGGCCCTCGTGGCCGGAGCGCTGCTGGCGGTCTTCATGCTCCAGGTGCCGTGGTGGGCGGGTGTCGTCTTCGGTGCCGTCGTGGTGGCCACGGCCACGGTCGGCGACCTCGGCGAATCGATGGTCAAGCGCGATCTGGGCATCAAAGACATGAGTTCGTGGCTGCCCGGCCACGGGGGAGTGCTCGACCGCCTGGATTCCATCCTGCCGTCCGCGACCGCTGCGTTGGTGATGTTCTACCTGCTCGCCCCGTTGGGAGTGTCATGACCGAGACCCCGATCCACGACGGAATGGCTTCGACTCCCTTCCCCGAGGTGTCGGGTCGCGCGAAGGGCTACGAGAAGCGTGCCGTCGACGCCTTCCTGGAGCGCGCCCGTCAGGCGTTCGAAGCCGATGAGGCCGGCGCGCTCCGCTCGACCGAGGTGCGCGCCGTCTCGTTCCCCCTCGTGAGACACGGGTACGCGGTGGCGCCGGTGGATGCCGCCCTCGGGCGCGTCGAAGACGCCTTCGCCGCCCGTGAACGGGAGCACGCGCTGTCGCGCCGCGGGGCGCGGGCATGGGTCGCCGAAACCCGCGACACCGCCCAGGTGGTCCTCGACCGGCTGGGTCGACCTCGGGGGGAGCGTTTCGAACGCGTCTCGCTCCTGCAGTACGGGTACCGCGTCGACGAGGTCGACGTCGTGGCCGACCGGATCGCCCGCTACCTCGCCGCGGGAGAACCCGTCACGCCCGGCCAGGTACGAGCCGTCGCCTTCCGCATGCAACGCGGCGGGTACCGCGAGACGCAGGTCGACGTGGTGCTCGACGCCGTCGTCGAGGTCATGCTCGCCGTCGGATGAGCATCGGACGCCGCGCGGTGATGGCACCGGTTCCAGGGCTTCGGTAGAATCGGTGACACTGTGACTTCTGGCTCGGAACTCTCGCGTGGATCGTCTCGCCGCGTCGCCCGTCGGGGCGCGGTGGCCGACGTGATCCCGCCGGAGCTCCCGCGGCGGTCCGGACCGCGCTGGTCGCGCCGGCGCGGGGTCGTGGCCGTCTTCGGTGCGTGCGCTGCCGTGCTGTTCGCCGGTGCCTACGTGGGGCCGATGGGCGCGTCGTTGCTTCCCGCCCAGGCCGACGAGCCGCGCACCGTCACCCTTTACGCCGAGGGTCTCGACGACACGCAGGCCGTCTCGACGGCGGGGGAGAGGCAGGCCCCCGACCTCCAGCGTTCGAGCTACAACGTCTTCGTGAAGCCCAAACCCACTCCCACCCCGACCCCCACGACCTCGAAGTCCAGGAGCGGGAGCTCGGGTTCGTCGGCGGGTGGGCGCAGCGGCCCCCTGCCCTATTCGGGCGGCGGCGCGCCGGCGGACTGGATGGCTGCCGCCGGCATCTCGGATGCCGACATGGGCTACGTCGACTACATCGTCAGCCGCGAGAGCGGGTGGAACCCGAACGCCACGAACCGTTCCTCGGGTGCGTGCGGTCTCGTGCAGGCCCTGCCGTGCAGCAAGGTCCCCGGCAACGGCTACGACCCCGTCGACAACCTGCGCTGGGCGACCGGGTACGCGACCGGCCGCTACGGCAGCTGGGCCCGCGCGTACGCGTTCTGGACCAGCAACCACTGGTGGTGAGCGGCATCCATGCCCCGCTCGCGTAAGCGTCGTCCGGAGACCTCCCGCAGCGACGAGTCGCTGGATCGCCTGATCGCGGGGTGGAAGCGCACCGAGACCAAGCGCGGAGTCGAGTGGACGGTACAGCCGATCTCCGCCCCGCAAGCGCTGAAGGACTACATCTGCCCGGGCTGCGGCCGCGCGGTCACCGTAGGCACGCCGCACCTCGTCGTCTGGCGGGCGGACGGGGTGCTCGGTGACGCGGCAGACCTGGCCGCGCGTCGACACTGGCACACGCACTGTTGGAGGATCGCCTGATGGACATCCGCGGACCCGTTCTGCTCCCGGCCCGTCGAGAAGACGTCGAGCTGCGCACCGTCGACGAGCTGACCCTCGTCGGCGAACTCGCGCTCCCCGCGGATCATGAGCCGGTGGCCACGCTGGTCACCCTTCATCCGCTGCCCACGGCGGGGGGCTTCATGGACTCGCACATCCTGCGCAAGGCCGCCGGGCGCCTTCCCGCCCTCGCCGACCTCGCGGTGCTGCGCTTCAACACCCGCGGCACCACCTCGCCGCGCGGCACGAGCGAGGGCTCCTTCGACGGGGGAGCGAACGAGGCGTTCGACGTCGCGGCGGCGGTCGACTTCGTCCGCGAACGCGGCCTTCCGCGCCCCTGGCTGGTCGGATGGTCGTTCGGCACCGAGCTGGCGCTGAAGTACGGCCGCGACCACGACATCGAGGGCGTCATCCTGCTCTCGCCTCCCCTGCACCGTGCCACCGCCGAGGAGGTCGCCGCCTGGGCGGGTGACGCGCGGCGCATGATCGTGCTCGTCCCGGAGTTCGACGACTACCTGCGCCCCGCCGAGGCCCGCGAGCGCTTCGCCTCGGTCCCCGACGCCACTCTCATCGCCGTCGAGGGTGGCAAGCACCTCTGGGTCGGCGAGACGCAGACGCGTCGGGTGCTCACCGAGATCGTCGCGGCCGTCCACCCCGACGCCCTGCCCCTGGCGACCGAGTGGGACGGGCCTCTCGCGGACCCCCTCGCCGACTGAGGATTCCGGGGCTCAGCGTTCGTTCTGCCGCGGGATGATGACCTCGCGGTAGATGATGAGGATGCTGGCGGCCACCGGGATGGCGATGAGCGCGCCCAGCAGGTTGAGCAGCGCTCCTCCGGCCAGGGCCGAGATGACGACGACGGACCCCGGCACCGAGACGGCGCGGTTCATGATGCGCGGCGAGATGACGTACGCCTCGATCTGCATGTACACGAGGTAGTAGACCGCGGCGACGATGACCGCCCACCCCGGGGTTCCGAGGCCGGGGATGAGGCACGCGAGCACGATGATCGTCGATCCCGTCAGCGTCCCCACCAGCGGGATGAGGGAGAAGAAGAACGCGATGACGGCCAGCACGGCGGGGAACGGTGCGCCGATGACGGTGAGGAGGATGGCGCTCAGCACGCCGTTGATCACGCCGAGGCTCACCTGCCCCATCACGTAGTAGCCCACGGAGTCGGTGATCTTCTCGGCGAGCTCGATGAAGCGCGCCCTCTTCGACGCCGGCACGAGCTGGTAGACGGCCGACTTGAGCGACGGCGTGGATGCCGTGAAGTAGATCGTGAGGATCAGCACGATGAACGCCCCGCCCAGGCCCGCGGCCACGGCGCCGGCGCCGGTGAGGAGGCTGTTGCCGACGATCGTGGAGATCGATCCGACGTCGAGCGTGCTGAACCAGTGCTGGACACCCGCCCACAGCTCGTCGATCTTCAACCACGGCAGGGTGTCGGAGGCCCACTGCTGCACCTGCGCGACGATTTCGTTCCAGCGCCCCGGCTGCAGCAGCTGCTCGATCTGCGAAACCAGCTGCGCGATCTGGCTGACGATGACGGGCACGACCATGAACACGATGCCGGCGAACACCCCGAGCACGGCGAGGATCGTCAACAGCACCGCCGCCCAGCGGGGCAGCCCGCGGCGTTCGAAGAAGGACACCACCGGATCCAGGCCCAGCGACAGGAAGAGCGCGGTACCGACGTAGAGCAGGATCGTCGACAGGTTCTGCACGCTGCCGATGAGCAGCAGCCCGACCCCCACGCCGAGGGTGGCGAGCAGGGCGACCCGGAAAGGGTTGTGGATCTTCATGCCGAACGACTCCCGCCTCAGCCGGGCCCGCTGCCCGTCTGGTCAGGATACTGATCGTTCCGGCACCGTTCGGGCAGCGACGGGCCTCGCCGCGAACTTTCAGCCGCCCTCCGATAGTCTGAAACGTCGATTCTTCGGTGGCGCCCGAGTCACCGGTGGGGATGGTGTGAAGCGTGAGATTCGTCTGGGCCGTGGTGGCGTTCGTCATCGCCGCCGCAATGATCGGTGCAGGGATCGCCCAACGCACGGTCTTCCAAGGTCCCTCGGAGACCACGAAGTCCGTGCAGACAGAGGGGACCGAGGCCTACACGCTCATCGACGGGTCGGTGCTCACGAGCGTGCCGGGCGCGCAGACCCTGCGCGTCGAGGGCGAGGGCGAGGTGTTCGTCTCGTACGGTCGCACCGCCGACCTCACGGCGTGGCTCGCCGACGTCCCGTACACGGCCGTGACGGTCGACGGCGAGGGCGCGGTGCAGACCGCTGTGCAGCAGCCCACCGTGACCCCCGAGACCGACGCCGCCGCCGGTCGCAGCCCCGTCGACAGCGACCTGTGGCTCGATGAGTTCGAGCAGACCGGGTCGCTCTCGACCACGCTTCAGCTGCCGAGCGACATGAGCGTGCTCGTGGCATCCGACGGCACGGCCGCCGCCCCCTCGACCGTGAGCCTCACCTGGCCGATCGACGATTCCACCCCGTGGGCGGGTCCGCTCATCGTGGGCGGCGGGATCGTGCTGCTGGCGGGTCTCGTGCTCTACATCCTCGGCATCCGGCACGTGCGTCGCTCGCGTCGCCCGCGCCGAAAGGGGTTGCCCCTGCCCGTCACCGAGCCCATCTCGATCGCCGACACGAACGCCGAGGAGAAGGGCGTGGTCAGCACGAGCCCCGCACGTCGCGGCCTCTCCCGGATCACGGGAGCGCGCGGCGGACGTCGCGCGCTCGTCGCGGTCCCCGCGCTCGGCGTGTCGATCGCGCTGCTCGCGGGCTGCTCCGCCGATGCATGGCCGCAGCTCGCGGCCACCGAGAGCCCGAGCCCGACGCCCACCGTGATCGTGCCGGAGGGGCAGTTCCCGCCCGCGGTGACGGAGGCGCAAGCGCAGCGCATCGTGTCGCGCGTGTCGACGACCGTCGCCTCGGCCGACGCGGCCCTCGACCAGAACGCCGCGGCCCAGCGTCTCGCGGGTGCCGCCCTCGCCGAGCGCACCACCAACTACCGGCTGCGCGCAGCCCTGCCCGACCGCCCGGCGTTGCCCGCGATCCCGGCGGAGCCCGTGCAGATCGTGCTGCCGCAGACCACGGGCACGTGGCCGCGCACCCTCATGACCGTGGTGGAGTCGGCGGATGCCGCGACGCCCACGACGACGATCATGATGATGACGCAGGAGACGCCGTGGGACGAATACAAGGCGTCGTACGTGGGCAACCTCGAGGCGTCGACGAACCTGCCCGAGCTCGCCGCTCCCTACGTGGGCGCCACCCAGGTGCCGCCGGACTCGTCGTTCCTCGTACTCGCGCCCGAGAAGGTCGCGGCCGCCTACGCCGACATCATCAACAACGGCGAGAACAGCGTCTCGTGGTCGACGTTCGACACCGCCAACGATCTGCTGCTCTCGGCGATCCAGGACAACAAGACCAAGCGCACCGAAGAGCTGAACCAGACGGGCGCAGGAACGGCTGAGATCAGTTTCACAGCGTCGGCGGGTCCCGCCGCGCCCATCGCTCTGGCGACCCTCGACACGGGCGCGATCGTGGCCGTGAACGTCTACGAGAGCGACACCGCCAAGCCGACGAACGCCGACGCCGTCATCAAGCTCGACAACAACCCGGCGGTGAAGGCCCTCACCGGCGTCGACCAGTCGGCGACGGGCTTCACCACCACCTACACCGACCAGGTGTTCTTCTACGTTCCCAGCCAGGGTTCCGAAGATCAGATCCGCCTGCTCGGCTACCGATCCAGCCTCCTCGAAGCGAAGGTGTCCCCGTGAGCACTCCCGCCGCCCCCGGCTCCGTCATGCGCGGTGCCGTCGACCTGTCGTCGTTGCGCAACCGCCCCGCGACCCCCGCGACCCCCGCGGGGCCGCCCGCGGCGTCGCCCGCTGCGGGCGCGCCCGCCGGGGGCATGCCGCTCGTCTTCGACGTCACCGACGACACGTTCGGCGAGGTCCTCGAGCTCTCGCGCACGGTCCCGGTGGTCATCGACCTGTGGGCGGAGTGGTGTGGTCCGTGCAAGCAGCTGAGCCCGGTGCTCGAGAAGGTCGTCACCGAACTCGGCGGTCGCCTCGTGCTGGCGAAGGTCGACGTCGACGCGAACCCGCAGCTCGCCCAGGGCTTCCGCGCCCAGTCGATCCCGATGGTGCTCGCGCTCGTCGCCGGCCAGCCGGTGCCGCTGTTCACGGGCGCCGTGCCCGAGCAGCAGGTGCGCGACGTGTTCGCGCAGCTCCTGCAGCTCGCCGCGCAGCACGGGGTGACGGGCACCGTGCCCGTCGACGCCGAGAGCGCGGCCGACGCCCCCGCCGAGGAGCCCCCGCTCCCGCCGCTGCACGCCGAGGCGTTCGCCGCCATCGAGGAGGGCGATTACGCCCGCGCGATCACGGCGTACGAGAAGGCCCTGGCCGAGAACCCGCGCGACGCCGACGCGCGCGCCGGTCTCGGGCAGGTGCGCCTGCTCGACCGGGTGCAGGATGCCGATCTCGCGGCGGCCCGCGCCGCGGCGGCCGCGGAACCCACGGGTCTGGACGCGCAGTTCCTCGTCGCCGACCTCGACGTCGTGGGCGGTCACGTCGACGACGCCTTCGCCCGTCTGCTCGACCTGTTCGCCGCCCTGCCCGCCGACGAGCGCGCCCCCGTCCGGGAGCGTCTGCTCGAGCTGTTCGGGCTCGTGGGCGACGACGACGCCCGAGTGATCCGGGCGCGGGCGCGCCTGGCATCCCTGCTCTTCTGACACCGGCTGATCCGCCTCAGCGCGATCGCACGCGAGGAAAGGCCCCGCCCTCTCGGGTCGGGGCCTTTCGTCGCTCCTTAGCCCGGGATGAACCGAGACGGCCCCCCTCGGGCGGGGCCGTCTCGGTTCGTCGCTCAGCCGTCGGCGCGGTGGTGCAGCCAGAGCACTCCGAGGGGCGGGAGCGTGAGCGTCGCGCTGCCGCGGCCGTCGGTCGTGACGGCGCCGAGGTTGCCCTGATCCGATCCACCGAACGCCTCGGCGTCGCTGTTGAGGACCTCGGTCCACGTACCCGATTCCGGCAGGTCGAGGGGGAAGTCGGTGAGGGGGGCACCCGAGAAGTTGCACACGACCGCGATCGTGTTGCCGTGGTGGTCGCGACGGGCGAATGCGAGCACGTTCGGGTTCCACGCCGGGGCGCCCAGTCGCGAGAACGCGGCGCCGTCGTGGTCGCGCGCCCACAGCGGGGCCTGATCCTTGTAGACGCGGTTGAGCTCGGCAACGAACGCCTGCAGCTGCGCGTGCGCGGGCTGATCGAGCATCCACCAGTCGAGCTCGCGCGACTCGGACCACTCGGACATCTGCCCGAATTCCTGGCCCATGAACAGCAGCTGCTTGCCGGGGTGGCCCCACATGTACGCGAGGAACGCGCGCATGTTGGCCAGCTTCTGCCAGTGGTCGCCGGGCATGCGGCCGAACAGGCTGCCCTTCCCGTGCACGACCTCGTCGTGGCTGATGGGCAGGATGAAGTTCTCGCTGAACGCGTAGACGAAGGAGAATGCCAGTTCGCCCTCGTGGTGCGAGCGATACATCGGATCGCGACCGATGTACTGCAGCGAATCGTTCATCCAGCCCATGTTCCACTTGAAGCCGAAGCCGAGGCCCGCGTGGGAGGTGGGGGCCGTGACCCCGGGGAAGCTCGTCGACTCCTCGGCGATCAGCGCGATGCCGGGGTAGCGCTTGTAGGAGGTGGCGTTGACCTCCTGCAGGAAACGGACGGCCTCGAGGTTCTCGCGCCCGCCGAACTGGTTGGGCGCCCACTCCCCGTCGTTGCGGGAGTAGTCGAGGTAGAGCATGGAGGCCACGGCATCCACCCGCAGACCGTCGACGTGGAATTCCTCGAACCAGTACAGCGCGTTCGCGACGAGGAAGTTGCGCACCTCGTTGCGACCGTAGTCGAAGATGAGCGTGCCCCAGTCTTTGTGCTCGCCGCGACGGGGGTCGGGGTGCTCGTAGAGCGCCTCGCCGTCGAAGCGGGCGAGGGCGAAGGCATCCTTGGGGAAGTGGCCGGGGACCCAGTCCATGATCACGCCGATGCCGGCCTGGTGCAGGCGGTCGATGAGGTAGCGCAGGTCGTCGGGGTCGCCGAAGCGACTGGTGGGGGCGTAGTAGCCGGACACCTGATAACCCCACGAACCCCCGAAGGGGTGCTCCGCCAGCGGGAGGAACTCGACGTGGGTGAAGCCCTGGGCGCCGACGTAGTCGATGATGCGGTCTGCCGCATCGCGGTATGACAGGCCCGACTGCCACGAGCCGAGGTGCAGCTCGTAGATCGACATCGGTCGGTCGATCGGCGCGGTGGACGAGCGCTCCTCGATCCAGGCGTCATCGGCCCAGGTGTAGGCGGACTCCGTGACCACCGACGCCGTCGCGGGCGGCATCTCGGCGAGGCGGGCCATCGGGTCGGCCTTCTCGATCCACTGGCCCGCGCGCGTGAGGATCTCGAACTTGTAGCGGGTGCCGGCACCGATGCCGGGGACGAAGACCTCCCAGACGCCGCTGCCGCCCATCGAACGCATGGCGCTGGCGGCGCCGTCCCAGCCGTTGAAGTCGCCGATGACGCGGACCGCCCGGGCGTTGGGGGCCCACACGGTGAACGCCGTGCCCGACGAACCGTCGAGGTCGCGCAGGTGCGCACCGAGAACGCGCCACAGTTCTTCGTGGCGCCCCTCGGCGATGAGGTGCAGATCGAGCTCGCCGATCGACGGGGAGTGCCGGTAGCCGTCGTCGGCGACGTGCTCCGACCCGTCGTAGGTCGCGCGCACCACGTAGGCGCCGGGGAAGGCGTCGAGGGAGGCCTCCCAGATACCTCCGCGCACGTGTGCGAGGGGAACCTCGGAGCCGTGGCCTAGCTCGGCGACGACTTTCTGCGCCAGGGGGCGGCGGGAGCGGATCACCCAGCCGTCGGCACCCTGGTGGGCACCCAGGACGCTGTGCGGATCGTGGTGGGAGCCGGAGGCGACGGCATCCAGGATCTCGGGGGGAAGCGTGGTCATCGGTTCTCCTTGACGTGCAGGATGTGCACGGGCTCGGTGAAGGCGTCGAGGCGGACGAAGTTGTGGTCGGCCCAGGTCCACACCTGTCCGGTCACGAGGTCTTCGACGTCGTACGACGCGCCCGGCTCGACGCCGAACACGGTCGTGTCGAGGTGGACGGTGGTCTCGCGTGCGGAGTGCGGGTCGACGTTGGCGACGACGATGATCGTGTCGGACGCGCCCGTGGGCGACAGCTCGGCCGCGAGGTGCTTCGTGTAGACGAGGACCGCGTCGTCGTCGCTCCAGTGCACGTCGAGGTTGCGCAGTTGCCGCAGCGCGGGGTGTGCGCGGCGCGCCGCGTTGAGCATGCGCAGGTAGGGGGCGAGGGAGTCTCCCGCGGCCTCGGCGCCCTCCCAGTCGCGGAACTTGTACTCGTACTTCTCGTTGTCGATGTTCTCTTCGGAGCCCGGGCGGGCGACGTTCTCGAAGAGCTCGTAGCCGGCGTAGACGCCGTAGGTGGGAGCGCCGGTCGCCGCGATGGCCGCTCGGATCTTGTACGCCGGCCGCCCACCGAACTGCAGGTACTCCGTCAGGATGTCGGGGGTGTTCACGAAGAGATTGGGGCGGAGGAAGTCGGCCGTCTCGTGCGCGAGCCCGCCGAGGAACTCCTCGAGCTCCTCCTTGGTGTTCCGCCAGGTGAAGTAGGTGTAGCTCTGCTGGAAACCGGCCATCGCGAGGCCCTGCAGGGGAGCGGGGCGCGTGAAGGCCTCGGCCAGGAACACCGCTCCGGGCTCCTCGGCGCTGACCGTGGCGATGAGCCACTCCCAGAACTGCAGAGGCTTGGTGTGCGGGTTGTCGACGCGGAAGATGGTGACGCCCTGGGCGATCCAGTGCCGCACGATGCGCAGCACTTCGGCCCGGATGCCCTCGGGGTCGTTGTCGAAGTTGACCGGATAGATGTCTTGATACTTCTTCGGCGGGTTCTCGGCGAAGGCGATGGAGTCGTCGGGGAGCGTGGTGAACCACTCCGGGTGCTCGGCGACCCACGGGTGGTCGGGGGAGGCCTGCAACGCCAGGTCGAGGGCCACCTCGATGCCGTTCTCGCGAGCGGCGGCCACGAAGGCGCGGAAGTCGTCGAGGGTCCCGAGGTCGGGGTGGACGGTGTCGTGACCGCCCGCCGCCGCACCGATGGCCCACGGGGAACCCGGATCGCCCGGCTGGGTGACGAGGGTGTTGTTGGGGCCCTTGCGGTTGGTGACCCCGATCGGGTGGATGGGCGGCAGGTACAGCACGTCGAAGCCCATGCCGGCCACCGCGGGCAGGCGGTCGATCGCCGTACGGAACGTGCCGCTGACGACCGAACCGTCGTCGCGGCGCACCGCGCCCTCGGACCGCGGGAAGAACTCGTACCATGCGCCCACGCCGGCGCGCTCGCGCTCGACGAGCAGCTCGGCATCCTTGCCGACCGACACCAGACCCATCATGGGCCGCGCGGAGAACATCGCGGCGATCGCCGGGTCGCGCACGACGCCGAGCGCCGTGTCGTCGTGCACGTCGGGGTCGCGCAGCGTGCGGGCGGCGTCGTAGAGCGCGTCTTTGTCGCTACCGGGACGCTTCTTCTCTCCCCGGGCGCGGTCGAACAGCTGCGCACCCATCTCGCGCATGAGCGCGGTGTCGACGCCCGCGGCGATCTTGACCTCGGCCGCGTGCTCCCACGTGGCGAAGTCGTCGGCGAAGGACTCGAAGCGGAACCGCCACACCCCCTGTTCGAGCGGGGCGACGAGGACCGACCACCGGTCGAAGCCGTCGTTCAGCGGGCTCAGCCGGTGGAGGGATTCGTCGCCGGAGGGCGAGAACAGGCGCACCTGCACGCCGATGCGGTCGTGCCCCTCGCGGAACGCGGTGACGGTGAAGGGGACCGCTTCCCCGACGTACGCCGAGGGGCGGAAGCGCCCACCCGGAACGCTGGGATGCGGAAGGGCCATCGGGATGCGCGGGGTCACCACGCTGCGGGAGGCGGGCGCCGGCTTGACCGCGCGCACGGGGATCGAGGCGGCGCTGCGCCAGGGCAGCTCGGGCGAAGGAGTCGTCGTGGGGGCCACGGTTTGAACCTACCGCGGGCCACCGACGTTGCCCCATCGTTTCGCGCGGCCTTGACAGGCGGCCCCGACTACTCGACGCGGAACAGCAGCATCGACGCGCCCGCCACCGGCACCACGTCGCCGGGGGAGCGGCGGGGCGCCTCGGCGCTCGGACTCTCATCGGCGCTGGACCAGAGCTCGACGTACGTCGAGAACTCGTCCTCGGCGGGCGCGGGAAGCGTGATCTCGACGTCCTCCTCGGTGCCGTGCACGACCAGGAGCACCCGGTTGAGCGCCTCGTGCTCGGGCGTCGAGGTCGCCAGGTACTGCAGGGTGCGGTGCGCCGGGTCGTTCCATCGATCGCTCGACATGGTCTCGCCGTGCTCGTCGAACCACTCCATCACGGACGCCGAGGGGATCCGCTCGCCCAGCCGCGCGAAGCGCTGAGGACGCAGCGCGGGGTTCTCTCGCCTCACCTGCAGCAGGCGCTTCGTGTGGGCGAAGAGATGCCGCTGCCACGGTGCGAGGTCCCACGACAGCCACGTGAGGGCCGAGTCGTGGCAGTACGCGTTGTTGTTGCCGCGCTGGGTGCGACCCATCTCGTCGCCCGCCGTGATCATGGGCACGCCGGCGGAGAGGAGGAGGGTGCCCATGAGGTTGCGCATGGCCTTGCGCCGCGTGGCCAGCACGCGTTCGTCGTCGGTGCGTCCCTCGGCCCCGTGGTTGAAGGAGCGGTTCGTATCGGCCCCGTCGCGGTTCTGCTCGCCGTTGCCGAGGTTGTGCTTGACGTCGTAGGAGACGAGGTCGCGCAGCGTGAAGCCGTCGTGCGCCGTGACGAAGTTGACGCTCGCGAGCGGCCCGCGCTCCTCGCTGAAGGTGTTCGACGAACCGGCGAGCCGGGTGGCGAAGCCTCCGACGCCGACGGGGGCGGTGTCGGCTCGGCGGGCGTAGTCGATGTCGCTGAGCCAGAAGTTGCGCACCCGGTCGCGGTAGCGGTCGTTCCACTCCAGCCACCCGGGGGCGAAGTTGCCCGTCTGCCACCCGCCCATCCCGACGTCCCAGGGCTCGGCGATGAGCTTCGTCCCGGCGAGCCGCTCGTCGTCGCGGATGGCCTGGAGCAGCGGGTGGTCGGGAGTGAAGGAGTGGTTCTCGTCGCGGCCGAGCGTGACGGCCAGGTCGAAGCGGAATCCGTCGATCTGCACCTCCTCCGCCCAGTACCGCAGCGAGTCCAGCACGAGCCGGGCCGCGGCATCCGTCGAGGTGTTCACCGCATTGCCGCACCCGGTCTCGTCGATGTAGGCGCCCTCGGCGGTCTGCCGGTAGTAGGAGCGGTTGTCGATCCCCCGCAGGCTCGTGCGTGGTCCGCCGATGCCCTCCTCGGCGGTGTGGTTGTAGACGACGTCGAGGAGCACCTCGAGGCCGGCTTCATGGAGGAGCTTCACCATGCCCTTGAATTCGCGCAGCACGGCGTCGGGGCCCTCCGTCCGGCTGGCCGCGGTGGCGTAGGGCGCGTGCGGGGTGAAGAAGTTGAGCGAGTTGTACCCCCAGTAGTTCGACAGGCCCAGCTGCAGCAGACGCGGCTCGGTGGCGAAAGCGTGTACCGGGAGCAGCTCGACGCTGGTCACACCCAGCGAGAGCAGGTGGTCGATCATCGCGGGGTGCGCCAGCCCGGCGTACGTGCCGTGCAGGGCGGGCGGGATGAAGGGATGCCGCTTGGTCAGGCCCTTGACGTGTCCCTCGTAGATCACGGTCCGGTCCATCGGCACGCGGGGCTTCGTCGAGGAGCCCCAGTCGAATGACCCGTCGACGACGACCGATCGCCAGTCTCCGAAGCTGCCCGACACGAGCCCCCGCGAGTAGGGCTCGATGAGAAGGGACTGCGGGTTGAAGGTGTGCCCGGGCCCGTGGGGGCCGCCCACGCGGATCGCGTACCGCGCGCCGGGGCGCAGCAGGGCGGTGGTGGCCTCGAACACCCCGCCGCCGACGGGGGTCATGGTGATGGTCTCGGTGGCCCAGTCCAGGTCGACGTCGTCGAACACCAGCACCTGCATGGCGTCGGCCGATCCCGACCAGACGCGGAGGGTGCCTCCGTCGGGACCGAGGCGCACCCCCAGGTCGTCGAGGGCGGCGCTGTGGAGGCCCGCGCGTGCGGGAAGGACAGTCTCGGGTCGGACCATGCGTCTTAGGGTAGTGAAGGCGGCTGTCGATCCCGGGAGGAACCAGTGCGGGTGTACCTCGATCACGCGGCGACCACGCCGTTGCGGCCGGAGGCGCGTGACGCGTGGCTCGCGGCCCACGAGGTGCTCGGAAACCCCTCGTCGATCCACGGCGCCGGCCAGGACGCGCGCCGTCTGCTCGAAGACGCGCGCGAGGGCCTCGCGGCCGTGCTGGGCTGCCAGCCCATCGAGGTCGTGTTCACCTCGGGTGGCACCGAGGCGGCGAACCTCGCCCTCAAGGGCTCGTGGTGGGCGCGCGCCGAGGGCACCGACGCCGTGGTCCTGCCCGACGGAGAGCACCACGCCACCCTCGACGTCGTGGGCTGGCTGACCTCGGCCGAGGGGGCGGCGGTGCGACCGGTGCCTCTCGACGCCGTCGGACGCATCGACCCCGCCGCCTTCGCGGCCGCCCTGCCCGCGTCCGCTCTCGCGACGGCCCTGGTGGCCAACAACGAGGTGGGGACGATCCAGGATGCCGCGGCCCTGGCCGAGGCGGCATCCGGGGCCGACGTTCCCCTGCACCTGGACGCGGTGTCGGCGCTCGGTCAGATCGCCGTGGACTTCTCCGCCTGGCGGGGCGCCGGTGCTGCGCCGTCCGGTCTGGTGTCGATGTCGGTGTCGGCGCACAAGGTCGGCGGCCCCGTGGGGGTGGGGGCGGCCGTGGTGTCGCGCCACGCGCGCCTGACGCCCCTGCTGCACGGCGGGGGGCAGCAGCGGGGCCTGCGCGCCGGGACCCAGGACATCGCGGGGGCGGCCGCCTTCGCCGCCGCCGCGCGCGCCGCCGAGGCGGAGCGCGACCGCGAGACCGAGCGGCTCGTCGCCCTGCGCGATCGCCTGGTCTCCGGCATCCTCTCCTCGATCCCGCGGGCGCGGCTGCTCGGCGATCCGTCCGACCGCCTGCCCGGCAACGCGCACGTGTTGTTCCCGGATGCCGCGGGCGAGACGCTGCTGTTCCTGCTCGACATGGAGGGGATCGCGGTCTCGACCGGGTCGGCGTGTCAGGCGGGTGTCGCGGAGCCCTCGCACGTGGTGCTCGCGCTGGGGCTCGACGACCGCGCGGCACGATCCGTCCTGCGCTTCACCCTCGGCCGCACCTCGACCCTCGACGACGTCGACGCCGTGCTCGCCCGCCTTCCCGGCGCATACGAGCGGGCCGTGGCATCCGGCGCCCGTTCAGCGGGCCGTTCGTAGACTGGGACCATGCGAGTTCTGGCGGCGATGAGCGGTGGCGTCGACTCCGCGGTGGCCGCGGCCCGCGCGGTGGAGGCCGGTCACGACGTGGTCGGCGTGCACCTCGCGCTGTCGCGGGCGGGCGGCACACTGCGCGCGGGAAGCCGCGGGTGCTGCACGATCGAGGACGCCATGGACGCCCGTCGCGCCGCCGACAAGCTCGGGATGCCCTTCTACGTCTGGGACTTCTCGGAGCGCTTCCGCGACGACGTGATCGACGACTTCGTGTCGGAGTACCGCGCCGGCCGCACCCCGAACCCGTGCATGCGGTGCAACGAGAAAATCAAGTTCGCCGCCCTCCTCGAGCGCGCCATCGAGCTCGGCTTCGACGCGGTGTGCACCGGGCACTACGCGACACTGGTCGACGGACCCGAGGGGCGAGAGCTGCACCGGGCCTCCGACAACGCCAAAGACCAGTCGTACGTGCTCGGCGTGCTGACCGCCGAGCAGCTGGCCCACACCTACTTCCCGCTGGGGTCGACGCCCTCGAAGGCCCTCGTGCGCGCCGAGGCCGAGCAGCGCGGGCTCGCGGTGGCGCAGAAGCCCGACAGCCACGACATCTGCTTCATCCCCGACGGCGACACCCGCGGCTGGCTCGCCGACAAGGTGGGCGCCGAACGCGGTGAGATCCTCGACCGATCGGGCGCGGTCGTCGGCACCCACGAGGGCGCGCATGCGTTCACCGTCGGGCAGCGGCGCGGCCTCCAGCTGGGCGTGCCCGCCGCCGACGGCAAGCCGCGGTTCGTGCTCGAGGTGCGACCCGTGAACAACACGGTGGTGGTGGGGCCGAAGGAGGCCCTCGCGTGCGCCGAGATCGCGGGCGAGCGCTTCACCTGGGCGGGGCGCGCCCCCTCGGCCGACCGCTTCGCGTGCCACGTGCAGATCCGTGCGCACGCGGATCCGGTCCCGGCGGAGGCGGTGCTCGCCGACGGCGTGCTCACCGTCCGGCCCGAGACACCCTTCGACGGCGTCGCGCCGGGGCAGACCGCCGTGCTGTACGACGGCACGCGCGTGCTGGGGCAGTTCACGATCGATCGCACGGTGTCGGCGGTCCCCGTCGACGCGTGAGGCGAAAGCCCCTCGCGGAGCAGCCCGGACAGCCTCGGGCGGGCGCGGCAAGGCCCACCGGTGATGTCGGAGGTCGTCCCTAAGCTGGAGCCGTGACCGAGCACGATCAGCTTCCCCATCTGACCCTCGACGAGGCGCGCACCGAAGCGGCCGACCTCACCCAGCGCATCGTCGACGCGCGCGAGGCCTACTACGGGCGGGATGCAGAGCTCGTCGACGACGCCACCTACGACGGGTGGATGCACCGCCTCGAGGCGATCGAACGCCTGCATCCCGAGCTGCAAGGGCAGGACAGCCCCACGCTCTCGGTCGGTGCGGCCGAAGCCACCGATCTCGCCACGATCGAGCACGCCGAGCGCATGCTCAGCCTCGACAACGTCTTCTCGCCCGACGAGCTGCGCGACTGGGCGGTCAAGACGCAGGCGGCGGCCGGGCGGCCGGTGCACTGGCTGAGCGAGCTCAAGATCGACGGACTGGCCCTGAACCTGCGCTACGAGAACGGGGTGCTCACCTCGGCGGCCACGCGTGGTGACGGTCGCGTCGGCGAGATCGTCACCGAGAACGCCCTCCGCGTGGCGGGCGTGCCGCGCCGTCTGTCGGGCGAGGGCCATCCGGCTCTCGTCGAGGTGCGTGGCGAGGTGTTCATCCCGGTCGCGAAGTTCGAGAACCTGAACCGCCTGCAGGGGGAGTTCCGCGACCGCGCGGTGGCCGAGTCTCGCGAGCGCGCCGCGGGCCGCAGGGGCGGCCGAGCTTTCGACGAAGAGAAGGCCGAGCAGGCGGCGGCACGACGATTCCCGGCCTTCGCCAACCCGCGCAATGCGGCGAGCGGCGGGCTGCGGCAGCAGATCGAGAAGAAGTCGGGCCTCGAGCTCGAAGCGGGTCTCGCGCGCATCGAGTCCCTCGCGCTCTACGTGCACGGCATCGGCGCGTGGCCCGAGCCGCCCGTGCAGGCGCAGAGCGAGGTCTACGACCTGCTGTCGTCGTGGGGCCTGCCGACCTCGCCGTACAGCAGCGTCGAGTCGTCGATCGACGGCGTCCTGGCGTTCGTCGCGCACCACGGCGAGCACCGGCACGACGTCGAGCACGAGATCGACGGTGTCGTGGTCAAGGTCGACGAACTGGCCCTGCACGACGAGCTCGGTGCGACCAGCCGCGCACCGCGGTGGGCCATCGCGTACAAGTACCCGCCCGAGCAGGTCAACACCACGCTGCTCGACATCGTGGTGTCGGTCGGGCGCACCGGTCGCGCCACCCCGTTCGCCGTGATGGAGCCCGCGCGGGTTGCCGGCAGCGTCGTGCGGCAGGCCACGCTGCACAACCAGGACGTCGTCAAGGTGAAGGGCGTGCTCATCGGCGACACGGTCGTGCTGCGCAAGGCGGGCGACGTCATCCCCGAGGTGCTCGGGCCCGTCGTCGAGCTTCGCGACGGCACCGAGCGGGCCTTCGTCATGCCCGCCGACTGCCCCGAGTGCGGCACGCCCCTCCGCCCCGCGAAAGAGGGCGACATCGATCTGCGGTGCCCGAATGCGCGGTCCTGCCCCGCGCAGGTGCGCGGACGTGTGGAGCACATCGGGTCTCGCGGCGCTCTCGACATCGAGGCGCTCGGCGAGGTGACCGCCGCCGCGCTCACGCAGCCCGAGGTTCCGGAACGCCCGCCGCTCGACACCGAGGCCGGCCTGTTCGAGCTCACGGTCGACGAGCTGGTCCCGATCGAGGTCATCGTGCGCGACTCCGAGACCGGGGAACGAAAGGTAGATGCCGACACCGGCGAGCCCGTGCGTCGCGCGCCGTTCCAGAAGCTCGGCCCGGCGTCCTACCCGCCGGGCACCGAGGCGCTCGACCCCGCCGAACGCCGGCGTCGCGCCATCCGCAAAGACTTCCGCGAGGTCCGCCCGTCCGAGCAGGCGACCAAGCTGATCGCCGAGCTCGAGAAGGCGAAGACGAAAGACCTCTGGCGTCTCCTCGTCTCTCTGAACATCCGCCACGTGGGTCCGGTGGCGGCACGCGCTCTCGCGCAGTGGTTCGGGTCGTTGGATGCCATCCGCGCGGCCTCGCGCGACGAACTCGCGGCGGTCGAGGGGGTCGGGGGGATCATCGCGGACGCGGTGATCGACTGGTTCGAGGTCGACTGGCACCGCGAGATCGTCGAACGCTGGCAGGCCGCCGGCGTGCGCTTCTCGATCCCCGGACACCCCGGACCCGGCGCCGCGGCCGCCGCGGGGGGAGTGCTCGCCGGACTCACGGTCGTCGCCACCGGATCGCTCGAGGGCTACACCCGCGAGGGCGCGCAGGAGGCCATCCTCGCCGCAGGCGGCAAGGCGGCCTCGAGCGTGTCCAAGAAGACGGACTTCGTGGCGGCCGGTCCCGGAGCCGGTTCGAAGCTGGCGAAGGCCGAAGACCTCGGGCTGCGGATCCTCGATGCCGCCCAGTTCCGCATCCTCGTCGAGCAGGGGCCGGCGGCGCTCGACGGTCCCGCGGCCGCGGCCGACCCGACCTCCTGACTGCGACGACGGAGGGCGGGGGCTCGCGCCCCCGCCCTCCGCTTCACCGTCACCCGAGGTGACGCGTGGTCATCCGCCTCAACCGGCGCAGGCCGTTCCGGCTTCGGTGAAGCTCTCCTGCAGGGCCGTCACCTGCTCGCTGATGCCGCTCGCCGTGCTGGGGTCGGCGATGACGCCCTCGAGGAACGTCACGTACTCGTTCAGCGACGCACTGGCGTTCTGAGCGGCGGGGGCGACCTCGGCGTTCGTGATCTGGGAGAAGTTGCTGTCGACCTTCGCCGCGAGGTCTTTGAAGCCCGCGAGAGCGGCCTGCGGGTCGGTCGTGTCGATCGAGCCGCTCGCTTCGGTCACGTCGGAGAACGACGACGTCACGATCTCGCACGCCTCCGCCTTCGACTGGTCGCCCGCGGGCGCCGACGACTCCTGGGTGGCGGCCTGCGAGGTGGCGCTGCTCTCGGCGGTAGGTGCCGCCGCGTTCGCGTCGCCCTCGGCCGACGACCCGCCGCCGGAGCAACCCGCGAGCAGAAGCAGTGCCGATGCGGCGACGAGTGCGAGCGGTGTGCGCTTAATGATCATGTGGTTGCCCCCCAGGGTCACGGGATGGGCCGTGGATCGGCCCGATTCCCCCACCGTAGTGACGCGACGCGAGCGTCGACCATTCGAGGGACACCCCTTGCATCCGGGGTGCGTTCTGTAGCAGGGCGGCGGGATGGGGTGGGGGTCGCTCGCCCGTCGCGAGGTCTCGTGCGGCCGTATGGCGGCATCCGCCCCTCAGTCGGCGAGCAGCTGCTCGCGCACCTGGCGCCGCAGCACCTTGCCGATGAGCGAGCGGGGGAGCTCGTCGACGATCACGATCCGCCGCGGCACCTTGTACGGCGTCAGGATGCCCCGCGCGAACGCGCGCACCGCCTCGACGTCGAGCTCGCCGGGGTCGACCGCGACGACCGCCGCCACGACCTCCTCGCCCGAGTGCTCGCTGGGCAGGCCCACCACGGCCACATCGGCGACGCCGGGGTGCTGACGCAGCACGTTCTCGACCTCGGTGGGCGCGACGTTGAAGCCGCCCGTGATGATGAGTTCCTTGATGCGGTCGACGATGCGGACGAAGCCGGCCTCGTCGATCGTCACGATGTCGCCGGTGCGGAACCACCCGTCGACGAACACCGCCTCGGTCTCCTCCGGTTTGCCGTAGTAACCGGAGAACACCTGCGGGCCCCGCACGAGCAGTTCACCGCGCTCGACATCGGTGCGCGGATCGTCGGGATCCACGACGCGGCACTCGGTGCCGGGCAGGGGGAGGCCCACGGTTCCGGCCACGCGGTCGTCGGCCACGGGGTTCGCCATCAGCACCGGGGAGCATTCGCTGAGCCCGTAGCCCTCGACGAGGTACCCGCCGGTGGCCTTCTCGAACGGTACGACGAGCTCGTGCGGAAGGGCCATGGCGCCCGAGATGGCGACGTCGGTGCCGGCGAGCGAGACGCCCTGCGTCTCGGCCGCGGCCAGCAGACGCTCGGCGATCGGGGGGACCAGCGGCAAGAACGTCGCGGGATGCTTCTTCGTGACCGCCAGCACGAGGTCGGGGTCGAATTTCGGGAAGAGCACGAGTCGGGCTCCCATCGACATCGCGAAGGTCAGGCACAACGTCAACCCGTAGGCGTGGAACATCGGGAGCACCGCGTAGACCACGCACCCCTCGCCCCGCACGATCTGCGGAACCCAGGCGCGGGCCTGAGCAGCGTTGGCCAGGAGGTTGGCGTGCGTGAGCATCGCTCCCTTGGGGGCACCGGTGGTGCCGCTGGTGTACTGGATGATCGCGAGGTCGCCGGCGGCGGGGCGCGGGTGGGATGCCGGGAGGGGCGCGTGCCGCGCGAGGTCGTCCCACGGGAGGGCGCCGGTGGTCGTGGCGTGCAGCGCCGTCCGGCTTTCCCTGGCCTTCGCGACGGGGAGACGCAGCGCCAGGCGGGTCGTCCACGGCATCGCGCGCGTGACGTCGACGGAGACGAGCGTGTCCAGGCGCAGGTCGGCCGGGAACTCCTGCACGGTCGCGACGACCTTGCTCCAGACGATCGCGTGCTTCGCCCCGTGATCCTCGAACTGCTTGCGCAGTTCGCGGGCGGTGTAGAGCGGATTGTGCTCGACCACAACGGCGCCCAGGCGCAGCACCGCGTAGAACGCGACGATGTGCTGGGGGCAGTTCGGCAGCACGATCGCCACCGGGTCACCGGCCCGCACCCCCTGCGCGGCGAGCGCGGCGGCCGCGCGGGCGATCTGCTCCGACAGTTCGGCGTAGGTCGTCTCGCGGCCGAAGAACTGCAGGGCGGGGGCGTCGGGGTAGTCGCGCGTCGAGGCGTCGACGATGTCGACGAGCGATCCGCTCTGGGGCCCCAGGTCTTCGGGCACCCCCGCGGCGTAGCTCGAGGTCCAGGGGCGCGGCGGATCGAAGATCGTCACCCCGCCAGCCTAGGACGCGCGAGGCGGTGCGGGCGAGAGTCATGCGGAACGTGGCGCGAGGCTGCGCGAACTAGGATCGAGGGGTGTCTGAAATCACTCCTGATCTCGTGCGCCATCTCGGTGTGCTCGCCCGGATCCAGTTGAGCGACGACGAAGTCCAGAGCCTGACCGGCCAGCTGGATGCCATCGTCGACAACATCGCGAAGGTGTCCGAGGTGGCGACGCCCGACGTCGCGGCCACGAGCCACCCGATCCCCCTGCGCAACGTCTTCCGTCCCGATGTGGTGGGCGACACGCTCACGCGCGACCAAGCGCTGCAGAACGCCCCCGACCAGGCCGACGGCCGGTTCCGGGTGACCGCGATCCTGGGGGAGGAACAGTGAGCGATCTCACGCGCCTGACCGCGGCCGACCTGGCCGCCAAGCTCGCCTCCGCCGAGGTGTCCAGCGTCGAGGCGACGCAGGCCCACCTCGATCGCATCGCCGCCGTCGACGGCGACGTGCACGCCTTCCTGCACGTCAGCGACCACGCCCTCGAGGTCGCGGCCGACATCGACCGCCGCCGCGCGGCGGGGGAGCAGCTCCACGAGCTCGCCGGCGTGCCTCTCGCCGTCAAGGACGTGCTCGTCACGACCGACATGCCCTCCACGAGCGGATCGAAGATCCTCGAGGGCTACATGTCGCCCTACGACGCCACGGTCGTCGCGCGCTCGCGCGCCGCCGGTCTCGTGCCGCTCGGTAAGACGAACATGGACGAGTTCGCCATGGGCTCCTCCACCGAGTTCTCCGCCTACGGCCCCACCCGCAACCCCTGGGACCTCGACCGCATCCCCGGCGGTTCCGGCGGCGGATCGGCCGCGGCCGTCGCCGCCTTCGAGGCGCCCCTGGCGCTCGGTTCCGACACCGGCGGCTCGATCCGTCAGCCCGCGCACGTCACCGGCACCGTGGGCGTCAAGCCCACGTACGGCGGTGTCAGCCGCTACGGCGCGATCGCCCTGGCATCCAGCCTCGACCAGGTCGGTCCGGTCACCCGCACCGTGCTCGACGCCGGTCTGCTGCACGACGTCATCGGCGGGCACGACGCGAACGACTCGACGTCGCTCTCCGACGCGTGGCCGTCGTTCGCCGCCGCCGCGCGCGAGGGCGCCACCGGCGAGGTGCTCAAGGGCCTCAAGGTCGGCGTCATCCGGGAGCTCGACGACCGCGGCTTCCAGAAGGGCGTGTCGGACTCGTTCCGCGCGTCGCTGGCGGCCATGCAGGCGCAGGGCGCCGAGATCGTCGAGATCAGCGCCCCGCACTTCGAGTACGGCGTCGCCGCGTACTACCTGATCCTCCCGGCCGAGGCGTCCAGCAACCTGGCCAAGTTCGACTCCGTGCGCTTCGGCCTGCGCGTGACGCCGCAGGGCACGCCCACCGTCGAGAACGTCATGGCCGCGACGCGCGACGCCGGCTTCGGCCCCGAGGTCAAGCGCCGCATCATCCTGGGCACCTACGCGCTGTCGGCGGGCTACTACGACGCGTACTACGGCAGTGCCCAGAAGGTGCGCACGCTCATCCAGCAGGACTTCGACGCCGCCTTCGCCTCGGTCGACGTGATCGCGACGCCCTCGGCGCCCACCACCGCGTTCCGCCTCGGCGAGAAGATCGACGATCCACTGCAGATGTACCTCAACGACGTGACCACGATCCCCGCGAACCTCGCGGGAGTGCCGGGTATCTCTATCCCCAGCGGCCTCGCCGCGGAAGACGGCCTGCCGGTCGGCATCCAGTTCCTCGCCCCCGCCCGCGAAGACGCCCGTCTGTACCGCGTCGGCGCGGCCCTCGAGGCCGTTCTGGTGGACCAGTGGGGCGGACCGCTGCTCGACAGAGCCCCCTCTCTCACGAACGGAGCGTCGCGCTGATGGCGAAAGATGCACTGATGGACTTCGACGAGGCGCTCGAGATGTTCGAGCCGGTCCTCGGTTTCGAGGTGCACGTCGAGCTCAACACCGCGACCAAGATGTTCTCGGCCGCCCCCAACCCGGCGAACGAGGCGAACCACGCGGCGGCCCCCAACACGCTGGTCGCTCCCGTCGACATGGGTCTGCCGGGTGCCCTGCCGGTCGTGAACGCCGAGGCGATCCGCTCCTCGATCAGCCTGGGCCTCGCCCTCGGCTGCTCGATCGCGCCCTCGAGCCGCTTCGCGCGGAAGAACTACTTCTATCCCGACCTCGGCAAGAACTACCAGATCTCGCAGTACGACGAGCCGATCGCGTTCGAGGGCTCGGTCGACGTCGAGCTCGAGGACGGCACGATCGTCACCGTGCCGATCGAGCGCGCGCACATGGAAGAAGATGCCGGCAAGCTCACGCACATGGGTGGTGCGACCGGTCGCATCCAGGGCGCGGAGTACTCGCTCGTCGACTACAACCGCGCCGGTGTGCCGCTGGTCGAGATCGTCACGAAGCCCATCTTCGGCGCGGAGCACTCCGCCCCCGCCCTGGCGAAGGCGTACGTCGCGACGATCCGCGACATCGTCCGCGCCCTGGGCATCTCCGAGGCGAAGCTCGAGCGCGGCAACCTCCGCTGCGACGCGAACGTGTCGCTGCGCCCCCGCGGCCAGGAGAAGCTCGGCACGCGCACCGAGACGAAGAACGTCAACTCGATGCGTTCGGTCGAGCGCGCCGTGCGCTACGAGATCCAGCGTCAGGCCGCGATCCTGGCCACGGGCGGAACCATCACGCAGGAGACGCGTCACTGGCACGAGGACACCGGGCGCACCTCTCCCGGGCGCCCGAAGTCGGATGCCGACGACTACCGCTACTTCCCCGAGCCCGACCTGCTTCCCGTCGTGCCCGCCCCGGAGCTGATCGAGGAGCTGCGCGCCGCTCTGCCCGAGCCGCCGGCCGCGCGCCGTCGCCGGCTGAAGGCCGAGTGGGGCTTCACCGACCTGGAGTTCCAGGACGTGGCCAACGGCGGCCTGCTCGACGCGGTCGCCGAGACCATCGCCGCGGGCGCCGCGCCCGCCTCGGCGCGCAAGTGGTGGACGGGTGAGATCACCCGCGTCGCCAACGCGCAGGATCGCGACCCCGCCGACCTCGTGTCGGCGGCGCACGTCGCCGCGCTGCAGCAGCTCGTCGACGCCGGCACCCTCACCGACAAACTCGCGCGCCAGGTGCTCGAGGGCGTCATCGCCGGGGAGGGCACCCCGCAGGAGGTCGTCGACGCGCGCGGTCTCGCGGTCGTCTCCGACGACGGCGCACTCATCGCGGCGATCGACGACGCCCTCGCGGCGCAGCCCGACGTGCTCGCGAAGATCCGCGACGGCAAGGTCCAGGCCGCGGGAGCCGTCATCGGCGCGGTCATGAAGGCCATGAAGGGCCAGGCCGACGCCGCGCGCGTGCGCGAGCTCGTCCTGGAGCGCGCCGCCGCCCAGTAGCAGGCCCCGGATGCCACGGCACCGCCGTCCGAGAGGGCGCGGGCCGTGGCATCCGTCGTCTCATCCACCGGTCGCGGGAGGCCGGTTCGTCGCTTGGGCGCGACGCCGGCCGCCTGCGGAGGGTCGGCGATGCGCGCAGGCTCCGCAGCGTGGCGCGATCACGAGCTGATGACGCGCGCATCGCTGAGGTCGTGACCGGCTCGGCGTCGTGTGGCGCTCGGCGCCCCTCGTCCGTACCCGGGCCGCCCGGCATCGCGCTCGGCCCGGCCCGATGTCGGAGGTCCGGGAGAGAATGGATGCCATGGGACGGGGTGATGGAACAGGGCGCATCGTCTCGCGCCCCGACGCCGACGACACCGGCACCGGCATCCTCCACGTCGACATGGACGCGTTCTTCGCCTCGGTCGCCGTGCTGGACGATCCCTCGCTCGCGGGCAAGCCGCTCCTCATCGGGGGGTCCGAGGGCCGCGGAGTCGTCTCGAGCGCCTCGTACGAGGCGCGACGCTACGGGGTCAAGTCCGCCATGCCGGTCTCGATCGCGCTGCGCCTGTGCCCCACGGCGATCGTGGTGAACCCGCCGTACCACCGCTACACCGAGATGTCGCGGCAGGTGATGGCGATCTTCCACGACGTGACGCCCCTGGTCGAACCGCTCTCGATCGATGAAGCGTTCCTCGACGTGCGGGGTGCCCGTCGCCTGTGGGGGAGCCCGGGCACGATCGCGCGCGACCTGCGGGAGCGGGTCAAGGCCGAGACGGGTCTCACCTGCAGCATCGGCGTCGCGGCGACCAAACACGTCGCGAAGATGGCGTCCACCATCTCCAAGCCCGACGGGCTGTTGGTCGTGGCGGCCGCCGACACCGAGGCATTCCTGCGCCCCCGGTCGGTGCGCGCGCTGTGGGGCGTCGGACCGAAGGCGGCCGAGGCACTCGAGTCGCGCGGCATCCGGCTCATCTCCGACATCCTCGACACTCCGCGCCACGCGCTCGATCAGGTGCTCGGGGCGGCGATGGGGGAGCGCATCTGGCACCTGTCGCGGGGCATCGACGCGCGCGAGGTGCACACCGGTCGTTCGGAGAAGAGCGTCGGACACGAAGAGACGTTCCACACCGACATCTCCGACACGCGCACGCTGCACGTCGAGCTGCGCCGTCTCGCCGACCGGGTCGGCGCGCGGCTGCGCGCGCAGCAGTACGAAGCGTCGACGATCTCGATCAAGGTGCGTTTCTCCGACTTCACGACGCTGAGCCGCTCGCGCACCCTGACCGAACCCACGTCGGTCGGCCAGCGCATCGGCGACGCGGCGATCGAGCTGTTCGACACGATCGACCGCCGGCAGGCCGTGCGACTCGTGGGCGTGCGCGGCGAGAAGCTCAAGCCCGCCGCGATGGCCGCGACCCTCTGGGACGACGACGCCGAGTGGCGCCGCGTCGAGGGCGCCCGCGACCGCGCCCCGGCCCCGTGAGGGCGGGGCGCGGTCACTCGACGGGCGCTGCTCGGTCCCGCCCGCGGCGGGGGTGCGCTGCCGACCAACCCTCGCCCGTCTTACGACCACTGACACGCTCGACCCCGCCGCGCAACACCCCTTCGACGCGGGCGGGGAGGCCGCTACGGTGGGCTCATGCCCAACATCGCATTGGAACTCGGCAAGCAGGCCACCAGCTTCGGCGTCACCTCCGCCTACGGCGAGCAGCAGGACGTCGACGGAGTGCGCATCGTCCCCGTCGCCCTCACCTGGGCCGGCTACGGCGGCGGCTCCGACGAGCAGGGCAACGGCGGCGGGGGAGGCGGGGGCTACACGCTGCCGCTCGGCGCCTACATCCGCCGTGGCGACGACCTCCGCTTCGACCCGAACCTCGTGTCGCTGCTCGCGGTCGGCATCCCGTTCGTGTGGGTGGCCGGTCGCGCCCTCAGCCGTGTCATCCGCGCTCTCAAGAAGTAACGCGGACCCGATCGACGACGCCCTCACCGCGGCCGTGGCCGCGGTGTCGGCGCGGATCCTGTCGGTCGGCGCAGCGAACCCCGCGGTCGTCATCGACGGCCGCAGCGGCGCGGGGAAGAGTTCGCTCGCGCGCAGGCTCGTGGCGGCGTGGCCCGGACCGGGCCGCGTGCAGCTCGTCGCGCTCGACGACGTCTACCCGGGGTGGGACGGTCTCGCCGACGGCGTCTCGTACGCTCGCGACGCCATCCTCCTCCCGCATGCTCGCGGGTTGCTCGGCGTCTGGGAGCGCTGGGACTGGGATGCCGGCGCGCGCGCCGAAGCCTCCGCGGTCGATCCGTCTCTGCCCCTCGTCGTGGAGGGGGCGGGGCTCCTCACTCCCGAGGTCGCTCGTCTCGCCGACGTGTCGGTGTGGGTCGAGGCGCCGTCAGCATCGCGTCGGTCGCGCGCGCTCGCGCGCGACGGTGAGACGTACCGGCCCCACTGGGAGCGCTGGGCCCGGCAGGAGGACGCCCACATCGAGGCGCACAGCCCGGCCGAGCGCGCCGACCTGCGGATTCGGATCCCCTGACGCGGCACGACTTCGCCCCACGGGTGGCGACCGGCGCGTGCGGTGAAGTCCGGAGCGCCGAGGCGCGGGGGCGAGGCTCCGGCCGCGAGCCGGCCCCGCAGCTCAGCGGCGGTCGAGGGCCGTGACCAACCCGTCGAGTCGGTAGCCGAGCCAGTCGTAGACCCCGAAGCGCGGGTCGTCGGGCTGATGGTCGTCGTCGTTCTGGATGCCGAGCCTCGTGGCCAGCACGAGCCGAACCGCCGAGAGGGTGCGCATCCAGGCGAGGGCCTCGCTCTCGCCCAGGGCCACCGCGATCGTGGCATCCGGGTCGCCCTCGGGCGTCAGTTCGCCGCCGTCGTGACCGAGGGTCTGCAGGACGGTCTCGGCGTCCTGCGATCGACGTTCGATGAGGTCTCCTCCGGTGAGCCGCCGGAACTCGCGGCTCGCCGCCTCGTCTTCGGGGTAGGCGTCGGGCGTCAACCGCGTCACGGCCGGGTCGTCGCCCGCGCGCGAGTCGGCGAGCAGATCGCGGAACTGGCCGACGATCCCGGCGAGGTGCAGAGCCTCGAGGCCGCTGATCTCGAGGACGACGATGCGCTCGCTCATGAGGGATCCTTCCGCACGGTCGCCCAGAGGCCGAAGTCGTGCATCGCCTGCGTGTGGGCTTCCATCACCTCTCGCGGTCCGCGCGCGACGACGGCATGGCCGTCGTGGTGCACGGCGAGCATGAGGCGGTGGGCGGTGGCGGAGTCGTAGCCGAAGTATGAGCGGAACACGTGCGTGACGTAGCTCATGAGGTTGACGGGATCGTTCCACACCACGGTCTGCCAGGTCGCGGGCGACTGTGGCGAGACCTCCTGATCGAGGTCGACGTCGATGTCGGGTGCGGCCAGCGCCATCACGCCCACCCGAGGTCGTGCAGACGTTCGTCGTCGATGCCGTAGAAGTGGGCGATCTCGTGCACGAGGGTGGTGTGGATCTCCTCGCGCAACTCGTCCTCGTCGGTGCAGGTCGCGAGATGCGGTTCCCGGTAGAGGATGATGCGGTCGGGCAGTTCGCCGACGCCGTAGCGGTCGCGCTCGGTGAGGGCCCAGCCGTCGTACAGGCCGAGCAGGTCGAGCGAGCCGTCCTCGGGGCGGTCCTCGACGACGAAGACGACGTTGTCGAGGCCGTCGACCATGTCGTCGGGGAGGCGGTCGAGCTCATCGACCACGAGGAGCTCGAACGATTCCGCGTCCATCGTCATCGTTCCGCTCGCCGTCGTGTCGCCGGCCGGGGCGCTGCCGCCCGGGGCGCCCTCGACGGTCGCGCCGTCCGCCGCCGGTCCGCGCCACGACGACCCGTCCGTCGGCTCGAACGTCGTCGCCGGCGGGCGCGTGACGACGTGATCGTCCACGGCGGCCTCCCGGGGGTCGGAGCGAGCTGAGGAGCGGGCGCGTCGCCGTCCTCCGTCTGCGATTCTACGGGCGTGGCGGCCCCGGCATCCGGGAAACGCAGAAGCCCGGCGAGACGAACTCGCCGGGCTTCTGATGATGCGTGGGGTGGCTAACGGGACTTGAACCCGCGGCCCCCGCGACCACAACGCGGTGCTCTACCAACTGAGCTATAGCCACCATGTGTCTCAAGAAGACAACTGAAAGATTATGTCACACGTCGAGAGCGAACGACGACACGGCCGACGCCGAGACGGCCTTCGCCTCGTCGCTCGTGGGACCAGGCTGCGGCACGAACACGGCGGCGCGGTAGTAGGCGAGCTCTCGGACCGACTCGCGGATGTCGGCGAGCGCGCGATGGCCGCCGTTCTTCGCGGGCGCTTGGAAGTAGGCACGGGGATACCAGCGGCGCGACAGTTCCTTGATGCTGGACACGTCGACGTTGCGGTAGTGCAGCCAGCGGTCGACGCGGGGCATGAACTTCGCGAGGAACATGCGGTCGGTGCCGATGGTGTTGCCGGCGAGGGGCGCCTTGCCCTCGACCGGCGCGAACCGCTGGATGTACTCGAGCGCCTGGAACTCGGCATCCGCGAGGCTGACGCCGTTCGGGATCTCGTCGAGCAGTCCGGACGATCGGTGCATCTCGGTGACGAAGTCGCCCATGTTCGCGAGGGCGGAGTCGTCGGGCTTGATGACGATCTGGAAGCCCGGATCGAGCACGTTCAGCTCGAAATCGGTGACGACGACGGCGATCTCGACGAGCTCGTCGACCGCGAGGTCGAGGCCGGTCATCTCGCAGTCGATCCAGACGAGCCGGTCGTTCTCGGAGGCGTTTACCATCCCGCCATCCTACTGAGGGGTTCCGACACCGGGTCTGGTCCCCCAGACACGATTCGAACGTGTGACCGGCGGATTAGAAGGCCGCTGCTCTATCCACTGAGCTACTGGGGGTCGGCCAACAGGATATCGGGCATCGTCCCCACGGCGCACCAGCCCCTGGCGCACGCGGCCGGAGCGGGCGTACTCTCCCGCCAACGAGAGCAAAGGAGCACTCATGTCGGAAACCGCGACGCGACGCCTCTGGGTGGCCTATGGCCCGATCGGCGTCGTCGGCACGATCCAGAAGGATGCCGAGGGCTACAGCGTCCATATGGCGGGCAAGGACGAGCGGCTCGGCGTTTACCCGTCGATGGAGATCGCCAAGAACGCCCTGCACTCGCATCTGAAGCCGGGAAGCGACCGCCCGCAGTTCCGGGAGCACTGAGGGCGGCGCCCGCCGCGCGGTCCGCGGGGCGGGCGGAGCCGGCTGCCGCGCCGGGAGCCCCGCGGATCAGCGCACGGGTTGCGGCGCGCGGCGCGAGGGAGCCTCGGGCCCGCGAGTCGCGAAGAGCGGCATCGCCAGGTGGACGAGCGGTCCGATGCCCAGGGCGAACACGACGGTGCCGACGCCCACGGTGCCGCCGAGGAGCCACCCCAGCACGAGCACGGAGCCCTCGACGGTCAACCGGCAGGCCCAGATCGGCCAGCCGAATCGGCCGTGGAGGCCGGTCATGAGGCCGTCGCGCGGGCCGGGTCCGAAGCGTGCGCCGATGTAGAGACCGGATGCAACGGCCACCAGGACGACGCCGCCGACGAGCATGAGCGCCTGGAGCCAGAAGACGTCGGGGTGGGGGAGGACGCCCAGGGCCAGCTGAAGACTCGTGCCCACGAGCAGGATGTTGGCGATCGTCCCGACTCCGGGCTTCTGGCGCAGCGGGATCCACAGCAACAGGACGCCGAGCCCCACGATGTTGGTGATCCATCCGATGCCGACGCCCGTCACCCGGGAGAGCCCCTGGGCGAAGACCGTCCACGGGTCGACGCCGAGCCCCGCGGCGACGGTGAGGGCGCAGCCGAATCCGTACAGGACGAGACCGACCAGGAGGCGGGTGATGCGAGAGGACATGTGGAGATCCAATCATTCGATTGGCCGGGTGCGCCGATGCCAATTCGGCTAGCGTGGCCCCATGGATTCCCGTATCTCCGCTCGGGCCCTCGCCGCCGCCCTCGGAGGATGGCGGGGGAGCTGCCCCGCGTACGAGTCCCTCGCCGACGGCGTTCGCCTGCTGTGCCTCGACAACCGACTGGCGCCGTCGACGGCCCTGCCGGCGGAGCGTGAACTCGCCGCCGCGCTCGCGCTCAGCCGAACGACGGTCGCCGCCGCCTACCGCAGCCTGCGTGACACCGGACACATCGAGAGCCGCCGGGGAAGCGGCAGCGTGACCCTCCCGCTTCGTCGGAACGACCCCGGCCGCCTCGACGCGGATGACGCGACCATCGACCTGCAACAGGCCAGTCCCGCCGCGTGGCCGGGTCTGCCCGGCGTGATCGCGGAGGCGCTCGGGAACGCGCACGCGCTCGTCGGGCGGATCGGCTACGACGTGGTGGGCGACCCCACCTTGCGCGCCCGCATCGCGGACCACTACCGCCGGCGGGGCCTGCCCACCACGGCGGAGCAGATCCTTGTGACCACCGGCGCGCAGAGCGCCATCCACCTCATCGCGTCGGTGCTGCTCAATCGCGCCGATCGAGTGATGCTCGAAACACCCACCTACCCCCACGCCGCCGACGCCTTCCGCAGGGTCGGGGCCCGCCTCATCGGCGTCCCCGTCGACAGCGAGCACGGCTGGGACATCGAGCGCGCCGAGCAGAGCTTCGCCCGAGCACTGCCCTCGATGGCGTACCTCATGCCCGACTTCCACAACCCGACGGGGCGCACGATGACGGAGTCCGAGGCCACGAGCTTCTTCTCGGGTGCGCGCAGCGCGGGCACGCTCATCGTCGTCGACGAGACGACCGCGCAGCTCGACATCGACCGCCACGGCCCACCCGCGTCGTTCCCCGACGACGACCGCGTCATCCGCGTCGCTTCGCTGGGCAAGACGGTGTGGGGTGGCCTGCGTGTGGGCTGGGTGCGGGCCGCCCCCGACATCGTGAGGCGACTCGCGAGCGGCCGCCCCGTGCACGATCTCGGTACGCCCGAGCTCGAACAGGCGATCGCCACCGCCCTGGTGCCCCGGCTCGACGAGATCGCCGCGCAGCGCGGGGAGGTGCTCCGCGCGGGGCGCGACAGTGTGCGGGAGGCGCTGCGCCGCACGTTCCCGGAATGGGAAGTGCCCGACGTGCACGGGGGCGTCTCGCTGTGGGTGGGGATCGGCGAGCCCCTGAGCACGCCGCTCGTCATGAATGCACGGGCACGGGGTCTGGCGCTGTCGGCCGGCTCGCGCTTCGCCGTCGAGGGTGGGCACGATCGCAAGCTCCGCGTTCCGTTCACCGCGCCCCCGGCGACGCTCGAACGCGCCGTCGACATCCTTCGCGCCGCGTGGGACGACGTGCGAGGTGGGACGACCGTGTCCGCCCGGGAGGACTTCGCCACGGTCGTCTGACCCTCGCGGGCGCCGAGGCTCAGCGCGTGTAGCGCAGGCACTCGACGGCATCGGTCGACGACCAGAACTCACCCAGACGGCGGAAGTTTCCCGAGGCCGTGTGGAAGCGCTCAGCCGCATACCGCCACCCGCCGTCGGCGGAGACGGCACGGATGTGGCCGACCACGAGGCCGCGCGGATCGGCGATGCGCCAGAGACCGGCGGCGACGTGGGTCGCCGCGCCCCACCCCGCCGGGCGCGGGGCCGGGGCGAGATCGTTCCACAGTGCGGTGCTCATGCCCACACGGTACGACCGACCTCCGACATCGGCTCCGGTGTGCTCGCCATCTCTCCTCCCCAGACGCCGAAGCCTCGCCACCGTCCACGGAACGGGCCCGCAGGCCCCCGCGGGCAGGGCCGACACGGACATCCTGAGCGTGGCTCCGGCATCCGTCGGGCACACGGATGCCGGAGCGCACCCCACATCGAGAGGACACCCCCATGAGCGACCACATCACACTGATCGGCAACATCGTCGGCGATCTCGAGCAGCGCACCACCCGCGGGGGCGGACCCGTCGCGGCTTTCCGCCTGGCCGTCGGAGAACGCCGCTTCGATCGCGAGAGAGGCGAGTGGACCGATGGACACACGAACTACTACGCCGTATCGGTCTTCGGCGAGTTGGGTGCGCACGCCCTGCAGTCGCTGCGCAAGGGAGAGCGCGTTCTCCTCGCGGGCCGGCTGCGGCTGCGGGAGTGGGAGACCGAGACCAAGCGCGGGGTGAGCGCAGACGTCGTGGCCGACGCCATCGGCCACGACTTGCGCTGGGGGGTGTCGCATTTCGAGCGCACCCCGAAACCGTCGGCCGGTGACGATCGTGCCGCCGAGCCGGCAGCGGGAGCCGATGCCGCCTGGGCGGTACCGGGGGCCTCGCCGGAACGCCACGGGGCCACGGCCGATCCCGCGACGGACCGCGCCGAGGCCGGACGATCGGCGACCGAGGGGCCGGTTGAGGCCCCTACCGTCTCGGGTGGTGAGCCCCGATCCGGGCTGGCGGTCCGGAGATCCGGGGCGGTGGTGGGGGAGCCGGAGGCGCTGGCGCGGCGGGAGGAGACGCCGTTCTGAGTGGCGGGCGCGGCTGTTCGGAGCCGCCCGACGGGGTCCGTAGACTCGGTGCCGTGTCCCGCCTCCTCGGTCGATCCCTCGCCGCTCTGACGCTCGCGGCAGCGCTCGGTCTCGCCGGGTGCGCGGGCGGCACGACCGATACCGAGCCATCGGCCCCCGCCGTCTCGGCATCCGAGTCGGCCACCGACGCGGGGGGCGCGTCGTCGCCGAGCGCTTCGGATGCCGCCTCGCCGGGCGCGACGGCGGCCGGCAGCGACGCCCAGCAGCGCCTGCCGTTGTTCTCGCAGACGGTCGCGGCGGTCTGGTCGGGGCCCGACAGGGTGTCGGGTCGCGCGTACATCGACGCGCTCACGGCGGCGGGCTTCGACAAGGGCTCGATGCAGGTGACCGCGGATCAGTCCACGATCGGGAACGCGGCGGAGAGCATCGAGTTCGCGGTGCGCATCGGAGACGAGTGCCTCGTCGGGCAGGTCGGACCCTCGATCGGCGATCCGGTCGCGACGGTGCTGCCCGGTCTGTCCTCGGGCGGCTGCCTGATCGGCCAGACGCGCACCATCAACTGGTGAGGAGGGCCGCGAGTCCCGGTGAGGCGGCATGGCCTCCGCGTGGGCCTCGCTCCGTCTCCTCGCGGCCCGCACACGTCGGTGGCGACGGCCGCCGCCCCTAGACTGGACGTGATATGGCCGAATACATCTACTCCATGGTCCGTGCCCGCAAGGCTGTGGGCGACAAGCTCATCCTCGACGACGTCACGATGTCGTTCCTCCCCGGTGCCAAGATCGGCATGGTCGGCCCGAACGGTGCCGGTAAGTCCACGATCCTGAAGATCATGGCCGGTCTCGACAACCCCTCGAACGGCGAGGCGCGGCTGAGCCCCGGCTTCACCGTCGGCATCCTGATGCAGGAGCCCGAGCTCGACGACAGCAAGACCGTGCTGGAGAACATCCAGGACGGTGTGGCCATCAAGCCGAAGCTCGACCGGTTCAACGAGATCTCGGCCCTCATGGCCGACCCCGATGCCGACTTCGACGCTCTCCTGGCCGAAATGGGCACCCTGCAGGAAGAGATCGATGCCGCCGACGGGTGGGACCTCGATTCCCAGCTCGAGCAGGCGATGGACGCCCTGCGCACCCCGCCCGCCGACGCCTCCGTCGTGCCGCTCTCCGGTGGTGAGCGTCGTCGCGTCGCGCTGGCGAAGCTCCTGCTGCAGAAGCCCGACCTGCTCCTGCTCGACGAGCCCACCAACCACCTCGACGCCGAGAGCGTGCTCTGGCTCGAGCAGCACCTGAAGGCCTACAAGGGTGCGGTCATCGCCATCACCCACGACCGGTACTTCCTCGACAACGTCGCGGAGTGGATCGCCGAGGTCGACCGCGGTCACCTCTACCCCTACGAGGGCAACTACTCGACGTACCTCGAGAAGAAGGGGCAGCGCCTCGACGTCCAGGGCAAGAAGGACGCCAAGCTCGCCAAGCGCCTCAAGGAGGAGCTCGAGTGGGTGCGCTCGAACGCCAAGGGTCGACAGGTGAAGTCCAAGGCCCGTCTGGCGCGCTACGAGGAGATGGCTGCGGAGGCCGAGCGCACGCGCAAGCTCGACTTCGACGAGATCCAGATCCCCGCCGGTCCTCGCCTGGGCAGCATCGTGATCGATGCGAAGAAGCTCGAGAAGAGCTTCGGCGACCGCTCGCTCATCAGCAACCTCAGCTTCAACCTGCCCCCGAACGGCATCGTCGGCGTCATCGGCCCGAACGGTGTCGGAAAGACCACGCTGTTCAAGACGATCGTCGGCCTCGAGCCGCTCGACGGCGGCACGCTCAAGATCGGCGAGACCGTCAAGATCAGCTACGTCGACCAGTCGCGGGCCAACATCGACCCCGAGAAGACGCTGTGGGAGGTCGTGTCCGACGGACTCGACATCATCACCGTCGGCAAGACCGAGATCCCCTCGCGCGCCTACGTGTCGAAGTTCGGCTTCAAGGGCCCCGACCAGCAGAAGAAGGCCGGGGTGCTCTCCGGTGGTGAGCGCAACCGCCTGAACCTGGCGCTCACGCTGAAGGAGGGTGGCAACCTGCTCCTCCTCGACGAGCCGACCAACGACCTCGACGTCGAAACGCTCAGCTCGCTCGAGAACGCGCTGCTCGAATTCCCCGGCTGCGCCGTGGTCATCACGCACGACCGGTGGTTCCTCGACCGCATCGCGACGCACATCCTCGCCTACGAGGGCACCGACGAGCACCCCGACCAGTGGCACTGGTTCGAGGGCAACTTCGAGGCCTACGAGGCCAACAAGGTCGAGCGTCTGGGCGCAGATGCCGCCAACCCGTCGCGGTCCACCTACCGCAAGCTCACGCGTGACTGACGCAGAAGCGAACCCGGGCTCGGGTCCCGATTCATCGGGGCCCGAGCGCCTGCACGTGCCGATCCACCTGCGGTGGGGAGACCTCGACGCGCTCGGGCACGTCAACAACACCTCGATGCTCAAGCTCCTCGAGGAGGCACGCCTGCGCGCCTTCTGGCGCGGCGACGGCGAGGGTGAAGCGCTGCCCACCGCCGTGTTCGACATGAGCGTGCTCGAAAGCGGCGGGGAGCGCGCCACGCTGATCGCACGCCAGGAGATCGAGTACCTGCGGCCGGTGCCCTACAGCCAGCGTCCCCTCGACGTGCGCATGTGGATCGGGACGATGGGCGGTTCCAGCGCCGACATCTGCTTCGAGGTGTTCAGCCCGGTCGGATCGCAGCCCGTGCTCTACGCCCGGGCCACGGCCGTCGTCGTGCTGGTCGACACCGCGACCGGTCGCCCGATCCGCTGGAGCGAGGACGAACGCACCGCGTGGGCGCCCTACGTGGGCGACCCGATCGAGTACCGCCGTCGTCCCGGGCGCGGCTGACCTCTCCACCTCCACCGACGCCGCTCCAAACCGACGTCGCGTGCCTCAGTCGCGCGGCACCCGCACCATGACCTCCTGGGCCACGCTCGCCACGAGCACTCCTTCGCGCGTGTAGATGCGCCCGGTCGCGAGACCGCGTCCACCACGGGCGTTCGGCGACTCCTGCACGTACAGCAGCCAGTCGTCGACCCGACCCGGCCGGTGCCACCACATGGCGTGGTCGAGGCTCGCGACTCGCAAGCCCGGGGCGTTCCAGGCGACCCCGTGGGCGCGCAGGATCGATTCCTGGATCGTCAGGTCGCTGAGATAGGCCAGAGCCGCGCGATGCACCGCCGGATCGTCGGGCAGGGCGCGACGTGTGCGCATCCATACGGCCTGCCGCGGAACGTGGGGACCCTCGACCGCCGTGTAGACCGGCGACGGCACGTGCAGCACGTCGACCGGACGCTCGGTGAACATGCGCCGGCTGAGCGGGTGCAGGCCCTCGGGATCGAACGGTTCGAGCTCCTCGGGTTGCGGGATGCCGACGGGCAGGGGCTCCGCGTGTTCGAGTCCCGCGTCGTCGTCCTGGAACGACGCGATCATCGAGAAGATGGGCACGCCCGACTGGAAGGCCTGGGTTCGGCGCGTGGAAAACGAGCGCCCGTCGTGGATGCGATCGACCGAGAACGTGATGCCGTCGGCGGGGTTGCCGGGGCGCAGGAAGTAGCCGTGCATCGAGTGCACCGTGCGCTCCGGTGGCAGCGTCCGGGAGGCGGCGACGACCGACTGGGCGAGCACCTGCCCGCCGTAGACGCGCCCGGAGGGCATGGACTGCGACACTCCGGTGAAGATGTCTTCCGTCGTGCGGGCGCCGGCGTCGCGGAGGTCGAGGACCGCGAGCAGCGACGCCACGGGATCGAGGGCGTCGTTCACGCGGGCTCCGTTCCGGCGCGACGAGTGCGCACCACTTGCTAGTTTAGGGCGGGTGTCCGCGCGCCTGTTGTTCCCCGACCCGCAGGCGGCAGCCGACCTGCTGACCTTCTCGTCCCGCACCATCCGTCTCGGCGACGGAACGGTGCGCCTTCGTGCCGAAGGCGGTGTGCTCGTGGCCACGGCCGCCCCTCTGGCCCCGCGCGGTCTCCTCGATGCGACGCCGACGGTGCTCGGTCTGCGGGTGTCGGCGATCGACCCCGAGCTCGAGTGCGACCTGGTGGTCGACGCCGCCGCTCTTCTCCCCGCCCCCGATGACGCGGCGGCCGTGATGCTCCCCGACACCGCCACCTCTCCGGCCTGGGCGGGAATCTCGCCACCCCGGTCCGGGTGGGAGCAGACGGATGCCATCGACGCCGCCGTGCTGGCATCCCGGGCGCAATACGGGGTCGCTGCCGTCGCCGACGCGCTTCCCGCCGACGCGGGGGAGGACGTCGTGCGCGTCATCCGGGCGCAGGTGTGGGGCCAGCCCGACGAGGCGCTCGGCGGTCTCCCGCTCGGTACGGCCTTCGCCGCCTTCGCGCTGGGATTCATCGCGGGCTCGGAGGAGGCGCCGGTGCGACGCAGCGGGGCGTGGACCCGAGTGAGCCTCGTGCGCGGCCACGTTCTCGTGCGCGGACCCGTGCGGTCGGGGCTCACGGCGGTGCGCGCCACCGGGAGCTGACCCAGCGGGCGCATAGGCAGCCGGCCTACGCTGGGTCGGGCAAGGGGAGTACTCCCGACGCGACGTATCCGTCATCACGGGCCCACGGTTGGGTCCCGGGTGCGTCGGCCCCGCGGGGCGGAGGAGACCTTGACGTCGCGGCAGCATGCCGCCCGTCGAAGGTGTCCCCATGGTCTCGTTCTCCCGTCTGTTCGATCTCGCCTCGAAGGCCGTCGACAAGGCGTCGTCCTCGTCGTCCTCCTCTCCCGCGCATCGGGGATCCACGCCCGGTGGGGGTCGCGACTGGCGCGACATGGTGCGCTCCGCGGCCGACGCGGTGACCGGTGACGGACGCCGCGAGCCGGGCGTGCCGCCCGTGACCGCGCACGACGCCGACCGTCTCGCGGCCCCGGCCGCCCCTCCCGCCGCGGGGCGCCCCACGGCCGGCCGCTACGCGCCGACGACGGGCGGTGACTCGGCGCTGTCGGCCGAGGACCGCGCCGCCATCGCCCGCTACGACTACCTTCTTCGCACCGCCGACCCCGATCGTGTCGAGCAGATGCACCGCGACGCCTTCGCTCGCCTCACCCCGCAGCAGCGTGCGCACGTGCGGGAGCGGATGGATGCCGAGCTCGCTCCCCACGAGCGTCCGCGCTCCGATGCGCCGGATGATCTCGCGCGTACCGCCGCTCGGGCCGAGGCGGCACGCCCCGGTCGCCTCTCGTCGCTGTTCGCGCGCGCCGGCAAGACCGGACTGGTCGGCGCGGGCGTGGCGGGGGCGGGCGGTCTGCTCGCCGCGGTGGCGGGGGGCGCGGTGATCAGTGCCGTCGCGGCGCCCCTCCTCGCCGAGGCCGGTCAACTCGGCGTCGATTTCGCAGGGCTGGCCGAGGGCGTCGACCTGGACGCGATGGCATCCGGTGTCGACCTCGGTGCCGCGGGCGAGTGGGCCGGCGGGGCGCAGGATGCCGTCTCGGGACTCGGCGATCAGCTCGGCGGGTTCGGCGACCGGCTGTCGAATCTCGACCTGCCCGGCTTCGGCGAGTTCCTGGGCCGCTGACCAGGGACGCCGTCCGCTCGCCGGCTGCCTTCGCGTGAACGTGCGGCGGGAGTCGGCGTGGGGGGCAGCGCCACCGGCACGGGTAGCGGAACCGCCGGCGATGAGCCGGCGGCGTCGCGCGGCCGGCCTCGCCGCCGCTGTCAGTCGCCCGCGCGGATCGGCAGGCCGGCGTCGGGGCGCCCGCCCTGCTGCGGGCCGATGCCACGGGGCTCGAAGGTGTTGACCATCGCGTAGGCCGCCCGCTCCAGGTAGTCCCACAGGGGGGCCTCGAGGACCGGCGGCAGAGCAATCTCGTCGACGGCCGCGCGCATGTGGCGCAGCCACCTGTCGCGTGCGTCGGGGTCGACGTGGAAGGGCATGTGCCGCATCCTCAGACGCGGGTGACCACGGGTCTCGCCGTAGGTGGTCGGGCCGCCCCAGTACTGCGCGAGGAACAGGGTGAGCCGCTCGGCGGCGGGGCCGAGGTCTTCTTCGGGATACATCGGCTTGAGCACCTCGTCGGAGGCGACGCCCCGGTAGAAGGCGTCGACCAGACGGCGGAACGTGTCCATTCCGCCGACCTGGTCGTAGAAGCTGACCGGCTCGGTCACGTGGTCTCTCCCTCGTCGGCACGGACGGCCGGGGGTGTGGGCTTGGGCTGATCGGCGCCGGGGGCGTCGGGCAGATCGAGCACCGCGGTGGGTGTGTCGTCGCGGACCGTCGTCTTCGTGGTGACGGGGGCGGGCTTCTTCGTGACGGACGCCTCACCCGCGGCCGTGTCGGCGACGCGGTTCGAGCCGGTGCGATCCTCCACCGTCTCGGCCACCGACAGCTTGCGCGCGCGAGGCCGCCACCGCGGACGATCCCCGGGCGTCGCGACCGGCGTCTCCTTGGTCTTGGGCGGGTGCGCGCCGCGCACGCTCTGGGCGCCCTCGGCGCCCGTGAGCACGATGGAGTTCAGCTGCGGCAGGGCGATGCCCATGTCGTCGATCGCGCGCTTGAGTCGTGCTCGGAGTTCCCGGGCCACGTCGTCCTTGGAGCTCGAGCGCGTCTTCATCACGAGGCGGATGACCAGGGCGTCACCGCTGATCGATTCGAGACCCCAGATCTCGGGTTGTTCGATGATGCGCGAGCGCCACTTGGGCTCCTTCCACATCGTCTTGGCCGCGGCGAGCATGGCCTTCTCGACGTCGTCGATGTCGGCATCCACGGGGACGGCGAGGTCGATGATGACGCGCGACCAGCCCTGCGACATGTTGCCGATGCGGGTGATCTCGCCGTTGCGCACGTACCAGAGCGTGCCGTTGACGTCGCGCACGTGGGTGATGCGGACGCTGACGAATTCGACGATGCCGGTTGCCAGGCCCAGGTCGACGACGTCGCCGATGCCGATCTGGTCTTCGGCGACGATGAAGATGCCGTTGAGCACGTCTTTGACGATGTTCTGGGCGCCGAAGCCGAGGCCGGCGCCGACGGCGGCGGTGAGCAGAGTGAGGGAGGCGAGCGCGTTCGGAGCGACGATCCCGGCGATCCACACCAGCGCCACGATCACCAGCACGACATTGACGATGTTCTGCAGGATCGTGCCGAGTGTGCGGGTGCGCTGCACCAGGCGCACGGCGCTGAGCGGGGAGCGGTCGAGGGCCTGCGTGTCGTCGACGCGCGCCTTGCTCTTGGCGCCGTTGACGATGCGGTCGACGACACGGCGGATGATGACGCGCAGGATCCACGCGGCGACCGCGATGCCGATGATCACGCCGACCACCTTGAGCATCGTCCCGCCGAAATCGAGCAGGCGGGCGCCGAGCCACGTCCAGAAGTCGATACTCGTGACGTCGGCGGGGGGTGCGGTGGTCGACGGGGAAGGGGTCGGTTCGGGGGCTTCGGCGAGAACAGACATCGCACTCAGACTAACGACGGATGCCTCGGCGCCGGCTGAGCGTCGAGGCATCCGTGCGGAAGGCGCGGGTGGGGAGGAGGGTCAGGCGTCGCGCGAGCGCAGCACGACCCACCCGAGTACCAGCGGCACGAGCGCCCATGCGGCCATCGCGATCGCGGACGGGCCGAGGTCTGTGGCGCCCGGGGTGGTCAGGGCGGCGGAGGCGTTCATCGGCAGGTACTGCGCGCTGTCGAGGATCCACTGCCACCGCTCCCCGGCGAAGCTGAACAGGCTCACCACGATCGGCAGCACGAACAGCACGCCCACGGTCGCCGCGATCGCGCCGGCGCCGCTGCGCAGGAGGAATCCGAAACCGAGCCCGATCACCGTGAAGGCCACCATGGAGACGACGCCCATCGCGAGGGGGACGATCGAGGTCGAGGGTGTCGACCAGTCGATCTCGGCGCGCACCAGCGGGGCGGTCACGAGCACGGCGATCACGGAGGTGACCCCGGTGGTCGCCGCCATCACGCACGAGACGACGAGGGCCTTGGCCAGCACCACGGCGCCTCGCCGGGGCTCCGCCGTCAGCGTCGAACGGATCATCCCGGTCGCGTACTCGCCGGTGATGACGATGGCGCCGAAGATCCCGGCCACCAGCATCGTGAACGGGATGGGCGCGAGCACGACCATGGTGGGGGAGACACCGCTGCCGAAACCGCTCGAGGCGATGGCAATCAGGAGGGAGATCCCCACCGAGAGGGCGATGGTGATGCCGAGCGACCACCACGTCGAGCGCAGGGTGAAGACCTTGATCGTCTCGCTGCGCAGCAGGTGCGGGAAGCTCAGGCGCAGGGGGCGGATGTGCGTGGCGCGGCGGGGCGCCGAGGCGAGGGCGGTCATGCGATCTCCTGGGTCTTGTACTCGACCGAGTCATCGGTCAGGGCGAGGTAGGCGTCTTCGAGAGAACCCGTCCGCGGTGTCAGCTCGTAGAGGGGGATGCCACGGGCGGCGGCGAGATCGCCGACGATCTGCGCGTTGACGCCGGTGATCTGGGCGGCGCCGGGCTCGACCGCCGTGATCGTGGCATCCGGGGTCTGCAGCGCCGCGATGAGGTCGTCCAGGCGCGGGGAGCGCACCAGGAGCGTGGTGGTGGTACGGGAGCCGACCAGCTCCGCGAGCGGCGCGTCGGCGAGCACACGCCCTCGACCGAGGACGATGACGTGGTCGGCGGTCTGGGCCATCTCGCTCATGAGGTGGCTCGAGAGCAGCACCGTGCGCCCCTCTGCGGCGAGATGGCGCACGAACTGGCGGGCCCATCGCACGCCCTCGGGATCGAGCCCGTTCACGGGCTCGTCGAGGATGAGCGTGTGCGGATCGCCCAGCAGCGCGGTGGCGATGCCGAGCCGCTGGCCCATGCCCAGAGAGAAGGCCCCGGCGCGCTTGCCCGCGACGGAGGCGATCCCGGTGAGCTCGATGACCTCGTCGACGCGGGAGCGGGGGATGCCGTGCGTCGCGGCGATCGCGCGCAGGTGGTCGCGCGCGGAGCGGCCGGTGTGCACCGCCTTGGCATCGAGCAGCACGCCCACCTCGGTGAGGGGCGAGCGCAGGTGCCGGTAGTCCTGGCCGCCGACGGTGACCCGGCCGGCCGAGGGGCGATCGAGACCGACGATCATGCGCATCGTGGTGGACTTGCCCGCGCCGTTCGGTCCGAGGAAGCCGGTGACGCGGCCGGGCGCCACGGTGAAGGAGACGCCGTCGACCGCCGTCTTGGCGCCGTACCGCTTCGTGAGGTTGTCTGCAACGATCATGCCTCCACGCTAGGAAGGGCACCCCGCGCCGGTCGTCCTCCCCGGGGATGACCGTGGCCGTCGGGAGGATGACCGGAAACGACGAATGCCCCCTCCCGCGGGGGAGGGGGCATCCGATCAGGCGTTCGCCTCAGGCGTCGCGCTCCTGCACCGCGAGGGCGCGCTCGACGCCGGCGAGGTTCTCGCCCACGAGGCGGCGGAGGGCGGGGGCCGCGTCGGCGTTCTGCGACAGCCACGCGCGCGTCGCGTCGCGCAGCTCCCGGTTCGCGAGCGCGGCGGGGTACAGACCCACGATCAGGTACTGCGCGATCTGGTAGCTGCGCGACTCCCAGATCGGCAGCAGCATCGCGAAGTACGGCTCGACGAAGTCGGCCAGCACGTCGACCGTCGCGGGGGTGGTGAACCCGGCCGCCGTCGAGCGCACGATCGTGTTCGGCGCGTCGGTCCGCTCGATGAGCGACGCCCACGCCTCCTGCTTCGCGTCGTGCGAGGGGAGCGCGGCCTTGGCCTGGGCCGCGAACTCGCCACCCTTCGAGGTGTTGTCGGCAGCGCGTGCGCCGTCGATGTCGGCGGCGGTCACCGCACCGGCCGAGGCCAGCGAGATGAGCAACTGCCACGACAGGTCGGTGTCGACCTCGAGACCGTCGAGCGCGATGTCGCCGTCGCGCAGGGCCTTCACGGTCTCGGCGTGCGCCGGGGTGGAGGCCGCCGACGCGAAGGCGGTGACGAACTGCAGCTGGCTGTCGCTGCCGGCCTCCGCCGCCTGGGCGAGTTCCCACAGGCCGTCGGCGACGCGCTCGCGCGCGGCGTCGCGGGTCGCGGGGGCGACGTAGGAGTTCGCGGCGAGCTGCAGCTGCGCGAGCGTCGTGCGCACCGTGGTCGACTCGGTCTCGGAGCCGATGTTGCGCAGCACGAGGTCGAGGTAATCGGTGGCCGAGGCCTCGGCATCCCGGGTCTGATCCCAGGCGGCGCCCCAGACGAGCGAACGCGCGAGGGGGTCGGAGATGTCCTTCAGGTGCGCGATGGCCGTCGCGAGCGAACGCTCGTCGAGGCGGATCTTCGCGTAGGCCAGGTCGTCGTCGTTGAGGAGCACGAGATCGGGACGACGGATGCCGCGCAGCTCGGCGACCTCCGTGCGGTCGCCGTCGACGTCGAGCTCGATGCGGTGCACGCGCTCGAGCGCACCGGCATCGTTCAGGGAGTAGAAGCCGATGCCGAGGCGGTGCGGGCGGATCGTGGGGTAGTCGGACGGGGCCGTCTGCACGATCGCGAAGCGCGAGATGGTGCCGTCGGCGCCCTCCTCGATGAGCGGGGTGAGGGTGTTGACACCCGCGGTCTCGAGCCACTTCTTCGCCCAGTCGCCCAGGTCGCGACCGCTCGTGGTCTCGAGCTCGGTCAGCAGGTCGCCCACCTCGGTGTTGGACCACTGGTGCTTCTGGAAGTAGGACGCAACGCCCGCGAAGAACTGCTCGATGCCGACCCACGCGGCCAGCTGCTTCAGGACCGACCCGCCCTTGGCGTAGGTGATGCCGTCGAAGTTGACCTGGACGTCTTCGAGGTCGTTGATCTCGGCGACGACCGGGTGGGTCGAGGGCAGCTGGTCCTGGCGGTAGGCCCAGGTCTTCTCCATCGCGTTAAAGGTCGTCCAGGCGGCCTCCCACTCGGTGGCCTCGGCGGTGGCGATGGTCGACGCCCATTCGGCGAACGACTCGTTCAGCCAGAGGTCGTTCCACCACTTCATGGTCACGAGGTCGCCGAACCACATGTGCGCCAGCTCGTGCAGGATCGTGACGACGCGGCGCTCCTTGACGGCATCCGTCACCTTGCTGCGGAACACGTAGGTCTCGGTGAACGTGACCGCGCCCGCGTTCTCCATGGCGCCGGCGTTGAACTCCGGCACGAAGAGCTGGTCGTACTTGGCGAAGGGGTAGGGGAAGCCGAACTTCTCCTCGAAGTACGCGAAGCCCTGGCGGGTCTTCTCGAACACGTAGTCGGCGTCGAGGTGCTGCCACAGGCTCTTGCGGGCGAAGACGCCCAGCGGGATGACGCGGCCGTCGGCGCTCGTCAGCTCGCTGTAGGTGGCCTCGTAGGGGCCGGCGACCAGGGCGGTGATGTACGACGAGATGCGGGGGGTGGGAGGGAAGTCCCAGCGCGCGACGTCGTCGGTCACGGCGACGGGCTCGGGCGTGGGGGAGTTGGAGACGACCTTCCAGCGCGCGGGGGCGGTGACGGAGAACGTGAAGGCGGCCTTGAGGTCGGGCTGCTCGAACACCGTGTACATACGGCGCGAGTCGGGCACCTCGAACTGCGAGTAGAGGTAGACCTCTCCGTCGACGGGGTCGACGAAGCGGTGCAGGCCCTCACCGGTGTTGGTGTACTCGCAGTCGGCCTCGACCACGAGTTCGTTCTCGGCCGCGAGGTCGTCGAGCGCGATGCGCGAGTCGGCGAACACGGCGGCGGGGTCGAGCGAGCGACCGTTCAGCGTGACCGCGTGCACCTGGCGGGCGATGAGGTCGATGAACGTCGACGCGCCCTCGGTCGCGGCGAACCGCACGACCGTCCGGGAGGAGAACACCTCGTCTCCGCGGGTGAGGTCGAGCTGCACGTCGTACTCGTGCGTGTCGACGATGGCACGGCGCTCCTGCGCTTCGATGCGGGTGAGGTTTTCTCCTGGCACTGGCGTCTCCCGGGGATGAGGGTGGGATCGTCGCGGATGACGCTCCGGCGCGGGTCACGACGGACGCCGTCGGCGACGATGGCAACTGGATAAGCCTAGTCACGAGATAACCGGCGTCCAGGCCCATCGGGCAGGTGGGAGGATGTGATCGTGAGCACGACCGACACGGACACCAGCCCTGAGACCGTCCTCTACGCGTCGCCCGCCGCGGCGTCCGGGCCCAAGTGGGTCGAGACGCCGGTGGCCTACGACGGCATCCTCCTCGCCGGCTTCGGCGGGCCCGAGGGACAGGACGACGTCATCCCGTTCCTGCGCAACGTCACGCGCGGGCGCGGCATCCCCGACGAGCGCCTCGAAGAGGTGGCCCACCATTACCGCCACTTCGGCGGGGTGAGCCCCATCAACCAGCACAACCGCGAGCTCAAGGCCGCGTTGGAGGCGGAGATCGCCAAGCGCGGTCTCGGTCTGCCGGTCTACTGGGGCAACCGCAACTGGGAGCCCTACCTCGAGGAGGCCGTGACCGAGGCGGCCGAGGCCGGCGACACCACCCTGCTGGCGATCGCGACCAGTGCCTACAGCTCGTTCTCGAGCTGCCGCCAGTATCGCGAGGACTACGCGCGTGTGCTCGAGTCCACCGGGCTCGGCGAGACGGTCACCATCGACAAGGTGCGCCAGTTCTTCGACCACCCCGGCTTCGTGTCGACGTTCGTCACGGGCGTGACGGAGGCCGTGTCGGCGTACGTGGCAGACGGCATCGCCCCCGAGAAGATCCGTGTGCTCTTCTCGACCCACTCCATCCCCACCGCCGACGCCCAGCGCTCGGGTCCGCGCGACGTCGACTTCGGCGAGGGCGGTGCCTACGAGGCGCAGCACAAGGCCGTCGCCGCGTTCGTGATGGCCGAGGTCGCCGCAGCCGTCGCCGACGTGGAGTGGGAGCTCGTCTACCAGTCGCGCTCGGGCCCGCCCACCCAGCCCTGGTTGGAGCCCGACGTCAACGACGTCATCGCCGACCTCCCCGCGCGCGGTGCCGAGGCCGTGGTGATCGTCCCGCTGGGGTTCGTGAGCGACCACATGGAAGTGCTCTGGGATCTCGACACCGAGGCGATGGAGGCGGCCGAGGAGGCCGGCATCCGCGCGGTGCGCACCCCGACGCCCGGGATCGACCCCGCCTACGTCTCGGGGCTCATCGACCTCGTCGAGGAGCGCCTGAACGGCACGCCCAAGACCGAGCGTCCGCACCTCACCGACCTGGGGCCCTGGTACGACGTCTGCCGCCCCGGCTGCTGCGAGAACATCCGCGCCGGCTTCAAGCCGGTCGCCGCGGGTCTGCGCCCCTGACCGCTCTCGACGCCGCCCGCTCCCCACGGGGAGCGGGCGGCGTCGTCGTGCGCGGGAGAGATCGGGCGGGAGCAACGGTGCGGCGCGGCCTCGCGAGGGGACGGCCGCGCCGTCACACACCGGCCCGATGTCGACGACCCTCAATAGGATTGGCGCATGCGCATCCACATCGGCACCGATCACGCCGGTCTCGAGTTCTCCACCCAGATCCAGCACCACCTCGCCTCGCAGGGGCATGAGGTCGTCGACCACGGTCCGATCGAGTACGACCCGCTCGACGACTACCCCGCGTTCTGCATCCGTGCGGCCCAGGCGGTCGTCCGCGACCAGGCGGCGGGTGTCGAGGCGCTCGGCGTCGTGTTCGGCGGATCCGGCAACGGCGAGCAGATCGCGGCGAACAAGGTGCTGGGCGTGCGCGCCGCCCTCGTGTGGAACATCTCCACCGCCGAGCTCGCGCGCGAGCACAACGACGCCAACGTCATCTCGATCGGTGCCCGCCAGCACACCTTCGACGAGGCCGCGTCGTTCATCGACCGCTTCATCCAGACCCCGTTCTCGGGCGAAGAGCGTCACGCGCGCCGGATCCACCAGCTCGCCGCGTACGAGCAGGACGGCGTGCTGCTGCCCGACCCGCGCGCGGGGGCGGCGGCTGATGACGACGCCGCGCGTGCCATGACCGACGCGAGCGACTCCTTCGACCCCGAGGCAGGCTGATGCCCGAAGGGCACTCCGTCCATCGCATCGCCCGGCAGTTCGACCGCAACATCGTGGGTCGAGCGGTGGCGGCATCCAGTCCCCAGGGGCGGTTCGTCGAGGGCGCGGCGGTGATCGACGGGCGCGAGGCGCTCGAGGCGCGCGCGGTGGCCAAACAGATGTTCCTGCGCTTCGACGGCGACGTCTGGCTGCGCGTACACCTCGGCATGTACGGCGCGTGGGACTTCTCGGGCGAGGTGGCGGTGGACGCCACCATCGCCTCCGCCAACGGCCGCATGGGTCACACCAACCAGCGCGGGACGACGCTCGATACGACCCCGATCCACGATGCCGCCGGCGAGAACTCCCTCAGCTCGATCGGTGCACCGCGACGGGCGCGCGTGCGCATGTCGGAGCAGACCACGGGTCTCGGTGACGAGGGCGAATGGCCGCCCCCGGTCGTCGGCGCGGTGCGCCTGCGCCTGCTGACCGAGACGACCTGCGCCGACCTGCGCGGGCCCACGGCGTGCGTGCTGCAGACTCCCGACGAGGTGGCGGCCACCATCGCCAAGCTCGGGCCCGACCCGCTCGTCGACGACGTGGCCGAGGGGGAGGAGCGCTTCACCGCGACGGTGAAGAGGAAGCCGACGGCGATCGGGCTGCTGCTCATGGATCAGGCGGTGGTCAGCGGCATCGGCAACGTCTACCGCGCCGAGATCCTTTTCCGCGCGCGGCAGAACCCGCACACCCCCGGGCGTGACGTGCCCGAAGAGGTCGTGCGCGGCATCTGGCGCGACTGGGTGCGGCTGCTGTCGATCGGCGTCGAGACCGGCCAGATGATGACGATGGACGACCTCGACGCCGAGGCCTACCGTCGCGCGATGGCACACCGCGACGATCGGCACTGGGTGTACCACCGGGCGGGGCTGCCGTGTCGTGTGTGCGGAACGACGGTGCTCATGGAGGAGGCCGCGGGGCGCAAGCTCTACTGGTGCCCGAGCTGCCAGGCGTGAGGGTGCGTTCCAGTCCGCGACGGGCTCGGGGCCCTCGCGGGGTGGCGGGGGCGTGCTCGGGGGCCGGGCTTCCGGCCGGACGCTGAGCCTGTCGAAGCCCACAGTGCCGGCGTTCTAGGCTGATCCGGTGCGTCAGAACCCCAGCTTCGCGATGACCGACGTCGGCGAGATCCGCCGTCTCATCGATCGTCACCCGTGGGTGACCGTGATCAGCCAGACCGCCGACGGTCTCGTGGCCTCCCACTACGCGATCATGCTCGACGACACCCGTGACGACCTCACGATCGTCGGGCACGTGGGCAAGCCCGACGACGCGATCCACGGCCTGGGCGAGCGCGAGATGCTCGTCGTCGTGCAGGGGCCGCACGGATACGTCACCCCGCGGTGGTACGGAGACGTGCCCGCGGTTCCGACCTGGAATTTCGTGTCGGCGCACCTGTCCGGCATCCCGGAACTGCTCTCACCGGAAGAGAACCTGCGCGTGCTCGAGCGGCTCGTCGATCGTTTCGAGGGCGACGACCACGACGCGCGAAGCCTGTACCGGCTGCCGAACGACGCGTCCTTCGTGGAGCGCCTGGAGCGGGGGACGGTGGGGTTCCGCTTGACGCCCACGCGCGTCGCGGCCAAGCGGAAGCTCAGCCAGAACAAGACGCCCGAGGTGGTCGAGACGATCATCGCCGGTCTGTCGCGGGAGGGCGGGACGCACGCCGAGCTCGCCGTCGAGATGCGCCGGGCCGCCGATGCCCGCCCCCGCGCATGATCGGCGAGAGCGTCGGCTTCGTCCGCGCCGTGCGCGTGGCGGGTCCGGGACGGGAGTTCCTGCCCACGGCTGAGCCCGTCGACGTGGTCATCGTCGGTGGACGCATCGCCGACATCGCCCCCACCGGCAACCTGCGTCCGACCGGGTTTGTGATCGAGGGCGATGGCGGCTGGCTGCTGCCCGGGCTGTGGGATCACCACGTGCACGTGTTGCAGTGGGCCCTCGCCGCCGACCGTGTGCCGCTCGGAGAGGTGGCGTCGGCGCGCGACGCGGCCGTCGTCATGGGTGCCGCCCCCGTGAGCGGCGGTCGGCGGATCGGTTCCGGCTTCCGCGACGGCCTCTGGTCCGACGCGCCGAGTCTCGAGCTGCTGGATGCCACGACCGGGGGCGTTCCCACCTACCTGATCAACGCCGATGTGCACAGCGTGTGGATGAACACCGCTGCGTTCTTCCGCGAGGGCTTCCCGTCGACGCCATCCGGGATGCTCGTCGAGGAAGACGCGTTCGAGATCTCGCGCCGCCTGAACGCCGTGGAGCCGACCGCGGCCGACGAGGCGGTCGAGCGCATGGCGCGCGCCGCGGCGACCCGCGGGGTCGTGGGCCTGGTCGACCTCGACATGACGTGGAACGACGAGCCCTGGCAGCGCCGCGCGGCGCGTGGCTTCGACGCAGTGCGGGTCGCGTACGGCACCTATCCGCAGCACCTCGATCGCGCGATCGCCGAGGGCCTGCGCACGGGCGACCCCGTGCGCGGCGGGGCGGGCGATCTCATCCGCGTGGGGCCGCTCAAGGCGATCACCGACGGCTCGCTCGGGACGCGCACCGCCGCGTGCGCCCATCATTACCCCGGGGAGGTCGGCAACCACGGTCTGCTCACCGTGCCGCCCGACGAGCTCGTCGACATGATGACGCGGGCGACGGCGGCGGGGCTGGAGTGCGCGATCCACGCGATCGGCGACGTGGCCAACGCGCACGCTCTCGACGCGTACGCCCGCACGGGAGCGGTGGGCACCATCGAGCACGCGCAGCTCGTGGCCCACGCCGACATCCCGCGTTTCGCGCGCCTCGGTGTGGCGGCGAGCGTGCAGCCCGAGCACGCCCTCGACGACCGCGACATGACGGATGCCATCTGGGCCGAGCAGTCGGCGCAGCCCTACCCCCTTCGAGCCCTCGCCGACAGCGGCGCGAACCTGCGCTTCGGTTCCGACGCGCCGGTGGCGCCGCTGGACCCGTGGGCCGCGATCGCCTCGGCGGTCTTCCGCACGCGGGACGGGCGCGAGGCGTGGCAGCCGCACCAGCGGGTCGACATCGACACGGCGATCGCGGCATCCACCGCGGGCGGATCCACCGCGCCGGCGGAGATCTCACCCGGCGCCCCGGCCGACCTCGTGATCGTCGGCATCGACCCGCACACGGCCGACGAGCGGGCCCTGCGCTCGATGCCGGTGCTCACGACGCTCCTCGCCGGTCGGGTGACGCACGGGGTCTGACCGGGCCCCGCGCTTCCCGCGCGGGTCGGTCCCTGGCACCCGGCGTGCAGGTCTCCGCCCTGTGCGAGGAGTCTTTCTCGATCGCCGCCGGGGCGCTCGACAGCAAACGACCCTCTCGGGCCCGCCGAGCGAGCGGGCACCGGGGACGACGAAGGGGGCGGTGCTGATGCACCGCCCCCTTCGGGAACCTTCTTACGCCGCGAGGTGCGCGAAGAGGAACCAGCGGTCCTTGTCGAGACCGCGCTTGATCTCGATCGCGACGTCCTGGCTCGACATGTCGATCTCGTCGAGACCCTCGATCGCGGCCTCGATGTCGACCAGCACGGCGTCGATGTCGGCGATGACGGCGCGGATGACGACGTCGGACTGCGCGAACCCGGCGGGCACCTCGGTGGCCTTGGCCTTGGCCGCCACGGTCGACAGGCGCGAGTCGACGGGCAGACCCAGGGCGACGATGCGCTCGGCGGCGAGGTCGGCCCAGTCCTGCGCGTGGGCGACGACGGTGTCGAGCAGCTCGTGCACGCCGATGAAGTTCGAGCCGCGCACGTGCCAGTGCGCCTGCTTGCCGTTGACGACGAGGGCCTCGAGGCCGATGACGACGGGGGAGAGGAACTGGGCGGTGCCGGCCGCCATGGTCGGGTCGACGGTGGTGGCGGCGGGGGTCTGTACGGTGCTCATATCTGCTCCTTGTCGCAGCGAACGAAGTCTGTTGAATGCAACGCTACTCACGCCGGAGCATTCCGCAAGCAAGATGAGGCTCGGCTAAATCCCCGGTGAGCAGGCAATCCTTACCTTCGTTCGGCTCGCCTCACACGCAGGGCGATGCCGAGGATCGTCGCCACCGCAGCCGCGACGACGAGGGGTGCCACCGGCGTCGCGCGCAGGCCCGTCCACGCCAGTGCCGTCGAGTCGCTCGGTGGGGCGGAGCCGGGGGGAACCACCGGTGCGGTGCTCGGGGCGTCGGTGAGCTGGACGACGGGGGTCACCGAGGCCTCGCCGCGACGCGAGACGTTGTCGGCCGTGGCATCCATGTGCAGCCCGACCTCGAGACGGAGGGTCTCTCCGGGAACGATGACGCCGCTCACCCAGTGATCGCCGGGTGGGAGCCGCGAGGCGCCCACGACAAGTCGGAGGGCGTCGGCGAGCGCCGCGTCGGCGGGGTCGGCGGACGGGGGGACCGCGTGCAGTCGCAGACCCGCGCGGACCGGGTCGCTGCTCGCGTTGCGGATCCAGACGACGGCGTCGGTCGTCGTCCCCGGCGTGAGCGCCCTCGGGCCGTCGAAGAGGACCACCGAGCCGTCGGCGACGAAGTGCACGCCGTCGTCGCTCACCAGCAGGCGCTCGAGCGGGCCGTCGCCCGTGACGGTCTCGCGCGTCGGGCTCGCCGCGTGGGCGGCGCCGGGCGAGAGCAGGGGAGCACCCGCGGCCATCGCGACGAGCAGCGCCGCCACCGCGGCCGCGGGCTTCCGCCGCCCCGCGCGGATGGCATCCCAGACGAGCAGCGCGATGCCGTAGCCGACGACGGCGACGCCGATGGCCGCGACGACCGCGCCGCGCTCGGCTCCACCGACCAGCACCGCGGGGTACCCAAGATACGGCACCGCCAGCACGACGGTGCCGCGCAGTTGTTCTCGCCGGACGGGGGGATCGTCGACGTCGTTCGCATCGCCGCGGGTGAGGAGCACCCGTTCCCCTCTGGTCATGCTCGTGGTGCCCACGACGCGATGGGTGACCACCGCCGGATCCCCCGAGCGGATCTGGTACGTGACCACATCGCCCACGCGCACGTCGTCGATCGGTGTGTCGCGCACGGCGATCATCGTCCCCGGCGGCATCCCGGGTTGCATGCTGCCGGTCAGCACCGTGTAGGTCTGCGCCCCCATCAGCAGGGGGATGACGACGTTGACGAGCGCGAAGAGCGACACCGCGATCAGCAGCACCGTCGCGGCGGCGGCGCGCGTGCGCGCCCATCCCCGTCGCCGCGGCGCGTGCTCGACCCGAGAGCGTCGGAGGTCGCGCCGGAGCGTCACGGCCGGCATCGCACACCTCCGAGAAGACCCGTGACGATGTTCGAGAGGCCGATGTTCTGGGCAGCGCTGGGTGCCGACGTCCACGCCCCGGTGCGGGCGGTGACGGTGACGTAGACCGTTCCACCCGTCAGCAGGTTGCCCAGCACCGAGGTCAGCAGGGTCAAGAGCAGCGTTCCCGTGACGTCGTAGCTCAGGCCGGGCTGATCGTCGACGAGCACGCGCGTGGTGGTGTTGGTGGTGTTGCCGATGACCACCCGGTACCCCGTGGCGCCGGTGACGGCGGGCCAGGAGATGCGGGCCAGGGGCGTCCCGGTCGTGATCGTCCGGCAGGTCGCCGCGGGTGCGGCCAAGACGCCGGCCGTCAGCGGCGTGATCGAGACGGTCGTCGAGACCTGCCACGCGGCCGTGGCGGGCGGGGCGACCAGGGCCGACGCGAGCGCGGCCGCGGCGACGAGCGCCAAAGACGCCCGCGCGGGCGCTCTCACGAGGTCACCTGATCGGCGGTGATCACCAGCAACGGGTCGATCGCCGTTCCCTGTCGCTCGTTGGGAGTGTTCGTGCTCAGCGTCACCCGGAGGCACAGCGTCACGGTCGCGCCGGGGTCCAGACCCCCGGCCGGCGCGTACACGCCGTTCGCCGGAAGGAGGATGCCGCTTCCGCACGCCCCCACGAACACCTGCGCCGTGACGTACGGCGAGAGGTCGGCCGGGACCCGTGGCGTGGCGGTGAGGCGCCACCGCAGGGTCGTGCCCGCGGCCCGGGTCTCGGTGACCTGCAGGAGAGCGGTGTCGGCCGACCTCCCCGGGTACAGCGGCACCCATCCCGACCAGTCGGTGCCCCACTGCGTCGAGACGTCGAGGGATCCGGATGCCAGCGGCCCCGCCGTCAGCGCGGCGGTGCTGCTCCACGAGGCATGGGCGGCGGCGGCGCCGGTTCCGAGAACCAGCGCCGCGGCGAGCACCGCGGCCCATCGCAGCCGTCGCGGGACGTCGTCGTCGCGCTTCGACATGGACGGCCCGGGTTCAGCTGGAGGCCTGCGTCAGCGAGAACGCAATGTCGTCGAGGTCGACGCTCTGGTTCGCGCCCACCTGGTCGGGCGTGGTCGGGTCGAAGGTGATGGTCAGCTCCGCCGTCGTGGCGCCGCTGTCGGCCGGCGTCACGCGGTACGTGTTCGCGCCCGTCGCGGTGCCGAACGAGTCGACCGTCAGCACGACGTCCAGATTGGTGCCGAGCGTCCCCGTGGTGAAGGACGACCCGAGCTCGGCGGTGAGGTCCGCGGCGATCGTGTCGCCGACCAGCGTCACGTCGAGGGGTTGCGTGAGGGTGAGCACGTCGCCGGGCACGATGCGCACGTCGGTCAGGTCGGTGATGGTCTGTGCGGCACCCACCACGCCCTGGAGCGTCCATGTGCCGGTCCCGAGTGACAGGTCGAGGTCGCCGGATTCGACGGGGCCGGAGGTCAATGCGGTCTGCGTGGACCAGTAGGCGTACGTTCCGCCGCCGCCGAGGAGAAGGGCGGTACCGGCGGCGACCGCGAGGATCGCCGTCCCCCGGCGCGAGCGTCGGGCGGGCAGGGCGGTGGTTTCGGTGGACTGCGACATGGTTTCTCCTGGAGCGGGTGCGGGGTGTGGCTCGAACCTAAGAGGTCCTCGAGCGTCGACCGCTACCGGTTCGCGCCCGCCCGCTACCGTCTCCGTCGCGCTCTCGGTAGTCGTCGGTAGCCCTCGGCAGCGCTAGCCTCGGCGCATGACGATCGCCCTCGACGCCTCCGTCCTCGCCCTGCCCGGCGCCGCGCCGACCGTGCACGAGAATGCGTTCGTGGCATCCGGGGCCCGCGTGGTCGGGGCGGTGACGCTCGCCGACGGGGCGAGCATCTGGTACAACGCCGTCCTCCGGGGCGACAGCGCGGCGATCACCGTGGGCGCGCGCAGCAACCTGCAGGACAACGTCTCGGTGCACGTCGACGCCGGCCACGGCGTGACGATCGGCGACGACGTGTCGGTCGGCCACAACGCCGTCGTGCACGGCTGCACCATCGGCGACGGATCGTTGATCGGCATGGGGAGCGTCGTCCTCTCGGGCGTCGAGATCGGGCCGGGCTGCCTCGTCGCCGGGGGAGCGGTGGTGCTCGAGGGCACGGTCGTGCCCGCGGGCTCGCTCGTGGCCGGCGTGCCGGCGACGGTCCGACGCGAACTCACCGCCGAAGAACGCGCGGGGATCCTCCGCAACGCGCAGACGTATGCGACCCACTCGGCGCGGCACGCGGCGGCATCCCCCGCGTCCGGCTCGTGAGGGCCGCCGGTCGGGTGCGCGCTCCCGCGGATCGAGCGCGGACGACAGCCCGCGCGTAGTCTCGCGGGATGCAGATCACGTCACTCGCGCCCGGTGAGGTCTTCGTCTTCGGCTCGAATGCCGCCGGAGCCCACGGCGGCGGAGCCGCGCGGTTCGCCCACGACCGCTTCGGCGCGGTCTGGGGCCAGAGCGAGGGACTGCAGGGCCGGTCGTACGGCATCGACACGATGTCCGGCCTCGCGGTCTTCCAGGATCAGGCGGCGCGGTTCCTGGCGTTCGCGGCCGATCACCCCGAGCTGCGTTTCCTCGTGACCGAGGTGGGGTGCGGAATCGCCGGCTATCGTCCGCAGCAGGTCGCCGGGTTCTTCGCGGGTGCCGGCGACAACGTGGTATTGCCGGAGTCGTTCCGCGCGCTCCTCTGACAGCGCGCAGACGCCCGGAGCGCAATCACCGGCGACGGCGGCGGGCCCGCGTGCGCCGGCTCAGCAGCCAGCATTCAGGAGATGGAGGGGCTGACGAGAATCGAACTCGCATCATCTGTTTGGAAGACAGAGGCTTTACCACTAAGCTACAGCCCCGGAAACCGCTGATTCTCGGGGGAATCAGGGAGTCGGACGTCACCACTCTACGACACCTCGACCGCTCTTGCGAACGCGCAGACGTCCATCCTGGGCGGGAAGGCCCCGCGGTCTTTCGCGCACCGAGCCGCCTGTGTCGGTCGAGACCGGGGCTCGCAGGCCGATCGACTAGACTTTCACCGGTCGTTTCGTCGAACGTGCTTCGGCGCGTCGCCCCGGGGCGTAGCTCAGCTTGGTAGAGCGCCCGCTTTGGGAGCGGGAGGCCGCAGGTTCGAATCCTGTCGCCCCGACGCAACGGCCCCACAGACCACAGGCCTGATCGGCCCCCGCGTGCGCGCGGGCCACACGAGGAGAACACACCGCATGGTCAACAGCACCGTCGAGCAGCTCAGCCCCACCCGGGTCAAGCTCCACATCACGGTCTCGCCCGACGAGCTCAAGCCGAGCATCGCCCACGCCTACGAGCACATCGCCCGCGACGTGCAGATCCCCGGCTTCCGCAAGGGCAAGGTGCCCGCGCCCATCATCGACCAGCGCATGGGCCGCGGCGCCGTCATCGAGCACGCCGTCAACGAGGGACTCGACGGGTTCTACCGCCAGGCCGTCGAGGCCAACGACCTGCGCGTCATCGGCCGCCCGAACGCCGAGATCGTCGAGCTGCCCGAGCTGAAGGACTTCTCCGGCGACCTGGTCATCGACGTCGAGGTCGACGTGCGTCCCGAGTTCGACCTGCCGGCCTACGACACCCTCACGGTGACCGTCGACGCCGCTGAGGCCGACGAGGCGGGCATCGATGCCGAGCTCGACCGCCTGCGCGCGCGCTTCGGCACGCTCGTCACGGTCGACCGGCCGGCCACCACCGGTGACTTCGTCGAGCTCGACCTCGTCGCCGCCATCGACGGCAACGAGATCGACCGCGCCGAGGGCGTGTCGTACGAGATCGGCTCCGGCGAGCTGCTCGAAGGCATCGACGAGGCGATCGAGTCGCTCACCGCCGACGAAGAGACCACGTTCCGCTCGAAGCTCGTCGGCGGCGAGCACGCCGGCGAAGAGGCCGAGGTCGCCGTGACGATCAAGGCCGTCAAGGAGCGCGAGCTCCCCGACGCCGACGACGACTTCGCGCAGATGGCCTCCGAGTTCGACACCATCGCCGAGCTGCGCGAGTCGCTCAGCGAGCGCGTGTCGCAGCAGGCCGTGTTCACGCAGGGTTCGGCCGCGCGCGACAAGTTCATCGACGCCCTCCTCGAGGCCGTCGAGATCCCCGTGCCGCCGCAGCTCATCGAAGACGAGGTGCACACCCACCTCGAGGGCGAGAACCGTCTCGAAGACGACGTGCACCGCGCCGAGGTCACCGAGGCGAGCGAGAAGCAGTTCCGCACGCAGATGGTGCTCGACAAGATCGCCGAAGACGCCGACGTGCAGGTCTCGCAGGACGAGCTCACGCAGTACCTCATCCAGTCGGCCGCGCAGTACAACATGGCGCCGCAGGACTTCGTCAACGCGCTGCAGCAGGGCAACCAGCTGCCCGCGCTCGTCGGCGAGGTCGCCCGCAACAAGGCCCTCGCGATCGCGCTCGGCAAGGTGACCGTCGTCGACACGAACGGCAAGCCCGTCGACCTGACCGGCTTCGTCGCCGTCGAGGGCGAAGAGCCCACGTCCGACGAGGACGCGTCCGAAGAGGTCGTCGAGGAGGCGCAGGAGATCGCCGACGCCGCGGCTGACGCCGACGCCGTGGTCGAGGCCGAAGAGGCTCCCGCCGCTGAGGAGGCCCCCAAGAAGGCCCCCGCCAAGAAGCGCGCGCCCGCCAAGAGGAAGGCGGACGACAAGGCTGCTGACAGCGAGTAAGCCCTGACGAGGGGGGGGCGGATGCCGTGGCATCCGCCCCCTTTCTCGTTCCCGACCCGTTCGGGAACCCACAGCTGCGCCCTCGCCCGACGCCTCGCCCGGAGTCGTCCACGGCGCCGGGTATCCAGAACACCCGGGGCTCGTCGCCGGAGGCGCGAGTCTTCCGAACACTCGACGGATCGAGAGGGATGCATCCCATGAGCGACGACTGGCAGATCAGAGTGGATGCCGTCTGGGCCGATGAGACGCTCGACCCCGCCGACGTGGTGCGGCGCATCGACGCGCTGGCGGCGGAGCGCCCCGAGGGCGACGCCGAGGCGCTGTTCGAGCGCGCGGGCGCTCGGGACTCCGCCGGTCTCGAGACCGACGCCGAGGTGCTGTACCGCCGCGCCCTGACGGTCGGTCTCGACCCGGACCGGCGCACGCGGGCGACCATCCAACTCGCGAGCACGATCCGCAACCTGGGAACGGTCGAGGAGGCGCTCGCCCTGCTGCGGACCGAGTACGAGCGCGAGCCCCGCGGTGCCCTGCACGACGCGGCCGCCGCCTTCTACGCTCTGGCGCTCGTGTCGAGCGGGGAGTCCGAGCGGGCGGCATCCATCGCCCTTCAGGCCCTGGCGCCGCATCTGCCGCGCTATACCCGGTCGGTGACCGGATACGCGCGAGAAATCGCCGAGAACCCCCGCTGATCCGCCCGCGGCGAACACGGCATCCTGCCCCGGAACCCGCCGGTAGATTCGTTGCAGATCACCGGAAGAGGAGCACACATGCCCGAACCCCTTATGGCAACGAGCGTCTTCGACAGGCTGCTGAAGGACCGCATCATCTGGCTCGGTTCGGAGGTGCGCGACGAGAACGCCAACGAGATCTGCGCGAAGATCCTCCTGCTGGCCGCAGAAGACCCGCAGAGGGACATCTACCTCTACATCAACTCGCCCGGCGGCTCGATCACGGCCGGCATGGCGATCTACGACACGATGCAGTTCGTGCCGAACGACATCGTCACGGTCGGTATCGGCATGGCGGCCTCGATGGGCCAGCTGCTGCTGACCAGCGGCACCAAGGGCAAGCGCTACATCACGCCCAACGCCCGCGTGCTGCTGCACCAGCCGCACGGTGGCTTCGGCGGAACGTCGAGCGACATCCAGACGCAGGCGCAGCTCATCCTCGACATGAAGCGCCGCCTCGCCGAGATCACCGCGTCGCAGACCGGCAAGAGCGTCGAGCAGATCAACGCCGACGGTGACCGTGACCGCTGGTTCACGGCGCAGGAAGCGCTCGAGTACGGCTTCGTCGACCACATGCGCGAGCACGCCACCGACGTCACCGGCGGCGGCGGAACCGCGGCCTGAGGCGAGAGGAATAGGACACCGATATGAACATCCCCACCTTCGGCGGCGCCGCGGCCCACATGCCCTCCAGCCGTTACGTTCTGCCCCAGTTCGAGGAGCGCACGGCCTACGGCTACAAGCGTCAGGACCCCTACAACAAGCTGTTCGAGGACCGCGTCATCTTCCTGGGCGTCCAGGTCGACGACGCCTCGGCCGACGACGTCATGGCGCAGCTGCTCGTGCTCGAGTCGCAGGACCCGGACCGCGACATCATCATGTACATCAACTCGCCCGGCGGCTCGTTCACGGCCATGACGGCGATCTACGACACGATGCAGTACGTCTCGCCGCAGATCCAGACGGTCGTGCTCGGCCAGGCGGCCTCGGCGGCATCCGTTCTGCTCGCCGCCGGCGCCCCCGGCAAGCGTCTCGCCCTGCCGAACGCCCGCATCCTGATCCACCAGCCCGCCATGGGCGAGGCCGGTCACGGGCAGGCGTCCGACATCGAGATCCAGGCGCAGGAGATCCTCCGCATGCGCACCTGGCTCGAAGAGACGATGGCCAGCCACACCGGTCAGGACGTCGCGAAGGTCAACAAAGACATCGACCGCGACAAGATCCTCTCCGCCCAGGAGGCCATGGACTACGGCATCGTCGACCAGGTCCTCACCACGCGCAAGCGTCAGCCGGCGGCTCTGACCGCCTGACACCCCGCGTCGCCGATGCCCCGCAGACCGTTTCGGTCTGCGGGGCATCGTCGTGTCCGCGGACTCCGCCCCTGTCGCGCCCCGCTGACGGCCCTCCCCACGCGCGGAGCCGCCTCGCCGCGTCGCGCACCGGGGTGAGGGGTCGGACGTCGTCGCCTCGGAGCACCCCGGACCCGCGATCCCCGGCGCCTCGCGCGCGGGGCGAGGGGAGGGGAGGGGATGCCGGGCGTCCGCCCTGGGCGATCATGACAGCGCCGCGGGCGCAAATGCCCTCCGTTCGCCCGGGCTCGGGTTAGGCTCGATCACACACCGGCGGGGGCCGGGTGACGGGAGGAACCGGCATGGCACGCATCGGTGAGAGCGCCGACCTGTTCAAGTGCTCCTTCTGCGGCAAGAGCCAGAAGCAGGTGCAGCAGCTGATCGCCGGTCCCGGCGTGTACATCTGCGACGAATGCGTCGAGTTGTGCAACGAGATCATCGAAGAGCGCATGGCCGAATCGTCGGCCGGCGAGGTCGCCGAATTCGACCTGCCGAAGCCGCGGGAGATCTTCGCGTTCCTCGAGGAGTACGTCGTCGGTCAGGAGCCCGCCAAGCGGGCCCTCGCCGTCGCGGTCTACAACCACTACAAGCGCGTCCGCTCCCTGGGCACCCTGCAACCCGCCGAGGCCCGCGCCGAAGAGATCGACATCGCCAAGAGCAACATCCTGCTGCTCGGGCCCACCGGCTGCGGCAAGACGTACCTCGCGCAGACGCTGGCGAAGCGCCTCAACGTGCCCTTCGCGGTGGCGGATGCCACGGCGCTCACCGAGGCCGGCTACGTCGGCGAAGACGTCGAGAACATCCTCCTCAAGCTGCTGCAGGCTGCCGACTTCGACGTCAAGCGCGCCGAGACCGGCATCATCTACATCGACGAGGTCGACAAGATCGCGCGCAAGGCCGAGAACCCCTCGATCACGCGCGACGTCTCGGGCGAGGGCGTGCAGCAGGCGCTGCTGAAGATCCTCGAGGGCACGGTCGCCTCGGTGCCGCCGCAGGGCGGGCGCAAGCACCCCCACCAGGAATTCATCCAGATCGACACGACGAACGTGCTGTTCATCGTGGCCGGCGCCTTCGCTGGTCTGGAGGAGATCATCTCCGCGCGCGTCGGCAAGCACGGCGTGGGCTTCGGCGCTCCGCTCCAGCGCAAAGAGGACGCCCCCGACCTCTTCAGCGAGGCCCTGCCGGAAGACCTGCACAAGTTCGGCCTGATCCCCGAGTTCATCGGTCGCCTGCCCGTGGTGGCATCCGTTTCGCCGCTCGACCAGGACGCCTTGATGGAGATCCTCACGGCGCCCCGCAACGCGCTGGTGAAGCAGTACCAGCGCATGTTCGAGATCGACGGCGTGCAGCTCGAGTTCGACGAAGACGCACTCCGCGCGATCGCCGACCTCGCGGTCGCCCGCAAGACCGGTGCCCGTGGTCTGCGCGCGATCCTCGAAGACGTGCTCGGCCCCATCATGTTCGACGTCCCCTCGGCCGACGACATCGCCAAGGTCGTCATCACGCGCGCCGCGGTCGAAGACGGAGCGCAGCCGACGATCGTCCTGGCGCAGAAGCGTCGCAGCGCCTGAGGCGCGAGCGCGGGGCGTCGTGCCCGACCGACCGTGACGTGGGCGGTGTCGTCTGCACAGGTCGGTACTTCCGGCATCCGTCCCCATCGGGGTCTCGGGGGCCCCAGGAATGTCGGACCCCCTCGGTAGCATGCACACATGCAGAACGACACCAGGTCGACAGCACCGCACGGCGGGCCTCGCGCCCTGTCAGCGGTGCTCGACGAGGTGCTCCGCGCGGGCGCGGCGGTCGCCGCCGCTGAGGTCCAGCGCGCTCGCGCTCTCGCCGAGGCGGGGCATCTCGCGCTCGACGTAATGGCCGAGAGGCCCGTGTCGTCGCGGGTCGCCGAGATGGCTCTGCGGGAGGTCGCGTCCGAGATCGCGGCGGCGGAGAGTGTCTCCGACCGCTCGATGCAGACGCAGATCGGCCGCGCCATGACGCTGGTCGACGATTATCCCGGCACCCTCAGCGCGTGGGAGGGGGGCACGATCACCCGCGCCCACGTGCAGGCGATCCTCGAGGTCGGCACGCCCCCGCCGACCGAGGTGCGCGCGGATTTCGATGCCCTGGCCGTCGCCACCGCCGTGGGCCTCAGCCCCGGCCGGCAGCGCTCCCGGCTGGCCGTTCTTGCCGAGAAGCTGTATCCGACGACGATCGCCGAACGCCATCAGCGGGGTCGCGAAACCCGCTGCGTGAGAATCGTGACCGGCCAAGACGGGATGTCCGACCTGGTGGCGACGCTCCCGACGGTCCTCGCCGTCGGCATATACGACCGCCTCACTCACCAGAGCCGCGCGGTCGTCGACGCGCGCGGAGACACGGCGGTGTCCGCCACCGACGAGCGCACGACTGCGCAGCTGCGGGCCGACATCCTCGCGGATCTTCTGCTCACCGCCGCCCCCGAGGCGGACCCCACCCGTGACGATGAGGGACGCGGAACGCTGGGGGCCATCCGCGCCCGCGTCCAGGTCGTGGTGCCTGCCCTGACGATGCTCGACCCGCAGCGCGAGAACGCCGAACCGGCAGAACTGATCGGCCACGGACCGATCGACGCCGACACCGCCCGCACCCTGGCGGAGTCGACGAGCGTCCCGTGGGATCGCGTGGTCACGCACCCGGTCACCGGCGCCGTCCTGCACACCGACACGTACCATCGCACGACCGCGATCGACCGATTCCTCCGCGCTCGCGATCGCCACTGCCGGTGGCCCGGATGCACCGTCCCCGCGATCCGCTCCGAGGTCGACCACACCCTCGACTACGCGCTCGGCGGGAGCACTCACGTCGGCAACCTCAGCCACCTCTGCCAGCGACATCACACCCAGAAGCAGTTCACCCGCTGGACGGTGAGACAACGCGCCGAAGGGATCCTCGAGTGGACGAGCCCGACCGGTCGGGTGTACTGCGACGAGCCTCTGCCGTACGCACCGGCGGTGAGGTTCCTCCCCGACGACCCCTCTCCTCCGGAACCCGATCTCGCGCCGTTCTGACCCCCGTCGAGCGGCTCTGGCCCGCCGCCCGACGGCATGGTCGACCTGCCCGCCCTCGCGCTCACCCCGGAGCGCGCACGCGCGCGCGGCCGTGAGCGTGCCCGCACGGCCTGCCACCGCCCGCCCCCGCCACCCGCGTGACACCCGCCGCCGGGTGCATCGCAGCCGCCACCCCCACGCCTGGTCCACGTGGATCGCCCTCGTCGACTCCCGCGGCGGCTTCACACACCCCGCCTGGAGCCGACGCGTTCAGCCCGCGAGACCCCGGCGTTCGAGCAGCGGCTGGATCTCGGCATCCCGGCCTCGGAAGTCGCGGTAGGCGGCGAGAGGATCGCCCGAACCACCGACGCCGAGCAGCCGCTCACGGAAGCGGTCGCCGTTGTCGCGGGTGAGGCCGCCGTTCTCGCGGAACCACTCCACCGTGTCGGCGTCGAGCACCTCGCTCCAGATGTACGAGTAGTACCCGGCGCTGTAGCCGCCCGAGAAGACATGCGCGAAGTACGTGGACGCGTAGCGCGTCGGCACCGCCGGGTTGTCGAGACCGATGTGGGCGAGAGCTGCGGCTTCGAAGGCGGCGACGTCGATGTCGGCGGAGGCCTCGTCGACGGAGAGGCCATGCCACGCCTGATCGATCCAGGATGCCGCGAGGTACTCGCTCGTGGCGAAGCCCTGGTTGAACGCCTCCGACGCGTGCAACCGCTCGACGACGTCGGCGGGCAGCGGCTCGTCGGTGTCGATGTGCCGCGCGTAGTTCGAGAGGATCTCGGGCCAGAGGATCCACATCTCGTTCACCTGGCTGGGGAACTCGACGAAGTCGCGGTACACCGCTGTGCCGGCGAAGTGCGGGTAGGTCACCGTTGCGAACAGGCCGTGCAGGGCATGGCCGAACTCGTGGAAGAGGGTCGTGACCTCGTCGAGCGTCAACAGGGTCGCCGTGCCCGGTGCGGGCTTGTTGACGTTGAGGTTGTTCACGACCACCGGCGCCGTGCCGCGGAGGGCGGACTGCGTGACGATCGAGTTCATCCACGCACCCCCGCGCTTGCTGTCGCGCGTGTAGAGATCGAGCAGGAACAGTCCGAGCTCGCTGCCGTCGGCGTTGTGCACCTCGAACACGCGCACGTCGGGGTGGTAACCCTGCAGGTCGTGGCGCTCGTTCACCCGGATGCCGTAGAGCTTCTCAGCGGCGAAGAACACGCCGTCGCGCAGCACGCGCTCGGCCTCGAACCAGGGCCGCAGCGCCGAGCGGTCGAGGTCGTAGCGCTCGGACCGCACCTTCTCGGTGTAGAACGCCCAGTCGTGCGCCTCGATGCGGATGCCGTCGGCATCGGCGACCCGCTGCAGGGCGTCCTGCTCGGCGCGGGCGTTGGCGGCCGCGGGGACGGCGAGCCGGCGCAAGAGGTCGCGGGCGGCATCCGGGGACCCCGCGGTCTGGTCGGCGAGCACGGCGGCGGCGTGGGAGGGGTAGCCGAGCAGGGCCGCACGCTCGGCGCGCAGGCGCACGATGTCGCGGAGGACACCGCGGTTGTCGTTGTCGTTGCCCCGCGACGCGCGCGAGCGCGAGGCCTCGAGCAGACGGCCACGACTGGCACGGTTCGTCAGCGACGCGAGGAGGGGGTGCCCGGTGTACAACGTCAGATTGACGACGTACCGGCCGTCGAGGCCGCGGCTCGTCGCGGCCTGTGCGGCGGCGGAGAGCTCGCCCTCGCTGAGACCGTCGAGCTCCGCGGCGTCGTCGAACACGACGGCGAGGTCGTTCGTGTCGGCGAGGAGGTTCTTCTCGAAGGTCGTGGTGAGCACCGACAGGCGCTGGTTGAGATCGGTCAGGCGCTGCTTCTGCGCCTCGTCGAGCCCCGCACCGGCCAGGGACATCTCGCGGTGGTGCCTCTCGACGAGGTACCGGCTCTCGGCATCCAGGTCGAGGTCGTCGAGCCGCGCGTGCACCGCGGCGACACGGGCGAACAGCTCCGCATCCAGCTGGATGGCGTCGCGATGGGCCGACATGAGCGGGGCGAGCTGCTCCTCGACCGCCTGGATGGCGTCGGTGCCGTCGGCCGACGCCACGGTGTAGAAGGTCCGCGCCACGCGGTCGAGCACCTCGCCGCTGCGCTCGAGCGCGACGAGGGTGTTCTCGAACGTGGGGGCGTCGGACTGGGCGGTGATCGCGTCGACCTCCGCGCGCTGGGCGGCGAAGGCCGCGCGGAATGCGGGGAGGTAATGCTCGGCCCGGATGCTGCCGTAGGGCGGCAGGTCGTAGGGGAGCGCGGGCGGCGCGAGGAGGGGATTGGGGGCATCCGTCATCGGTCCAGCCTACGAGCACGGACGACGAGGACGAGTGAGGGCTTCCGGCGAGCGAGGGCCCCCTCCGCCGCCATCGCCTGCGCTGCGTGAATCTCGTCCGCACCCGCACCCGCACCCGCACCCGTGCGCGCGGCGCCACCAGCCCGACACGACGAAGCCCGCCGACACCTCGGAGGCGCCGGCGGGCTTCGGTCGCGGGGAGCGGTTACCCGAACTCGGCGTCGTCGTCGTAGCGCACGACGACTTCGCCCGCGGCATCCTGGCTCACGATGACGCCCGTGTCGAGCTCCGCGACGGGGCGCCCCTCGAGGAACGTCAGCGTCCACCGCGGGGCGGGGGCGCTCAGCCCATCGGGGTTGAGCGCGGCCTCGACCGCGGCGATCTGCGCGTGCAACGCCTCGGGAACGGCCTTGGGCGGCTGCTCACGGGCGGTCCAACGGGTTCCGAGCTGCATCAGTCCTCCTGGGGTGCGAACACGATGTCGGTGACGGTGGTGGTGTCGCCCTCGGCGAAGGCGATGGTCTCGATGCGACCCACGGCGCGCAGGTCGCCCTCGGCGAGGCGCAGCGCCTCGACGTTCGGGCCCGACACCGTGAGCGAGGTGACCGGCGTCTTCTGCGACGCCTTGGCCTCGGTCTTGGCGCGGCGGATGCCGATGAGCGCGGCGCTCACAGCCGTGAGCACGGCGGGGTCGCCCTCTGAGCCGCTCGGCTCGGGCCACGCGGCGGTGTGCACCGAGCCCTCCTCGAACCACGACCACACCTCCTCGGACGCGAACGACAGCACGGGAGCGAACAGACGCACGAGCGTCGACAGGGCCGTGCGCAGCGCGAGGGCCGCCGACGCCTGCCCCACGTCGGACTGATCGTAGGCGCGCTCCTTGACGAGCTCGAGGTAGTCGTCGCAGAACGTCCAGAAGAACGACTCGGTGATCTCCAGCGCCCGCGCGTGGTCGTAGGCCTCGAACGCGGCGGTGGCGTCGCGCACGACGGCATCCAGGGTCGCGAGCATCGACGCGTCGAGGGCGTGCGTGACCTCGGCGCCCTCGGGCACGGGGAACGACAGCACGAACTTCGCCGCGTTCAGCAGCTTGATCGCGAGACGTCGGCCGATCTTGACCTGCGTGGGATTCTGCGGGTCGAAGGCCGCGTCGGTGCCCAGACGGCTGGAGGCCGACCAATAGCGCACCGCGTCGGAGCCGTGCTGCTTCAGGATGTCGGCGGGCGTGACGACGTTGCCCTTGGACTTCGACATCTTCTTGCGGTCGGGGTCGACGATGAAGCCCGAGATGGCGGCATCCGACCAGGGGCTGCGGTCGTCTTCGAGGGCGCTGCGGAGCATCGTCGAGAAGAGCCACGTGCGGATGATGTCCTGGCCCTGCGGGCGCAGGTCGAACGGCGACACGAGGTTCCACAGCTCCTCGTCGCGCTGCCATCCACCGGCCAGCTGGGGGGTGAGCGAGGAGGTCGCCCAGGTGTCGAGGATGTCGCGCTCGGCGTCGAACCCGCCCGCGACACCGCGCTGGTCCTCGGTGAAGCCCGGGGGGACGTCCACCGTGGGGTCCACGGGGAGCGAGGCGAGGTCGGGGGTGAGCACGCGGGAGTAGTCACGCTCGCCGTCGCCGTCGAGGCCGTACCAGACCGGGATCGGCACGCCGAAGAAGCGCTGGCGCGACACGAGCCAGTCTCCGGTGAGGCCGTTGGTCCAGTTCTCGAAGCGCACGCGCATGAAGTCCGGATGCCACGACATCTCGCGCCCGAGCGACACCAGGCGCTCACGCAGCTCGGCGTCGCGCGCGCCGTTGCGGATGTACCACTGGCGGGTCGACACGATCTCGAGCGGGCGGTCGCCCTTCTCGAAGAACTTCACGGGGTGCGTGAACGGCTTCGGCGCGCCCTCCATGGCCCCGGACTCCTGCAGCAGCTCGACGATGCGCTTCTTGGCGCTGAACACCGTCTTGCCCGCGAGTTCCGCGTACGCCGCCTTCGCGGCATCCGTCGTGATCACGTCGGGGGCGTCGGCGATGATCCGCCCGTCCTTGCCGATGATCGTGCGGTTGGGCAGGTCGAGCTCGCGCCACCAGATGATGTCGGTCACGTCGCCGAAGGTGCAGATCATGGCGATGCCCGAACCCTTGTCCTTCTGCGCGAGCGGGTGGGGGAGCACCGGCACCTCGACGTCGAACAGCGGGGTGCGCACGGTGGTGCCGAACAGGGGCTGGTAGCGCTCGTCATCGGGGTTCGCGACCAGGGCCACGCACGCGGGCAGCAGCTCGGGGCGGGTGGTCTCGATGAACACGTCGCCCGAGCCGTCGGTCTTGGCGAAACCCACGCGGTGGTAGGCGGCGGGCTGGTCGCGGTCCTCGAGCTCGGCCTGGGCGATCGCGGAGCGGAAGTCGACGTCCCACAGCGTGGGGGCGAGGGCCTGGTAAGCCTCGCCGCGCTCGATGTTGCGCAGGAACGCGAGCTGGCTCGTGCGGATCGAATCGTCGGAGATCGTGCGGTACGTCTGCGTCCAGTCGACGCTCAGGCCCAGTTCGCGGAACAGGTCTTCGAACTGCTTCTCGTCTTCGACGGTGAGCCGCTCGCACAGCTCGATGAAGTTGCGACGGCTGATGGGCACCTGGTCGGCGGCCTTGCTGCTCTTGTTGTCACCGCCCGCGAAGGGCGGGGTGAAGGCGGCGTCGTAGGGGAGCGAGGGGTCGCATCGCACGCCGTAGTAGTTCTGCACGCGGCGCTCGGTGGGCAGGCCGTTGTCGTCCCAGCCCATCGGGTAGAACACGGTCTTGCCGCGCATGCGCTCGAAGCGCACCTTGACATCGGTGTGCGTGAATGAGAACACGTGGCCGATGTGCAGGCTCCCGGATGCCGTCGGCGGCGGCGTGTCGACCGAGTACACGCCCTGGCGACCGGCGTCGGCTGCGCGCAGCCGGTCGAAGACATAGGTGCCGCGCTCGCGCCAGGCGGCGTCCCACTTCTGCTCGAGGCCTTCCAGCGCGGGCTTGTCGGGAATCGTGGCCATGGGGGTACTCCTCGAGCGATATGGGCGGCACTGTGTGAGCGTGCCTGATGGGTGTGGCATCCAGGATAGCGAGGTCGGGGCGCGACCGCGGCGTGGGGTGGGTGTGGGGCGGGTGCGCGGGCGGGGTGGGGCTGGGTTGGGCGCGCGGGCGGGGGGCGGGGTGGCGTCGGGCGCAAGGTCAGCGATGTGCGCAAGGTCAGTTCAACGAGGCGGATGCCGACGGAGGTTGTGCGCATCGCGGAGGTTGTGCGCGTCGCTGAGCGTGCGCGTACCCCGGGCGACCCCTGCTGCACAGGCCGCACGTCATCCACAGATCGGTTCCGGGACGCTCGGGAGGCCCTCGCGAGGGCGCACCATCTCCTCATGACCGACGATCGCGCACGTGCCGTCGCCGTCCGCGCCGCCGAGGTCGGAGGGGTGGTCCGCCCCACCCGTCTGGTCCGCGAGGGACACCCTCGGCGCGCGATCGCGGATGCCGTGGCATCCGGACTCGTGATGCGCGTGCGGCGCGACTGGATTGCGAGCCCGGACGCCGATGAGTACCTCGTCGCCGCTGCGCGGACGGGTACCGTCGTCTCCTGCGTCACGGCCGCCGAACGCCTCGGACTGTGGGTGCACACCCATCCCGACCGCCCGCACGTCGCGCATCCGGGGCGCGGGAAGATCTCCGCGTCGGCGGCAGTGGTGCATTGGCAGCGAGCGATCGTTCCTCGGCATCCGGATCTCCTCCAGGACGGAATCGAGAACGTGCTCATGACCGTCGCGGCGTGCCGGCCCTACGAAGAGGCGCTGGCCGTGTGGGAGTCCGCCCTGAACAAGGATCTCGTCGACCGTCGCATGCTCGAGCGGCTCCCCTGGACCGGTCAGGCGCGGCGTCTCGCGAGAGAGGCGACGGCCTGGGCGGATTCCGGACTCGAAACCTCGTTCATCACGCGCCTGCGATGGCTGCGACTTCCGATCCGCCCGCAGGTCTGGGTCGAGGGACACCGGGTCGACTTCCTCATCGGGGATCGTCTCGTCGTGCAGATCGACGGCGGTCACCACGTCGGAGCGCAGCGGACGGACGACATCCGCCACGACGCCGCTCTGATGCTCCTCGGTTACCACGTCATACGCATCAGCTACGAGCAGGTGATGAATCGTTGGCCCGAGGTCCAGGAGCGGGTGATGCAGGCGGTGGCTCAGGGGCTGCATCGCGCCTGACCGCCAGCGACACGCGCGTCGCGCACGAGCTGACGCTGACCCGTACCGCGCGAGTCGGGTGCGTGCGTGGCGCAGGCGTGCATGCGGGGCGGGCCCCCGCGGCGGGCGGGCGCCGTCCGCGTGCACAAGGTCAGCGATTGGCGCAATGTCAGCTCGGAGGGGCGGATGCCGGCGGAGGTTGTGCGCATCGCGGAGGTTGTGCGCGGGCGGGGCGTGGGCCGCGCCGGTGGCTCGCGCGGCCCCGGGCGCGGGTCGCGTGCGCGAGGTCAGCGATGTGCGCAATGTCAGCCCGGAGGGGCGGATGCCGGCGGAGGTTGTGCGCGTCGCGGAGGTTATGTGCGTCGCGGGGCGTGGGCCGCGGCCGTGACTCGCGCCGCCCTGGGCGTGGGTCGTGCGCGCAAGGTCAGCGATTCGCGCAATGTCAGCTCGGAGGGGCGGACGCCGGCGGAGGTTGCGCGCATCGCGGAGGTTGTGCGCGCCGTGGGGCGTGGGCCATAGCCGTGGCTGGCGGCCGTGGCTCGCGCCGCCCCGGGCGTGGGTCGCGCGCGCAAGGTCAGCGATGTGCGCAATGCCAGCCCGGAGGGGCGGATGCCGGCGGAGGCTATGCGCATCGCGGAGGTTGTGCGCGTGGTGGGGCGCGGCCCGCGCCCGTGTCCGCTGCCCGCCCCGTGCCGCGGCCGGTGGCTCGCGCCGCCCTGGGCGTGGGTCGTGCGCGCAAGGTCAGCGATTCGCGCAATGTCAGCCCGGAGGGGCGGATGCCGGCGGAGGTTGTGTGCGTCGCGGGGCGTGGGCCGCGGCCGTGACTCGCGCCGCCCTGGGCGTGGGTCGTGCGCGCAAGGTCAGCGATTCGCGCAATGTCAGCTCGGAGGGGCGGACGCCGGCGGAGGTTGTGCGCATCG
>NZ_JBKBNC010000003.1:0-122724 GCF_046295495.1 Microbacterium sp.
GCTCACTGGCATCCAGGCCGCGGGCGAACAGCACGAGCAGGGCGATCGCGGTGGTGCCGACGATCGCCGCGTCACCCACGACCATCGAGACCGATAGCAGGACCAGGTAGGCGACGACGGCGAAGAACTCGCGGATGAGGATGAGCGCCGTCATGGTGCGGTGCGCGGCCTTCGGCTGATCGACGAAGGACTTGATGGCCAGTCCCGCCAGACCCGCGGTGAGGATGGCGGTGCCGATGCTGCCGAGGTTGGTGGCGAAGCTGAACACGCCGAAGTCCGAAAGGCTCAGCGTGCGCGTCAGGATGATGCCGGTGATGGCCGTGCTGCCCAGCGTGACGAACTGCTGGATCGTCGCCCAGACGCCGCTCTTCATGGACCGGCGCCGCGAGAACGGCGCGGTGGACTCGCTCACGCGGTCGTCCCCGATCGCACGGTCTCGGCGAAGGCGAGCAGGCGCGCCGCACGATCGCCCCAACCCATGCCCTGCGCGGCCCTCCGGCCGGCGGCGCGGGCGTCCGCGTCGGCCGTCAGCGCCTCGGACACCGCGCGCACGGCGGCGGGCGCATCGTCGTAGAGGCGGACGTTCGTGTCGGCGCGGTGGCGGAGTTCATCGGATGAGCGCGCGACGACGCTCAGGCCGGCAGCCAGGTATTCGTAGTACTTCATGGGGCTGCGGCCCGCGTTTCCGGGGTGGTCGGACAGGGGCAGGATGCCGACCGCGTGGCGGGCGAGCAGACCGGGCGCCTCCGCGTAGGGGACTCCACCGACGAGCGAGACGTTCGAGGGCAACGGGGGAACGACCGCCGGGCGTGGGCCGACGATCGTGAACCCGACCTCGGGGAGGGCGCGGGCGAGCTCGCCGAGGAGTGCCCAGTCGAAACGCGCGTCGAGTGCCCCGAGGTACACCACGCCCGCACGGTCCGGTGCATCGCCGGGGGCGGCGAATCGGTCGAACTCCACCCCGTTCTGGATGACGGTGCTCGGGCCCGTCCACCCCGTTCCCTCGGTCACCTGCTCGAGGGTGGAGGCGGAGGTGGCGGAGATACCGTGGGCGCGCTCGAGCAGTCGCACTTCGGCCGCACGGGTGCGAGGCTCGTGATGAGCGTCGGTGGGGCGGTAGATGATCGTCGCCCGCGGGAAGTCTTCGACCACCGCGCCGAGCAGGGGTTGGTCGACGAACACGACGTCCGCGTCGCGGAAACGCGCCAGCCGCCGTCGCCGCAACGGCGCGGTCGAACGCAGCTGGAGCTCGTTGGCCGCCGTCGGTACCGATCCCAGCGGGGCGGGCACGAGGGGAACCACCTGCCAGACTCCGTCGGCGTCGACCCGCGGCGCCCGCGCGGACCGCAGGCGGGCGCGCACGTCGTCGTCGCGTTTCGCCTTCGCGACGTGCGCGAGCGAGACGGGGGTCGCCACGTGGGCGACGTCGTGGCCGAGGCGCGCGATCTCGCGGGACAGATGGTGGCTGCCGACGCGGAAGACGCCGCTGGGCGCCGTGTGACTGAGGAAGACGACCTTCACCGCGCTGTCCCCGAACGACGGCCGGGGCCAGGCATCGTGGTCATGCGGTCGAGTCTATGCGTTCACCCGCGGGGTGATTTCCGAGGGAAGCGCGATCATTCGCCCGATTCGCACGTGGTTGGGTACGCTGACGCGGTGAGTGAAGTGAAAGCGCCCGTCGTCCCTCGCTTTCCGCCGACTCTCGCGTCGAAGCTGATGTTCATCGCCGTCTGCGCGGTCCCGTTCCAGCAGGCGCTCACGATCGAGGTCGGATTCCCTCTCAAGATCAGCGAGATCACGGGCATCCTCGCGGTCGTCCTCTACATGACCAGCGAGCGGACGGGGGAGCGACGACGCTACGCGGCGGCGCCCCTGCAGTGGTCCCTGCTCGCGCTGGTGTATCTGTCCACGACGGCCTGGCTCATCATGGGTCCGCCGCGCGAGACGGCGCTCGGGTACGACCGCGGCATGAACGCCGACATGCTGCTCTACTTCGTCTACGCGGCCCTCGTGCTCGTGCTCTCGTGGTTCGCCGGAACGAGGCTCGGTCCGGATTGGATCGCGCGCGGTTTCGGCCTGGCGGTCAAGCTCGCCGCGATCTACAGCCTCCTGCAGGTGGCCCTGCACGTGGTGGGCGGCACGGCCCTGCTCCGTCTGGTGAACGGCAACGTGCAGATCGGCGCGGCCTACGGCGTCGGCCTCCCTCGCAACGGCCCCTTCCTGGAGGGCAACTACCTCGGCTTCTTCGCCGGGATCGCGCTGTTCGTCGTCCTGAAGCGTCGCGACTGGTGGGGCGTCGCCGCCGCCGCGGCCTGTCTGCTCTATTCGCAGTCCACGGTCGCGCTCGTCGGCGTCGTCGTCGGCGTCCTCGCGGTCGCGGTGCTGCGGCCGGCGGGCCGTGTCGTGGGCGTGCTCGCCTTCGTCGCCCTGGTGGGTGTCATCGTCATCTCCACCGTCGACGTCGTCGCGCTGTACATCACGCGTCAGCTCGGAAAGCTCGGTCTCATCAGCGACGCGTCACTGGGCGCGAGCATCGAGTACTCGCTGCAGAACCGCACCTCGTCGATCCAGCGCTCGATCGACATGTCGGAGGTGTTCCCGTGGCTCGGGGTGGGGCCGGGACGGTACGGCTACTGGGACGACGCCTTCAGCGACACCGCCGCGGCTATCGGCAACCGCGGCATCGCGAACAACGCCTATGCGCAGATCCTCGCCGAGGTCGGCGTGATCGCGGTCGCGTGCTTCATCGGCATCGTCGCCACGCTCATCCTGCGCAATCTGCGCTCTTCGCGCAGCGTCCTCGCGATGGCGATCTTCGTCGCGGTCGGGCTCAACGCCGCGCCCAGCTGGACGGTGCTGCCCATCTGGTTCGCCATCGCGCTGCTGGCCACCACCCCGAAGCCCCAGGCGGCGCCGACGCCCCTGATGCCGGACGGATCCCTGCGCGGGGAACCGTTCACGGCGGCCCCCGCACCCGCGGGTTAGCGCGTCACAGCGCCGTGATCACGATCTCCTGAATCTGCGTCTCGCCGAGGCCGGTCTTGTCGAACAGCAAGCGCAGGCGGAAGTGGGTGGCCCACGCCGGTGCGCGGCGATCCCACGTGCCCGCGCCGAAGACGCGTCGGTAGTTCGGCGTCTTGGCGATCGTGCTCAACGGGATCGCCGTCGCTCCGCGCGCCTGGTTCCGCAGCACGTTCGGCACGCCCGCCGTGCCCTCCCCGCGGATCGCGACGAACGACTCGATCAGCTCGAGCGTGCCGCCCGAGGTCGTGGAGCCGAAGGTGATCGACATGGCGTAGACCTTGCCGTAGACGATCGGCACGTCGAAGGCGACCGTTCCGGGCTTGGTCGTGCTGACCCGTTTGATCGCGAGGTTGCCCGACGCGATGCGCAGCGTGATGCCGGGGTTGGCCGTCCGCGAGGTGCGGTCGGTGTTGTTGACGTAGGCCTCGACGACGGTGCTCTGGCTGAAGCCGCCGTCGACCAGCACATTGGCCTGCGGGCTCGGCATGAGCGCCCCCATCGACGATCCGGAGCCGCCCCCGTCGTAGAGGACGGGATCGCTGATGGTGATCTGCCCGGTGCCCCCGCAGAGATAGCCCGAGGTCGTACTCGTGCGCATGAGTCCCGTGCTGATGAGGTGGATGCCGCCTCCCCAGCTCGCGTTGCGCGTCTCGAAGATCGTGGACGCGACGGGGTCCTCGTGGAAGAAGATGTGGCCGCTGGTGATGACGATCTTGGCGCTGGAGTCCGCGCCCGTGACGAAGTGGGCGTCGGGGGAGCGTGCACCGGTCTCGTTGAACTCGATGTGGGGGGCGTCGATGAAGACACCGCCGGAGAGCGCCTCCACAGCACGGCGGCAGAAGTCGATCGAGGTCGAGACGAGGTGGAAGTTGCCGTTGGGGTTGGAGTTCTGCACGGCGAGGTCGCACGTGCCGATGCCGCCGCCGATGAACTTGATGTTCTCGCCGTAGTTGCGAAGCCCCGCGGGCATCGAGATGCCCACGTTGCACCGGTAGACATGGCAGTTGAAGAAGCTCAGGAGGAAGGCGTTCGAACGGAATTCGATGCCCGTCGCGAAGCCCGAGAGCTCGAGGCCGAAGACCCCCACGCCCCGCACGTCGGTGGTCGACCCGCCCTCGAACACGACGCCGGCGGCGGAGGTCGCGCTCGAACCCGGACCGAGGATGCGCAGACCCGTGACGGTCGCACGCGTGTTCGGATAACCGGCGTTGCTGCTGCCGGTGAAGACGAACGCGGGCTTGTTCTTCACGGTGCGCGCGTCGACCGTGCCCTGCGTGAAGTCGAGGGAGATGTAGGAGGTGTCGACGGTGATCGTGTCAGTGATCACCATGCGCCGCGACACCGTCAGGCGCACCTCCTCCCGCGCCGAGACGAAGCTCGACAGGGCGAGGCGCAGTCGGGCCTCGTCCGTCATGCTCGAGTCCCCGAACTCGAGGACGTTGCGCACGCCGTGCACCTGCTGTTTGGTCACGACGTCGGCCGGATCCGCCGCTGCGGCGCGTTCCGTCGGATTCGCGACGGCGACGGCCGTCGCGGCGGCGGCGATGCCGAGTAATGCTCGGCGACGAGTGGTGTGCATTTCAATCCCCCTGGGCATGGGGGGAGCGTAACGTGAGCCGGTCGGATTCACACAGCATTCTCTTAGCACGTGGAGGAGACATTCGGAGAGCCGTCATGGCATTCCTGGACCCCGACGTATACTCGGTGCTTCCGCCGACAACATGGGGGCACATGGTGACGCGTCACTCTGCACACGTGCGAACGCACCAAGAGGAATCCCCTTCCGGCGGGGCCTCCGGGCGGAGCGCGTCCACCGGCAGTGACCGCTCGCCCTTCGGCTCGGACGGTTCCGGTGAGCGCACAGCGGCACGGCGCACCCCGCGCTGGCCCGAGCGGTATGCGAGTCGACTCTTCTACAGCGACGTCATCGTCCTCGCCGTGTCCTTCTCCGTCTACGCGCTCCTGGCCCTCCCCGAGGTCAGCGAGCCGGTCGCCTGGGCTGGCGGGCCGCAGATCTCCTACGGCCTGGCGCTGGTCATCCTCGGCGTGATCTGGCTCATCTGCCTCGACGTCGTGGACTCCCGCGACCGACACACGGTGGGGGACGGTTTCGCCGAATACCAGAGGATCGTCCGGGCGTCCCTCTTCGCCTTCGGTATCGCGCTCGTGATCGCGTTCTTCCTGCGCATCGACCTCGCGCGCTCGCTCTTCATCCTCGCGCTTCCCATCGGCGCGATCCTTCTCATCGTTTCGCGCTCGCTCTGGCGTCGTTGGCTCCACCGCCGACAGATCCGGGGGACCGACGTCCACCGCGCGGTCGTCATCGGTGAGCGCGAGAAGGTCGGTCACATCATCCGTTCGATCCGCCGCGCCTCGCGCGCCGGCATCCACATCGTCGGTGCCGTCACCGAGCGTGGCACGCGCAACGAGATCGAGTCGGTCCCGGTCCTCGGCTCCTACTCCGAGGCCGAGCGCACGGTCGACGACGTCCGGGCCGACACCGTGATCGTCGCCGGTGCCGACGACCTCAATCCCCAGACGATGCGAGAGCTCGGCTGGGCCATGGCCGACCGCGATGTCGCCTGGATCGTCGCGCCCGCCCTCACCGACGTCGCCGGTCCGCGCATCCACGCCCGCCCGGTGGCGGGTCTGCCTCTCGTGCACGTGTCGTTCCCCAAGCTCGAGGGTGTGAACAGGATGGCGAAGCGGACCTTCGACATCGTCGGGTCGTTCCTCCTCCTCCTTCTGCTCTCTCCCGTGATGATCGTCCTGGCGCTCGCGGTGAAGTTCACCAGCAGCGGGCCGATCTTCTATTCGCAGGAGCGCATCGGCCGTCGAGGGCGGCGCTTCGGCATGTTGAAGTTCCGTTCGATGGTCGCCGACGCCGACGACCAGCTCGCCGGACTCCTCGATCTCCAGGGCACCACCGACAAGCCCTTGTTCAAGGTGACGAACGACCCGCGCATCACGCGGGTGGGTCGGGTCCTGCGCCGGTACTCCCTCGACGAGCTCCCGCAGTTGATCAACGTCCTCCGCGGCGACATGAGCCTGGTCGGACCTCGTCCGCAGCGCCAGGCCGAGGTCGAGCTCTACGACGACGCCGCCCACCGCCGCCTTCTCGTCAAGCCGGGCATGAGCGGACTCTGGCAGGTCAGCGGCCGCTCGACCTTGTCGTGGGAGGACTCCCTCCGTCTCGACCTCTACTACGTCGAGAACTGGTCGTTCACCCAGGACATCGTCATCCTGCTCCGCACGTTCCGCGCGGTGGTCGCGCCGGGCGAGACGGCGCACTGACGGCCGGATGCTCTCAGACGCGACGGCGTCGGGGACAGGGCTTCCCACGCTCCGTCGCATCGACCCACAATGATGCGAGGTTCCGGCAACACCGCCGGCCCGTCACCGAGGGAGACGCACATGGGTGTGGACGACATCATCGCCAAGGGCAAGAAGCTTCTCGATGAGAACCGCGACAAGATCGAAGAGGCCCTCAAGAGCGAGAAGGCCGAAGACGTCAGCGACAAGGTGCTCGACGGTGCAGCGGAGGCGATCAAGAAGGTGGTCCCCGCGGAGCATCACGGCAAGGTCGACGAGACGCGGGCGAACGTCGACAAGCACATCGGCAACGCCTGACGCGCAGCGACCGGCACGGCGCCGTCCCCGGGTGTCGGGGGCGGCGCCGCCGTGTTCCCAGGCTCGATCCTGAGCAACAGCCGTGCGCGACACGCCCGGGTTTGCGACACACCCGAGGGCTACGTAGACTAGACCAGTTCCACATTCCGGCGTGCGCTCGGCGCGCGCCAGGATCACTGCCAGGGCAGTGCACAGGCGGCGCGGAAGCGCAGGGTCCTGGGCCGCGGGCAGCAGAACACACACCGAACCCCCTCATCCTTCATCGGATGCGCGCGCATGCGTGCGCGGGGCGGGCCGGATGCCAGGCATCCGGTTTGACAGCTGAACAGCGGTGCAGCATCTCTCGCGCGAGCGAGGGGAAGTGCCAGGGTGCGTCAGCACCACCGTGCGTCCAATGCCCCAGGTCGGGTAAGACGCGAGAAAGAGAGAGAGCAGACAATGGCGGGACAGAAGATCCGCATTCGCCTGAAGTCGTACGACCACGCCGGACTGGACTCGTCCGCGCGCAAGATCGTCGACACCGTGACCCGTGCCGGCGCCACCGTTGTGGGCCCGGTTCCCCTGCCGACCGAGAAGAACGTCGTGTGCGTCATCCGGTCGCCCCACAAGTACAAGGACAGCCGCGAGCACTTCGAGATGCGCACCCACAAGCGCCTCATCGACATCATCGACCCGACGCCCAAGGCCGTCGACTCGCTGATGCGTCTCGACCTCCCGGCCGATGTCAACATCGAGATCAAGCTCTGAGGTTCGACATGGCTGACATCAACTCCAAGATCTCCAAGGGCCTCCTCGGCACCAAGCTCGGCATGACCCAGGTGTGGGACGAGAACGGCAAGCTCGTTCCCGTCACCGTCATCGAGGTCGCTCCGAACGTCGTGACCCAGCTGCGCTCGCTCGAGAAAGACGGCTACAACGCCGTTCAGATCGGCTACGGCCAGATCGACCCCCGCAAGGTGAACAAGCCCCTCACGGCCCACTTCGACGCCGCGGGTGTCACCCCGCGTCGCCACCTCACCGAGGTCCGCACCGCGGATGCCGCCGACTACACGCTGGGCCAGGAGCTCACCGTCGACGGCCTCTTCGAGGCCGGCCAGCTGGTCGACGTCGTCGGCACCAGCAAGGGCAAGGGCACCGCCGGTGTCATGAAGCGTCACAACTTCAAGGGTGTCTCCGCATCGCACGGTGCGCACCGCAACCACCGCAAGCCCGGTTCGATCGGCGCCTCGTCGACCCCGAGCCGCGTCTTCAAGGGCATGCGCATGGCCGGCCGTATGGGTGGCGAGCGCGTGACCGTCCTCAACCTCACGGTGCACGCCGTCGACGCCGAGAAGGGACTCATGCTCGTCAAGGGCGCCGTCCCCGGTGCTCGTGGCCGCATCGTCTACGTCCGCAACGCAGTGAAGGGTGCCTGATCATGGCTGACTCGACTCTCGCGCTCGACGTCGTGAAGGCCGACGGCAAGAAGGCAGGCTCCGTCGAGCTGCCCGCCGCGCTCTTCGACGTCAAGACGAACATCCCGCTCATCCACCAGGTCGTCGTGGCGCAGCGCGCCGCGGCTCGCCAGGGCACGCACTCGACGAAGCGTCGTGGCGAGGTCTCGGGTGCCGGCCGCAAGCCCTTCAAGCAGAAGGGCACGGGTAACGCCCGTCAGGGCTCGATCCGCGCGCCGCACATGACCGGTGGTGGCATCGTCCACGGCCCCAAGCCCCGCGACTACAGCCAGCGCACCCCCAAGAAGATGATCGCCGCCGCCCTCCTGGGTGCGCTCAGCGACCGCGCTCGGGGTCAGCGGCTGCACATCGTCGACAGCTTCGCCATCGAGGGTGCGCCCTCGACCAAGGCTGCTGCCGCCGCGCTGAAGGCCTTCGGTGCCGTCAAGAACGTCCTCGTGGTCATCGATCGCGACGACGAGCTGACGATCAAGAGCGTGCGCAACCTCGCGTACGTCCACGTGCTGACCGTCGGCCAGCTGAACACCTACGACGTGATCGTCTCCGACGACATCGTCTTCACCAAGGCCGCCTACGACGCGTTCGTCGCGTCGAAGGCTGCGGCCACCGAGGAGGTCTCGGCATGACCACCGTCAACAAGGACCCGCGCGACATCATCCTGAAGCCGGTCGTCTCCGAGAAGAGCTACTCGCTCATCGACGAGGGCAAGTACACCTTCCTGGTGGACCCCCGTTCGTCGAAGACCGAGATCAAGCTCGCGATCGAGAAGATCTTCGGCGTCAAGGTGGCCTCGGTCAACACGATCAACCGCGTCGGCAAGGCCCGCCGCACCCGCTTCGGCATCGGCAAGCGCAAGGACACCAAGCGCGCCATCGTGTCGCTCAAGTCGGGCACCATCGACATCTTCACGTCTGTCGGCTGACGGTCGGGATAGAGGACAAGAACAATGGCTATTCGCAAGTACAAGCCCACGACCCCCGGTCGCCGCGGCTCGTCGGTGGCCGACTTCGCCGAGATCACCCGATCGACGCCCGAGAAGTCGCTGCTGCGCCCGCTGTCGAAGACCGGTGGCCGCAACAACCAGGGCCGCATCACCACGCGTCACATCGGTGGTGGCCACAAGCGTCAGTACCGTCTGATCGACTTCCGTCGTAACGACAAGGACGGCATCGACGCCAAGGTCGCTCACATCGAGTACGACCCCAACCGCACCGCGCGTATCGCGCTGCTGCACTACGCCGACGGCGAGAAGCGCTACATCCTCGCTCCGGCGAAGCTGTCGCAGGGCGACGTCGTCGAGTCGGGTGCCGGCGCCGACATCAAGCCCGGCAACAACCTGCCGCTGCGCAACATCCCCACCGGTACCGTGATCCACGCGATCGAACTGCGTCCCGGTGGCGGCGCGAAGATGGCCCGTTCGGCCGGCGCCTCGGTGCGTCTGGTCGCCAAGGACGGCCCTTACGCGCAGCTGCGTCTGCCCTCCGGCGAGATCCGCAACGTCGACGTGCGCTGCCGCGCCACGATCGGCGAGGTCGGCAACGCCGAGCAGTCGAATATCAACTGGGGTAAGGCCGGCCGCATGCGCTGGAAGGGCGTCCGCCCGACCGTGCGTGGTGTCGCCATGAACCCGGTCGACCACCCGCACGGTGGTGGTGAGGGTAAGACCTCCGGTGGTCGTCACCCTGTTTCGCCGTGGGGTAAGGCCGAAGGCCGCACCCGTCACGCGAACAAGGAAAGCGACAAGCTGATCGTCCGCCGTCGCACCGCCGGCAAGAAGCGCAAGTAGGAGTAGAGGAAGATGCCTCGCAGCCTTAAGAAGGGCCCCTTCGTCGACGAGCACCTGCTTCGCAAGGTCGTCTCGCAGAACGAAGCCGGTTCCAAGAACGTCATCAAGACCTGGTCGCGCCGTTCGATGATCATCCCCGCCATGCTGGGACACACCATCGCCGTGCACGACGGTCGCAAGCACATCCCCGTGTTCGTGACCGAGACCATGGTCGGCCACAAGCTGGGCGAGTTCTCGCCCACCCGCACCTTCCGCGGCCACGTGAAGGACGACAAGAAGGGCCGTCGCCGCTAAGGCGACCGAGGAGGAGAGAGAAATGGTGGAGTCCATCGCCCGTGTGCGACACATCCGCGTGACCCCTCAGAAGGCTCGTCGTGTCGTCGCGCTCATCAAGGGCAAGCAGGCCGAAGAGGCCCTCGCCATCCTGAAGTTCGCGCCGCAGGGCGCGAGCGAGCCGATCTACAAGCTCGTCGCCTCGGCCATCGCGAACGCTCGCGTGACCGCCGACAAGACGAACGAATACCTGGATGACGCCGACCTGTACGTGAAGAACGCGTACGTCGACGAGGGCACGACGCTCAAGCGTTTCCAGCCCCGCGCTCAGGGTCGCGCCTTCCAGATCAAGAAGCGCACGAGCCACATCACGGTCGTGCTCGCGACGCCCGAGACCGCTGAGGCGGCCCCGGCTCGCGCTAACAAGAAGGCGAGCAAGTAATGGGACAGAAGGTCAACCCGTACGGCTTCCGCCTCGGCATCACCACCGACCACGTGTCGCGGTGGTTCTCGGACTCGACGAAGCCCGGTCAGCGTTACGCCGACTACCTCGCCGAGGACATCAAGATCCGTCGCCTGCTGACCACGTCGCTCGATCGCGCCGGCGTCAGCAACATCGAGATCGAGCGCACGCGTGACCGCGTCCGCGTCGACATCCACACCGCCCGTCCGGGCATCGTGATCGGTCGCCGCGGCGCCGAGGCCGAGCGCATCCGCGCCGACCTCGAGAAGCTCACCGGCAAGCAGATCCAGCTGAACATCCTCGAGGTCAAGAACCCCGAGGCCGACGCTCAGCTGGTCGCGCAGGGTGTCGCCGAGCAGCTCTCGGCTCGCGTGGCGTTCCGTCGCGCGATGCGCAAGGGTCTGCAGGGCGCTCAGCGTGCCGGCGCCAAGGGTGTCCGCATCCAGGTGTCGGGCCGCCTCGGCGGCGCCGAGATGAGCCGCTCCGAGTTCTACCGCGAAGGTCGTGTGCCCCTGCACACCCTGCGCGCGAACATCGACTACGGCTTCTACGAGGCCAAGACGACCTTCGGCCGCATCGGCGTGAAGGTCTGGATCTACAAGGGCGACCTCACCAATAAGGAGCTCGCCCGCGAGCAGGCCAACGCGCCCAAGTCGCGCGGTCGTGACGACCGCGGTGGCGACCGTCGTCGTGGCCCGCGCAACGAGGCCCCCGTGGCAGAAGGAGCGTCGGCGTAATGCTCATCCCCCGCAAGGTCAAGTACCGCAAGCAGCACCACCCCGGTCGCTCGGGCCAGGCCACCGGTGGCACGCAGGTGTCTTTCGGTGAGTTCGGCATCCAGGCGCTGACCCCCGCTTACGTGACCAACCGTCAGATCGAGTCCGCTCGTATCGCCATGACGCGTCACATCAAGCGTGGTGGAAAGGTGTGGATCAACATCTACCCCGACCGTCCGCTCACCAAGAAGCCGGCCGAAACCCGCATGGGTTCCGGTAAGGGTTCCCCCGAGTGGTGGGTCGCGAACGTCAAGCCGGGCCGCGTCCTCTTCGAGGTCGCGGGTGTGGACGAGGAACTCGCTCGCGAAGCACTGACCCGTGCCATTCACAAGCTGCCCCTGAAGGCACGCATCATCAAGCGCGAGGAGGGCGACGCGTAATGGCGATCGGCACCAAGCAGCTCGCCCCGAGCGAGCTCGACACGTTCGAAGACCAGCGCCTCGTCGAGGAGCTGCGCAAGGCCAAGGAAGAGCTGTTCAACCTGCGCTTCCAGTCGGCTACCGGCCAGCTCGAGAGCCACGGCCGCATCCGTGCAGTCAAGCGCGACATCGCGCGTCTGTACACGGTGATCCGTGAGCGCGAGCTCGGCATCCGCGCCACCCCGGCCCCGGTCGAGGCGACGACGAAGGCGAAGAAGAGCAAGGCGAAGAAGGCGGATGCCGCCGACGACGCCGCGAAAGAAGAGGCGGAGTAATGGCTACCGCGAAGAAGGCCGAGGCGCAGGTCGCCGGTCACGAGCACGCTGAGAACGATGTTCGCGATGAGAACGCCCGCGGTTACCGCAAGGCGCGTCGTGGATACGTCGTCAGCGACAAGATGGACAAGACGATCGTCGTCGAGGTCGAGGACCGCGTGAAGCACCCGCTTTACGGCAAGGTCATCCGTCGCACCTCCAAGGTCAAGGCGCACGACGAGTCCAACTCGGCGGGCATCGGAGACCTGGTCGTCATCAACGAGACCCGTCCGCTGAGCGCCACCAAGCGCTGGCGCCTGGTCGAGATCCTCGAGAAGGCCAAGTAAGCCTCGCGGCTTGCTTGGAACCCAAGGAGTAAAAAGTGATTCAGAACGAATCCCGGCTGAAGGTCGCCGACAACACCGGCGCCAAGGAGCTGCTCACCATCCGCGTGCTCGGCGGCTCCAACCGTCGTTACGCGGGCCTGGGCGACGTCATCGTCGCCACGGTCAAGGACGCGATCCCGGGTGGAAACGTCAAGAAGGGCGACGTGGTCAAGGCCGTCGTCGTCCGTGTCGTCAAGCAGACCCGCCGTCCCGACGGCTCGTACATCAAGTTCGACGAGAACGCCGCCGTGATCCTGAAGAACGACGGGGAGCCCCGCGGCACCCGTATCTTCGGGCCGGTCGGTCGTGAGCTTCGCGACAAGAAGTTCATGAAGATCGTCTCGCTCGCCCCGGAGGTCATCTGATCATGGCGAAAATCAAAAAGGGTGACCTCGTTCAGGTCATCTCGGGCGCCAAGCCCGAGCGCGGCGGCGACCGCGGCAAGCAGGGCAAGGTCCTCGAGGTCCTGTCCGAGCAGAACCGCGTCATCGTCGAGGGCGTGAACTACGTCACGAAGCACAACCGTGTGGGTCAGTCCCAGCGCGGCACCAAGACCGGTGGCATCGAGACGTTCGAAGCCCCGATCCACATCTCCAACGTCGCGCTCGTCGACCCCTCGACCAAGAAGCCGACGCGTGTCGGCCACCGGGTCGAGGAGCAGGTGAAGGACGGCGTCAAGCGCACCGTCCGCGTGCGCTTCGCGAAGAAGTCAGGCAAGGACCTCTGAACATGAGCACCGTGACTGCCGCGGAGACTGGCAAGATCCAGCCCCGCCTCAAGCAGAAGTACAACGCCGAGATCAAGAAGGCGCTGCAGGACGAGTTCGGCTACGAGAACGTCATGCAGATCCCCGGCCTGGTCAAGGTCGTCGTGAACACCGGTGTCGGCGAGGCCGCTCGCGACAGCAAGGTGATCGATGGTGCGGTCGACGACCTCACCAAGATCACCGGTCAGAAGCCCGTCGTCACGAAGGCCCGCAAGTCCATCGCGCAGTTCAAGCTGCGCGAGGGCCAGGCCATCGGCGCGCACGTTACGCTTCGTGGCGACCGCGCGTGGGAGTTCGTCGACCGCCTCGTCAACCTCGCCCTGCCCCGCATCCGCGACTTCCGCGGACTGTCGGCCAAGCAGTTCGACGGCAACGGCAACTACACCTTCGGTCTCCAGGAACAGTCCGTGTTCCACGAGATCGATCAGGACCGCATCGACCGCGTGCGTGGTTTCGACATCACGATCGTCACCACCGCCAAGACCGACGACGAGGGTCGCTCGCTGCTCCGCCAGCTCGGCTTCCCCTTCCAGTCGGCCGACGCACAGGCCTGAACCTCGGGCCCCCGGGTTTCCGGGGGCCCCTCATCGAAGGTCGACTGTCGCGTAACGGCAGCCGAAACCTCATGATCGAAAGAAGCAACACATGACGATGACAGACCCGGTCGCAGACATGCTGACCCGTCTGCGCAACGCGAACTCGGCGCACCACGACTCCGTGTCGATGCCGAGCTCGAAGCTTAAGTCGAACATCGCCGCCATCCTCAAGCAGGAGGGTTACATCGCCGACTGGAGCGTCGAGGACGCCCGTGTCGGCCAGACCCTCAACATGACGCTGAAGTACGGCCCGAACCGCGAGCGGTCGATCGCCGGCATCAAGCGCGTCTCCAAGCCCGGTCTCCGCGTGTACGCGAAGTCGACCGAGGTCCCCACGGTCCTCGGCGGGCTCGGCGTCGCCATCCTGTCCACCTCCTCCGGTCTCCTCACCGACCGTCAGGCCGAGCAGAAGGGCGTCGGCGGGGAAGTCCTCGCCTACGTGTGGTGATCTGACATGTCGCGTATTGGACGTCTTCCCATCGACATCCCCGCCGGTGTCACCGTCTCGGTGAACGGCCGGGAGGTCTCCGTCAAGGGCCCCAAGGGTGAGCTGGAGCTCACCGTGGCACAGCCCCTCGAGGTGTCGGTCGACGAGAACCAGATTCTCGTCACCCGCCCCGACGACGAGCGCGAGTCGCGGTCGCTCCACGGCCTGACCCGCACGCTCATCAACAACAACATCATCGGTGTCACCCAGGGCTACTCCAAGGGCCTCGAGGTCGTCGGCACGGGTTACCGCGTGGCGCAGAAGGGCAGCTCCATCGAGTTCGCCCTCGGTTTCTCGCACCCCGTCCTGATCGAGCCGCCCGCCGGCATCACCCTCACGGTCGAAGGCAACAACAAGGTCACCGTGAGTGGCATCGACAAGCAGGCCGTCGGCGAGGCCGCCGCCAACATCCGCAAGATCCGCAAGCCCGAGCCGTACAAGGGCAAGGGCGTGCGGTACGCGGGCGAGGTTGTGCGCCGCAAGGCCGGAAAGAGTGGTAAGTAGCCATGGCTGTCAAGACAAAGTCCGTAGCCCGCGCCCGTCGCCACCTGCGCCTTCGCAAGAAGGTCGTCGGCACCGAGCTGCGCCCCCGCCTCGTGGTGACGCGTTCCGCCCGCCACGTGTTCGTCCAGGTCGTGGACGACAGCAAGGGCCACACCGTGGCCTCCGCCTCCACTCTCGAGACCGACCTGCGCGGCTTCGACGGTGACAAGACGGCCAAGGCCCGCAAGGTCGGCGAACTCGTCGCCGAGCGCGCGAAGGCCGTCGGTGTGTCCGACGTCGTGTTCGACCGCGGCGGCAACCGTTACGCCGGTCGTGTCGCCGCGATCGCCGACGGAGCTCGCGAAGGAGGGCTGAACCTGTGAGTGACAACAAGGAGACCGAAGTGACCGAGCAGACTGCACCGGCAGAGGGTGCGGCTGCGGCTCAGGCCCCCGCCGAGCGTGAGCGGGAGCCGCGTCGCGGTGGCCGCGAGCGCAACACGAACCAGCGTGACCGCGGTTCGCGCGATCGCAACGAGAGCCAGTTCCTCGAGCGCGTCGTGACCATCAACCGCGTGTCGAAGGTCGTCAAGGGTGGCCGTCGCTTCAGCTTCACGGCGCTCGTCGTCGTGGGCGATGGCAACGGCGTCGTGGGTGTCGGTTACGGCAAGGCCCGCGAAGTCCCCCTCGCCATCTCGAAGGGTGTCGAAGAGGCCAAGCGCAACTTCTTCCGCGTCCCCCGCTCGGGCTCGACCATCCCTCACCCCGTTCAGGGTGAGGCTGCCGCCGGTGTGGTGCTCCTGCGCCCCGCCGCCGCCGGTACCGGTGTCATCGCCGGTGGTCCCGTCCGCGCCGTGCTCGAGTGCGCCGGCATCCACGACGTCCTGTCGAAGTCGCTCGGTTCGTCGAACACGATCAACATCGTGCACGCGACCGTCGAGGCTCTGAAGTCCCTCGAGGAGCCCCGCGCCGTGGCCGCCCGCCGTGGTCTGGAGTTCGACCAGGTCGCCCCGGCCCGCCTGGTGCGTGCTGAGGCCGCTGCTCAGAAGGTAGGTGCCTGATGGCCGAGCGTCTGAAGGTCACGCAGATCAAGTCCAAGGTGAGCGAAAAGCAGAACCAGCGTGACACGCTGCGTTCGCTCGGTCTCAAGCGGATCGGCGACTCGGTCGTCCGTCCCGACGACGCGCAGACGCGCGGTTACGTCAAGACCGTCGCCCACCTCGTCAAGGTTGAGGAGATCGACTAATGGCTGCCAAGAAGGACGAGACCGCAACGGTCGACGCCCCGAAGAAGGCTGCGGCCCGCAACACGGCCGACAAGAAGGAAGCCCCCGCGGCGCGCCCCGGCGTGCTCAAGGTCCACCACCTGCGTCCCGTCCCGGGCGCTCGCACCGCGAAGACCCGTGTCGGTCGCGGTGAGGGCTCCAAGGGTAAGACGTCCGGTCGCGGTACCAAGGGAACCAAGGCCCGTTACCAGGTCAAGGTCGGCTTCGAGGGTGGGCAGATGCCCCTGCACATGCGCACCCCGAAGCTCCGCGGCTTCAAGAACCCGTTCCGCGTCGAGTACCAGGTCGTCAACCTGGACAAGCTCGGCGAGCTCTACCCGCAGGGTGGCGACGTGACCGTCGCCGACCTCGTGGCGAAGGGTGCCGTCCGCAAGAACGAGAAGGTCAAGGTGCTCGGCACCGGCGACATCTCGGTCGCGCTGACCGTTTCGGTCGACAAGGTCTCCGGCTCGGCCGAGCAGAAGATCGTCGCCGCCGGCGGTTCCATCAACTGACGCCCGACCCCGGAGGGGCCGGCGGCCTTAGGGCCGTCGGCCCCTTCTGGGTTAGTCTGATTCGGTGTGCGCCCCGTCGCGCGCCGAGATCGTTCTGGAGGATTCTCCCTTGTTCAGCGCCATCGCGCGGGTTTTCCGCACGCCCGACCTGAGGCGGAAGATCGCCTTCACGCTGGGCATCATCGCCATCTATCGGCTGGGTGCCCACGTGCCGACGCCCTTCGTCGACTTCCCCAACGTCCAGCAGTGCCTGAACCAATCGGGCGGCACCGAGGGCCTCCTCTCGCTGGTCAACCTGTTCTCGGGCGGAGCGTTGCTCCAGCTCTCGATCTTCGCGCTGGGCGTCATGCCGTACATCACGGCGACGATCATCGTGCAGCTGCTGCGCGTGGTCATCCCGCACTTCGAGACGCTCTACAAAGAGGGCCAGGCCGGTCAGGCCAAGCTCACGCAGTACACGCGCTACCTGACGATCGCGCTCGCGCTTCTGCAGTCCACCACGCTGGTCACCGTCGCCCGGTCCGGTCAGCTCTTCGGGTCCGCCGGCGTCCCCGAGTGCCAGCAGCTCCTCACGAACGACATCTGGTGGGCGCAGCTGCTCATGATCATCACGATGACCGCCGGTACCGGCCTGGTCATGTGGTTCGCCGAGCTCGTCACCGAGCGCGGCGTCGGCAACGGCATGTCGATCCTCATCTTCACCTCGATCGCCGCCACGTTCCCCGGCGCGATGCTCTCGATCCTCAACGCCCGCGGTGTCGAGGTGTTCCTGCTGGTCCTCGCCGTGAGCATCGTCATCGTCGCCCTGGTGGTCTTCGTCGAGCAGTCGCAGCGGCGCATCCCCGTGCAGTACGCCAAGCGCATGGTCGGCCGCCGCACCTACGGCGGAACGAACACCTACATCCCGATCAAGGTGAACATGGCCGGCGTCGTGCCCGTCATCTTCGCGTCGTCGCTGCTGTACATCCCGGCGCTGATCGCGCAGTTCAACCAGCCGCAGGCGGGCCAGGAGCCCCAGGCCTGGGTCACGTGGATCTCGCAGTACCTCACGCGCGGCGACCACCCGCTGTACATGCTGATCTACTTCCTGCTGATCATCGGCTTCGCGTACTTCTACGTCGCCATCACGTTCAACCCGGTCGACGTCGCCGACAACATGAAGAAGTACGGCGGGTTCATCCCCGGCATCCGGGCGGGCCGCCCGACCGCGGAGTACCTCGACTACGTGCTCACCCGCATCACGCTCCCGGGATCCATCTACCTCGGCCTCATCGCTCTCCTGCCGCTGGTCGCGCTGGCGACGGTGGGGGCGAACCAGAACTTCCCGTTCGGCGGGGCCTCGATCCTCATCATCGTGGGTGTCGGTCTCGAGACGGTGAAGCAGATCGACGCGCAACTCCAGCAGCGTCACTACGAAGGGTTGCTGCGATGAGCGCGCGTCTCCTGATCGTCGGTCCGCAGGGCTCGGGCAAGGGCACCCAGGGTGTGCGCGTCGGCGACGCTCTCGGCATCCCGGTCGTCTCGACGGGTGACGTCTTCCGTGCCAACGTCAAAGACGGCACGGAGCTGGGGTTGCAGGTGAAGTCGGTCATCGACGCCGGCGACCTCGTTCCCGACGAGCTGACGAGCGCCGTCGTTCGCGACCGCCTGGGACAGCAGGATGCCGCCGAGGGGTTCCTCCTCGACGGATACCCGCGCAACCTCGCTCAGGTCATGCACCTCGACGAGTTCCTCGAGGGCCGTGACGAGTCGCTGGACGCCGTGATCGCCCTCGTGGTCCCGCGCGAGGAGTCACTGTCGCGTCTCACCGCCCGTGCGGCGGAGCAGGGGCGTGCGGATGACACCGAGGAGGCCATCGCCACGCGCCTCGGCATCTACGAGCGCGAGACGGCGCCGATTCTCGACGTCTACGGCACGCGCGGCATCGTCGACGAGATCGACGGTGTGGGCACGCTCGACGACGTCACCGCCAGGATCTTCGCGGCCCTGGAGGCGCGCGGCATCTCCGGCACCTCGGCTGTCTGACGTGGGCCTGCGCACCTCCATCTACAAGAAGCCCGCGCAGCTGCGGTCGATGATCGAACCCGGCTTGATCACGGCCGATGCGCTCGACGCGGTGCGTCGGATCGTCGAGCCGGGTGTCACGACTCTCCAACTCGACGCCGAGGCTGCACGTGTGCTCGACGCCCGGGGCGCGAAGTCGAACTTCCAGATGGTGCGGGGGTATCGGCACACGATCTGCGCCTCGGTGAACGAGCAGGTGGTGCACGGCATCCCCGGCGATCGACCGTTGCGCGCGGGCGACATCCTGTCGATCGACGCGGGTGCCGAGTTCCGCGGCTGGAACGGCGACTCGGCGTTCACGGTGATCGTCCCCGGCGATGCGCCGGAAGAACTCGTCCGTCCTCGTCGGCGTCTGTCCGAGGTCACCGAGGGGTCGCTGTGGGCGGGGATCGCCGCGTTGAGCCGCGCGTCTCATCTGGCCGAGGTCGGTGCGGCGATCGAGGAGTACATCGGAGCGAACGCGCCCGCGGGCGGCTACGGCATCCTGCGCGATTACGTCGGTCACGGCATCGGGCGGAAGATGCACGAATCGCCCAGCGTCTTCAACTACGCGGTGTCCGACCGCGGGCCGGAGGTGCGGCCCGGTCTCGCCGTCGCGATCGAACCCATGGTGGTGCTCGGCGACCAGGCGACCGAGGTCGAAGACGACGGCTGGACCGTCTCGACGGTCGACGGCACCGACGGCTCCCACTGGGAACATAGCGTCGCCGTGCATGATGGGGGCATCTGGGTCCTCACCGCTCACGATGGCGGTGCCGAGAAACTGGCGCCGTTCGGAGTGGTGCCGAAGGAGATCGATTGATGATGATGGCCGTCGCGCGGAGGTCCGCCAACTGGTTCGCGATCGGGATCACGGCGGCCGTCGTCGTGGTGGTGCTCGTCGTGGCCGGCGTGGTCTGGTTCGCCAACAGTCAGGCGACGTCGCCGGGAACCCTGCCGGAGTCGTCCGCGGTCGACACGGAGACCGGCGCCATCTCGATCGGGTCGGGGGAGAAGACCGTCGACACGTATGTCGACTTCATGTGTCCGATCTGCAACCAGTTCGAGCAGAGCTACGGACCGACCCTCGACCAGCTCGTCGAGAGCGGTGAGATCACGCTGAACATCCACCCCATCTCGATTCTCGACCGGCAGTCCCAGGGCACGCAGTACTCGACGAGGTCTGCCTCCGCCGCGTACTGCGTGGCGGTCGACGATGCGGAGAACGTCCCCGCCTTCGTCACGGCGCTCTATGCGCAGCAGCCCTCCGAGGGCACGGCTGGTCTGGACGACGCCGCGCTCACCTCGATCGCGATGTCGTCGGGGGCGTCGGATGCCGTGGCCTCCTGCATCTCCGACGGCACGTACACGCGGTACGTCACGTCGATGACGCAGAAGACGCCTCTGCAGGAGGGGGCGAGCGGCGTCTCCACCCCGACCATCGCCGTGAACGGCGACGTCCTGACGAATAAGACCGACCTGTCGGGTGACCCGCAGAAGGACATCGTCGACCGTCTGAACGGCTGACGTCTCCACCGGCGAGTTGCCGGGTCGAGCGATACCACGTATGATTGATCTTTGGTGCGTTGCGCCTTCATTGGCGTGTCGAGGCACCGAACCCCCATCCACCGCAGACCGGCCGGTCTGCAACTGAGCGTGAGCGAGTATATGGCGAAGAAAGACGGTGTCATCGAGATCGAGGGCACGGTGTCCGAGGCACTGCCCAACGCGATGTTCCGTGTCGAACTGACCAACGGTCACAAGGTGCTCGCCACCATCTCCGGCAAGATGCGGCAGAACTACATCCGCATCATCCCCGAAGACCGAGTCGTCGTCGAGCTGAGCCCGTACGACCTCACCCGCGGTCGCATCGTTTACCGCTACCGCTGAGCCCGGCCGAGAAGTAACGACCGCATCCGCGGATCGAAGACAGCGAAACAGGAACATCATGAAGGTCAACCCCTCCGTCAAGCCCATCTGCGACCACTGCAAGGTGATCCGTCGCCACGGGCGCGTGATGGTGATCTGCAAGAGCAACCCGCGCCACAAGCAGCGCCAGGGCTGATCTCTTCCAGTTCGAATCCCTCCAACTGAATACACAACGGCAGGATCAGATCCCACCGGCGCGAGCCGGTGGGGGACACCTCGGGTCGGAGGCCCGAGCACCGATCCTGCTCCACACCTCCACGACACTCTGAGGAGAGCCGCATGGCACGTCTCGCCGGCGTCGACATCCCGCGCGACAAGCGCGTGGTGATCGCACTTACTTACATCTACGGCGTGGGTCGCACCCGCTCCGTCGAGATCCTCACCGCGACCGGCATCAGCCCGGACGTCCGCGTGAAGGACCTCACCGACGACCAGCTGGTCGCGTTGCGCGACCACATCGAAGGCACCTACAAGGTGGAGGGTGACCTCCGTCGCGAGGTCGCCGCCGACATCCGCCGCAAGGTCGAGATCGGTTCCTACGAGGGCCTGCGCCACCGCCGCGGCCTCCCGGTGCGCGGTCAGCGTACGAAGACGAACGCTCGCACCCGCAAGGGCCCGAAGCGCACCGTCGCCGGCAAGAAGAAGGCGCGCTAGGCCTCCGCCGGCGCAGGATTCAGGAGAACCGCACATGGCACAGGCCAAGTCCGCCGCGCGCAAGCCGCGCCGCAAGGAGAAGAAGAACATCGCCGTGGGTCAGGCCCACATCAAGTCGACGTTCAACAACACCATCGTTTCGATCACCGACCCCTCGGGTGCCGTCATCAGCTGGGCTTCGTCCGGCGGTGTCGGGTTCAAGGGCTCGCGCAAGTCGACGCCGTACGCCGCCGGCATGGCCGCGGAGTCGGCGGCTCGCCAGGCGCAGGAGCACGGCGTCAAGAAGGTCGACGTCTTCGTGAAGGGTCCGGGTTCGGGTCGCGAGACCGCGATCCGCTCGCTCACGGCGGCCGGCCTCGAGGTCGGCTCCATCCAGGACGTGACGCCGCAGGCCCACAACGGCTGCCGTCCGCCCAAGCGCCGCCGCGTCTGACGCATTCGTTCCCGGGGAGTGTTCTCACTCCCCGGGAACGTCGCGATCACGCGACACAGACTTCCGGATGCCGTGACGCCCCGTCGAGGGCGCGCGGCATCCCGCGAGTACAACTCAACACCTCACCCCATTACACGTGTCATATAGCGGGCACGTGATCGAAAGGAACACATAGTGCTCATCGCACAGCGTCCCACTCTGACCGAGGAGAAGATCGGGGAGTTCCGCAGCCGTTTCATCATCGAGCCGCTGGAGCCCGGTTTCGGTTACACGATCGGCAACGCGCTGCGTCGCAGCCTCCTGTCGTCGATCCCCGGCGCGGCCGTCACGAGCATCCGCATCGACGGCGTGCTGCACGAGTTCAGCACCATCCCGGGCGTGAAGGAAGACGTCACCGAGATCATCCTGAACATCAAGCAGCTGGTCGTCTCGAGCGAGCGCGACGAGCCCATCACGGCGTACCTGCGCAAGACCGGCGCCGGTGAGGTCACCGCCGCCGACATCTCCGCTCCCGCGGGTGTCGAGGTGCACAACCCCGAGCTGGTCATCGCGACGCTCAACGACACCGCGAAGTTCGAGCTCGAGCTCACCATCGAGCGCGGTCGCGGTTACGTCTCGGCGACGCAGAACCGCAACGAGTACGCCGAAGCCGGTCAGATCCCGATCGACTCGATCTACTCGCCGGTCCTGAAGGTCAGCTACCGCGTCGACGCGACCCGCGCCGGTGAGCGCACCGACTTCGACAAGCTCGTCCTCGACGTCGAGTCGAAGGCGTCGATCGCCCCGCGCGATGCCGTCGCTTCGGCCGGACGCACCCTCACCGAGCTGTTCGGTCTCGCCCGCGAGCTGAACGTCGAGGCCGAGGGCATCGAGATCGGCCCCGCGCCGGTCGAGACCGTCCTCTCGAACGAGCTGTCGATGCCGATCGAGGACCTCGATCTGTCGGTCCGCTCGTACAACTGCCTCAAGCGCGAGGGCATCAACACCGTTTCGGAGCTGGTCGCCCTTTCCGAGACGCAGCTGATGAACATCCGCAACTTCGGTCAGAAGTCGGTCGACGAGGTGCGCGACAAGCTCACCTCCCTCGGCCTTTCGCTCAAGGACTCGGTGCCCGGCTTCGACGGCGCCCAGTTCTACAGCGGCTACGACGAAGAGACCGTCTGACCCCGTCGGACCCGACCGAACCTTCCACTGGAGTAACACGACATGCCTAAGCCCACGAAGGGTCCCCGCCTCGGAGGCGGCCCGGCCCACGAGCGTCTGCTTCTCGCGAACCTCGCGGCAGCTCTCTACACGCACAAGTCCATCAAGACGACCGAGACCAAGGCCAAGCGCCTGCGTCCGCTCGCCGAGCGCCTCATCACCTTCGCCAAGCGCGGCGACCTGCACGCGCGTCGTCGCGTGCTGAGCGTGATCGGCGACAAAGAGGTCGTGCACACCCTCTTCACCGAGATCGCGCCCCTGGTGGCCGAGCGTGACGGCGGATACACCCGCATCACCAAGGTCGGCAACCGCAAGGGCGACAACGCCCCCATGGCCGTGATCGAGCTCGTCCTCGAGCCGGTGGCGAAGAAGACCTCGAACAAGACCGCTGCGACCCCTGCCGCCGCTGCGCCGGCTGCCGAGGAGCCCGCCGCCGAGGAGACCTCGAACGACGAGGATGCCGACGCCGGTGCCGAGTCGCCCGAGGAGGGGGCGGCCGCCGAGGCCGCCGCCGACGACGCCGTCCAGGACGACGCCAAGGCCTGAGCCTTCTCGATCGCACGACGCCCCCGCCCCTTCGGGCGGGGGCGTCGTCGTTGCGCCGACATCGCTCGTAGGCTGGTGGGGTGCGCCTCCGTCTCGATATCGCCTACGACGGCACCCACTTCCGCGGATGGGCGCGCCAGCCCGGCCTCCGCACGGTTCAGGGAGAGCTCGAGGGGGCCCTCGCGCGGATCGTCGGCGGAGCACCGCGCCTGGTCGTCGCAGGACGGACCGACGCGGGAGTGCACGCGTCGGGGCAGGTCGCCCACGTCGATCTCGATGACGACCAGTCGAGCAGGTTGCCGCGGCGACGCCGAGACGACGATGAGGCTGACGCGATCGGGGCCCTGGCCGGTCGTCTCCGCGGTGTTCTGGGCACCTATCCCGACGTGACCGTACGGCGCACGTCGCTGGCGCCGGAGGGGTTCGATGCGCGGTTCTCAGCGGTGTGGCGTCGCTACAGCTATCGACTGGCCGACGCTGCGACCGGGTACGACCCGCTCGACCGCCTCCGCACCACGACGGTGCGCTCCACTCTGAACGTCGAGGCGATGGATGCCGCAGCGGGTCGCCTCATCGGCCTCCACGATTTCGCGGCCTACTGCAAGGCGCGCGAAGAAGCGACGACCATCCGCACGCTGCTCGAGTACGACTGGCGCCGGGACGCCGGCGGCGTGCTCGTGGCCAATGTCCGCGCTGATGCGTTCTGCCACAGCATGGTGCGCGCGCTCGTGGGGGCGTGCGTGGCCGTGGGTGAGGGCCGGATCCCCGTCGACGACGTCGTCGCGGTCCGCGACGCGCGCCTGCGCATCCCCGAGACGAAGGTCCTCGCCGCACGTGGACTCGTGCTCGCCGAGGTGGGCTATCCCGCCGACGACCTGCTGGCCGCACGGGCGGAGCAGACACGCAACCGACGGGATGCCGAGGACACGGCATCCTGATCCGTCCGCGGTGGGAGTTCGCAACCCCTCACGGCGCACATCATCACCGGACGTAGGCTTTTCTCGCCATGAAGGTCATCTCGTACAACCTCAACAAGCACCGCGCCGCCGGTGAGCTCGACGCGCTCGTCGGGAAGCACGAGGTGGACGTGCTCTGCCTGCAGGAGTGCGACGCCGCGGACATCCCGGAGCGTATCGGCGGGCTCCGCCTCGCCGACGCCACTCAGCGCAACCGCCTCGGGCTCGCGCTCTACTACCGGGAGAACACCTTCCGCGCGGAGGATGTGCGGGCGATCGGCCTCAAGAAGTCGCTGCACGACTACGTGCTCAAGCCCGCCGAAGAGCGCATGCTGGGGGTGAAGTTGCGCGACATCGACCACGGCCGCGACGTGATCGTCGCATCGTTCCACGCGGCACCCCTCACCGCGCTGAACTCGCTGCGGCGACACCAGATCCGCACGGCTCTGAGCGAGCTGCAGAACCTCGGGCCCGGTCTCCCCGCTCTCATGGTCGGCGACTACAACTACCCGGTGTTCAAGGAGAACCTGGGGCAGAAGGTGCGCGACCAGGGATACGAGTTGACGCTCAGTGACACCCGCACCTATACGCGATATCGGTTCTTCCGTGGTCACTACGACTTCGCGACGTCGGTGGGTTTCGACATCGCCCACATCAAGACGCTTCCGCAGGGCCAGAGCGACCATCTGCCCATTCTCGTCACCGCTGAGGTGACGCAGCCCCGCACGGGAGCAACCGGCTGAGACACGGGATGGGGGGACCGTCCTGAGACGGTCCCCCCTTCCCGTGTTCGAGAATTACGCCTTCGAGGAACGGCGCCGGCGTGCGATCGCACCGATGGCCACGGCGGCACCCGCCGTGACGAGTGCTCCGCCCGTGAGCCACAGGCCGGTGGTGCTGCCCGCGTCGAATCCGGTGACGGCGAGACCGCCGTTGGCCGGCGCGGTGGGGGCGCCGACGACGGCGGTGGGCTCGCCGACCGTGACGCCGGCGTGCAGAACCACCTTGCTCTCCACACCCGTGAAGGTGAAGGTGTACTGCCCCTTCGCGTTCGCGGGGAAGCGGACCGGGGTGTTCAGGAAGCCGCCGGCCGCGCGGGAGCGGAGGGAGGTGTTCGTCTCGACCGCGACGGATGCCAGCGTGACGCTGTTCGCGGCGGCACCCGTCACCGAGACGAGGACCTCCTCGTCTCCCTGGAACGCGGCGCTGGCCGTGGTGAACGTCGCGACGCCGCCGGCGACGGGGACCGACGGCGTCACCAGGACGACGGCCGGATCGGTGTAGGCGTTCGCGGTCGTGGGAGTCAGCAACGCGGCTGCGGCGAGGGAGAGCGCGGCGACGGCCCGGACGATCGTGGTCTTCATGGTGTGCCCCATCTGCTTGGCGTGGTCGAGCCGGAGGCCGCATGACGGAGTGCGTGACGGCCCGCGTCCTCAGGTGTGGACGGCTCCTTCCCGAAGTCTGCTGGAGCGGACGAGCGCGGCACGGGGAGCGCCGGACTCTTTCACGTGCACCAGCCGCGGACTTCACCAGGGATCCGTGTGGACGACGCCACCCTCGCCGGAGCAGGTCCCGATCCGAGGCGCGTCATGGGGGTCGCGAGTCGGCGTCGCGACGATGTCCAGGCCCGGGGTCCACGGCATCCTGACGTCGAGGTCGAGGGAGGCGGACCGACCTCGGCTCAGCCGCACCGACCACTTCAGGACGGGGCGTCCGTCGTGCGTCCCCGCCGCGAACGCCGGGGCGCTGTCATGGTCGGAGGCGGTGCGGTGGTCGATGACCTCGGCCCCGGGTGGGAGATAGACGTACACGCCCGTCAACGTCTCCCCGACGGGGACGCCGTGCTCTCCGGCGCCCGTCACGTACGGAGGAAGCGCGCTGGGGTCGGGGGCCTCGTCGCGCAGCTCGACGTGCACCCGCGCCGTGGCGTCGCTGCACCACGCGGCGGCGATCGAGGGGCGGAGGTAGTAGTCCATCTTGGAGCCGGTGCCGTCGTTCAGGTAGACGCCGATCGCGCTGTGCGCGGCGTCGGACTCGGGCAGGGCGCCCTGAATCGTCGTGCCGGCGAGGATGGCCTGATCGTCGGCATCCGCGTTCCAGAGCAGGAGACGGTGTTCGGCCCCAGCCCTCGCGAGCGCCTCGACCAGCGCGGAGGGATCCGCGCGCCCGTCCGAGAGGGCGTGGAAGACCGACGCGGATGCCGTTTGGAAGAACGCATCCTGATCCCGCGGATCAGCGTGACGGCGGTAGACCTGGTCGAGCAGAAGGGAAACGGCGTCGTCGGCGGTGAGCTGATCGCCGGACGGCAACGTGACGGGCCCCGTCGCCCGCAGGAGGTACGACAGGGCGACCGGGTCGACGGCGAGCACGGAGTCCACGGCAGCGCCGTGGACCCTCTCCCACATGTCTCGCGCGACGGCGGCGCCCACGGCGAAGTCCGGCACCTGAGTGGTGTTCTGCATGTAACGCGCCGGTCGGGTGTCGTAGATCTCGCGCACGTCGTCGGGGAGAGCGCGCACGGGGTCGTCGGCGAAGGCGACGAAGTCGGCACTGGATCCCTGGGCTGTCAGGGAGAGGCGACCGTCTCGGGCGTCGAGCTGCGCGACGGCCCCGACCACGCCGCCCAAGGACCGCCACTCCGCGTTGTTCTGGAACAGGACCAGGGTCGAGCGGGGTCCGTCCGCGCCCAGCATGCGCGGGATCAACTTCGTCGCGCGCTGCACCGCATCCGCGGCGTCTGCCGCCGCCTCCAGCTGCGCGGCCGCGGACGACACGGCCTCGGCGAGCGTCCCCAGCAGCGGGGTGCGGTCGATCGCCGACACCCGCTCGGCGGCTGCGCGCAGACGTGTCGCGCCCTCGGCGGCGGCGGGTGCGGCCGCGGCGATCCGAGCGATATCGACGACTCCGTCGACCGGACGCAGCGCCGCGGGCGACATCGCGGAGGCCGCGGCCTCCAGCGACGCAGCGGCACCCGTGACGGCGTCGTCCACGGCGGAGGCGGTCGAGCCGACCGCCGCGAGCTGCGGGCCGACCCAGGGCAGGAGAGTGGCCGCCTCCCACACGGGGTCGCTCGTGAGCGATCGCGCCATCGCCGTGTCGGGGGACGCCCGCGCGAGTCGCTCCACGGCCTCGGACGGGGTGCCGAGGTCGAGACCCGCCGCCGCGACCGTCGCCTGCGCGGCGAGGAGATGATCGCGCGCCAGCGCGCCGCGGATGCCGATCCAGACACCACCGCCCGCGCCCAGGACGAGGATCGCGAGCATCGACCAGGAGAAGATCGCAGAAGCGCGGCGCGACGGCCGGGAGGCACGGGAGTCGATCACGCCGAAACCCTAGACGGGCCGCGACGGGTGGCCGATCCGGGCACCTACACTGGGGGAAAGGATCCGGGGGAGGACGCATGGGGTTCGCAACGAGGCGCGGCGCGACGTTCGGTGGTGCGGCGATGCTCGTTGCGGGGGCTCTCGCGCTCTCAGGGTGCGGCGCTCCGCCGTGGGCGCAGGGCGGGGGGCAGGCGACGGCCTCGGCGGCACCGTCGCCCTCGATCAGCGTGGCACCGCAGCCCGTCCGCAACGATCTCTCGAGCGGGTCGACGCAGCGTCCGCTCACGGCCGGAGCCGTGAGCGCCACCGTGGACTACTGGTCGACGCTGTCGATGGACCGGTGGACCCCGACGGCCCTCAAGCCGGTCAGCCTGTCGATGGTGACCACCGTGTCGCCCGACGACGGGCAGAAGGTGTACCTGCAGCGGGCCACGATGACGGCGGTTCCGGGCAACTCCGCGCAGTCCTTCGCGCCCCTCTCCGCGCAGACGGATCAGACCGACGCGCCGGGATACCTCGTCCTCGCGCCCTACAGCTACTCGCAGACCTTCAACGTCGGCGAGGTGCCGGCGGAAGCGACGTTCGTCACCCTGCAATTCACCTTCGAGTTCCTGGTGCAGACCACCCCGACGTCGAATGAATTCGCGAAGCAGACCGCCAGCGACACCCTCACGGTCGCTATCGCGGGCACGGCGGAGACGCCCGCGGGCTGATCACAGACGCACGCGCTCCCAGCGGTCCCCGCCGCGGCGCGTCGCCTCCGCGGCCGCCTCATCGGCGGCGGCGATCAGCGGGACGAGGTCGTACCCCGCGGCCTCGGCCGGGACCCATCCGACGCTCGCCGACAGCTGGATGTCGACGTAGGCCGAGACGTCGAGTTCGGTGATGCGCCGCAGGGCGAGGCGGACGTGTTCGCGGAGCACGGAGTCGGGGCGGGCGAGCACGACGACGACGCGGCCGCGCGATGCGCGGCCGAGGTCCGCCTCGGCGGGGAACGACTCCGCCACGATCGCCTCGAAGTCGGCGACCAATCGCATCCAGGTGTTCTCCCCGGCGGCGCTGCGAAGGTGCTCCGGGTCGTCCAACCTCACGGTGAGGACGGCCCAGGACTGCTCGCGAGCCAGGGCCGCTCGGCGCAGGCGGTCAGATGCCGTGACGACGAAATGCGGCCACGACGAAGCCGCCCGTCGTCCGCTGGGCGAGACCGACGTGAAGTAGAGCAGCGACACGGTCGCGCACACGAGATAGACCAGCATGGCCAACCCGTTCAGCACGCGGGGAAGGGCGAGGTCGCCCAAGCCGGACGGCGCGGACAGCCCCGAGACGAGGATCGCGACGCCGAGGGCGACGAACGCCGCCGAGACGATCGTGAGCGGGAGCGCGAGGCGCTCGAGGCGGTCGGCGGCGTGGCGCATCTCGACGAGGGTCAGGCCGGCGAAGACGGCTGCGCCGACGAAGGCGAGCCGGAACGCGAGTCCGTAGGCGTTGACGTCGGTCACGGCGACGAAGATCGCCGCCGTCGCGACGGCCTGCACCGCGCCGAGCCAGGGAAGGGCGAGGACACCGCGGCGCTCGCGGAATCCGGACCAGATCAGGGCGGGCGCCCCCAGCATGAGACCGAGACCCGCGCGTCGCACGGCTTCGTCGCCCAGGATGGTGCCGGTCACCGACACCCAGGTGCTCGTCATGGCCAGGACGAAGGCGAGCGACCACAACAGCGCCGATCGGGAGGGGCGATGCAGGAAGCCCAGCCCGATGATCATCACCGTACCGAGCGTCGACACGGTCGCCTGGGCGAGGCCGAGATTCGACAGGACGTCGTCGGGGATCACGCGACCTCGTCTTCCTGACGGACGGGCAGCACGACGGTGACGGTCGTCCCGGCACCGAGTTCGCTCTCGAGGAAGAGGGAGCCCCCCTGCTCCTCGACGATGCTGCGGATGATGCCCATACCCAGCCCCGTTCCCGGAGTCGCGCTGTCGCGGACGGTCTGGGCCCGGAAGTACGGGTCGAAGACCCGGGCGAGGTCGTCGGGATGGATGCCGATACCGGTGTCGGCGAAGTGGAGGATGACGTCGTCGGGGGAGACCTCGGCGGTGACGCGGATCGTCCCGCCGGCGGGCGTGTACTTGATCGCGTTGCTGAGGATGTTGTCGAACGCCTGGCGGAGGCGGAAGGCGTCGCCGACGACCTCGGCCGTGGCGGGCAGGTCGTCGATCACGCTCACTCGACGTGCCGCCGCGGCCGGGCGGAAGGACGCCAGGGACGAGGCGATGATCCTGCTCGCATCGGTGGTCGTCGCGGCGCTTTGGTCGCGGAACACGTTCCGCGAGTTCGCCAGGATCTCGGAGATGAGCTGTTGCATCCGCTCACCCGCACCGGCGATCACCTCGAGTTGCTCGCGGACCTTGGGGTCGAGGTCGGGGCCGTCGAGTGCGAGGTCGGCGTGACCGATGATGGCCGTCAGCGGGTTGCGCAGCTCGTGCGAGACGGTTGCGGCGAGGCGCTCGCGGGCGCGCTCCGACTCGATGAGGGCCGTGATGTCGTGCACGATGAGGAGCGTGCTCTCGGGCTCGTCGGAGGAGATCAGTCGACGTGTCGACACCGAAAGGGCGTGCCAGTCGCCGTGGGTGTCGAAGAGCCAGACCCGCTCGTCGTCGAACTGCTCCCCCCGCGCTGCGCGGGCGAAGGGACGCTCCGACTCGGGGAGCGGCTCACCGCGGAGGGTCGCGTACTCCACGGCCCCACCCGGGCGCTGCGGTTCGTCGCGTTCGACACCGTAGAGCGCGACGTAGGTGTCGTTGAGGGCGAGCACCTCGCCGTCGACCGACAGGCGGGCGATGCCCGTGTCGAGGCCGTTCAGCATCTGCGAGACCCGGCGCTCCTGCCCCGAGACCCGCTGCAGGGTGCCCTGCAGACGACTCGCCTGGCGGCGGAGGAGCTGTTTGAAGGCGCGGGTCTGACGCGCCGAGAGGAAGGAGGTGATCGCGATGAACGTCAAGGACAGCAGGACCACGATCAACCGCAGCGCGGTCACCGGGCCCGTCGCATTCACCGTGGCGTCGACGACGATCAGGACGCCGACGGTGCCGAGCGCCGACATGAGGTAGGACAGGGCGAAGTGGGTGGCGATCCAGATGATGGGGAACACCCAGAAGAAGCCGAACCGGAGGTCCGTTCCGAAGCTGAGCAGACCGATGCCGATGATGTCGCCGAAGGGGATCGCGGCGACCGCCGGCCGCGGAAGGCGGTGCCAGGGCACCACGATGGCGACGGCGGTGAGGGCGATGACCACGCCCACCCCGGAGGAGAAGGACCACAGTGAGAAGAGCGACGGCTCCAGGGCCTGCACCAGCAGGACCGTGATCACCACGCTCGCGCCGAGCACGAGCTGGAGCAGCCACACGGAACGGGTGCGACTACTCGGGCTCGCGCCGTCGTCGTCTTGTCCGCCGGCCGGAGCAACCACCGGTGGGACGCTCCGCAGGGATGCCATGTCATCGAGTGTATAGAGAGTGGTGTAGTCTTCTGCGCGCCATCCTGTCTCTGCTCGCCGCTCGTGAACCCGCGTCACGACGCCCGGTCAGACTCCCCCTGAGGCCTGCATCCCGCAGCGTGATGGTCGTTTATCGACCTCTGCGCACCCAGCGCTGATTCCTCAGGAGAAACCGTGAGCATGACCACCCGTCGCGCGCGCGCGACCGTCATGGCCGTCGCCCTCGCCTTCATCGCACCCGTGACGTTGACGGGCTGCGGCCAGATCGCCGACGTCTTCAACTCCATGCCCGGTCAGGGGGGCGGCGCGCAGTCCGTCGTCGTCTCGACGCCGGCGCCGGCGTCCTCGTCGGATGCCAAGCCTTTCGACTCGCAGTTCACCTACGACGGATCGGTCTCGCTGACCTCCGAGGTCGCCGATGGACTCGATGTGCGCCTCGACGTCTGGGCGGTCGACCCGAAGCGCACCATGGAGTGGACGGCGACGAACGAGAAGCAGTTCGGCTTCGCCCTCAACGTCGTCGACAACCGCGTCGACGAGAAGGCCGTCCTGGCGCAGAAGCGCCGCGTGTACGTCTCGTCCGTGTCGATCACCTCGCAGACCGCGCAGACCGGAGGGCAGGTGTCGAACCCCTTCCAGTTCACCGCCGACCCCCGCACCCTCGTGCCCTCCGACACCCTCCGCTCCGACCGCGGCCTGCTGCTGAACAGCTTCCAGGGCGGTCTGCTCGTGCCCACCACCTCCATCCGGCAGCTGCCCAACGACACGTACGGCATCACGCTCGAGTTCGCGCTGAACGTCGCCGTCGAGGGGACGGCGAACACCGACTCGTCGTTCTCGCAGCAGACGGTGTACCAGTACCTGCCGATCGCGATCTTCGCCGACGACGGCCAGGCCAGCGCGGGGACCGGCACCGCTCCCTCGTCGAGCACCGGTCGCGCGCCGGGGTGGGGCCAGACCAGCGGCCAGGGGTGACTCGACCGCCCGGTGATCAGCCGCAGCTCGAGTGATCCTGCCGGGGTCGCAGTCGGCGGCTCTCCATGAGCAGGGAGACGTCGTCGACATCGCGGACGAGGTGGTGTTCGAACACGAGATCGGGCACGTCGGCGTACTGGATGCCGGGCATGCGGCGGGCGAAGGCCACTCGCACGGCGTCTTCGACCTCCTCGGTGTCCAGCGGAGCGGGGGCGACGGCGAAGATCGTGTCCCGAGCCGGCATCCCCGTGACCGCCTCCGGCACGGCGTCCTCGACGGCTTGCATCACGGTGCGCAGCATCGTCTCGCCACGCTCGGTGCTGTGGGCGGCGCGGATGAGGTCGATCTCGGGAACACGGATGAGGCTGACCCGCACGGGCTGCGTGGTCGCGAGCAGACGCGCGGTCTCGCGTCGCACCGAGCCGCGGTCGTGGGCGCGCGTGCCGGGCGCGGGGTCGTCGTCGAGCTGGCGGCCGATGCGGACCGCGGCGACGCAGACGAGGGTGATCGCGACCGCGCTCACCGCAGCCGTGGTCTCGGCCGAGACCGGGCCGCGGCCGTCGAGGGGCCCGACGCCCACCGCGGCGACGACGGCGAGCCGTGAAAGGTTGTACGCGGCGTAGACGCCGAGCGTCCACGACAGCAGGCGGGACCCCGGGAGCTCGCCGAGTGGCCGTCGCGTCAGTTCGAGAGCGCCGATGGCGGAGAAGACGACGAGACCGGCGGTCTTGAGTAGCGTCGCGTCGTCGAGGGGGATGAGGAACGACACCCCGAGGAGCAGGATGCCACCGGCCCCCGTGGTGACGGCGCCGATGGCCCGCCGGCCGTTCAGGCGGCGGGCCCCGGCCCAGATGAGACCGACCGCGGTGACGTTCGTGGCATTGCCGACCGCTGCCGCGGCGTTCCCGCCTCCGGCCGTCTCGAGCATGTTCATCCCGCCGCACAGCAGCGCCGCGATGGCCGACATGCCGAAGTAACGCACCATGTCCGCCCGCGGCCCCCCGCGGTCGTCGTCGGGGCGGCCGTGCGTGAGGAAGAGCAGGGTGAGCGCGACACCCGCGGCCGCGATGGCGGCGAAGAGGGCGAGGACGATCACGCTCAATCGTCTCCTTCAGATGCCCGTCGCGAATCTTGAGGCAATCTTGCGGGGACGGTGTTCGCGCGCGGTGGTCGCCTTGCGGTGAACCTACCAGAGTAGGACTCGGCTGATACGCCGATACACCGACAGGAAGACACCGCCATGACCGATGCGCGCAGCTTCACCCCGCAAGCCCGGGACTTCAACCTCCACGGCGAGCTGGCGACGGCGACCGTCGAGGAGCACGGGTTCGCCGACGACTTCGCCGCGGTCCTCGAGAACACGTCGGTCCACCGTTCCACCATCGGATGCGTCATCCCCGCCTACAACGAGGAGGAGTCGATCGCCGACGTGATCGAGGCCCTCCTGGCGCAGACCCGCGTTCCCGACGTCATCCACGTGGTCGTCAACAACACCTCCGATGCGACGGTCAAGATCGCCTCCGAGTACAGCGGCCCCCACGAACTGCACACCGAGCTCGGCGAGCAGTTCACCGAGGTCTTCGTCCACGACATCGGCAAGAACCCCGACAAGAAGGTCGGCGCGCTCAACTACGGCTACTCGCTCGTCGAGGGCTACGACTACCTTCTGGGCGTCGACGGCGACACCATCGCCGACACCAAGGCCGTGGAGTACCTCGAGACCGAGGCCGTGTCGGACTCCCGCATCGGCGGAATCTCCGCCATCTACACGATCGACGACAAGCCGATCAAGGGCGTCATTGCCCGCTTCCTCACGGCCGGCCAGCGCACGCAGTTCGCGGCCTTCAACCTGCAGAACATGCTCCGCGGCCGCAACATGGCGGTCCTCGGCGGACAGTTCTCGATCTTCTCGACCAACGCGCTCCGCGATGCGATGAAGCAGAACCACCAGAACACCCCCTGGGTCAAGGACTCGGAGGTGGAGGACTCCCTGCTGTCGCTGCAGATCAAGAGCGCGGGGTACCTCACGAAGATCAGCCCCTACGCCCGCGCCGACGTGGGTGGCATGACGACGCTCTCCGGGTACGACGCCCAGCAGGTCAAGTGGACGTACGGCGCCATCGAGCTCATGTGGCCCGGTCAGCGCGGCGACACCAAGGGTCAGCCGTTCCACCCCAACCTGCGTCTGCGCTGGTTCGAGAACTTCGGGATGCTGACCAACCTGTTCGTGCGCGTCGCGTTCCTGACCCTGTTGGCGGGATCGCTGTCGATCGGCGCCTTCGTCTTCTCGCCGCTGTGGCTGATCCCCCCGGTGATCGCCATGCTCCTGAACCTGCGCATCGCCCGCACGATGAAGAACGTCAACCGCACCGACGTCCTCTTCGCGATCCTGTTCTTCCCCGCCGAGCTGTTCATGTGGATCCGGATCAGCCACTTCGTGCGCTCGTGGACCCGCTTCCTCTCGCGCAAGAAGGTCGACAACTGGGCTATGCAGGCCAAGGCGGAGCGCGGTGGTGGTCTCGGTCACTGGACGCCCATGGTCGTGCTCATCGCCGTGGCCATCGCCCTCGCCGTCATCTGGGTCATGGTGGGCCCGATGGTGCAGTCCTCGATCCTGTGGATCGGGTGGCCGATCGTCGGCGTCGTCACCGTGCTGCAGACCCTCCTGATGTTCTCCAAGCTCGTCCGTCGCCAGCACGGCTTCAAGGTCTGACGGACCACAGATCTGATCGCCCGAACGCATCAGAGACACGGATGCCTCGGCCCTGGGGAGGGTCGAGGCATCCGTTATTGGCGTGTGCGGATCAGGGAGCGGCGAGCAGCTCCGAGGTCAGGCGGTAGCCGACGCCTCGGACGGTCTCGATGTACCGCGGGTTGGCCGGGTTGTCGCCGAGCTTGCGGCGGAGGTTGGTCATGTGCGCTTCGATGGCGCGCTTGTCGGCCTCGCCGACGAAGTAGCTCGTGACGTACGACTCGCCGCGCAGCACGAGCGTGAGATCGGCCTTGCTGCGCACGCGCCGCTTGGATTCCATCAGCGTCGCCAGCAGGTCGAACTCGGTGCGGGTCAGCTCCAGTTCCTCCCCGCCGACGCGGACGAGCCGGCTGTCGGGATCGAGCTGCAGATCGCGGTGGGCCACCCACGTGCCACCGGTCGGTGTCAGGTCTCCCGCGGCGGGTCGAGGCACGATCTCCGTGCGGGACGGGGTGCTCCGGGGCTCCGGGCCCTGCGAGGAGGGGACGATGACGGGCGCGCTCGCCGCCGGCACCTGAGCCGGAGCGGGCGCCGGGGGAGTGGGGGCGTCCGCCCGCGCGTTCGGGAACGACGGGCCCACGCTGTCCTGTCGCGGAGCGGAGGGACCGTGCGCCTCGCCCCCGCGCGGACGGCGCAGCAGGGCTTCGATGCGTGCGCGGAGCTCCCGGGGACGGAAGGGCTTGACGACGTACTCGTCGGCGCCGGCGCCGAGGCCGAGGACGACGTCCGCCTCCTCCTCGAGGCCGGTGAGCATGATGATGTACGTGTCGCTCTGCTGGCGGATGCGTCGTGCGGCCTCGAAGCCGTCGATGCCGGGCATGTTGACGTCGAGCGTCGTGATGAGGGGCTGGTACGCGATGACGGCGCGGACGCCGTCGATGCCGTTGCCGACGGACACCGTGGAGAAGCCGGCCGATTCGAGGACCTCGACGAGGAGGTGTCGAATGTCGGGATCGTCCTCGACGATGACGGCTGTCTTCAGCAGCTCGGTGCTGTCGCTCATCTCACCCACTCTTCCGGCTTGCACGAGACCGTGCCCGCGTTCTCCCCCGAGACACGGTGTCGCACAGCGACGAGCGCAATCCTGACACATTTCTCGGCCTCACCGGGCCTCGAGCCGCGCTCGGTGCCGATCCCGGCCGGATCAGCGCTGCTCGCGCGTGAGCTCCGTGGCCGCGGCGGGCCACCACGTGCCGGCCGCCGGCCCGCCGTTGCAGTCGCCGTCGCTCTCGCCCGGCGGCTTGATCCACAGGTTGGTGTCGACGACGCCGTCACCGTACGATCCGCCGGGGCTGCCGACGAGACGTCCCGCGGGGTTGCACCATTCGGAGCCGGCCGGGCCCGCCCCGTTGCGCGAGGTGTCGACGACCGCGTGGATGCCGCCCAGCTGGTCGGAGAGCGCGTGCGCGTAGTCGAACTCGGCGGCGGTGTCCTGGTAGTTCGAGACGTTCAGCGCGACTCCGCGAACCTCCGACAGGAGGCCGGTGGAGCGCAGGAGGTCCGCCATCTCGGCGACCGGATGCCAGGACGAATGGCCGCCGTCGATGTAGATCCACGTGTTGGTTCCGCGGATGTTGTCCACGGCTTCGCGCAGATATCCGGCCCGCTCGCTCGGTGAGCCGCACGTGGAGGACAGGGCGATGCTGTCCGGTTCCAGGACGACGATCTTCTGGATGTCGGAGGCGTTGCCCAGCGCGTCACCGATGCGCTGCGTCCACTCCCGGTAGGAGTCGGGGTCCAGCCCTCCCGCGGAGTGGTTTCCGCAGTCGCGGTCGGGGAGCCCGTACACCGCGACCGAGAGGGCGGCATCCTGGTCCCTCGCCTCGGCGGCCAGGTGGGCCACTCGGTCCCAGACCTCGTCGACGGGGTCGATCTCGGGGGTGAGCCAGTACGTGGTGGGCTGGGTGGAGAGCCAGTCCGCGGCGGCGTTCGCGTCCGCGTCGCCGTCGGCCGCGCGCGCGGCCTGGGCGGCCTTCGATTCGTCGGGGGCGACGATGCGCGTGTCGACGGCGGGGGGACGAGCGGAGAGGGTCTGGAAGAGCGTCGTCACGAGGTTGCCGACCACCGCGACGACGGCGATGACGGCCACGACGGCGAGAACGGCCCCCAGCACGATCACCGCGCGCGGGACCCGGCGCCGGGAGCGGGTGAATCGGTGCGTTCTCGCCACGTGAGGACTCTAGTCGAGGTGGGATGAGGGGTGGCGCGCGGTAGTTAACCGGGTGAAGCGCTGTACATTCATCTGGTGGGAAAACTGGTTTACAACACCCTGGGCCACTCGTTCGACATCGAGGACCGCGCGCTCTCCCACCTCCGCATGGTGTTCATGAACAAGCTGCGCCGCGGCGAGCCGTTCATGTTCCATTTCCCGCTCGGGGACGGCAGCGGAACCCGGAGCCTCTGGATCTCTCCGTCGATCCCTCTCGTGTTCCACTTCTACGGCAGTCGGGCGCCGCAGCTGAACCGCCGGTGGATCGACGACCTCATGAACGAGGCCAGTTCGCCGAACGGCCTGAGCATCACGGCCGAGCCGGATCCCGAGGCGGCCTCGGCCCCCGTGGCCTGACGCGTTCAGGAGCATTCGGCGTCGACCACTTCGCGGACGCGGTCGAGGAAGAGGGCGAGCTGGTCCGCGGCGTCGGTCGGCAGATCGAGGGCGAACTCCCTGATCCGCGCTGTCACGGGGTCGATGGCATCCGGGTCCGTGTCCCGGTCGAAGGGGACGACGAACTTGCTGCGGCGATCGGAGGGGTTGGCGACGAAACCGATGAGGCCACCCGCGTGAAGGCGATCGAGCATCCCCGTGACGGAGGCGGTCGAGATGGCGAGGGCCTGGGCGATCTCGGTGGGGGTGACGGTCGTTCCGGCGTCGGCGCGTTCGAGGATGAGGCGCATCGCCGCGCGCGCGTTCTCGCTGGGGCCGCACTCCGTCTGACGCCTCCGGGCCAGACGGGCCTCGGCGAGTCGAAGCCGCTCCACGGCCCGCGCCGCGGCCGTCGCGGGGTCGTTCTCGGTCTCGATCGTCATGCGTCTCCTCGGTCTCGTCCCCCGTCGCGCCATTCTAGTTAGGTGACCGAGATTCCAGTCGTACAAGGCATTTCGGATCAGCGTCCAAGAACCCTCTTCTCCGCAGTTTTCCGGGCGTCCATCTTGCGGTAGTTAGGTAACTTAGTAAAATAAAAGGTGTTCGCATCGTTCGAAGGAGGGGCTCATGGGGTCACTGTTCTACGGCTCCTCGCACGACCCGATCGAGATCCCGGACCGGGTGCTCGCCCACGTGAAAGTGGTCATCGCGACCAAGCTCCGGCGCGGGGAGAGCTTCACCATGTCGTGGCGGCACCCCTCGGGTGAAACCGCCGGCCGCAGCACCCTCTGGATCCAGCCGTCGATTCCGCTGCGATTCGTCTTCGGCGGGGTCGAGCCCGAGGTCCTCGATCCGGCCGTCCTTCAGACCTACGCGAACTCGGCCAACTCCGCGAGCGGTCTGACCGTGGACGTCGAGGAGCACGCCTCGCCCTTCGCCGCGCCGGTCGAGGCGTCCTGAGACGCGGCCCGGTCGCACGCCACCGCCGGGGTCAGGTGCGTCAGCGCCGGCCGGACGCGTGGCGGTGCGCGATCGCCGTCATCCACTGCATCCCGGGACACGGGGGAGCGGAACGACCGCGCATGCGTTCCCATGCCTCGACGTAGATGCCCTCGAGAAGGACATCGGCCGCGGCGGCCGTGCCGGTGAGGGATCGCAAGACCGCGTAGATCCGCGGAGCGGTCGCGTCGTAAAACGCCACGAAGGCGTCGCAATCGCCCGACGCGGCGCGAACCAGGAGGGCGTCGAGGTCGTCGCCGCGCATCGATGAGGTTTCGATCTCGGTCATCGTCACGGGCACCTCCTTCGTCGCGGTGTGTCCAGTCAATCCGGGTGGGTCATCGGCGGCCCGGGGTTGCGTAATGCGGACGGGTGTCGTAGCAGCCCCCGGCAGTCCCGGCGGGCCGGTCGTCAAGCCCGGGCGGTGGCGGAGCGGCGATGCGTATCGTGACGCCATGAGATCTGTCGTGCGCTGGGCACTGGCCCTGGCAATGATGTTCGCGGGCATCGCCCACCTGACCTTCGCTCGTCAGGACTTCCAGGCGCAGGTCCCCGACGCCCTCGTCGAGCATGGCCCTCTCGATCGCGACGCGGTCGTCGTGGCATCCGGGGTCGTGGAGGCGGCGTTCGGGCTCTCGTTGATCGCTCTCCCGAGGGAGCGACGCCGGATCGGTGCCGCCCTGGCGGCCTTCTTCGTCGCGATCTTCCCGGGCAACGTCGATCAGTGGCGCAAGCGTCGCTCGGCGTTCGGTCTCGACAGCGATCGCAAGCGGCTCGTGCGCCTGTTCTTCCAGCCGGCGCTCGTCGCCGCCGCGTGGTGGTCCACCCGGCGATGACACGATGACCGACCTCGTCAGCCTCGAGATCGTCTTCGACGACGAGACGGATGCCGCGATCCGAGCGGAATGGGACGCGCTCGCCGCGGCGGGGCTACCCAGTCAGGCCCGGCATACGGGGGAGACCAATCGCCCGCACATCACCATGCTCGTGCGCCCCGAGCTCGGCGCCCTCGAGGCGGGCCCTCTCTCGGCGGCGCTGCCGCTGGAGCTGCGGCTCGGTGCTCCGCTCCTCTTCGGCGTGGGGCGCTCCCGGGTGATCGCCCGGTCGGTCGTCCCCTCGTCGCGCCTGCTCGCCCTGCACGAGCGGGTGCACGCTCAGGCGGGGCCCGGGGGTGACGTCGATCACACCCGGCCGGGAAACTGGACGCCGCACGTGACGCTCGCGCGCCGGGTCGCTCTCGACCGCGTCGGCGAGGCGCTGCAGGTGTGGGCGGAGAGCAGCCCCGTCGAGGTGCCCGCGCGGGCGGTCGCGATCCGTCGCTGGGAGACCGCCACCCGAACGGTGTCGGCCGTCGCGTGACGTGGCACGCTGGGGAGGTGCTGACCGATGAAGCGATCTCCTTCCTGAGCGACTACCACCTCGCGACCCTCTCGACCGTCGGACGATCCGGACGTATCCACGCCGTTCCCGTCGGCTTCACCTACGAGAGCGGTGTCGTGCGCGTGATCGGATCGCGCGGCACGCAGAAGTTCGTCAACGCCGAACGCAGCGGCCGTGCCTCGATCTGCTCGGTCGACGGCGGCCGCTGGATGAGCTTCGAGGGAGCGGCCCGGGTCACGGACGATCCGGATGCCGTCGCGCACGCCGTCGAGCTGTATGCCGCGCGCTACCGCCAACCCCGCGTCAATCCCGAGCGCGTCGTCCTCGAGATGACCGTCGAGCGGGTCCTGGGGTCGGCGGGCTTGCGCGGCTGACGGGCGACGTCCCGTCTCGCCCGTTCGCCGATCCGCGCACGGCCGGACTCGCGGGTCGGACCTTCGCCTCCCTTCGGGATTCACCCCGGATAGCGGTCGGGGAGGCCGGGTACTCCGTCGCCGCCATCGCGCGCCTGTTCCGCATCCGGGCGTGGCGTCTGCCACAGTGGTTCGACGAGGCTCGGGGCGGGCCTCGCGCGACACCGGGAGAGTGGGATGACGGAAGCGCCAGCGGACGGCGGCCTGGACGAGGTGCTGCGCACGCTCGCTGAACGCGTGCGACGACTGCGCGAGGAGCGAGGGCTCTCGGTGGTCGCCCTGTCGTTCGAAGCGGGGTTGTCGGAGTCACGGGTGCGGGCGCTCGAAGCGGGTCGCACCACCGCGTCGTTGGCGACCCTCGTGGCCCTGGCCGAGACCTTCGGCGTCGATGTGGCGGAGCTCTTCGGCGACGCCGACCGCGTGCCCGCGGGCGCCGAGGCATCCCGGTCCGCGGAGAGCCCCTACGTCGTTCCCAGCGACGTCGTCTGGGGCGGGGAGCTCCCCTCGGCACCGTGGATGGCGCCCGCTGCCCCTTCCGCGTCGACGAGCCCGCACGTCGTGCCGAGCGAGGTGGTGTGGGGCGGCGACCTCCCGCCGGCGTCCTGGACCTCTGCGACCGCCGAGCCGGGCCTGCGCGAACAGCCCGCCACCCGGCGTGACGTGACCGACCGAGGGGCCCCCGGCGCGACGAACGCCGCCGCGGTGACAGCTCCGGCCCCGATCGCAACGCCCGCACCCGGGAGGGGGAGGGATGCCGTCCCCCCGACGCACCGTGCGACCGAGGTCACGTGGGGCGGCGCCCTTCCGCCCGCTTCCTGGTCGGTGCCCTCTTCCGGGCACAGGGGTCCGGCATCCCCGGTCGAGGTGCGCCCGCCTGCCCCGCTCGACGCGCATCCGACGTCGTCCGCCGACCCCGTGCACACGTCGCCCTACGTCTTCGTCGGCTCCGGGCCCGCGGCGCCGCGGCAGCCGCGGACCTTCGCCGAACTCCGCGACGGGGCACTCGCCGGTCGCGAGTTCTCCTCGCTCCGGGAGTTCGCCGTAGCGGCGGTCGTCGAGGGTGGCTTCACAGCCGTCGCGGTGGCGCGGGTGTTCCGCCTGCCCGTGTGGCGTCTCGAGCAGTGGGTCCTCGAAGCGGGACACGTGCGCCGCTGATCGTGGGGCGCGCGTCCGCACGCCCCACGATGTCTCACAGAGCGCGGAGCTTCTCGAGGAGCGGTGCGGCGATCTCGTCGACGAACCGCTGCTGCTGCGCGTCGCCGACCTGCACGATGGCGATGTCGGTGAAGCCCGCGTCGATGAACGGACGCACGCTCTCGGCGAGTTCGTCGAGGTCGGGTCCGCACGCGATGGAGTCCGCGACGTCTTCGGGGCGCACGAACTGCGACGCTCCCGCGAAGCCGGCGGGCGTGGGCAGATCGGAGTTGACGGCCCACCCACCGGCGAACCAGCGGAACTGGTCATGCGCGCGGGCGATCGCGGCATCCTTGTCGGGGTCCCAACTGATCGGGATCTGGCCGATCTTGCGCGACTCGCCCTCGTGGTGCTCGTCCCAGCCGGAGATGAGGTCGGCCTCGGGCTCCGTGGTGATGAGGTGGTCGCCGAGCGGGGCGAAACGCTTGATGGAGTGCTCGCCCGACACGGCGACGCCGATGGGCACGCCGCCGTCGGGAGCGTCCCACACGCGCGCGGAGTCGACGCGGAAGTACTCTCCGTCGTAGGTGACGAGATCGCCGGTGTGCAGGGCGCGGATGATCTCGATCGCCTCGACGAGCATGTCCTGCCGCGCGTGCACGGCCGGCCACCCCTCACCCACCACGTGTTCGTTGAGATTCTCGCCCGATCCGAGACCGAGCGTGAAGCGCCCCTCCGACAGCAGCTGCAGGGTGGCCGCCTTCTGGGCGACGACGGCGGGGTGATAACGGATGGTGGGGCAGGTGACGTACGTCATGAGCTCGACGTCGGTGGTCGCCTGGGCGACGGCACCGAGCACGGTCCACGCGTAGGGGGCGTGTCCCTGGCTCGTGAGCCACGGCGAGTAGTGGTCGCTGGAGACGAGGAAGTCGTAGCCGGCGCGCTCGGCGCCGACGGCGTAGTCGACGAGGGCCCGGGGGCCGCTCTGCTCCGTCATGAGGGTGTAGCCGAATCGCGTCATGTCGGCCACGGTAGGGCGCGGCGGTCGGGTGGTGGCCGGGGTTGCGCTCACCCCGGGATACGGCAGACGGGCCCGCGGCCGGGGCCGCGAGCCCGTCGGCGGCCGCCCGCGGGGCGGGTCGGCCGGGGAGGCGTCAGTCCTCGGGCGCGTGGATGACCTTCTCGCCCTCGAAGGTCTCGCGGTCTTTCTTCTCGCCGTCGTTGCGGGTCTTGCGCAGGCTCGCCACGGTGGCGACGGCGACGGTCGCGGCGATGAACAGCAGCGAGAACCAGATCGGGATCTCGGGCACCCACAGCAGCGGCTCGCCGCCGTTGATGAAGGGCAGCTCGTTCACGTGCAGCGCGTGGAACACGAGCTTGACGCCGATGAAGGCGAGGATGACGGCCAGCCCCTGCGCCAGGTAGACGAGGCGCTCGAGCAGACCCCCGATGAGGAAGTACAGCTGTCGCAGGCCCATGAGCGCGAAGGCGTTCGCCACGAACACGATGTAGGCCTCGTTGGTCAGGCCGTAGATGGCGGGGATGGAGTCGACGGCGAAGACGAGGTCGATGAACCCGATCGCGATGATGACCAGAAGCATCGGCGTCACGAAACGCTTGCCGTTCTTCACGACGGTCAGCTTGTCGTCGTTGTACTCCTCGCTCACGGGGAGGATGCGGCGCACGAGTCGCATGAACTTGCCGTTCGCCGGATCGCTCTCGCCGTGCGAGAACGCCTGGCGGTAGGCCAGGAAGAGAAGCAGTGCGCCGAAGATGTAGAAGATCCACGAGAAGTTCTCGATGAGGGCGGCGCCCACGGCGATGAACGCGCCGCGCATGATGAGCGCGATCACGATGCCGATCATGAGCACCTTCTGCTGGTACTTCTTCGGAACCGCGAACCCGGTCATGATGATGAGGAAGACGAACAGGTTGTCGATGGACAACGCCTTCTCGGTCAGGTACCCGGCGAAGTACTCACCGCCGTAGGTCCAACCCGACACGACGCCGATGCCGACCCCGAACAACAGCGCGAGGCCGATGTAGAACGCCGACCAGCGGGCGGACTCGCCGATGCTGGGCTCGTGGGGTTTGCGCACATGCGCGAAGAACTCGAAGACGAAGAACGCGATCGTGATCGCGATCGTGATGATCCAGATCAAAGGGGTGACGCCCAAGGCGACCTCCAAGGGAAATAGGTGTACGACGAGACACCAAGGTCTCCTCCACCCGGCGAGATGGGCCGACGTCCCGGGTTCACGATGGCGTGAACCGTATTGACGAGATCGTCGCGATGGGAGTACTCCCCTTGCTCCGCACGATTGTACGGGACGCGGCTGTGCGCGGGTGGACTGGACGCCGTCTTCGACGCTGTGCTATTGCGTCGAGGGGATGCCGGTCGTCAGTCGGCCCGGTGCTTCACCGTCGGCGTGGGCCGGGCCCACCACCGCGTCGACGAGGGCGACCATGTCGTCGGCGCCGAACTGTTCGCGGCTGAGCGCGCGGAGGATCACGCCCCCGACGAGTGCGTCGGCCGCGGACTCCAACCGGGGTCCGGTCGCGCCGCCCATCGCCGTCGAGAGGCGCCCCATCAGGGGGGCGGCGAGGATCTCGGCCCGCAGGCGACGGCCGGTCTCGGCGCTGCCGGCGGCCGCGGCGACCAGGGAGCGCAGGAGCGCCTCCCCGTTCGGGCTCGCCCGCAGGGCGAACAGGTCGGTGAGCCACCGCGCCAGGTCGGCGCGCGCGTCCCCCGTGTCCGGCAGAGCGCGCTGCCCCCCGAGGAGGCGCCCATCGAGGATCGCCTCGGCGATGACGTCGCCCTTGGACGGCCACCAGCGGTAGATGGTCTGCTTGCCGACGCCGGCGAGACGGGCGATCCCCTCGATCGTGAGGTGGTCGTATCCGCGCTCGACGAAGAGCGCGACGGCGGCGTCGAGGATCGCCCGGCGCGCCGCTTCGCTGCGGACGGGGCCACTGCGCGGAAGAGACATGCCACACATTCTGCGGGATGTCGACCACTGCGAACGCAGAAACAAGACGAGACGGTGCGTGTTATCTTTGCCCGACATGTCGGAGCCGACGGTGCTCCTCCCCGTGCACCGCACGAGAGGAACACCCGCGATGGCCGAATTGCTGCACCGCCTCGGAACCTTCGCCGCGCGGCGCGCGTGGACGGTGATCGTCGCCTGGGCGCTCATCCTCGGCATCGTCGTCGGGGGGTTCGCCCTCGGCTTCCGCGGCCTGAGCTCGAGCTTCGACATCCCGGGCACGGCATCCGGGGACGTCATCGCGGACCTCCAGGACGAGCTGCCCGACTTCAGCGGCGCAGCCGGCACGGTCGTCTTCCGCACCGACGACGGCTCCGCCCTCACCGACGAGCAGCGGGCCGACATCTCGGCGCTCGTCGCCTCGGCCGACGGCCTGCCCGACGTCGCCCGCGTCACCGACCCGTTCGCGACCCAGCAGCAGCTCGACGACCAGCGGCGACAGGTCGTCGACGGTCGACAGCAGCTCGCCGACGCCCGCGCCCAGGCCGAGTCGGGGCAGGCGCAGCTCGACACGGGGGCCGCACAGCTCGACCAGGGTCGGCAGCAGCTCGACGCGGCCCGCGCGCAGGTGGAGGCGGCCTCGCTCTCGGCGGCGCAGAAGGCGGCGCAGCTCGCCGCCCTCGACGCGCAGCAGGCGCAGCTCGATCAGCAGCGCGCCGCGCTGGAGTCGCAGCAGACGCAGGTGGCCGACGCCCTGGAGCAGATCTCGGCCCAGGAGTCGCAGCTGAGCGACGGCGCGGAGCTGCTCTCGTTCGCGGATGCCATCCGCCTGGTGTCCGACGACGGCTCCACCGCCATCGTCAACGTGTCGTTCGACACGCCGCGGCTCGAACTGCCTCAGGAGGCGAAGGACGCGGTCGTCGAGCATTTCACGGTGGACCCGGTGGCGGGCGCGTCGGCCGCCTTCAACACCGAGATCTCACAGGGCGTGCCGGAGATCCTCGGCGTGGGCGAGGCGATCGGCGTCGCGGTGGCCGCGATCGTGCTGATCGTCGTGCTGGGCTCGCTCCTCGCGGCTTCCTTCCCGATCATCACGGCCCTCGTGGGGGTGGCGATCGGAGCGATGGCGACGCTGTCGTTCTCGGGTCTCGTGCAGATGGCATCCGTCACCCCGATCCTCGGCGTCATGCTGGGGCTCGCGGTGGGCATCGACTACGCGCTCTTCATCCTCTACCGGCACCGGCGGCAGCTGATCCAGGGGGCCGAGGTCGACGACTCGATCGGTCTGGCCAACGGCACCGCGGGAAACGCCGTCGTCTTCGCCGGGACGACGGTGATCGTCGCGCTGCTCGCGCTGAACATCACCGGCATCCCGTTCCTCGGTCTCATGGGCACCGCGGGCGCGGTGAGCGTCCTCGTCGCCGTGCTGATCGCCGTGTCGCTGACCCCGGCGCTCCTGGGCCTCGCGGGGATGCGCGTCCTCGGGCGGCGGGCGCGTGGGCGCGCGGCGGCCGCGGCGGGCGGAGAGCATCCGCGCCGCGCCGCCCGTCTCGGCGCGACGACCGCCGTCGCCGACGATCATCCTCGCCGGGCGGCGCGTACCGGGGCCGTTCCGGATAGGGCGGCCGTCGCGCCGATGTCCTCGGTGCGCGCGGTCGTGACGATGATCGTGACGATCGTCGCCCTGCTCGTGGTGGCCGTCCCCGCTCTCTCGATGCGTCTCGGGCTTCCGGACGGCGGGTCCGAGGCGGAGGACTCCACGGCCTACCGGGCCTTCACCTGGACGGACGAGGCGTTCGGAGCCGGGGCGAATGCTCCGCTGCTGGTCACCGCGGCGCTGCCGGAGGGGACGGCCGAGGCCGACGTGCAGCGGCTCCAACTCGACGTCGCGCGGGAACTCTTCGCACAGGACGACGTGGCCGCGGTCGCTCCCGTGGCGCTCTCCGACGATCGCGCACTGGCCGCGTTCCAGGTGATCCCCGCCGAGGGGCCGAACGCCGTCTCGACCGAGCGACTCGTGCGCGATCTGCGCGCGCTCCCCCCGGTCGACGGTGACATCGCCCTGGGCGTCGCGGGAGCGGCGGCGATCAACATCGACATCTCCGAGGGCCTGGCCGACGTGCTGCCGCTGTACCTCGTGGTCGTGGTGGGCCTGTCGTTCCTCATCATGGTGATGGTGTTCCGCTCGCTGCTCGTACCGCTGATCGCCACGGCCGGCTTCGTTCTCTCGCTCTTCGCCACCTACGGCGCGGTCACCGCGGTGTTCCAGTGGGGCTGGCTGGGGGAGGTGCTGGGCGTGCACAACCCCGGGCCGATCCTGAGCTTCCTGCCGGTGATCCTCGTCGGCATCCTGTTCGGACTGGCCATGGACTACCAGTTGTTCCTCGCGACGGGCATGCGCGAGGCGTGGGCGCACGGCGCGGCGCCCCGTCTGGCCGTGGCGCAGGGCTTCCGCGCGGGGCGCACGGTCGTGGCCGCCGCGGCGGTGATCATGATCGCGGTGTTCTCGGGCTTCATCGCCTCGGAATCGGTGATCATCAAATCGATGGGGCTCGGCCTCGCCCTCGGCGTGCTGTTCGATGCCTTCCTGGTGCGGATGCTGCTGATGCCCGCGGTCATGCACGTGCTCGGGGGAGCGGCATGGTGGCTGCCACGCTGGCTGGACCGCGTCATCCCGGACGTCGACGTCGAGGGGTCGGCGCTGGAGCGCCGTCACCCGGCGCAGCACGGCGCGTGAGCATCACCCGCCGTCGAGCGCAAGCCCCGGTGCCCGGCCCGTCGCGGTTGTCAGGATGCCGGAACGACCCGTTCCGAGGAGGACGACGATGACCGACCGCGAAGAGACCCAGGACGCCCCCGTCATGGACGGGGCCACCGACGCCGGTGTGGAGGAGAAGAAGGATGGTGCCCGCGATCAGCGCGCCGCCGACGTCGCCGTGCACGGGGAGGCGGCGACCGACGGGGGAGAGCACGACGACGCCGCGACCGACGGCGCCGTGCAGGAAGACCTCCAGGACGACCTCCGCAGCATCCGCGGCTACGGCGAAGACCGCTAGCGCGATCCAGGTCCCCCGCCGGGATCCCGGCGGGGGATCTGGATCTCTCGGACGCGAGCCATCGGACGCGAGCCCTCGGGTGGGGGTCTCAGCCGAGCCGGAGCCGCCGTCGGAGCACCTCGCGAGACCGCCAGGTCCCCCGTCGCAGGCGATGCCGTCCGGCCGCGCGCGACAGCGTGAGGGCCCACCTCTTCACCACCACGTTCTCGTCGAGCGCTCGCGCGCGTTCGACCGCGTTCCGGCGCATGCGGGCGAGGGCCGCGGGATCGAGGGATGCCGCATGCTCGAGAGCCTCCGCGAGGGCCTCCACGTCGCCAGCGGGTACGAGCCAGCCCGTGCGGGAGTCGGCGATGAGTTCGCGTGGACCGTACGGCACGTCGTAGGCGATGGGGAGGCAGCCGGCCGCCATGGCTTCGGCGACCACCAGTGAGAAGGCCTCGGACCGGCTCGTCAACAGGAGTACCGACGCCGTTCGGAGGGCGTCCTTCGCTGCGGGATCGAAACCGTGGAAGCGCACCCCGTCACCCGATCGGCCCTCGAGGCCGGCTCGCGCCGGCCCGTCGCCGTAGACGTCGAGGGTGAGCGACGGTCGTCGCCGCTGGGCGAGTTCGACGGCATCCACCGCGTGTCCGACCCGCTTGATGGGTTCGAGACGGGCGAGCACCACGGCCCCGTCCCGGGGTGTCTCGGTGTCCACCTCGCGCGCGATCGCGACCGGATGCGGGACGACGGACAGAAGGGGGAGGGGGCCGACCTGGCGCCTCACATCGCCCGCTTGGCGTGCGGTGCAGAACACGACGGCATCGAAGGCGCTGAGGCGGGAGAACACCTCGGCGCGCGAGGAGCGGATCGCGCTGCCGTCGTCGGTCAGGTGGGAGCCGTGCACCACGTGCAGGACGACCACGCGCGGCCGACGATACCCGGCGGCGAAACGCGCCATGGCTTTGCTGTCGACGAGCAGGAACGACCGCTCCCCGGCGGTGAGGCGGTCGAGCCAGGCCGCGTAGAGCTCGCGTACCCCGCGCCACGCGGCCCGCGGGGCGCCGTCGGCGCCGCAGGTCACGATCACGCGGCGCGGACGGTTCGAGGGGTGCGGAACGTCGCGCCGGTCGGTCGCCGCCAGCGTCCCGTCGGCACGGAGGTGATCGATCTGGCGCACCACGCCCTCGGCATCCGTCCGGATGCGACGCACGAGCGTCCCACCGGAGTACTCCTCGTCCGCGGTGTCGGGCAAGGGCGCGAATCCCGCCCCGGCGCCCACGGCGCGCCCCCGCAGGTCGTTGTGGTGCAGCCACTCCCACAGGTTCGTCAGCCGAACGCCCTCACCGAGCGCATCGCGGCGGGAGGTCTCGGCGGCCACCGCCGCCGGGTCGTCCCGGTCGTCGCACGTGAGCACGTGCACCGGGGAGCCGTTGCACGCGAACAGGCGCGATCGCTCCAGGAGCGCCGCGGTCAGACCGCCGTACCCCCGCGGGACGCCCCACGTGAGGACGAACTGCCGACCAGGGGGGAGGATCGAGCTGCGTCTCATCCGGCGTCGTCGGTGGGGATCTCCCCCGCGGCGATCGCGTCGGCGTAGGTGCGGATGTCGGGGCCCGGCTCGTAGTCGATGAAGCGGTCCTTGATACGCGCATTGATCTGCGCGAAGGCCTCGTCGGAGGAGATCCCCTCGCTCTCGCGGGCGATCGAGACCACCGCTTCGCGGAGCACCCGGTCCGCGTCGTCGAGGATCTTCTTGCGAGCGGGCTCATTCCATGCGATGTCGGAGATTTCCATGGGCACACCCTACGGGGGTGGATGGGCGCCCCCTTTCGGGGTTGCGCCGTGCGCTCCTGTGTGCGGAGCGGTCCGACCGCAACCCTGTCGGCGATCGGGTCGCGCGAGGTCATGATGGGCCCATGTCGACGGATGCCCTGACCTCCCTCCGCGCGGGCCTCCGGAACCTGGGGTGGTGGGCGCGCGATTACGCGTACGCCGTCCGCGGCCAGGCGAGGGCCGCGATGGGTCGGGGTGCTCCGGACGATCTCGCCACCGGCGAGGGGACGGTGATCGTCCTGCTGCCCGGCATCTACGAGACCTGGCGGTTCCTCGAGCCGCTGGCCCGCGCTCTGCACGAGCGCGGCCACCCCGTGCACGTCGTGACCGAACTCGGCGACAACCGTCGCCCCATCGTCGAGGCCGCCTCGCGTGTCGCCGCCCTGCTCGCCGCCCGCGGGCTCGACGACGTGGTGCTCGTCGCCCACAGCAAGGGCGGGCTGATCGGAAAGCACGTGATGGCCTTCGACCCGGCGGGGGGGCGGGTGCGGGCGATGGTGGCGATCGCGACACCGTTCGGCGGATCCCGGTACAGCCGCCTGATGCCGGCACCCTCGCTGCGCGCGTTCGCGTCGGGCGACGCGACCATGCGGGCGCTCTCCGCCGCCGCCGAGGCCAACGCCCGCATCGTCTCGGTGTACGGCGCGTTCGATCCCCACATCCCCGAGGGCAGCGAGCTCGCGGGGGCGCGCAACGTGCGTCTCGCGACCGGCGGGCACTTCCGGGTGCTGGCCGATCCGCGGGTGATCGCCGAGGTCGTACGCGTCGCGGAGTGACGCGGTCGGTCAGCGCCCGCCGCCGCCCCCTCCGCCCGACCCGCCGCCCGAGAAGCCGCCGCCGAAGGACCCGCCCGAGAAGCTCCCCGACCCGCTGGTGGTCGTCGTGACGGGGGAACTCGCGGTGCGCATGGTGTTCATGGTGGTGAGGAAGGCGGCCGTCGAGAAGCCGTTCGTGCCGCGATACCAGTGCACCTCGCTCCCGGTTTCGCGGACGCGCGTGTCGAGCTGCTCCGCCCACTCCTTCTCAACGCCCCAGACCACGGCCCACGGCAGCAGCCGCTCGTACAGGTGCAGTACCTGTGTCGCATCCCCGGGATCGATCCGGCGACCCTCAGCCCCTTCCGGGCTCTGCAGGACGCGCAGCCGATCGGCCTCGGCGAGCTGCAGGTAGTCGCGGAGGCCGCGCAGGTGGTCGCGCGCGGGTGCTCCGGCATCCGTGACCCGATCGCGGTAGCGCAGCAGCAGGAACGTGAGGATGCCGACGGCGACCGTCGCGGGGATCGCGGCGATCTGCCACCAGGCGGGGGGCGTGCCGAACGCCGCGAGGATCAGGGCGAGGACGGCGACGACGAAGGCGCCGACGGCGATGAACCCGGCGGTGACGGAGGGACCGACCCGCTGCGTCTTTGTCCAGCCACGCGCGCGCAGCTGGTCGGCCGCCGCGGGGGAGAGTCTGCGCAGCGCCTTCGCGATGTCGGGGCGGTCCGGGCCGAGGGCCACCCGCGCGCCCGGTCGGGCGTCTGCACCGAAGACCGCCGTCAACACCGCCGCGTGCAACTCCTCTGCGCCGTCGGGCGAGACGAGTTCGAGTTCGAGGGTGCGCGCCGCGTCGGCGGACTCGATGATGCGCAGGTGCCCGGCGATGGCGGTGTCGAGCAGAGCGGCCGGGATGCCGGTCCCCCGGCGGTGCGCCAACTCCGCGCCCTGCAGCACGTCCACCCCGGGCGGGGGATCGTACTCGGCGACGATGGCGCCGCGCCCCTCGGCGTCGCGGCCACGTCGACGGGCGGAGAGGGCCGTCCCCACTCCCGCGACGGCGAGGACGACGGCGCCCACTGACGTGCCGGCGAGCACCGGGGCGGCATCCGTCGAGAACTGTTCCATCGGGGTGCGCACGACCTCTCCGGGCACGAACGTGCCGCGGGCGAAGCCGACCGCGATCGTCACGTTCTCGCCGGCGCGCAGATCGCCCGCTCCCGCCTCGAAGACGACGGCACCCGCGTCGTCCGCGCGCGTGATGTCGCACGACGTCGTCGACCCCTGGGCGCCGACGTAGCAGGCCTGGGCCTCGTCGAGGACGGCGTCGCCGAGGGCGGGATCCATCCGCAGGCGAGCCGTCACCCGGCCGAACGGCTGATCCCACTGCGTTCCGTTGATGTCGCGGTAGAACTCGTCGGCGTCCGTGTCGGTGAACGAGCGGATCGCGTCGCGCTGCGTATAAGAGATGACATACGTCTGCGCGCCGCGCACATAGGAGTCATCTCCGGTGAGGACGCGCACCTCGCGCCGATCGGTCTCCACCTCGTAGGGCACCGCGGCGCCCGCCGCGTCGGTCACCGAGACGACCCGCGTGTGCAGGGGCACGCCGTCGTAGTCGTCGGGGATCGCGCGGATGATGCCCCGGTTCTGGTCCTCCTCGGGAAACCGCGCGACGAGGGTCTCGGTCACGGCGAGTTCGGCGTGCCCGTCCGCGGCGCGGGAGAGCGCCATGTCGGCGTCGAACGCGTCGAAGGAGAAGTCGCTCACGTCGGCCCGGGCCGGGGGCGCGAGGGCGGCGATCGCGGCGAAGACGATCGCGAACGCGACGACGACCAGGGACACGCGGGGGAGGGGACGAGACCGCGACGGGAGGAGGTCCATGCCTCGACGCTATCGGGGCGCGAGGCGCGGCGACTCCGTCGCCGGACGGATTCAGCGCAGCAGAACGGCCGCGGCGTGGTCGTCGTGGCGCAGATCCGCGCGCGCCACCGCTGTCACCTCGACCGACCGCAGCATCACGGCTCCGGAGAGCGTGGTCAGGAAGGCGGTGTCAGCCGCGTCTCGACCCGTCGCGATCCGCACGAGGTGCGTGCGTGGTGCCAGGCGGGTCGCATCCACGACCTCCCAGCGCCCCTCGACGAACGCCTCGACCACGGCGTGGAAGTCCATCGGTTCCAGACCCGGTGCGAACACCGACACGAGCCGGGCCGGTACCCCCGCCGCACGGAGGAGGGCGATCGTCAGGTGCGCGTAGTCGCGGCAGACGCCCTCGCGTTCGCGAAGGGTGTCGAGAGCCGAGTGGGTCGGGCCGCTCGCCCCGGGGACGTACCGCAGGTGGTTCGAGACCCATTCGGGCACCCGCTGCACGAGCTCGCGAGGTGCGGCGTCGCCGACGTCCAGCACGTCGACCATCCGCTGATCGTCGGAGGGGACGTAGCGACTCGGTCGCAGGTAGCGCACCGGGTCGAGCTCGTCGGACGGGGCGGGGGTGGCGGGCGCCGCGACCTCGCCACGGTACTGGATCGACGCCTCCCCGCGAGGGAGCGAGAGGCGGTGCACGCGGGTCCCGTGCGCATCGAGAAGCTCCACCGGCGGAACCGGACGCCCGTCGACGGTGACCGAGAGCGTCTCGTCCACGGCCCACCCCGTTGCGGGCACGATGGAGAGCACGACATCGGCAGCGCTCTCGGCGTGAAGCGAAAGGTCGACTCCGACGGATGCCGTCATGCGGCCGCATCCGGGGCCATCGGGGGAGTCGGCCCGCCGGTGCCCGCGTCGGCGACCGGGCAGCAGGTCTGCGTTCCCGTGCACGCGTCGCCGACGGCGCAGCGCATGCGCCGCAGGAACTCCGTCACGGCGACCGTCTCGCCCTCGCTCATCCCGCGCGTGGCCCGCATCATGCGGGCGTGCATCGACGTGAGGGTGTCGCGCATCTCGCCGTCTGCGTGCGTCGTCGCCGAGACGAGGACCTTCCGGCGATCCGAGGGGTGGGGGCGGCGAGACAGATGCCCTGACCGCTCCAAGCGGTCGAGGAGGGCGGTGACGGATGCCGTGGAGACACCCAGATGGCGGGCCAGGTCGATCGGGGTGACGTCGCGCTGCTCCGCCGCGGCACGCGTGAGGAAGCGCAGCACGAGGAGCTCGTTCTCGCCCATCGCCATGGACTCCTGGGTGCGTCGGCGCATCGCCATCTCCGCCGAGCGATAGGACCGCATCGCCTCCATGATGCGGGCGCCTCGTTCGTCGTCTTCGCTGTCGCTGTACCAGTAGGACGGAGGCGAGGAAATCTCGCGTGCCATCGGGCTCCTAATATCTCGCTTGCCTATTCGCTAGTCTAGCTAGTAAGTTCGATGACGAGCAACGAGCGAAGGAGAACATCATGGCGCAGCTTTTCTACGGCACGGCCACGGAGCCGATCCGCATCGACGACCGCATGCTGGCGCACGTGAAAGTGGTCGTCGCGACCAAGCTGCGTCGCGGCGAGAGCTTCACGCTGTCGTGGGTGCACGGACCCGACGAGCCGGTGGGCCGTTCCACGATCTGGCTCCAGCCGTCGATCCCGCTGCGCTTCGTCTTCGACTCCGAGCAGCCCGAGTCGCTCGACCAGAACCTGCTCAAGCGGATGGCGAACGACGCCAACTCCTCGCGTGGGCTGAGCCTCGACATCTTCGTCGATGAACCCGTTGCGGCGCCCGCGCGATCCACGTCGCAGCGAGCCGGAAGGGCGCGCTCCCTCGCTCGCGCGGCCTGATCCGCCTCTCTCCCGTTCCGCCGAGGTCCGTTCAGCCCCTTCGCCGGGGGCGGACGCGATCGGGTCGAACCTCACCACTCACGATCGAAAGTCGTCCATGGAACTCGTCGCCTCGTGGGATCTGCCCACCGAACCCCTGTCCATCATCACCGCAGACGAGCGGGCGGGCGTCGGGGCGGTCATTCGTCGCTGATGTCCTGGTCGCGCGTCGGCCGCCCGTCGATCGCCGCCGATTCCGCGCGCATCCTCACAACCGCCACGGAGAAGAGCACCGTTCCGAGCGCCAGGAGCATCAACTTCGGCTCCGTGGGCGAGTCGGCGGGGAAGACCATCGTCGGCGCGGCGGTGAGGAGGGCCGCGACGCCGCTGACGGCGGCACCGAGGGGGCGTCGCGAGGGGGACATGCGTCGCATCCTTCCGGTCGGAGGCTGACCACAGCCTAGACGAGGACGGCAACCCCATATCGTGCGCGCTCCCCGCCGTCCACCGCCCTCCCGCACCGGCCCGCGCTGATTAGCGTGGCGTCTCCGAGGAAGGATCACCGTGCCCCCCACGAGAACTCATCTGATCGCGTCGACGCTGCTCGCCGCAGTGCTCAGCGCTGCTCCGCTCAGCGCTGCTCCGCTCGCGGCGACCGCCGCGACCTCACCTCCTGCCTCCACGGTGGCCGGGGCCTCGATCTCGGCCGTCCCGACGACCGCGTCGGCGACAGAGGAGCCGACCACTGTCCCCGACTCCGAGGCCGAGGCGGGACGCCTCGTCTTCGTCCTCGTGCCCCTGATCGGCGCCGCGGTCGTGGTGGTGGGCGCGATCCTGGTCATCTCACGCGGTCGACGACGCCGTCGCGGGGATTGAACCCCGGGTACTGACCCCTCCGGAGGTCAGGGCACGATGTAGCCCGCGGCCCGCACGAGCGCATACCACTCGGCGCGCGAGAGCTCGAGGTCCGATCCGGCGGCGGCAGCGGTGACCCGCTCGGGCGTGGTCGTCCCCAGCACGACCTGCATGCCGGCGGGGTGACGTGTGATCCATGCCACGGCGATCGCCATCGGCGTGACGTGATGGCGCGTCGCCAGCTCGTCCAGGACGGCGTTGAGTTCGGCGTACTCCGGATTGTCGAGGAAGACACCGCTGCCTCCGCGCGTGCCCTGCAGCGGCGACCACGCCTGGACCGTGATGCCCTCGATGCGGCAGTACTCGATGAGGCCGCCACCGTCGAGGACGCTCGACTGCGGAGCGCTCTCCATGTTCGCCGCGAGCCCCTGGACGATCAGGGGAGCGTGCGCGATCGACAGCTGCACCTGGTTGGCGACGATCGGCTGGCGAACCGCCGAGCGCAACAGGTCGATCTGCCGGGGGGTGTGATTGGAGACGCCGAACGCGCGCACCTTGCCCGACGACTCGAGGTGGTCGAAGGCGCGCGCGACCTCGGACGGCTCGACGAGCGCGTCCGGCCGGTGGAGGAGGAGCACGTCGACGTAGTCGGTGCGGAGAGCGCGCAACGACTCCTCGACGGAGGAGACGAGGTGGTCGTAGGAGAAATCGAAGTACGGCCCTTCCCGCACGATCCCGGCCTTGGTCTGCAGACGGATCTCGGCCCGCTCCGCACTGCCGAGGTCGAGCGCTTCGGCGAACCGTTCCTCGGCGGAGTGCAGCGACCGGGCGTAGATGTCGGCGTGGTCGAAGAAGTCGATCCCGGCCTCCCGCGACGCGGAATACAGGGCCCGCACTTCGTCGTCGGTCTTGCCGTCGATCCGCATCATGCCGGCGACGACGTTGGGAACGGAGACACCGGTGGAGCCGAGGGGAACGTTGCGCATCCGTCCACGCTAGCGTTCGACGTCGAGATCGGGGCGGTGATCAGTCGGTCTGCTCGCGGGGCTGGTCGGCCCCGGCGCTGGCGGGGTGTTCGCCGTCGGGCGTCGGGTCTTCGTCGTCGGCTCCGGGGGTTGCCCCCTCGGTGCCGGAGTCGGTCGGCGTCCCCCGCGGTGCCGACCGCAACAGCTCGTTCATCTCCGCCATGAAGCTCCCGATCTGCTGCTGCTGCCACCGGAGATCGCGCGCGCGGTCCTCGGCATCGCGCAGCACGGAGGTCGCGTGCTGCGTGATGGTGCCGGCGATGCGCTGGGCCTTCTCGCGCGCGGAATCGAGGATCTCCCGCGCACGGAGCTGGGCGTCGGCCTCGAGCTGCTGGGCCTGCGCGCGCGCGAGGCGTTCGTAGTCGTCGGCACGCGTTCCGATGCGGCGTGCGTGTTCCAGCGCCGCGGCGACCTGCTCGCCGGCATCGGCGGTGATGCGCTCGGCGTGGGCGACCGCCTGGTCGTGGAGGACGAGGAACTCTTGCTGGGCCTCGTCTTGTCGTCGAGTGAGCGACTCCTCGAACTCGAGCACTCGAGCGGTCATCTCACGAACGTCGCGTTCCGCTTTGGCTCGGAGGCCGGCGGTCTCCCGAGAGACGAGGGAGCGGAGTGCGGCGGCCCCCTTCTCGGACTCGGTGCGGATCGCCACCGCCTCGCGCTCCGCCTGGGCCACGCGCTCGGCCGCGTGCGCCGCCTCACGCTCCAGCCGGGCCGTGTGGGCCGTCGCCTCCGTCTCGATGCGCAGCCGCACCTGATCGGCGTCGTGCTGGGCCTGCGCACGCAAGCGGTTCTGTTCGGCGATCGCGTCATCGCGGATCGCGGCCGCCTCGTCGTGCGCGCTCGCCAGCAACCGTTCCGCCTGGGTGACGGCGTTCTGCACCAGCACCGTCGCCTGCTCCTCGGCGACGCGCAGGATGGCGTCGAACTGCTGACGGCCGTGATCGGCATCTCCGTCGTCGCTGCGTCGTCCGGCGAACTCGTTCGACAGCGCCGACACCTGGGTCTCGGCCTCGGCCGCGCGGGCCGCCGCCTCCCGAAGCTGCTCGCGGAGACCGTTGGCCTCCTCGGCATGCCGTCGCGCTGCCTCCTCGAGCTGCCGGTCGTGGTCGGCGCGCTCGCGGGCGAGGGTGGCCTCGGCACGGAGGCCCGCGTCGTGCGCCTCACGGTCGACGCGGCGCAAGCGCTCGCTCATCTCTCGGATGGCCTCGTCGACCGCTTCGCGGTCGTACCCGCGGAAACCGACCGAGAAGATCGGACGGTCGTCTTCGTCGGTGACGGCGCGCAGCAGGTCGTCCAAGGGTGAGTCGGTCGCCGGAACGCCGATCGCACCCCCTGCCCGCCTGTCGTCGGGGGTCTCGGTGGCGCGATCGGTCACGGCTTTTCCTCGCCTTCGCGCCCCGCGGGGCGTCTTCCGCGTCGTCGCGTCGCAGATGGGCGCTCGCCCTCCGCGGGACGGTTCCTGAGGATGCGCGGCCCGCGGCCGGGTGCCGTGACCGGGGCCGCGCATCCGAGAGCGAGCGAACGCGCCGGAGAGTTGGGATTCTGGGGGAGAGCCACTCGGCGTCCGCTCGTCTTCGACTCTGACACGCGCCCGGACGGGACCGAGGTTGGTCGGGCGTTTTCTCACCCCGCGATTCGCCCCTGCTCCTCGGGCGCCGATCGGACGACGCCGCACGGGGGCGCCGCACGGAAGTGGCGACGGGAGGGCGCGGGCAGAGCGAGGGCGTCCAGCGGTGCGGCCCCCCGGCTCGCATCGCGATGCGATCGCTCTGCCCGCTGGGACAGCATCCGACGGCGGGGCGGCCTACCGGTGTCTCCACCGTCGAAGATCACCCGGCACGGCTGACACATCACCTCGGGCCCACGGGGCGCGCGACATCGAACCGGTAGTGTGGCGGAGCCTGATCGAGGAGGACCCGATGACCGAGACCGTCGACCGGCCCACCGGCATCCGTCCCCGTCCCGCCGGTGCCCACTCGTTCGCCGTCGGCGGCGCCGTGGCCGCCTTCGTCAGCGCCGGGCTCATCTGGATCTGCCGCCTGTGGGAACCCAGTGTCCACTACGTCAGTCAACTGGGCGCGACGGGGATGCCGACCGCGCCGGTGTTCAACCTGGCCTTGCTCCTCCTGGCGATCGCGGCCGTGCTGGTGGATCGCGCCATGCGGAGCGCCGGCGGAGATCTCCGCGTCGGGTGGTCGGTCGCGACGACGCTCCTCGTGTGCGGGTTGTGCTTCGGCGTCGCCTCGGCCGTCACCTGCTCACTCGGATGCCCCGTGCCCTTCACCCCCGGCGCCCTGCCCCAGGACCTCATCCACATCACCTTCGCCGTGCTCGGCTTCGTGCTCGCCATCGTGGCGATGGGGCAGGTCGCCGCCCTCCGGCGACGTCCGTGGATGCGCGCCGTGAGCGTGGTCACTCTGGTGGCCGTGGGAGCGACGTCGCTGACGGGCGCGATGATCGCGCTGTTCAAGGGCGACACGGGGCTCGGCGGCAACCTCGAGTTCACGGCGGCGACCCTCGCGATCGCCTGGTTCGGGGTCTTCGGTCTGCAGGTGGCGATCGACGCACACCGTGACCTTCCGGACGCGGGGCGCTGACTGGTGGGCGGCATGCGCGATCGTCGGTGGGGCCGCTTCCACCCGACCGGCCGACGGGTACGCCGGGCGGCGGGGTGGCTGCTCCCCGTGACCGCGGTGGTCGTGGTGATCGTGGTGCTGCGAAGCGCCGGCGTCCCGGTCACGGTGCCGGGGGTCGTCGTGACCGTCGTGGTGCTCTTCCTCGTGCGGGTGGTCATCGGGTGGTCGCGCCGGGGCCGGCGCGACCGCCCCATCACACCTCGCGATCGCTCTCGATGAGTCCCCACGCGTGGGCGGCGCGGATCGCACTGGCGCGATCGGAGACCTCGAGCTTGCGGTAGAGGCTCTGCAGCTGCGTCTTCACCGTGTTCGGTGAGACGACGAGCGCCCGTGCGATGTCGGCGATCGTCGATGTCGGCGTGAGATGCGCCAACACGATGTGCTCCCTCTTGGTGAGATGCGGAACGCTCACGGACGACGCGAAGAACGACTCCCGCTCGGCGATCTCGTCCCGCGCCGCGGGCGACAGCATCTTCAGCACGAGGGCCCGGTCCTCCGGGGCGACCGCGCTCCACGGACTCCACAAGCCATGCCGGATGCTGAGCGCTTCGGCTCGCTGCACCGCCGTGCGGTGAGCGGCGGCGCCGTTGAGGCGCACGTCCGCCACGACGCTCACGACGAGGCTTTCCAGAGCCGCGCGAGGAGACGGTTCGTGATGAAGGCCCCATTTCACACTCATCACGAACGCCTCGTGCGCGCGGCCGGCGTAGAGCTGCGAGAGGGCGATGGCCGGTGCCGTCGCCGGAGAGAGGGCGAACGGTCCCTCGAACAGCGCGAGCGCTTTCCTCGCCTGTCGGAGGGCGATGAGGACCTTCGCGCGCGCCGTCAGGATGTGCGTGGACTGGTAGTGCGACGGAGGCGTGCTCCGCGTCCGGGCCATCCAGGCGCGCAGGAGTCCGAGAGCATCGGATGCCGCGCCCGACAGCAGCAGCGACAGGGCGTGCACCGCGGCGGCGAAAGGCCAGAGTTCACGCGCCCCCGCGGTGGCGGGGAGATCGTCGAGGAGCGCACGAGCGCTCACCGCATCACCGGACTCCAGAACCGACCACGCCGCGGCGAGTCGCATCCCCTCGCCCCAGGGGGATGGCAGCCACGCGTCGTCTCGATCGGCCCGCACCATGGCTCGGGCCGCGTTCACGTCGCCCTCGAGCAGGGCGATCACGGCGAGTGCGCCGCGCACGCGGAGTCGGCGGGCGGGAGGCGCGGTGCGTTCCGACTGACCCAGCGCCAGGCTGGCGTCGCGCAGCTTGCCCATCGCGAAGGACGTCATCCCCACCTGATACCAGCCCTCGTGAACCGACCCGGGATCGCCCTCGTGGTGCCGGCGCAGCGCCTCGGTCAGCAGCGCGGCGGCCTCGGTGGCGAGCGCGAAGCGCCCCGCGGCGCGCAGCAGGCTGACGCGGAGGATCAGTGCCTCGAGGTTGCCTGCTGCGGCGGTCTTGGCATCCGGGAGTCGGCCGAGTGCCCCCACCACCTGACTCGGGGTCTCGGACGACACCGCCGTCTCGGTGTCGACCGCGAGGAGCGCGTCGATGACGCGCGGTTCTGCGGGCGCCTTCTCGCGCAGCGTCCGGACGAGGCGGGAGAAGCCGTCCTCGTCGCGCGCCCAGATCTCGGGGCCGGACGAGCGCAGCACCCCTGCCAGGGTGCTCCACTGGCCCGCGTCGGCGGCCGACTCGGCGGCGAGCACCGGCTCCCCACCCGCGACGAGGTGGTCGAGCAGCTTCAGCCGCGCGTCCGCCACCAGCTGGGGTTCGCGGCCGGTGATGTCGCGCAGCCAGTTCTCGCGGACAGGTTCGGCCAGCGTCAGCTTCGTGGTCCCGGGCCAGACGAGCCCCGCGTTCTGCAGATCGGAGAGGACGCCGCGCGTGGCTCCGGCGCTCGGATCGACGCCCATGGCCTCGGCGAGCGGCGCCGTGACGTACGGCGCGACGGCGAGCAGACGCATCTCGTCACCCACGGGGCTCGGCAGCCTCTGCTCCATGTCGGCGGTCAGGGCCGCTCCCGCGTACTCCGCCACGGCGATGGCGTCGTCACGGGTCCGCAGGCTCATCCCCTCGAGCCGCAGCCGTGCCGCGGCCAGTTGACCGAGCGCGGGCCAGCCGTGCGTGCGCTCGGCGAGGACGTCGACCGCGGCGTCTGTGCACTCCACGCCGTTCAGGGCGAGGATCGAGGCCAGCTCGTCGCGGGTCATCCGCAGCTGTTCGGCGGTGATCACCTGGACGTCGAACTCGAGCGCGACGAGCGGACTCTCCAGGCCCGTCGCCTGACGAGTCGCCACGACGATCCGCAGGTCGGAGTCGCTGCGCAGCAGGTGCAGAAGGTCTTCGGTCGAGAGCCCGACGCCCTCGGTCAGGTTGTCGACGAGCAGCACGTGGACGGCCGGTCCCTCGGCGAAGGCGTCGAGGACGCGAGGGAGGCTCTCGGCCGACAGGGCGCCGCCGTCGATGAATTGCACCCCCCTGTCGGGGTCGTCCTCGAGCGAGGCGGCGAACTGGCGCAGCAGCGACGTCTTGCCGACTCCGGCAGGACCCCGCACCAGCACCACATCGCTGCTGAGCGCCTCGTGCAGGCGCGAGAGCGGTCCGGTGCGTGGTGCCCAGAACCGGCTCGCACGGCGAGCGGCCCGTGCGCCGGTGGGCAGGGCGTCGACATCGATGAGCATCAGTACCTCCATGTGGCAAGCGGGTCGTCCGTTTCAGGAAGGGCGACCGTCCGCTCGGCGAGACACCGGCGGGATACAGATGATCCTGGGGGTGAGGAAGGGGCCGGGTCGGTCCCCGGAGGGCTCTTTCATCCTCTCCGTCATCCCCTTCTCACCCCTTCCGCATCACCCTTTTCCGGCCCGGCCGGGTCCTCTCGGAGGGGTCTCTCGCCCGTGGTGACAGTCGTCCGGAGCCGACGGGTGCGACGAATCGGTGTGCCTAAGCTTCGGGCGACCCGGCGGCGCCCTCCGTCGCGTCGTGCGAAAGGCGGACACGAGTGGACATGCAGCGAATGGTGCGCATCCTGCGCGCCTACTGGAAGGCGATCGTCGCGTTGACGGTCGCGGGGGGACTGGTCGGGCTGGCATGGAGCGCCACGCAACCCCGGGTGTACACAGCAGACGCGAGCGGATACGTCGCCGCCGTCGCCTCCGACGGATCAACCGGGGCCGCGCTCGCCGGGGATCAGCTCGCGCTGTCGAAGGTGAAGTCCTTCATCGACATGGGGTACTGGCGCAGCGTCGCGGAGACGGCGCGCGGGGACCTGGGCATCACGGACAGTCCGGAAGCCCTCGTGCAACGCGTGCGCGTCTCGAATCCGGTCGACACCGTCAATGTGCGGGTGGACGCCACCGGCCCCACCCCCGAGTCCGCGAGGGACCTCGCCGAGGCCTGGATCCGCGGTATGACCACCCAGGTGGACCAGCTCGAGACAGGCGGTTCCGGACAGGGGGCCGTGCGCCTGGTCGCGGGTGACTCCGCGCGCCTGCCGACAGCGCCGTCGTCGCCCAACGTCAAGCTCGACGTGGCCATCGGCGTCATCGTCGGAGCGGTGGCCGGCATCGTCTTCGCTCTGGTGCGCCGCGCCTTCGATCGGCGAGTGCGCACCGCGAGCGACATCACCGACACCGTCGACGCCTCCGTCGTCGGCATCCTGCCGGTCGACAAGGAGCTGGCGGCCGGGCGCGCCGTCTTCTCGTTCGACGACATCAAGGACGGCCGTGGATCGTTCGCCCACAAGGAGGCGATGCGCGAGCTGCGGACCAACCTGCAGTACGTCGACGTCGACAGACCCGCCCGTGTGATGGTCGTGACGAGTCCGCTCCCGGGAGACGGTAAATCGACGACCGCCGCCAACCTCGCGGTCAGCATCGCGGCCACCGGCCAGGCGGTCGTCCTCATCGACGGCGATCTGCGTCGCCCGGTGCTGGGTGGCATGTTCGGCTTCTCCAACGACGTGGGGCTCTCCGACGTGCTGGCCGGACGTGCCCAGATCGAGCAGGTCGCCCACCAGGTCGACGAGCATGGGCGCCTCTTCGTGGTGGCAGCCGGGCGCACCCCGCCGAACCCGAGCGAGATGGTCGGTTCGAAGCGGATGCAGGCCCTCTCCCGCAAGCTCGCCGAAGACCTGGTGGTCATCGTCGACTCCCCGCCGACGCTGGCGGTGGCGGACGCCGCCGTGATCGCGAGCTGGGCGGACGGCGCCGTGCTCGTGGTCACGGCCGGCCGGACGACGGATGACATGCTCGCCCGCGCCACCCAGAACATCGCCAAGACGCGGGGCCACGTGCTCGGGGTCGTCTTGAACCGCGTCCCGTTGCGCGGGGCGGACTCGAACTACTACGGCGGGCGGTACGGCGGGTACTACGGCTACGGCGCGCCGCGCACCAAGGCCGGATCCTGGTGGCGGCTCACGCGTCGGGGAGGGAAGGTCGACGAGGTGTCCGCCGAAGGCACGTCGAGCCCGCGTCGACGTTCCGCTGATCTCCCTCCGGAGAACGTCAGCGGCTTGCGGACCCTCTCGCATCGGAGGGTGGCGTCTCCCGCTGCGGGTGAGAGACCGAGTGAAAATGAGGCGGCGGGGGCCGCCACCGTCGGCACCGCCCCGGTCGGTGTCTCGCCTGTCGCTGCCGACGACGTCCGTTCACCGGCACCCCGTCGGCGGCAGCGGTCGTCATGATGTGACAGCGAACGGCGAGAGGCGCCGCCCCTTCGGGGTGGCGCCTCTGTGTTTCGGGCGTCAGTGGGCCGTATCGCCGGGGGCGACGACGGCCTTGAACGTTCGGGCGAGGATCACGATGTCACCCACCAGCGACCAGTTCTCCACGTAGAAGAGGTCGAGCCGGATGGCGTCGTCCCATGCCAAGGCGGACCGGCCGCTGACCTGCCAGAGGCCGCTCATGCCCGGCCGCACCATGAGACGCCGGTGGGCGTCGTCATCGTAGAACTCGACCTCGGCGTCTCGCTGCGGTCGTGGCCCCACCAGGCTCATCTGTCCGCCGAGCACGTTGAACAACTGGGGGAGCTCGTCGAGGGAGTATTTGCGAAGCCATCGTCCGGCTCGTGTGATGCGCGGGTCGTTGTCGATCTTGAACAGGGGCGTCCCGTCGCGTCCCTGCGCCGCGAGGAGCTCGTGCAGGCGCGAATCGGCGCCATCGACCATCGACCGGAACTTCAGCATGCCGAAGTGGGCGCCGCCCTGCCCGACCCGTTCCTGTCGGTACAGGATCGGCCCGGGGCCGGAAGCGCGTACGAGCAGGGCGAGGGCGGCGAGGAGTGGGGAGAGCGCCAGCACCAGAGCGCTCGCGGCGATCAGGTCGAAGGCCCGCTTCATGATCCGTTGGGGAGCCGAGAACTGCGGGGTCTCGATGTGAACGAGGGGGAGGCCCGCGACAGGGCGGGTGTGCAGACGCGGCCCGGCCACGTCTGTCAGATTCACGGCGACGATGAGATGTTGACGACCGGGGTCCAGGCTCCATCCGATTCTCCGGATGTCTTGAGCGGTGAGGAGGGCACCGCCGGAGATGAGCACGCTGTCCGCGTGCGACTCGGCCAGCTCCCGGTGCAGGACGCGTGCCCGCTCGGAATCCCATGACGCGCGGCCCGGGGTGCGCTCGAGCTCGTGCGCCCCCACGACGTGCAGGCCGGCGGCCGGCTGGCGTGCCAGCTCAGCGGCCACGCGCTCGTTCTCGACGGCGCTGCCGACGAGGAGCACGCGGGCGCTGAAGGTGCCCGACCGTCGCCGGTTCCGCAGCCACGCTCGGCACAGCGCGCGCCCCGCGAGGAGCGCGATCGTCCCGAGCGGCAGGCTGAGCAGGAAGTATCCGCGGGACACGTCGGCGCCGGTCAGGTAGGCCACGATGGCGAAGACGCCGAACAGCTGGAGCGAAGCGCCGAGTACGAGACGGTACTCGGTCACGCCGTAGCCGATGACCCGCGGCTGGCGCGTTCCCGCGATCGTGAGCGTCAGGAGCCACGCGCCGAACAGGACCAGGGAAAGCGTCGTGTAGTCGAGCGGCGACGAGCCGACGTCGACCGGGTGCGGACCGAGCCAGAACAGCTGCGACCCGAAGACGGCGATGGCCACGACCGTGCCGTCGACGGTTGCGACGAATCGCGCGTACCTCCGCTGCCACGCTGGGCGACGCAAGGGGAGGGGGGTGGTGGCATCCAACGACGACCGAGGCGACTCGACGTATGAGACGGAAGGATTCATCTGTGCTCCGCGGCCCGCGCCCGAGGGTCTTTTGGGAACCGTCGGCCGGGGGTGGACGTGACGGTGGGCGCGGGGACTCTCCCACCGCGGAGGTCGCGTTCGCGACGGTCCGCGATGCCCCGTCAGCGGGTGAAGCCGCCCCCGCCCGTTTGCGTCGCACCCCGGGGACCAGCGGGATCGGCGGGGTCGTTGCGATCGGGACGACCGTGACCGCCTGGGCGTTCACCCGCGGGTGCGGGGCTGATCATCCGGCCGGGACGTCGCCCGAGACGGTGATGCGCGGAGCCTGGGGAATGTTTACATGTTCATGTGGGAGTGGGTGCCCGAGCAAGCTGGGTGCATGAGCGATACGCCCGACCTCTGGACCGACTTCGCGAGAGAACTCGGACGACGCTTGTTGCGGGCGCGCGCGGAGCGAGGTCTGTCCCAGGAGCAGGTCGCACACGCCGCGGGGCTCGCGACCTTCACGTATCGGAAGCTGGAGAAGGGCGAGTCGAACCCCGGTACCGCGGCGAATCCACGGCTGAAGACGCTCGTTCTCCTCTCGGAGGTGCTCGGAGTGCCCGTGCCCGACCTCGTTCCGACCCCGCCGGAAGGCCTCGCGCCCGGGCGTTGAGGCCAGTGTCGGAGGTTCGCGGTTCACTTGCTTCGTGCCCACCCAAGTTCGGGTCGTCGATCTCGACGGCCCCGCGAGAAAGGTGTGTGGCATGAGCCGGAACGATCTCCCCGCCCCCGGAGCGATGAGGTGCGCGTTCGCGTGGTGCACCACACCGCACGGGCTGACGGTGCATCCCGCCGATGAAGACCATCGGAGCGCGGGGATCGCCCTTGCCCTGCGCGCGCGCGACGCCCGAGCAGGCGGACCTGGCGAGACGACCGAGTGGGAGGTCGGGCTGCTGCGTCGCTCGGGCGACGACGAGACGTGGATGGTGATCGAGGCCGGTCGTGCGCTCTCCCTGGCGCTGCCGGTCGACGCCGCGAGAGCGCTGGGGAAGGTCCTGCGTGACGACCCCGATCTGCGGGCGTGGCTCGCCGTCGACGGCTCAGACCGCTGATGCGGCTCTGCGAGCCGTTCGACGATCGTGGGCCCACGCCCAGGCGGCGGACGCGGCGTAGAGCACACACAGCGGCAGCGCGATGATGAGCATGCTCATCAGGTCGGACGGGGGCGTGACCGTCGCGGAGAAGATCACGATGACCACGAGTGCCACTCGCCAACCTCTGATGATCGTGCGGGCGCTCAGAACGCCGACGGCGTTGAGGGCGATGACCGCCAGGGGCGAAACGAACGAGAGGCCGACCCCGACGACGAGCTTGAGCAGGAAGTCGAAGTACTGCCCCGCGGTCAGGATCGTCGTCGAACCCTGTGGCGCGAAACCGGCGAGAAGACCGACGATCTGCGGCACGATCATCCAGCCGAAGCCCACGCCCCCGAGGAACAGGGGAACAGCGGCGCAGACGAAGGCGACGCCGATGCGACGTTCGCGCGAGGTCAGACCGGGGACGAGAAAGGCCCAGGCCTGCCAGATCCAGACGGGGGCCGCGATCACGATGCCGAGGGTCATCGCGATCTTGAAGCGCAGGTCGAACGCCTCGCCGAGGCGGGTGAAGTTCAAGCTGGTCATCGACGGGCCGTGCACCCGCGCCAGGGGGGCCGCGGCGGCCGCGATCACGGCGTCGGAGAGCGCGAAGCCCGCCACACCCGCCAGCGCGATCGCGATCGCGGCGATGACCAGCCGGCGCCGCAGCTCGGACAGATGGGAGAGGAGGGGCATGGCCCCGCCCCTCCCATCCGTTCGAGCGCGTTCACGCGCGAGGCGCGAACGGGCCGGACGCCTCACGTCGATGACGCAGAGGTGCCCGGCTGCGCCTCAGCGGGGCGCGCGTCGGGCGGTGGGGCGTTGACCACGGCGGTGTCGTCCGCGGCGCCGCCGGAATCCTTGCTCTCACTGCGGAGGATGCGGACCGACTCGCCCACGCTCTTGGCGAGGCCGGGGAGCTTCGCCGCCCCGAACAAGAGCAGGATCACCGCGAGGATCAGCAGGAGGTGCCACCCCGAGAATGCGTTGCCGAATACTCCCATGAGTAAACCCTTCGATAGACGATCGTCGTTGCCATCGTGGGTGCCCAGTCCGTCCACGCCCCGTCGGTCACGCGAGATTCGCCTCCCGCGAGGCGAACTTCACCCCCGGCGCGAAGACGCGTCTCGATTCGCGCGCGACCCGACGTGCGCGTCCTTCGCGCTTGACTGCTCAGCGGAACAGCCGTCGCGCGGCGAGTGAGAGCGTGGCGAGGGAGAGCGTGGAAAGGGAAAGCGTGGAGACGAGAGACGTCGATGATCGGTGATCGCATCCTGATCGTCTGCACCGCGAACATGATCCGTTCGCCGTTCGTCGCCGGACTGCTCTCCTCGAGGCTCCCCGCCGTCGGGCAGGGCGGACTCGTCGTAGAGAGTGCCGGGACCGCCGCGCGTCCCGGGGGAACAGCCGACGAGGGCGCCACCGCGCTCGGACGGACCTACGGGCTGGCGCTCGAGAATCATCGCTCGCGCCGCCTCGGCGACGGCATGCTGCGCACCGGGGACACGGTGCTCTGTGCGGAGAGGGCGCACCGGCGGGTCGTCCTCGACCTGCGTCCCGATCTCATCGCGTCGGTGTTCACGATCCGCGAGTTCGCGCGGTTGGTGGACGGTTCACGGCGGAGGGCCGCGGGGTGGCGGGATCTCGTGGAGGATGCCGCCCGGGGGCGCCTCGGTGCGCGGTACGCCCCCGAGGAAGACGAGGACATGGTGGATCCCGTGGGGGGATCGCCGACGATGTGGCTCGAATTCGAACGTCAGGCCACGCAGGCCGTGTCGACGATACTGGGCGCGGTCTCGGCCCTGCCGACGTCGGGCGGAGGTGCCTCGACACCCTCGCTCTTCGTCACGCGGCGAGAGTACCGGGAGCGCCGGGCGCTCGCCGTCGCCGACCGGCGGCCCGCGGGGAGAGGCTGAGGTGTTCGATATCGGGATCGACAAGCTCGTCGTCGTCGGCGTCCTCGTGGGGCTGATCGTGGGACCGGAGCGTCTGCGGGAGTGGCGTCGTGCCCTTCCCCGGCAGCTGGGCCGCCTGTATGCGCTGTACCAGCAGGGCCGATCGCAGGTCGTGAGCGAGCTCGATGATCTGGCACCGGATTGGCGCGAGTACGACCCCCGTCAACTCCACCCGCGAAGCGTTCTCCGCGACCTCGAGGAGACCGCGAAATCGGCGGCCATCGCCGCGTCGACCACCGTGGCGACCGCGGCGAGTGAGGTGGCGTCGGAGGTGAAGGTGGGGACGAGTCCGGGCGAGGCGGCGGGCCAACGAGAGGGAGAAGTCCCCCCGGCGGACCCGCTGTCGCGGGGGGACGAGAACCCTGACGTGCCCGGGCGCGCGTCGGTCACCGACGACGACGCGCCGCGGGCGTCCGCGGAGGACGCCGAGGCCTGACCCTGCCTGGCGGCTGCCGCCGACCCCGAACGGCGCGACCGGGAACCGACGCGCACGACCCCGGTGGACGCGCCGGAGAGGGACACGGAGACGTCCGGCCGGCGTGACCCGCGTGTGATCGCTCCGCCCGCGGCCGGCGTGCGCCCGGGGCCGATGGCCGGAGGTGCTCAGGGACGAGCCGCGCCCGCGAACTCCCGAACGGCGGGGAGGGGGGTGCGCTCCTCCTCGGAGTCCGCCCGGGCGATGACCCTCCCGAGGCCAATACCGGCTGCGAGGGCGGCGACCAGCCAGACGGTTGCGGCGATGACGACGACGGCGAGAGCGATCATGGGACTTCTCCTTCGGAGCCCGGCCACCGACTGGTGGATGCGCTCACGGTACTGCGGACGGTGCGTCCCGCGGGGCGACGCGCCGTGCTCTCAGGCGCGTCGGCCGAAAGTCCGGCGGACGATCCGCAGCAGCCCGAGGAAACCGAACAGACCGATCACCGCGCCCAGGACGCCGAACAGGGTGACGGCCCCGCCCAGGAGCGGCCCGCCGCCCGCGATGATCAGGACGACGGCGATGACCACGGCGGCGATCGAGACGAGTGTCATGGCCACCTCGGCGGTGACCCGCCCGAGGACGCCGCTGACGTCGTCGCCGTCCGCGCCGCGCAGCGTGACGCCGATCGACCCCTTCTCGATCCCGGTGAGCAACGCGTCGAGGCGACGCGGCATGCTCTCGATCCGCGCGAGCGAGATGACGGCCTGCGCCTGGAGGTCGGTGGCCATCCGCGTGAGCGAGACGGTGCGGCGCAACAGGGCCGGCATGAGCGGCAGAGCGCGACCGACCATGTCGAAGTCGTCGACGAGGACGCGCAGGCACCCCTCGAGGGTGGCGAAACTGCGGAACGCCGAGGCGAGTTCCCCCGGCAACGCGATGTGGTGTTGGCGGATCACGTCCACCATCCGCGTGAAGATCGACCCCTGTCCATCGGTGCGCAGGTGTTCGGTCGTCAGCACGATCCCGACGTCGTGGCGAAAGGCCTCCACGTCGAGGTCGGCGGGGGGATCGACGATCAGGAGCAGGGCATCCGTCGCCGCCACGTCGTTCTCGCTGAGTGCGGCGAGCAGGAGCGCCGTGAGCTGCTGGCGCCGGCTGCGCTCGATGATCCCCACGGCGCCGAAGTCGATGAGGCCGAGGCTGCCGTCGTCCTTCAACAGGACGTTGCCCGGGTGCAGATCGGCGTGGAAGACGCCGTACACGAGGATCTGCTCGATGACCGTCGACATCAGCGTCTGGGCGAGGCGATCCCGCTCGTCGGGCTGGAGTCGTCCGAGACGATCCGTGCTGTCGCTCAGCGCCGCACCGTCGACGAGGTCCATCGTGAGCACGCGCTGGCCCGAGGCGGCGTCGTAGACCCGGGGGACGGAGACCACACCGCGTCGGCGCGGCTCGGCGCGGTCGATGAGATCGAGCGTGGAGTGGATCATGCGGGTGTTGCGTGCCTCGATGCGGTAATCGAGCTCCTCCACGAGTGTGCTGGTGAATCCGCGCGCGACGGACTCGATGCGCAGGTCTCGGCCCACCCGGGTACGTGCTTCGGCGCGGTGGGCGAGGCGCCCGATGATGTCGGCATCCGCCTCGACCTGGGCTCGCGCCGCCGGACGCTGCACCTTCACGACGACCGTCGTTCCGTCGAGTAGTCGCGCACGGTGCACCTGGGCGACGGATGCCGCAGCCAGGGGGACGGGATCGACCTCGCTGTAGACCTCGGAGATGGGCGCACCGAGGTCGTCCTCGATGACCGCGCGCACGGTGTCCCAGGGCAGGGTCGTGGCGTTCGTCTGCAGGGAGGACAGTGCGCTCAGATAGGGCTCGGGAATGAGATCACGGCGCGTGGAGAGCACCTGGCCGAGCTTGACGAAGCTCACCCCGGCGTCGTTGATGGTGGCCACGATGGCATTGGCCCGCTCCTCCGACGTGCTCAGCTCCGCTTCGACGCGCGACCGGCCACCGTGGAAGAGCCAACCGACCCCGTGGCGCGAAGCGATGGTGAGGATCTCGAGGTATCGCCGGGTGCGCTTGCGCTGGCGCAGCGCGGCGCGCACGAGATCGACCGGGTTCGGCAGGGGGCGAGTCGGGAAGATGGCCTCGCTCGCGACGAGCGCGGCCACGCCGAGGGCGAAGACCCACGCGAGCGTGAGGGCGGTGAGTCCGATCCACAGCCAGGCCTCTGCTCCGGCCACCGGCGTCGTGGTGTCGGTCAGACCCGTCTGTCGAAGGGTCCACTGGGCGGAGGGGATGCTGAGGAAGAAGACGAGCAGACCGACCACGATGCTGCGTGGCCAGCCGACGGCCGTCCCCAGGATGCGGCGCGAGACGAACCCGACGAGCACCGCCGAGACGACGGCGGAGATCGAGATCAGGATGGTGGCCCCCACGGGCTCAGCGTAGCCGCCCGTCAGACGATGCGGGGGAGCGCGCACTCGCCGCACTCCCACCACGCGCGGGTGTCGGTGTGGCGGGGATGCAGTCGTCCCCAGCAGGCGGTGCAGCGGGGAGCGAACCCCACGAGGGTGTCGTCGTCGTCGGGAAGAACGTCGGGGGAACGACGGGCGGGGGCCGGCTCGATCATGGGTGCTCCTTCGTGCCGGAGCATTCTTGCATGCGCATGCCGCGCGCGGTGGGCGTCATCCACAGGGGTGTCAGAGCGACCCGCCGACCCGCCTCACGAGTTCGCCGATCACGGGTCCGACGTCGCCCACGCGCTCGGCGGAGCCGACGACGACCGCGATCACGGGGAAGGCGGTCACGAGGAGCGACACGACCATCGCGAGGACGACGAGTGCCCACGCTGCGGCCGGGCGGCGTTGTGCGGCCGCGGCGAGCAGCAGGGCCACGACGACGACGCCGCCGGTGAGGGCGACCAGGGTCACGCTCACCGCGGGGAAGGGGATGAGCCCGGCTGTGCTCGCGGTCGCGCCGGCCAGGAACCCGATCGTCGGCAGGAAAATCAGGAGCGTTCCCCCGGCGATGACGGCGGCGCCGATCACGGCGGCGATGAGGCTGTGGCGGGAACGCGGGAACGTCCCCGATCCGAAGATGCGGGTCACGGGGAATGGCTCCTTCCGGCCGAGTCGACGGGGTGGGCTCAGGAGTGCAGCGTGCGGAACGTCCGGCGGGCGCGCCCGCGTGCGGCGGCGGCGGCCTTCTTCGCGGCCTTGTGACGGCGGCGACGGGCCCGGGGGTCGTCCCACAGTCGGACGAGCTGGTGGCCGACCGATTCGCGCTTCTCGACCTGCACGCGAGGCGTGCGGGTACCGGCGACGTAGGCGAAGACGGCGAGAGCGCCGACCAGGATGATCTTGTTGCGCATGGTGATCTCCTCTGCACGGGGGTGCGGTGTCGCGCGAGCCGTCAGGCGGTGCACGCGACCTGTTCACAGAGGAGACGTCGCACGGAGACGATTCGTCACGCTGCCGGCGGATTCCGTGCGGGCTCGCCCGCGACGAGGCTGACCGGACGGCATCCGTCCGCCCCGAGGCCGAGCAAGCCGCGGGGCGTCGCGACCACGCACGACGCCCCGGCCGTGAGGGCCGGGGCGTCGCTGGTGGCGGAGGTCAGGGGCGACCCATCCCGTGGTACGTCCACCCCGCGGCGCGCCAGGCGACGGGGTCGAGGCAGTTGCGGCCGTCGACCACGACGCGTCCGCGTGCGAGCGAGGCGGCGTGCTCGGGGGAGAGGTTGCGGCGGTACTCGTCCCACTCGGTCACGACGATGACGGCGTCGGCGTCGCGGAGGGTCTCGTCGAGGTCGGTGTCGTAGGTCAGCTGCGGGTGGACGCGGCGGGCGTTGTCGATCGCGGCGGGGTCGGTCAGCGTCACGCGTGCACCGAGGCCGTGCAGGCGCACGGCGACGTCGAGAGCGGGAGAGTCGCGGATGTCATCGCTGTGGGGCTTGAACGCCGCCCCGAGGACGGCGATCTTCTTCTCGAAGACGCTGCCGCCCAGGGCCTGGGTGGTCAGTTCCACGGCGCGATCGCGACGGCGCAGGTTGATCGCGTCGATCTCGCGCAGGAAGGCGACCGACTCGCCGCGGCCGAGTTCTTCGGCGCGCGCGGAGAAGGCGCGGATGTCCTTCGGGAGGCACCCGCCGCCGAAGCCGATGCCGGCACCGAGGAAACGGCGACCGATGCGGGCGTCGTGTCCGATGGCGTCGGCGAGCGTGGTGACGTCGGCGCCGGTGACTTCGGCGATCTCGGCGATGGCGTTGATGAAGCTGATCTTCGTGGCCAAGAACGCGTTGGCAGACACCTTCACCAGCTCGGCGGTGGCGTAGTCGGTGACGATGAAGGGCGTGCCCTTCGCGATCGAGGGGTGGTAGACCTCGCGGAGGACCTGGGCGGCGCGCTCGCCGTCGGCGGTCGGGGCTCCGTCGGCGGAGGGGACGCCGGCCACGAGACGGTCGGGGTCGATGGTGTCCTGGACGGCCCACCCCTCGCGGAGGAATTCGGGGTTCCAGACCAGGACGGCACCGCGGTCGGCGACGCGGGGCGCGAGGCCCGCTGCCGTCCCCACCGGCACGGTGGACTTGCCGGCGACGATGTCGCCGTCGCTGAGGAAGGGGAGCAGGCCGTCGACCGCGGCGTTGACGTAGGTGAGGTCGGCGGCGTGTCCACCGGCCTGCTGAGGCGTGCCGACGCCGATGAAGTGCACCTGGGCGCCCCGCGCCGCCGACATGTCGGTGGTGAACGAGAGGCGTCCCGAGGCGATGCCCTCGGAGAGGATCTCCTGTAGGCCGGGCTCGAAGAAGGGCGCCTTGCCCTGGCTGAGCGCGTCGATCTTGCGCTCGTCGACGTCGATGCCGACGACCTCGTGTCCGATGGACGCCATCGCCGCGGCGTGCACGGCTCCCAGGTACCCGCAACCAATTACAGACAAACGCACGATGAGAGCCTTCCAGATTCATGTCGACGCGAGGCGGCCGTGGCCGCCCGCGGACCCGCGGAGCAGCGCGGCACTTTCACGCGGCGGTGTCGCCCGGCGCCAGGGTGGCGCGGGCGGTCTTACCGAGGATGACGAAATCGCCGAGCAGAGTCCAATTCTCCACGTAAGACAGGTCGAGTCGCACCGACTCCTCCCAGGACAGCGACGACCGTCCGCTGACCTGCCAGAGACCGGTGATCCCTGGTTTGGCGAGGAAGCGCCGGTGCACGTGGTCGGCGTAGAGCGCCACCTCGGACGGCAGCGGGGGGCGGGGGCCGACCAGCGACATCGAACCGCCGATCACGTTGAACAGCTGCGGCAGCTCGTCGAGGCTGAACTTGCGCATCACGCGTCCGATCGGGGTGACGCGTGGATCGTTCTTCATCTTGAAGAGCACTTCGTTGCCCGCGTCGCGCTCCTGGGCGGCGAGCTGCTGCAGCAGGTCTTCTGCATTGACGACCATCGAGCGGAACTTGATCATCGTGAATTCACGCCCGCGGAACCCGACCCGCGTCTGGCGGAAGAAGATCGGCCCGGCACTGGAGAGGCGGACGGCGACCATGAGGAAGACCAGCAGGGGACTGAGCAGGATGGCGCCCACCGTGGCGGCCACGAGGTCGACACTGCGCTTGAGGACGCTCTGGCCGCGCGAGAACTTCGGCGTCTCGACGTGGATCAGGGGGAGGCCGGCGACCGGACGCGTGTGCAGACGGGGACCGGCGATATCGATGATGCTCGGGGCGAGGACCAGATGCTGTCGTCCCGCCTCGAGCCCCCAGGAGATCTCCTTCACCTTGTCGGCGGGGAGCTCGTCGGCGCTGGTGATGGCGACGGTGTCGGCACCGGTGACGTGCAGAGCTCGGGCGACGTCTCCCACATGGCCCATCACGGGGATGCCCGTCCCCGGGATGACGTCGGCGATCTTGCCGTTCGGCACGCAGGCGCCGACGACGCGGTATCCCGCGCTGGGGGCGCGGGCGAACTCGCGCGCGAGCTGCGTGACCGACGGGAGGGAGCCGACCAGAAGGACACTCGCCGAATAGTGGCCCCGCGAGCGCTGCGCGACGAGCCATTGGCGCCACATCCACCGGGTGAAGATGAGCACCAGGATGCCGAGGGGGAGGCTGATCAGCAGGTAGCCGCGGGCCACGTCGATCTGAGTGAGGAAGGCGACGATCGCCACGGTGCCGAACAGGCGGAAGCTCGCATCGGCGATGCGCACGTACTCCTGGGACCCGGTTCCGACGACGCGATCGCTGCGGGAGTCGACCAGTGAGAGCGCCCACATCCAGGTGACGACGAGGATGGCGGAGAACACCCAGTAGGACAGGTCGCTGATGCGGCTGTCCTGGCCGGCGGCGAGCTGCGCGTTCCCGGACCCGAACCAGAGCAGTTGCGTGCCGTAGACGACCCATACGAGGGCGAACAGGTCGGTCAGAGCGAGGTTGCGTCGGTACTGCCGTCGCCACGGGTCGGGACGGGGGGACGGGAGGGGCGCGACGGTCTCGATCGCGGCATCCCGGCGTGCGGGTTCCTGCGCCGGTGGCTCCGGCATCGGGGCGAGGCCGCGTGGCTCCGCATCCGCGGGCACGGCGTCGGCTTGAAGGTCGGACGTCACGACACGCACCCCCTCCCCGGCAGCGAGTATCTCCGTTATTCGTGAACGATAACAGGGACAAGTCACCCGGTAATTCACACTTCGACGCTTGTCACGAGCCCGAAACACCTAGGTTGCCGACCGATAACTCACTCGTGCGGTGAGGTCTTGGTCTCGCGCCGCGGGTTCCCCTACACTCGGGCGACGGATCGGCCCTCTCGGCTGCCCCGAGATCACGCCCGGCCTCCGGGGTGCACACCCTCCCCGCCGCCGGAAGGAAACCGATGTCCCGCGCCTCTCTACCGACGAGCGCCCGGCGGCGCCGGGGCGTCTCCGCCGGCCTCATCGCGGCCATCGTCATCGCAGTCGTCCTGTTCACCGCGGTCGTGTCGGTCTTCGCCTTCGCCCTCCTCCGTCCCGACGGCGACGGGGCCGCGGCCTCGCCCGCGCCGAGTGCATCGCGGTCCTCGCCCTCGCCCTCGGCGACGCCCACGTCGGCGCCGGTCGAGACGCCGACGCCGGTTCCGACGGTCGCGCCGCCGACCTCCCCCGCCGCCCAGCTGTGCGGCACCGGCCCCACTCTGCTCAGTTTCTGGGCCCACCCCGACGACGACATCATCTTCGCCAACCCCACGATCTCCGACGCGATCGCCGCCGGCGAGTGCGTGCGCACGGTCTTCCTCACCGCGGGCGACGCGGGCAAGGGCCTCGATTACATGCAAGCGCGAGAGCTCGGCATCCTGCGCGCCTACAACGCCATGCGCGGTCAGGAGGGCCTGTGGCACGCCGACGAGATCACGCTCGACAGCGGACTCCACATCCGCCGCCTCACCCCGGACGCCGACCCGCGGATCTCGGTCGCCTACGTGAGACTGCCCGACGGGAACATCAGCGACGGGGGGTTCTCGGCGACGGGTTTCGCGACCCTCAGCAAGCTTTTCGACGGGTCCGTCGGGACGCTTTCCCCCGTCGGATCGGGTCCGGCCGTGAGCCGTGAGCAGCTCGTCGCGTCGCTGCGGGAAATCACGGATGCCGTCCGGCCCAGCCGTACGCTCACGCACATCCCGCGCGGGAGCGCGTTCGCCCCGGGGGACCACCCCGACCACTCCGTCGTCGGCAGCCTGGTGCGCGAAGCGCTCGGGTCCGACGCGGCGGTGGGACCCGGCATCCGTTATTTCGTCGGGTATCCGTCGCAGGACCTGCCCGCGAACGTCGGCGGCGCGATCCTGGACGCCAAGGTCGACACCTATCGGATCTACACCCAGCAGGACAGGGTGATCCGGTGCTCCGACCGAGACGGCTGTCTCAAGACGCGCAAGTTCGGAGAGTGGCTGCAGCGGTCCTACCCGAAGAGCGAGGCCGAACTGCAGTTCGGCTGACGCTCCCCGGAGCGATCACTCCTCCTCGGGCAATTGCTGCTCGACAGCGGCGCGGGCCTCGCGCTCGGCGATGATCTCGACGAAGTCCTTCACCGGGGCGTCGGCGTATCTGTCGACGGCGTCCGTCGCCTCGTCGTGGACGATGTCGGGGTCCGCCTCGGGGTAGCGGGCCGTGACCCGCGCCTCGATGTCGGCGATCGTCTCGTCGGCGTCGAAGCCGTCGCTGCGTTCGGTCATGGTCGGTCCTCAGTGCTGGTAGGTGCCGTGGAGGATGGCGCGCCCGAGCGTCTTGAACGCCAGGGTGAAGGACACGACGGCGGGTGAGGCGTCGGCGTCCACGCCGAGGGTGTCGTCACCGACCGCGTGCACCGCGAAGAAGTACCGGTGGGGCTGATCGCCCGACGGGGGAGCAGCGCCCATGAACCCGGCTTCACCGCCGTCGTTGCGCACGTGGAAGGCGCCGGCCGGTAGCTCGCCGGATGCGAAACCGGTCGGGAGCTCGGTGGTGTCGGCCGGGAGGTCGACGAGGACCCAGTGCCAGAACCCACTCGGGGTGGGGGCGTCGGGGTCGAAGCAGGTGACGACGAACGACTTCGTCCCCTGCGGGGCACCCGACCACCGCAGGTGCGGAGAGGTGTTGCCCTTGTCCGCGACCTGGTCGTCTTTCAACGACTGTCCGTCCGAGACGTCGTCGCTGGACACGTCGAACGCGGCCACGGCGGGCAGGAGCGGGTAAGGGTCGGGTGTCTGCGGGCGGGTGAGATCGGCCATGCACGGCACGATACGGCCGCCGGGCGTCACCGAGCAGGGGTTGCGCGCCGCGCGATCGGTGGTCCCGGATCGACGGCACGTGCGTGACGACCGTCGGTCAGCGCGGCAGAGCCAGGAGCGCTTGAGCCGCCTCGTGGCATCCGTCCGGCGCGGGCAGCCCGTAGTCGACCTCGATGACGGAGCGCAGTTCGGCCGCCAGTTCGTCGACCGTCGGCTCGACGTCGAGCGCCTCGAGGATGGGGAGGATCAGATCGTCGTACTCGTCGTCGGGCCAGCCCGGGCCGATGTGGTGCACACCGATCGGGTCCCACGCGTTGAGGACGTCGCGCACGCGGAGGGCGACGGGGGACAGCGACCGCGGCGGTGAGGACGTCTGCATACGGGCAGTGTCACGACTCTTCTTAGGCGCGGGCTGAGCATCGTCGATGTGCGCGGTGGAGGTGTGCGGCGGGGGCCGTCGCCTGCGGGATGATCGGATCGCCGGTCGGCTTCACCCGTCCGCCGCGCCCCCGCGTGCGGGGTTTCGCACCGGGGACCGTCGAAGAACGCGATAGCGTCGGAGGACGCCCGAGGGCGAGGGGAAACCCGAGAATCCGTCGCCGGGGGGCGAAGCACAGGACGGAGTCGCCGTGAGTGACATCGACGAGCCATCGAGAGGTCATGGCCCGATCGAGGGCGGGGTCGGCGACCCGGGCGCACCGCGACCCGGCGTGTCTCGACGGGCGCTCGTGTTCGGCGGGCTCGCGGTGGGCGGCCTCGCCGCGCTCGGCGGCGGAGCGCTGATCTACCGGAACATCCGGCGTTCCGCGGGCCCGGAGGGGACGTGGGTCAACCTCAATCCGATCGTCCCGGTGCCCAACGCGGTGCCGCGGGCGTCATCGCCGGCGGCGGAGGCCCCCGGTGACGACACGACGGTCGCGGTCTGGGCGCACGCCGACGACGACATCATCTTCGCGAACCCGCACCTGGCTGAGCTCATCGGGTCGGGGGCGACGCTGCGGACCGTGTTCGTCACGGCGGGCGACGCGGGCCGCGGCCTCGCCTACGCGCAGCAGCGGGAGGCCGGCATCCGTGCCGCCTACGACGCGATGCGCGGAAGCGCCGCGCCGTGGGACACGACCCGGATCACTCTGCGCAGTGGCGCGCGCGTCACCCGGTTCGTACCCAGCGACGACCCCCGCCTGTCGATCACCGTGCTGCGTCTTCCGGACGGCAATCTCAGTGCGAAGGGTTTCCCCAACACGGGGGACGCGGGACTCACCCAGCTCATCAACGGGACGGTTCCCACCCTGGCGCCCATCGACGACGGTCCGATCGTCGACGCGACGCGGCTCTCGGACACGATCGCGGAGCTCATCCACGCCGGTGGACCCGATCACATCACCACGAACATCCCGCACGAGAGCGCCTTCGCGCGTGGCGACCACCCCGATCATTCGTGCGTGGGGTCGCTCGTGCGGGCGGTCGCCCCGGTGGCGGGCGTCGCGCCGGAGGCGGTGACGTACTACATCGGCTACCCCTCCCAGCACGAGCCGGTGAACGTCGCGGGGGCGCCGCTGGACGGCAAGGTCGGCGTGTACGAGACGTATGCGGCCCACGATCCGGTCGTGACCTGCGAGGACGCCAGCGCGTGTCTTGCGCAACCGGGCTTCGGCCAGTGGCTGCGGCGGTCGTACGCCAAGACGGAAGCCGAGCTCCGGCTGGCCTGAGCCTCCCCGCGAGCGGAAATAGGGGTGCCGGGCATTTCCCCCTCTCGGACAGAGCGACGCCGCCCGCGCGAGGCGGACGGCGTCGTGTCCTGCGAGGGGGCAGGCCCGGGACGGGGCACGATACGTGGGGCTCAGCGCCCCGCCCCGGGAGGGGGGGGGTCAGTCTTCGGAGACCGTGACGGTGACCTCGATGTTTCCGCGCGTGGCGTTCGAGTACGGGCAGACCTGGTGCGCCTCGTCGGCGAGCTGCTGTGCCTGCTCGGGGTCGATCCCGGGCAGGACGACCTCGAGGAGGACGGCGAGCTGGTAGCCGCCCTGGCCGTTCGGTCCGATGTGCACGCGGCCACCGACCGAGGAGTCCTCGAGGGTGATCTTGTGGCCGCGCGCGACGGCGTGCAGCGCGCCGTGGAAGCAGGCGGCGTAGCCCGCGGCGAAGAGCTGCTCGGGGTTGGTGCCCGCGCCGGAGCCGCCCATCTCCTTGGGCGGGGCGACCTCGAGGTCGATGTAGTCGCCGGCGGTCACGTGACCGGTACGGCCGTGGCCGGTGGAGACGGCTTCAGCGGTGTAGAGAACGTCCATGGTGTTCCTTTCTGGGGACGGATGGGATGGCGGGCGCTCACACCGTGCGGGGTGGTGCGCCCACGGCGGCGAGCACCGTGTCGGGGTGGTCGCGGAGGTCTTTCATCGCCTCGGTGAGTTGATGCAGCGCGTCGATCAGTCCGCGTGCGCTGTCGGCGTCGGTGAGGCCCGCCCCCGCGGCGATGCAGCGGGGCACGTGGGTGAGCTCATCGCGGAGCGACGCTCCCCGCTCGGTCAGGACGACCGTGACCAGTCGCTCGTCGTCGGCTCCCCGCGAACGGGTGAGGAGACCGGCGGCTTCCATGCGCGACAGCATCGGGGAGAGGGTGCCCGAATCGAGCTGCAGGGCCTCGCCGAGGCTCTTGACGGTCTGGTCGCCGTCGGACCACAGCGTGACGAGAGCGATGTATTGGGGATAGGTGAGGTTCCACGGCTCGAGCAGCACCCGGTACGCCTGGGTGGTCGTGCGATTGGCGGCGTAGAGCGCGAAGCAGACGAGGGCGTCGACGGCGGGCATGAAGAAACCATTGCACACAATTCAATTGTGCGCAACAGATATGAGGGAGAGCGTCCGCGGCCGCCACGTCAAGCCCTGCCGTGCCGCGGACGTGCGGGCGAGCATGGTCGCATGATCAGCCGCAGCGACGCGAGCTTCACCTCGCCGGCGGGGTTCTTCCCCGATGGCGACCGTGACCTGCTCGCCATCAACGGGCATCACTTCGAGCTGGGTGACGGTGTCGCCCCGTTCGCGAGCGACCTCGCCTGACGATCGACCCCGCCGTCGCCGGTCACCGACCCGCGACGGAGTCCGCGGTCGCCCGCGCGACAGACGACGGTCAGGCGGTGGCGTCCTCGTCGTCGACGACGGGATGCCGGGTGACGAGCAACTCGGCCACACGGCGACGGTCCACCGCGCTGACCTGCAGCGTCGCGCCGTCGACCTCGACGGTGTCGCCCACGCGGGCCAGGCGGCCGAGCCGTTCGACGACGAACCCGGCGACGGTGTCCGATGCCCCGCGGGGCAGTGCGACGCCCGTCGCCTCCTCGAAGTCCTGCAGGTTGAGGCGGCCCTCGACCGTGCCGTGCTCGCCCTCGGCGAGCGGCTGCTCGGCATCCGTGTCGTACTCGTCGAAGATCTCGCCCACGACCTCTTCGACGAGGTCTTCCAGGGTGACGATGCCATCGGTACCGCCGTATTCGTCGACCACGACGGCGATGTGGCTTCCCTCCGCGCGCATGGCGGTCAGGGTGGGGAGGACCCGCGCGGTCGACGGGATGTAGCGGATGGGCCGGACGACGGCCGAGAGGGGCCGCTGGACGTCGTCGTACAGGTCGCGAACGTGCACGAAGCCGATCACATCGTCGATGGACTGTTCGGCGACCGGATAGCGGGAGTACGGCAGGTCGCGGACGAGGTCCGCCGCTTCGGCGATCGAGCCGCCGGCGTCGAGGGTCACGACCTCCGGGCGCGGGCGCATGACCTCGCTGATGTGACGGTCGCGGAGGGAGAGGACGTCATCGAGGATGCGGCGCTCGTCGGCGGGCAGACCCTCGTGGCTCGAGACGATGTCGCGCAGCTCCTCCTCGGTGAGCTCCTCGCCGGTCTTGTCCGGGTCGCCGCCGAGCAGGCGCACGAGGACGTTGGTGGAGATCGACAGCAGCCAGATGACGGGCCGCATGAGCGTCGCGAAGCCGTTGAGCACGGGCGCGACGCCGTAGGCGAACGCGGCGTTGCGCTGGATCGCCAGCCGCTTGGGCACGAGTTCGCCCAGCACCAGGGACAGATAGGCGATGACGAGGGTGAGGGCGATGGCGGCCACGGTCGCGGCGGCCGCCGGGTCGAGGCCGAGGGCCTCGAAGAGCGGGGCCACGGACGGGGCGATGGAGGAGGCGCCGTAGGCCGCGGAGGCGAAGCCGGCGACCGTGACACCGATCTGCACGGCGGACAGGAAAGTGTTCGGATTGCGCGCGAGGTCGGCGACCTTCTGCCCGCGCTTTCCCCGCGCGGCGAGGGCGTTGACCTGGCTCTCACGGAGCGTCACCAGAGCCATCTCGGTCGCCGCGAAGACGCCGCCGATGAGCACGAACGCCACGACGAGGACGATGTTGAGGACGAGATCGTTCACCGACGCCGCCCTCGCGTCCCCCGGGGAGAGGCGCCCGGGCTGACCCGGGCGCGCGGACTATGACCGTCGGCGTCGAGAGCGTGCGTCATGCGCCGAGTGTAATGAGCGAGACCGGCCCGAGCCCGGGTCGGAGTGGGGCTTGCGCGCGCGGGCGCTCTCTGCTGCGTTCAGCGCACGCTGCCGTCGGCGCCGGAGACGCTCACGTTCGCGCCCCCCTCGAGGTCGACCTGCCACACGGCGACGCCGTTGTCGCTCTCGAGCTGGGCCTCCTCGATGCGCGCCCCTCCGGGGTTCTGCGAGGCGGCGATACGGACGGCATCCGCCAGGGTCGTGGTCGCCGCGTCGAGGGCCGTCCGGTCGTCGGCATCCAGTCCGTCGGAGTCGTCGGATGCCAGCACCTGGCCCCCGTCGGCGCTCACCCGCACCTCGACCTCGCGATCACCGACGGCCACGTGGACCTGCCATTCGTCGTCCTCGCTCTCGAGCTCGAACGCCCGGCCGCCCGCGCTGGACTCGGCCGTCGTCACGGCGCGCACCGCCTCGCGGTCGGTCGCGGAGGCCGAAGCGTCTCCCGCGGGCGCCGACGTGCACCCTGCGAGCGCGAGGGCGGCGGCGAGGAGGACGGCGGCGGCGGGCGTGCGGATCGAAGCCATAGCGCGAGGCTAGTGAGACGTGCGACGGTCGAGGCAGCGGTTGCATCCGGGCGGCGCCTGTGTCTTGGCGCGACCCCAGCCCCTAGCAAGTCGCGCCGCGACCGTCAACCTCCGGTTACCGGTCAGGTCGCCCTTGGAGCATGACCGACATGAGCGAGATCACTGCCCACCACGGACTCCTGACCGACATCGACCTCCACGTCGACGACACCGGCGGCACCGGTCGCCCGGTCGTCCTCATCCACGGCTGGCCCCTCTCGGGCGAGTCCTGGGCCCACCAGGTCCCGGCGATCGAAGCGGCCGGTTACCGCGTCGTGACGTACGACCGCCGCGGCTTCGGGCGCAGCGACAAGCCGCGCTCCGGCTACGACTACGACACCTTCGCGAACGACCTCGACGCCGTGCTCGACGCACTCGACCTGCGCGACGTCACGCTCGTCGGCTTCTCGATGGGTGGCGGCGAGGTGGCGCGCTACCTGACCCGTCACGGGTCCGACCGCGTGCGGAGCGTCGTCTTCGCGTCGGCCGTGCCGCCGTACCTGGCCCAGACCGACGACAACCCCGAGGGTCCCCTCGACGACGCCACCGCGAACGGCATGAAGGAGGGGCTGGAAGGCGACGAGAAGGCTTTCTACCACCAGTTCACGACCGACTTCTTCTCGGTGGACGGCACCCTCGCCGTTTCGGAGGCCGACCGCGCCGAAGCCGAGCGCCTGGCCAACCAGGCCGACCACCACGCCGCGCTGAAGTCGATGGAGGCCTTCGCGACGACCGACTTCCGCGAGGACCTCCCGAACGTCGCGGTGCCGACGCTCGTCATCCACGGCGACAGCGACGCGACGGTCCCCTTCGAGGGCTCCGGCAAGCGCACCCACGAGGCCATCGCGGGCAGCGAGCTGCACGTCGTCTCGGGAGCCCCGCACGGCGTCAACGCCAGCCACGCCGACGAGTTCAACCGCGTGCTGATCGACTTCCTGCAGCGCTGACCGGTCGCGCGCGTCCTCACCCTCGCCCGCATCCGCGGAGGACACGCGCTCTGCGACACGACACCCCGCCGCTTTCCGCGGCGGGGTGTCGTCGTGCGCGGGGCCTCCGGGGGTGGCGGTCCGACGGGTGAGAAGCCGGGTGGAATGCGACGGCCGGGCGGTCTGAGCACAGGAGCGTGAGCCCGGGGGAGAGCGCGCCCCGGCCTAGCCTGACCCGCATGTCCGACGCTCCCGTCACCGCCGGCGACGCGGCCGCTGACGTCGCCGCCCCACCGCGTCGCCGCCGGCGGCGCAGACCGCGCCGGTGGCAAGAGGGCGGCTCCACCAGCCGCCGTTGGGACGTCGAGATGCTCGGCTGGGCCGTGTGCGCGCTCGGTGCGGGGGTGCTCGCCTCGAACGCGGCGTCGAGGTTCCTTCCCCCCGAGACCGCGGCCTCCGCGGCCCAGGCGGTGGTGTGGTCGGCCCTCGCGGCGCCCGTCGTCGTCGCGCTGTCGCGGTCGCGTCCGCGGGGGCTGCTGCGGCTGCGGCCGATCGACCTCGCGTCCGGCATCGTCTTCGGGGTGGCTCTGCGACTCGCCCAGGGCGCCGTGGCCGGTCTGGACGGGGGCCCGGCGGCCTGGCCCACCGTGCTGTCGACCGACGGGGCGCTGCCGGACTCCTTCGTCGTCGACGCGGTCGCGGTCGTGATCGTCTCGCCCGTGCTCGAGGAGTTCTGCTTCCGCGGGGTCGTGCTCGTCTGCGTCTACGTGTCGCTGCGTCGCCTCGGGGGACGTCTCGCGGCCGGGATGGCGGCGGTGGCCGTCTCGACCGCCCTGTTCGTCGCCGCTCATCAGGTGGGGGGCTCCGCGAGTGCCTCCGACGCGACCGCCCTCGCGCTCGTCGGCCTGCTCGCGGGGGCGTTCGTCGTCGTGACGGGGCGCATCTGGCCGGCGGTGATCCTGCACGTCGTGTTCAACGCGACCGGCGTCCTTCTGCTCGCGGTCGGCACCCTCCTGGCGTGAGGGGAAGCGACCGGCGTTTGGTCGTGGCATCCGGATGACGTAGTCTTGCTCTTTGGTGCCCGCCTCTCTGCGAGCGGGTCGCCCGAACGTGAGCCCTCCACCGGCCCTGTTCCCCGTCTTCGACGAAGGAACGGACCACCGGAGCGGGATTCACGAACTCCTCCGTTCGATCAAGAAAGCAGCACTACTGTGACGCGCACTTTCACCCCCAAGGCCGCTGAGGTCACGCGCGAGTGGGTCGTCATCGACGCCACCGACGTCGTTCTCGGCCGCCTGGCCTCGCACGCGGCGGTCCTCCTCCGCGGAAAGCACAAGGCGACCTTCGCCAACCACATCGACTCCGGCGACTTCGTCATCGTGATCAACGCCGAAAAGGTGGCGCTCACGGGTCAGAAGCTCCAGAAGAAGAAGGCTTACCGCCACTCGGGTTACCCGGGCGGCCTCAAGTCGGTCACCTACGAGGAACTCCTCGAGAAGAACCCCGTCCGCGCGGTCGAGAAGGCCATCCGCGGCATGCTGCCCAAGAACAGCCTCGGCGCGGCGCAGCTCAAGAAGCTCAAGGTCTACCGCGGCGCCGAGCACCCCCACGGTGCTCAGCAGCCCACGGCATACACCTTCGACCAGGTCGCCCAGTAAGCGCCGCCGGATAAGGACGAAACAGTGTCGAACATCGACCCCAGCAACTACAGCACCGAGACGCCGGCCGAGCAGTCCGTCGTCGCCGCCGAGCGCCCCGTGCTCTCGGTTCCCGGCGCAGCCGTCGGCCGTCGCAAGCAGGCCATCGCCCGCGTGCGCCTGATCCCCGGTTCGGGCACGATCACGGTCAACGGCCGCACGATCGAGGACTACTTCCCCAACAAGCTGCACCAGCAGCTGATCAACGACCCGTTCACGGTCCTCGAGCTCGCCGGCTCGTACGACGTGATCGCGCGCATCTCCGGCGGTGGCCCCTCGGGCCAGGCCGGTGCCCTGCGCCTGGGCATCGCTCGCGCGCTCAACGAGATCGACGCAGAGAACAACCGCCCGACCCTGAAGAAGGCCGGCTTCCTCTCCCGCGACGCCCGCGTCAAGGAGCGCAAGAAGGCCGGTCTCAAGAAGGCCCGCAAGGCGCCTCAGTACTCCAAGCGCTGAGTTCGACGCTCCGTATGCCTCTTTTCGGCACGGACGGGGTGCGGGGGCTGGCCAACGGCCTCCTCACCGCCGAACTCGCGCTGCACCTGGCCCAGGCGACTGCTGTCGTCCTGGGCCAGGGCCGTTCGGCGGAGGCGCGTAAGGCCGAAGGCCGCCGCCTCACCGCCGTCGTCGCCCGCGACCCCCGCGTCTCGGGCGAGTTCCTCGCGGCCGCCGTCTCGGCGGGGCTCGCGTCATCCGGTGTCGACGTGCTCGACGCCGGTGTCATCCCGACGCCCGCGACCGCCTTCCTCATCGCCGACCGCGACGCCGACTTCGGAGTGATGGTCTCGGCCTCGCACAACCCGGCGCCCGACAACGGCATCAAGATCTTCGCGCGGGGCGGCACCAAGCTCCCCGATGTCGTGGAGCAGCGCATCGAGAGCGCTCTCGAGGGCGAGCGGCTCCAGCCCACCGGGGCGGGCGTCGGGCGGATCCGTCGGTTCGCCGACGCCGAGGACCGCTACGTGCTGCACCTCCTCGGCTCGCTCCCGCACCGACTCGACGGCCTGCACGTCGTGCTCGACTGCGCCCATGGCGCCGCTGCCGGGGTGTCGCCCGAGACATTCCGGGATGCCGGAGCGCAGGTCACGGTGATCGGGGCCGAACCCGACGGCCTCAACATCAACGACGGCGTGGGCTCGACCCACCTCGACGTGCTCGCCGAAGCAGTCGTGCGCTTGGGGGCCGACGTCGGCATCGCCCACGACGGCGACGCCGACCGCTGCCTCGCGGTCGATGCGCAGGGCAACGTCGTCGACGGCGACCAGATCATGGCCGTCCTCGCCGTGGCGATGAAGGACCGGGGAGCACTCGTCGACGACACGCTCGTGGCGACGGTCATGAGCAACCTCGGCCTGCACCGCGCGATGCAGGCCCACGGCATCCGCGTCCTGCAGACCGCCGTCGGTGACAGGTACGTGCTCGAGGCGATGAACGCGGGCGGCTACTCCCTCGGCGGCGAGCAGTCGGGGCACGTCATCATGAGCGAGTTCGCCACGACGGGTGACGGGCTCTTGACCGGGCTCCACCTCGTGGCCGAGATGGCGCGGCAGGGCAAGACCCTCGCCGAGCTCGCGTCGATCATGACGGTGTACCCGCAGGTGCTGGTGAACGTGCGCGGCGTGGATCGCGACGGCGTGGCCGACGCCGGCGTGCAGGAGGCTGTCGCCGCTTCGACGGCCGAGCTCGGCGACTCGGGCCGCGTGCTGCTGCGCGCATCGGGCACCGAGCCGCTCGTGCGCGTGATGGTCGAGGCCGCCGACGAGGAGAGCGCGCGTGCCCACGCCGATCGCCTCGCCGAGGTCGTGCGGGAGCGTCTCGCCCTCTAGCGTGCGAGAGGTGCCGAGACTCCTCGCCTCGAGCTCCCGCTCGGCGATCCGTCTCGGCACCTCGCGCACGAGGGGCGCCCGCCGGGGGACGCCTGCGCGCACGGCTCAGTACTCGAGCGACTCGATGTAGCGCAGCAGCACGCCCTCGCGCAGCGCCCACGGCGACACCTCGAGCTCCTCCACGTCCATCGCCTTCATCGCGCGTTCGACGACCACGGCGGCCGCGACGATCTGGAAGGTGCGGTCGGCGGTGATGCCGGGCAGTGCCTCCCGGGCGTCGGCGGGGATGCGCGCCAGTCGCGGGATCCAGTCCTTGAGTTCGCGGCGGGGCAGCACCATGCGGTCGATGCCCGACCACCCCGGCACGGGATAGCCGGCGAGCTTGGCGAGCGAGCGGATGGCCTTGGACGAACCGATCACGTGGTCGGGGCGCGGCAGGGCCGCGAACCGTTGCGCGACGGGGGCGAGAACGGATGCCGCATGCTGCCGCAGGGCGTCGATCTCATCGACGCTCGGAGGGTCGTGGGGGAGGAACTGCACGGTCGAGCGTCCCGCGCCCAGCGGCACGGACTCGGCCAGGTCGGGGAGTTCGTCGGCGCCGCCGGCGATCTCGAGCGAGCCGCCGCCGATGTCGAACAGCAGGATCTGGCCCGCCGACCACCCGAACCACCGGCGCACCGCGAGGTAGGTGAAGCGCGCTTCCGTCTCGCCTCCGAGCACCTGCAGCGGCTGCCCGAGGGTCTCCTCGATCAGGGCGATGACCTCTTCGCCGTTCGTGGCGTCGCGCACCGCCGAGGTGGCGGTGGCGAGGAGTTCGTCGACCCCCTCGGCGCGGGCGTGGGCGCAGGCCGCGGCCACGGCATCCACGAGTCCCTTCACGCCCTCGGGGGAGATGGAGCCGTCGGGCTGCAGGTAGCGCATGAGGCGCAGGACCGACCGGTGCGAGGTGGTGGCCGTGGGGCGACCGCCGGCGCGCGCGTTGGCGACGAGCAGGTGGACGGTGTTGGAACCGATGTCGAGGACTCCCAGGCGCACGGTCCGAGCGTAGCGGTGCGCCCCGGTCGTGCCCGTCGCCCACCCGATTGCGGAGGCCGTGGGCACGGCATCCGCAAAGGTCGGGCCGGGTGCTCCGCGGCGACGCGGGGGAGCGCCGGTAGCATGAGCGGGTGTCCGCCCCCGAGACAGCCGCTCCCGCATCGTCGCTGAGCCCCTACCGCCAGATCGGTCGCGACGACTGGGCGCGTATGGCCGGAGGGCTGCCGCAGCCGCTGACCGAGCACGAGATCGTGCAGCTCCGGGGCATCGGGGACCTGCTCGACCCGCGCGAGGTCGCCGAGGTGTACCTGCCGCTCAGTCGTCTGTTGAGCCTCTACGCCCGCGCGACGCGTCGGCTGGGAGCCGACACGAGCGAGTTCCTGGGTGAGCCGGATGCCACGACGCCCTTCGTCATCGGGGTCGCCGGCTCGGTGGCGGTGGGCAAGTCGACCATCGCGCGTCTGCTCCGCGAGCTCATGAGCCGGTGGCCCGACACCCCCCGCGTCGAACTCGTCACGACCGACGGGTTCCTCTACCCGAACGCAGAACTCGAGCGGCGCGGTCTGATGGACCGCAAAGGCTTCCCCGAGTCGTACGACCGTCGGGCGCTCGTGGAGTTCCTGAGCACGGTGAAATCGGGTGCCGACGAAGCTCGGGCCCCGTTCTACTCGCACGTGCGGTACGACATCATGCCCGACGCGCACGTGAGCGTGCACCGTCCCGACGTCGTGATCGTCGAGGGGCTGAACGTGCTTCAGCCGCCGCCATCGCCGAACGAGGTGGCGGTGAGCGACCTGTTCGACTTCTCGATCTACGTGGACGCGGATGCCGCGCACATCGAGCGCTGGTACGTCGACCGCTTCCTCGCGTTGCGCGACAACGCCTTCACCAACCCCACGTCGTTCTTCCGCGTCTTCGCCGACATCAGCGACGAGGAGGCCGTCGAGCGGGCGCTGGGGTACTGGCGCGACATCAATCTGCCCAACCTGGAGGAGAACGTGCTCCCCACCCGGCACCGCGCGAAGCTCGTGCTGCAGAAGGGCGCCGACCACACCGTCGAATCGGTGCTGCTGCGCAAGCTCTGACGCCGATCCGTCGCACGGGCCGCGAGATGCCTCCCGGTAGTACCGGGAGCCGCACGGCCTCGCGCACCGATGGCGGATCGAGCCCGATCGCGCCGCTTCCGCGGCGATCGTCGCGCCCGCGCCCCCCGGTACTACTTATGCCTTCCTCAGTAGGGGCGGTTCGGTAGTCATCCCGGTACCCCGGCTCGTTCTCAGCCTTCTCATAGCCGTCTTGAATGTTCCCCACGGCTGTCGGACGGCCGCAGCGGGTGTTGCACGAGCGACCACCCGAGCACCGAGCACAGGAGCATCTCTATGGATCGCGCGGATTGGGGCACATCCGGGGCATCGCCCGGGCGGGCCGGTACGAGGAGACGGAGCGCTGTGTGGACGCGCTCCCGCATCGGGAGGGCCGCGGTCAAGACCGCTGCGGCCGTGGGGGCGGCCTCGCTCAGCCTGTTCGGTGGTGTCACCGCCGCGAACGCCGCGCCCGGAGACACGTCGAGCGCGACGGGGACCTTCCTCGGCGGATCGATCCTGAACCTCGTCGACCTGGACGCGATCGCGAACCTCGAGGGTGCGCGGGCCGCCAACGGCGGCACCGAGCCGACGGTGACGGACGCGAACACCCTCGACCTCACCGCGCTGGGAGTGGTGAACGTCACCGCTCCGGGTGGCGTGCAGATCCCGGTCGACCTCGGCTCCCTGGGTGTCGTCGGCCAGTACGCGGCCGCGGACCCCCAGGGTGGCTCCGTGGGTGCCTCGGGTGCCGTGGGCTCGGGCGGCGTGATCGGGACGGGTGCGCCCGCGACCGGTCCGCTGAGCATCGATCTCAGCGGTTCGGTGGACTCGCTGTCCGGATCGGTGGCGGCGGGTCTCGTCGACGAGATCGCCGACCTCGATCTGACCCTCGAAGCCGTCAGCGCGCGCGCCGCGCAGTCGGCCCCCGATGCACCCCAGAGCCAGTACTCCATCGCCGGCGGCCAGCTGGTGATCGGCAGCGCGACGCTGGCGGCGCTCACCTCGGAGCTGGACGACGTCGTGGCCGGTGTGCAGGCGGACGTCGACGGGGTCGACGCCGCGGTGAATGCATCGGTGCGCGGCCTGCTCGGCGTCCTCGGCGGAACCCTCACCACGAACCTCTCGGTGGGCACCACGAGCCTGACCGACGCGGTCGACGGTCTGCTCACGGGCGAGCTGACCTCCCCCGACTACCCCGGGGTGAGCATCGACCTGTCGACCGGGTCGATCATCGTCGACCTGGATGCCGTGCAACCGCTGAACGGCCTCGCGCCGGGCACGAACGTGCTCGGTGCGCCGACGGTCGACGCCATCGAAACGGCCGTTCTCGCCCTCGTGGACGGTCTGATCGACGACGTCGCCGACTCCCTGGTCACCGCTGTGCGCGGGCTGCCCGTGACGGGCAACGTCGCGGTGACCGTGTTCCCGCTGCCGACGACACCGATCCTCACGGTGAACACGACGGTCGGCGCCCTCCTGGACGGAGAGACCGTCGGCCTCACGCTGCTCGGTCTCGGCCTCACCCTGCCCGGGGGTCTCGCAGCGGTCGTGTCGGCTCTCACCGCCCCCGTGCAGACGCTCGTGACCGACATCGCGCCGGCGCTGGACGGCGTCCTCGAGCCGGTGAACGCCGTACTTTTCCCGGCCCTCGACGCGGTCGTACCGGCCGTGGCGACCGTGACGGTCAACAACCAGTCGACGAGTGGCGACGGCGCGTTCTCGGTCACGGGCGCGATCGTGAGCATCCTGCCGGGCTCTCTCGCGACCACGATCGCCCTCGCGAACGCCACGGTGGGACCCAACGCGCTCGACGACAACGCCGACGTGGGCATCACGACGCCGGAGGACGGCGCCGCGTTCGTCGTCGCCGGACCCGACGACGTCTCCGATGTGACGATCACCGGAACGGGCGAGCCGGGCGCGGAGATCACCGTGTCCATCCCCGGTCAGGATGACCAGGTCGTCACCGTCGGAGACGACGGCACCTGGACCGCGCCGTACACGGATCTTCCGGTCGGCTCCTACACCGCGACCGCGACGCAGGATGCCGACGGTACGACGGCGACCGTGACGTTCGACGTCGTCGAGGCGCCCGACGTCGCGATCACGGCTCCCGACCCCGACCGGATCTTCGTGGTCCCGGGGGCGGACGACACCGCCGACGTGACCGTCGAGGGGACCGGCCTCGCCGGTGGCGAAGTCGAGATCGAGGTCGGTGGCGAGACGCAGACCGTGACGGTCGAAGACGACGGCACATGGACGGCGACGTTCGAGGATCTGCTGATCGGCGACTACGCCGCCACCGCGACGCAGCCGTTCGACGGGTCGACCGCCTCGGTGGACTTCTCGGTCGCGGAGACGCCCGACGTCGTGATCGCCGAGCCGACGGCGGGCACTGAGGTCGCGGTCGGTCAGACCGATGACACGACCGCAGTGACCGTCTCGGGTACCGCTTCTCCGGGTGCGACGGTCACGGTCGTCCTCGACGACGGCGCGACCGAGACCGCCCTCGTCGCCGAGGACGGCGGGTGGAACGTCGTGTTCGCCGACCTGCCGATCGGCGACTACACCGCCACCGCGACGCAGGACGCCGACGACTCGAGCGACTCGACCTCGTTCGCCGTGGTGTTGGCCGATGCCGTCGCCATCACGGCGCCGGCCGACGGCACGGATTACGAAGTCGGCGAGCCCGACGCCACCCGGTCCGTCACCGTGTCGGGCACCGGCCAGACCGGTGCCGAGGTCGAGGTGACGATTCCGGGCGTGGGTTCGCAGACCGCGACCGTGGCTGCCGGGGGCACCTGGACGGTCGTCTTCGCCGAGGTGCCGGTCGGCGCGTTCACGGCCACGGCGGTGCAGGACATCGACGGGTCGAGCGACTCGTCGTCGTTCTCGATCGCGGCGAACGCGGCGGATGCCGACGCCGTCGACGCGGACGCGACGGACGCGGATGCCGCTGACGCTGATGCTGGTGACGCGGATGCGGTCGATGCGGATGCGACGGATGCGGATGCGCTGGATGTTCTCGACATCGATGCGACCGAGGTGTTGGACGCGCTGGATGTCGACGCGGATGCGGACGTGCTGGATGCGGACGCGGACGTGTTGGACATCGATGCGGATGCGGACGGGCTGGACGTTGACGTGATCGACGCGGACGCGCTGGATGTGGACGTGCTCGACGCCGATGCGGACGTGCTCGACATCGACGCCGACGGCGTGGACGCCGTCGACGCGGATGCGGTTGACGCTGACGCTGACGCTGACGCTGACGCTGACGCTGACGCTGACGCTGACGCTGACGCTGACGCTGACGCTGACGCTGACGCTGACGCTGACGCTGACGCTGACGCTGGTGACGCGGATGCGGTCGATGCGGATGCGACGGATGCGGATGCGCTGGATGTCCTCGACATCGATGCGACCGAGGTGTTGGACGCGCTGGATATCGACGCGGATGCGGACGTGCTGGATGCGGACGCCGACGTGTTGGACATCGATGCGGATGCGGACGGGCTGGACGTTGACGTGATCGACGCGGACGCGCTGGATGTCGACGTGCTCGATGCCGATGCGGACGTGCTCGACATCGACGCCGACGGCGTGGACGCCGTCGACGCGGATGCGGTTGACGCTGACGCTGACGCTGGTGACGCGGATGCGGTAGACGCTGACGTGGCGGACGCCGATGCGGCTGATGCCGACGCGGCCGATGTCCTCGACGCTGACGCCACCGACGTGGTCGATGCCGATGCGGACGCTGCTGACGCTGACGTGGCGGACGCTGACGCTGACGCGACGGACGCCGATGCGGCCGACGTGCTCGACGCCGACGTGGTCGATGCCGACGCCGATGCGGCCGACGCTGACGCGACGGACGCTGACGCGACGGATGCTGACGCCACCGACGCTGATGTAGCGGATGCTGACGCGACGGACGCCGATGCGGCCGACGTGCTCGACGCCGACGCCTCCGACGTGGTCGATGCCGATGCCGATGCCGATGCCGATGCCGATGCCGATGCCGATGCCGATGCGGACGCCGCTGACGCTGACGCGGTCGACGCTGACGTGGCTGACGCTGACGCGACGGACGCCGATGCGGCCGACGTGCTCGACGCCGACGCCTCCGACGTGGTCGATGCCGATGCCGACGCTGCCGACGCTGACGCGACGGATGCTGACGCCGTCGACGCTGATGCAGCGGATGCTGATGCGGCGGATGCTGACGCCACCGATGCTGATGCGGCGGATGCTGACGCGACGGATGCTGACGCCACCGACGCTGACGCGACGGATGCTGACGCCACCGACGCTGACGCGACGGATGCTGACGCCACCGACGCTGACGCGACCGATGGGGGCGCGGCCCTCCCGGCACGTGCCGATGTCGCACTGACGCAGATCGTGCGGGGCACCGGGGTCACTCAGACCGTCGTCCTCCGAGGCTTCGAGCCCGGGGAGACGATCTCGGCCACGGTGAACTCCACCCCGTTCGATCTGGCTCCGGCGATCGCCGACGCCTCGGGCTCGGTGCGCATGACCTTCGCGGTCGGCGCCGACTTCGAGCTCGGCGCTCACCGGGTGGATGTCCGCGGATCGGTCACGGGCGAGCTCCCGACCGAGCGGGAGAACACCGCCTTCACGGTCACGGCTCAGCCCGTCACCGCGGGTGGGGGCGGAACGGCTCTCCCGGCCACCGGCATGGACCTCGACGGTCCACTGGTCGGCGGCTTCGCGGCGGCGCTGATCCTCGCGGGAGCGGCTCTGTGGACCGTGCGTCGACGGAGCACCAGCGGAGAGCAGCGCTGACGATGACCACCACGGCAGAGGGCGCCCTCGAAGCGGGGGTGTCGGAGGGGCGTCCCTCCGCCCGGCGGTCGGGCGGGGTCATGGCGGCGGTCGCCGCCGCCATGACCCTCGCCATCGTCCTCGGATACGCGTTCGTGGCGGTGTCGTTCACGGTCCCGTCGAGTCCCACGCGACCGGCGGTGTCGGCGGCCTTCTCGCCGTACCTCGCACAGCGCTGGAACGTGTTCGCGCCGAACATCATGAAAGTGAACCGCTCGCTGCAGATCCAGGTGCAGTGGCGGGAGGCCGGCGAGCTGCAGCGCAGCGAGTGGGTGGATGTGACCGACATCGAGTTCACCTCGGCGCGCGGCATCCCGACCCCGTCACGGATCTCGAAGAACAGCTTCAACGCGGCGCAGGCCTACCTCACCCGCTATCAGGCGCTGAGCGAGGATCAGCGCGACCGGGTACGCGACACCTTCATCCGCGGTGTGAACGACGGTGCGTTCGCACCGATGGACCCCGAGGTGCTGCTCGAGGACATCGACGGCCTCGGCGGGAGCCGTGCGGCGCTCGTGCGCTACCTGCGCTACGACTACATGCTCGTGCGGTTCGCCGCGGCCTTCGGCGGCGCCTACTTCGATCGCGACATCGAACGGGTGCGGTGGCGCATCGAGCACGACCGCCCGAACGACTTCCTGCACCGTTTCGACGGACAGCGTCAGACGGAGCTGTCGTACACCACCTTCGGCTGGCGCCAGCCGGCCGTCGCCCCCTCGGACGAGGTGCGCGCCATCTACGACGAGGTCATCGAGAGGTACACGGGCAGATGAGTGCAGTGGCATCCGTCGACGCGGGGCGAACCGCCGAGAAGCCGAACCTGCGGGAGCGGCTCACCCCCGCGGCGCTCTGGAGCGGGCTGCAGAGGTGGCTCACCGAACGCAAGCATTCCACGATCGGCTTCTCGATCCTGCGCGTGCTGTTCGGGATCGCGATGCTCATCGTGCTGGTGCCCAGTTACGCCGACCGGCAGTACCTCTGGGGCGCGGGAGCCTGGTGGGTCGAGCCCGAGGCCGGTCGACGCGGGTGGTGGGAGCCGCTGCGTCTGCTGTTCCCGAAAGACAACGCGCTCGTTTTCGAGATCTCGTTCCACGTGCTGCTGGCGCTGGTGCTGCTGTTCCTCGTGGGCTTCCAGACCCGCTGGGTCACCCCGCTGACGCTGGTGTTCTGGGTGGGTCTCTCGACCAACAGCACGCTGCTGGGCAACGGGGGCGACACGCTCATGCGCATCGTGCTGCTGTTCGTGGTCTTCGCCGACCTCAGCCGGCACTTCTCGGTGGACGCGTGGGTACGGCGCCGTCGGGGCGAGCGCCGCTCCCGTCTCGCGTCCCGGATGCCGGGCTGGATACCGTCCTGGCTGGGCGCGTGGGCGCACAACACGGTGCTGATCCTCTGCGTGTTCCAGATCCTGCTCGTGTACGTCGTCTCGAGCGTGCTGAAGTTCCAGGGCGAGGAGTGGCTGGACGGGACCGCGATCTACTACGCGCTGAGCATCGACCAGTTCCATGTACTCCCCGCGCTGAGCCAGCTCGCATGGCAGTCCGCTCCGGTCGTGGCGATCGCGACGTGGGCCGCGCTGTGGGTCCAGATGCTGTTCCCCGTGCTCATCCTGTGGAAACCGACCCGGTACGCCGCCGTCGTGCTGATCACGGGCATGCACCTCGGCATCGCCGTGCTGCTCGGTCTGTGGCCGTTCTCGCTCGCGATGATCGCCCTGGACCTGCTCCTGGTGCGCGACGGCACGTGGCGGCGGTTGGCGGGGCGCGTCGTCCGCGTCCGTCGGGGGTTGCTCAGCCCCGCCACGTAGGATCGATGACCATGTGCGGAATCATCGGTTACGTGGGTCCTCGGCAGAGCCAGGACATTCTTCTCGCGGGCCTGTCGCGTCTGGAGTACCGGGGCTACGACTCCGCCGGTATCGCCGTGATCGACGGCGACGGGGAGCTCGGAATGCGCAAGCGCGCGGGCAAGCTCGCCGTGTTGCGCGACGACCTCGAGGCCTCGCCCCTGCCGAACGGCACCACAGGCATCGGCCACACGCGCTGGGCCACGCACGGCGGGCCCACCGACGCCAACGCGCACCCGCACCTGGCGGACGACGACAAGCTCGCCGTCATCCACAACGGGATCATCGAGAACTTCGCCGAGCTCAAGAGCGAGCTCGTGGGCGAGGGCTTCGCGTTCCGCAGCGAGACCGACACCGAGGTCGCCGCGGTCATGATCGGTCGCGAGTACGCGCGCACGGGCGATCTGGTCTCGGCCTTCCGCGCCGTGGTGTCGCGTCTCGAGGGCGCCTACACCCTGCTCGCCATGCACAAGGACCACCCGGGCCTGGTCGTCGGCGCGCGACGCAACTCCCCGCTCGTCATCGGCCTCGGCGAGGGCGAGAACTTCCTCGGCTCCGACGTCGCCGCGTTCGTCGAGCACACGCGCAACGCCCTCGCGATCGGCCAGGACGAGATCGTCGCGATCACGCCCGAGGGCGTCGAGGTCACCGACTTCTCCGGCGCCCCGGTCGAGGTCGAGGCCTTCGAGGTCACCTGGGACGCCTCGGCCGCCGAGAAGGGCGGCTGGTCGTCGTTCATGGCCAAGGAGGTCTCGGAGGAGCCCGAGGCCGTCGCCAACACCATCCGTGGTCGCATCCACGAGGGCCGCGTCGAGATCCCCGAGCTGGAGGGCCTCGACGGGTTCCTCGCCGACATCGATCGCATCCTCGTGATCGCCTGCGGCACCGCCGCATACGCCGGCATGGTCGGCAAGTACGCGCTCGAGACCTGGACCCGCGTCCCCGTCGACGTGGAGCTCGCGCACGAGTTCCGCTACCGCGACCCGGTGCTCTCGCCGCGCACGCTCGTGGTCTCGATCAGCCAGTCGGGCGAGACCATGGACACCCTCATGGCCGTGAAGTACGCCCGCTCGCGCGGGGCGAAGACGCTGTCGATCTGCAACACCCAGGGCGCCACCATCCCGCGCGAGTCGGATGCCATCGTCTACACGCACGCCGGACCCGAGGTCGCCGTGGCCTCGACGAAGGCGTTCGTCGCGCAGATCACCGCCCTGTACCTGCTGGCCCTGCACGTGGGCCGCGTGCGCGGCGCCATCGACCCGGTCGTCGCCGTCGAGGCGGTGACCGAGCTCGAGGCCGTACCGGGCAAGATCGCGCGTGTGCTCGAGACGGAGCAGTCGCGCATCGAGCAGCTGGCGCACTGGATGGCCGACACGCGGTCGGTGCTCTTCCTCGGGCGCAACGTCGGGTACCCGATCGCCCTCGAGGGAGCGCTCAAGCTCAAGGAGCTCGCCTACATCCACGCCGAGGGCTTCGCCGCCGGCGAGCTGAAGCACGGTCCCATCGCCCTGATCGAGCCCGGTCAGCCCGTGTTCGTCGTCGTGCCCTCCCCGCGCGGCTCGGGCGAGATGCACAAGAAGGTCGTCTCCAACATCGAGGAGATCCGCGCCCGCGGTGCCCGCGTGATCGCGATCGCCGAAGAGGGCGACGTGGCGGTGCTGCCGGCCGCCGACGAGGTGCTGCGCATCCCGCTCGCCGCACCCCTCTTCGAGCCGCTGCTCGCCGTCGTGCCGCTGCACATCTTCGCGATGGGGCTCGCCGAGGCGAAGGGTCTCGATGTCGATCAGCCGCGCAACCTCGCCAAGTCGGTCACGGTCGAGTGACGCATCCGCAGTGACGGGGCCGGATGCCGTGGCATCCGGCCCCGTCGCCGTCCCCGGGCGCGGTTCGCCTCGACCGGCGTGCCGGGCTCCGGAGAATCCGCGTGATCCAGGAGCGTGGGGCGTCTGACACGGCCGCGGAGGCGTTTTCTCCGGAGTCCGGCTCGCGCCGACGCGGACGGCGGCCGATGTCGGCGGGCACCGGCAGAATGGAGAGGATGCCGGGAGGGAGCCGCATGATCGTCGGAATCGGCGTCGACCTGGTCGACGTGCCCCGCTTCGAGCAGCACCTCGCGCGCACGCCGCGGCTGGTGCCCCGGCTCTTCGCCCCGGCGGAGCGCGTGCTCAAGCCCCGCTCCCTGGCCGCGCGCTACGCCGCGAAGGAAGCGCTCATCAAGGCGCTCGGGGGGTCGGACGGCGTGCACTGGACCGATATCGAGGTCGCTTCCGAGGCCTCGGGACGCCCCGTGTTCTCGCTGCGCGGCGAGACGGCCGACACCGTCGCCGCTCGCGGCATCACGGCCCTGCACCTGTCGATGTCGCACGACGCGGGGCTCGCCACGGCGTACGTCATCGCCGAGGCGGGGGAGCGGCCGGCGGCGTCCACGGTCGCCGAGGCCGTCGCTTCGGCCGGGTCGACGGCATCCACCCCCGTTCCCACCCGAGAGGACCCCGCATGAGAATGGCTCCCGGCGCGCTGCGCGAAGCGCTGGTCGACGTCGACGCGATCGCCGAGAACGTGCGGCACCTGCGCGCGCTCACCGCATCGGAGGTCATCGCCGTCGTGAAGGCCGACGGGTACGGGCACGGCGCACACCGTGCGGCCGTCGCGGCGCTGCGGGGAGGAGCGGCGCGGATCGGCGTGTCCGACATCGATGAGGCACTCGCGTTGCGTCGCGCCGGCATCCGCGCCCCGCTGTTCGCGTGGCTGCACGCGCCGGGTGCATCGTTCGACGAGGCCGTGCGCGAGGACGTCGAGCTCGGCGTCTCCGACCTGGACCAGCTCTTGCGCGCGGCGGGTGCCGCAGCGGGAGACCGTCCGGCGGCCGTCCACCTCAAGATCGACACCGGGCTCTCCCGCAACGGCGTCGCCCCGGCCGACTGGCGCACCGTGTTCTCCGAAGCCGCGCGCCTCGAGCGCATCGGGCGGCTGCGCGTGGTGGGTCTGTTCTCGCACTTGTCCAATTCCAGCCCCGCCGACGACCGCGCGGCCCTGGCCCGGTTCGAGGAGGGGGTGGTGATCGCCGCCTCGCTCGGCCTTCACCCGCCGCTTCGTCATATCGCCGCGACCAACGCGGCGATCGCGCTGCCCGAGGCCCGGCTGGGGTGCGTCCGCATCGGGATCGGTCTCTACGGCGTCTCGCCGTTCGACGACCGCACCCCCGCCGACCTCGGCCTGCGCCCCGCGATGACACTGCGCGGAGCCATCGCGGCGGTGCGACGCGTGCCGGCGGGCACCGGGGTGTCGTACGGCTACGACCACCGCACGCAGCGCGACACGACCCTCGCCCTCGTTCCGCTCGGCTACGCCGACGGCGTTCCCCGTCAGGCGTCCGGTCGCGGACCGGTGTCGATCGGCGGGCGCCGGTTCGCCGTGGCCGGGCGCATCGCGATGGACCAGTTCGTCGTCGACGTGGGGGACCACCCCGTCGCGGTGGGCGACGAGGTCGTGCTCTTCGGCGACCCGACGTTGGGCGTGCCCTCGGCACGCGAGTGGGCGGATGCCGCCGACACCATCGACTACGAGATCGTGACGCGCGTGGGTGCGCGCGTGCCGAGACGGGAGGTGCGCGCATGAGTGTCCCCGAGGCGCTGCGGGGGGAGCGGATCGTCGAGTCCCCCGCCGACATGGAGCAGCTGGGGCGCGAGATCGGCCGCGCCCTCGGACCCGGTGACGTCGTCGTGCTCACGGGCCCCCTCGGCGCCGGCAAGACGACCCTCACCCGCGGGATCGGGGAGGGCCTCGGCATCCGGGGTCCCGTGCAGAGTCCGACGTTCGTGATCGCTCGCACGCACCCCTCGCTGTCGGGCGGGACGCCGCTGGTGCATGTCGACGCGTACCGCCTGGGTGCGGCCGTCGAGCTCGACGACCTCGACATCGACGTGGCCCACAGTGCCGTGATCGTGGAGTGGGGTCGAGACGTCGCGGGGTTCCTCGCGGAGTCGTGGTGGGAGATCGAGATCGCGCGGCAGAGCGGCGGGCGCGGGGTCGACAACGCGTGCGGCGAGATCGCGGTGCACACGGTCGAGCTCGACGCCGACGCTCCGCGCACGGTGACCATCTCGAAGCGCCCCTGACCCGGGCGCGACCGCGACTCAGACGGTCGGCGCGGGTCGCCCACGTCTCTCGGCGCGCCCGCGGCGGGACCGCGGGGCGACGCGGTCGGCGGCCCACACCTCGCGCAGCGCGCGCAGTGTCTCGACCGGCTGCTCCACGTGAGCGAAATGGCCGCTGTCGTCGAGCACGCGGTCGTCGAAGTCGGGCATGAGGCGCGCCCACGCGGCGGAGTCGGCGGCCGCGACGAACACGTCGTGCGCGCCGCGCACCGAGCGCACGGGGCACGTGATGCGCCGCCACACCCCGTCGTCGTGCGTGCGCGACAGGCGCGCGGCCGCCAGGAAGGCGGTCGGCCGGATCTCGGTCGCGAGGGCGCCGGTGACGGCTCGTGCGACGCGATCCGGATGCCGGAAGAGCGGCCGCGCGAGGGAGTGCAACGCCCCCGTGCGCCGGAGCAGACGCAGCAGGGGAGGCGCGAGGGGGCCGAGCCCCCGCAGCACGCGCATGGCCACGACCATCCCCGCCAGCCACGGTAGGCGGACGGTCCCGACGAGGAGTCGACGCGTGACCGCGCGGGCGCCAGCGCCGCTGGGGGACACGACCCCCACCGCCACCGTCTCCCGCGGGAACCGCGCGGCGACGTCGAGAGCGATCACCCCGCCCAGCGAGTGCCCCACCACCCGCCATCGCGGATATCCCATCGCGCGGGCGGCCTCCGCCACCGCGACGGCCAGGTCGGCCGGCTGCGGGACCGGCCCCGGCGATTCGCCCCACCCGGGCAGGTCGATCGCGACGATGTCCGACAGGGGCAGCCCGATCCGGTCGGATGCCGCGATCAGCGGGCCCCAGGTCGTCCACGAGCCCGCGGCGCCGTGCAGGAGCACCGTCGCCACCGGGCTCCCCGAGGCGCGACCCGCGTGCACGACGACGGGGCCGACCCCCGTGGGGACGACCGTGCGGCGCAGGCCGAGGCCCGTGGCTTCCATGACGTCTGTTCGGAACGGGGCGCGGAACGGATGCCGCGACGAACGCGGTGGCGGAGGCGGCGGATACCCTGGAACGGTGATCCTCGGCATCGACACCTCGCTCGGCACGGCCGTCGCCGCGATCGCCCCCGACGGCGAGGTGCTCGCCGACGAGCAGAGCGCGAACCCCCTCGGCCACGCCGAGGTCATCGGCGACCTGCTGCGGCGTGCCGCATCGGCGGGTCCGGCCCCCACGCACGTCGCGATCGGCATGGGCCCCGGTCCCTTCACGGGGCTGCGCGTGGGCATCGCGACCGCGCGGGTCTACGCCCTCGGGCGGGGCATCCCGGTCGTTCCCGTCCCCAGCCATGACGGCGTCGCGCTCGGGGTGCTGCTGAGCGACGCGCTCTCCGGAGTCGAGACGGATCGCTTCGCGGTCGTCACCGACGCCCGTCGTCGCGAGTTCGCATACAGCGTCTACGACGGCCTCGACGACGACGGCCTTCCTCTCCGGGTGACCGAGGCCGCCCTGAGCCCGCGCGACGACCTCGACACCCGCCTCGACGAGCTCGGCGCGCGACGTTACGACGCCACGAGCGTCTCGGCCGCGATGATCGCCCTCGCCGCCGCTCGGGCCCTCGACGCCGGCCGCGACCTGGCCGGGTCGGAGCCTCTCTACCTGCGCAGCCCCGACGTGGTCGCCGCCCACGCGCCGAAGCGGGTCAGCGGATGACCACGCGCCCGGCCACGCCCGCCGACCTCGACGCGATCATGGTCCTCGAGCGCGCCTCGTTCCCCACCGACGCGTGGAGTGCGGCCATGATGCGCGAGGAGCTGGCGTCCGCGCACAGCTGGTATGTCGTGGTCGAGGAAGCCGGCCGTCTCGTGGGGTACGCGGGCCTGCGCGCGGTGCGCGGGGCACAGGATGCCGACATCCAGACCATCACCATCTCCGGCGCCGCGCGGGGTCGCGGTCGCGGGCGCGCGCTGTTGACGACGCTGCTCGACGAGGCGGTGCGCCGTGACGTGCGCGAGGTGTTCCTCGAGGTGCGCGCCGACAACCCCGTCGCTCAGAAGCTCTACCTGTCGGAGGGTTTCGCCGAGGTCGGGCGCCGTCCTCGCTACTACCAGCCCGACGACGTCGACGCGATCGTCATGCAGCTCGACCTGCGCGGGTGGGCCCATCTCCGCGGCGACGATGGGTCCTCGACGGACGCCGGGACTTCTGAGGCCGACGCGGCCGCCGGTGCCGACCCCTCTGCCGCCCCCGCCGACGGCACCGGCGCCCCGGCGGCCTCGCCCACCGGAAAGGGATGGTGCTGATGAACGCTCCCCTCGTGCTCGGCATCGAGACCAGCTGCGACGAGACCGGCATCGGGATCGTTCGCGGTCGCCGGCTGTTGAGCAACACGATCGCCTCGAGCATGGACGAGCACGCCCGCTACGGCGGGGTCGTCCCCGAGGTCGCCGCGCGCGCCCACCTCGAGGCGCTGCAACCCTCGATCGACGCCGCGCTCGCCGAGGCCGGAGTGTCGCTCGCCGAGATCGACGCGGTCGCCGTGACGAGCGGTCCGGGGCTCGCGGGGGCGCTCATGGTCGGCATCGGCGCGGCGAAGGGCTTGGCGGTCGCCCTCGACAAGCCGCTCTACGCGGTCAACCACCTCGTGGGTCACATCGCCGCCGACATCCTCGACGCCGACGCGGGCGAACTCGAGTACCCCACCGTCGCCCTGCTCGTGAGCGGCGGGCACACCTCGCTGCTTCTCGTGCGCGACCTCACCAGCGATGTCGAGCTCCTCGGCGAGACGATGGACGACGCCGCCGGCGAGGCGTTCGACAAGGTCGCGCGCCTGCTGAAACTGCCCTACCCCGGCGGCCCCGAGATCGACCGCGCCGCCGCCGAGGGCGACCCCACCGCGATCCGCTTCCCCCGGGGGCTCTCGCGGGCCTCCGACATGGCATCCCACCGCTACGACTTCTCGTTCTCCGGCCTCAAGACGGCCGTCGCGCGCTGGGTCGAGCAGCACGAGGCCGCGGGTGAGCCGGTACCGGTCGCCGACGTCGCGGCGTCGTTCCGGGAGGCCGTCGTCGACGTGCTCGTCACCAAGGCGCTCGACGCCTGCGCCCGCTACGGCGTCCCCCGGCTGCTGCTGGGGGGTGGGGTCATCGCCAACAAGCGCCTGCGCGACGTCGCCCTCGAGCGGGCCGCGGCCGCCGGCGTCGCCGTGCGCATCCCCCCGCTGCGCCTGTGCACCGACAACGGCGCGATGATCGCCGCCCTCGCGGCCGAGCTCATCGCGTCGGGCCGGCGTCCCTCGACGCTGGGCTTCGGCGCCGACTCCACCCTCCCGGTGACCGAGATCCAGGTGGCGGAGGATCCGGATGCCGAGCCCCCGACGCCGCGCTCGGGATCGGCATCGTGAGCGAGGCCTCTCCGCCCACGCGTCGCACGCGCAAAGACGAGCCCGGTCCCGCCGCGGCCCTGCCGCCGCTCCCGCCGACGTCGGCGATCGACGACGACGACCCCGAGCGGCTGCCGACGGCGCAGCTCGAGATGGCGGCCTTCGGCGACCATCTGATCCCGTACGTTCCGCCAGCGCCCCCGACGCCGCCGTCACTGGCTCCGTGGGCCCTCGCGCTGGCGGTCGTCGCGCTCGTCGGGTCGCTGATCACGGGGTGGTTGCTGCCCCTGGGCGTGATCGGGATGATCGTCGCGATCGTGTCGCTGCGTCGCCCCCACGACGGTCGCCGGCCTGCGATCTGGGCCCTCGCTCTCTCGTCGCTCGCGGTCACCTTCAGCGCGGGATGGCTGATCTGGGGTTTCTCGCAGCTGGCGGTCTGACGGCCGCCCGCGGGGCATGCACTCGGGGCCGACCTCACTGCTCGCGCCACGGTCCATGAGGGGCGGCGAGTCCGCCGCGTCGCCCCCTCGCGGTCGCGGGGGTGCGGCGGCACGCACGCGCCGAACGGACCGGCCCGTCGCCGAGCGCCTCAGACGCGGTCGGCGAGCAGCGCCAGCCGCTTCGAACCCACCCGGGTGAGCAGCAGCGTGGCCGCCCCGTCGCCGCGCAAAGCGAGCTTCTTACGCAGCACGGCGGGGTCGACGTCGACGCCGCGCTTCTTGATCTCGAGCGTGCCGATGCCGCGGGCGCGCAGCGCCTGGGCGAGCTTCTTGGGATCGGCGGGCAGCTCCTCGCGCACCCGGAACGACGACACGAAGGGGCTCGTGAGCGGACTGTCGGAGGTGAGGTACGCGATCCCGGGTGAGAGCATCCCCGCCTCGAGGGAGCGCGCGATCTCACCGATCAGGCGCGCGCGGATGACCGCTCCGTCGGGCTCGTGCACGAAGGCGCCGAGCTCGCGCTCCGGGGCGTCCGGGCTGTCCGCGGGGGCGGTGAGTTCCCACGCCTCGGAGCCGCGCACGACGAGCGCCGCGCGGCGCACCCCGTCTTGGGCCAGGCGCCCCGACCACAGCACGAGTTCGATCGTCGATCCGTCGGCGCTGATCCACTGCGCCTCGACGTCGTCCGGGATCCGCGTGCGATCGAAGCCCGGGCCGAGCTTGACCCCGCCCGGGATGTTCCGCAGAAGGGCGAAGACCCACTCCAGCGACGGCGACCACTCGGCCGACGACACCTGCCGCGTCTCGGCGTGACCCGCCGTGCGCCGCGCGGGGTCGAGCCATACGGCATCGGTCCCCGCGAGGTCGACGTCTTCGGCGCGTGCGTGCGCGACCGTCGCCGTCTCGCCGAAGGGGGCCAGGTTGTACGCGGCGATCGCCGCGGTCACCTCGTCGGCGTCGACCGCGTGCACCCGGATGCCGAGTCCCGCCAGCCCCAGGGCGTCGCCGCCGATGCCGCAGCCGAGGTCTGCCACGCTCGCGACTCCCGCCGCGCGGAAACGCCCGGCATGACGCGCTGCGATGGACAGGCGGGTCGCTTGCTCCAGCCCCGCGCGGGTGAACAGCATGCGATCGGCGAAGGCGCCGAACTTCGCCTCCGCCCGTACTCGCAGTCGCGCTTGCCCGACCACCGCCGAGACCAGCTCGGGGGGATGTCCCGCGGCCCGCAACCGCGAGACCGCGCGCGCCGCATCGTCGGTCGACGCGATCGGCCCGACCTCGTCGAGCAGGCGCAGGCCCGCGGGCGTGAGCAGGGCGGTCAGCTCGGTGGTGTCCACCGATTCAGCCTAGGCGGGCGATTGTGCTGGCACTCGCGTTGCGTGAGTGCCAGCCCTTCTCTACACTCGGATTAGCACTCTCCCCGCGTGAGTGCTGACAAGTCTTCTGTAACGAGAAAGAAGAGGTAGACCGTGTCGGTTTCCATCAAGCCGCTCGAGGACCGCATCGTCATCAAGCAGGTCGAGGCTGAGCAGACCACCGCGAGTGGTCTCGTCATCCCCGACACCGCCAAAGAGAAGCCGCAGGAGGGCGAAGTCGTCGCCGTCGGCCCCGGCCGCATCGACGACAACGGCAACCGTGTCCCCCTCGACGTCGCCGTCGGTGACCGCGTGCTCTACAGCAAGTACGGCGGCACCGAGGTCAAGTTCGGCGCCGACGAGTACCTCGTGCTCTCGGCTCGCGACGTCCTGGCGGTCGTCGTCCGCTGATCGCGTGACTCGCGCGAAGGCCCCGGATGCCACGGCATCCGGGGCCTTCGTCATGCCCGGAGCCCGCGCGCCCGAGCTCGGGCCGTCCCGGAAGTCGGGACCGCTTCGGGCGTCGGAACGGACTGGCAGGAATGCGCCGGTGTGCGGCGGCCCGGGGGAGGGCGGCGCGCGTAGGCTGGGTCGGTGACCCCCTCTCCTGCCGCTCCGACCGGCGGGGTCACCCGCGGTGCCCTGTACGCATTGGGCGCGTACCTGCTGTGGGGCGTGCTGCCCATCTACTTCCTGCAGCTCAAGCCGACCGGCCCGTTCGAGGTGGTCGCGTGGCGCATCATCCTCGCGTTCGTCTTCTGCCTGCTGCTGCTGAGCGTGTTGCGCATGTGGCGCCCGTTCCTGGCGATCGTGCGACAGCCCCGGCTGATGGCCCTCACCGCGCTCGCCGGCGTCCTGATCTACGTCAACTGGCAGACGTACCTGTTCGGTGCTCTGACCGGCCACGTCATCGAGACGAGCCTCGGCTACTTCATCAACCCGATCGTGACGGTCCTGCTCGGTGTCATCGTGCTGCGCGAGCGGCTGCGCCTGATCCCGTGGATCGCCGTGGGTATCGCGGTCGTGGCCGTCGTGGTGATCGTGCTCGGCTACGGCGCCTTCCCGTGGATCGCGCTGACACTCGCCTTCTCCTTCGGGTTCTACGGCCTGGTCAAGAAGCAGATCGGCCCGTCCGTGGATGCCGTGAGCGGACTCACGCTCGAATCTCTCTGGCTGCTGCCGGTCGCCGCGATCCAGCTGGTCCTCGTCGCGAACATCACCGGCATCACGCTCGGAACGGCGGGGGTGCTCCACACCGTGCTGCTCCTGCTCGCCGGGGCCGTGACCGCGGTGCCGTTGTTGCTGTTCGCCTCCGGCGCCCGTCGGGTGCCGCTCACGGTGATCGGGCTGCTGCAGTTCGTCGCCCCGATCATCCAGTTCGCGATCGGGGTGTGGGTGCTCCACGAGCCCATGACGCTGGAGCGTTGGATCGGTTTCGGGCTGGTGTGGCTGGCTCTGGTCATCCTCAGCGTCGACTCGATCGTGGCCTCTCGTCGGCACCGCCGCGTCGTCGACGACGTCGCCGCGCCCGTCTGAGGCCGGACGACCTTCCGGACCCCTTCCGGACGCGGGGTGGGCACGGCGGCCGGATGCTGCGTTTCGAGGACGTTCGCGGACGACCCCTAGTGCACCGCGTGATCGCACGTCCAGCGTCGTTATCGGGCCGTGATCGCGGTGACTCACATCGTTAACGAACGGCAACACGCGGAAAACCTGCACCCGATTAGGTTTAGGACACCAGGTGACCCGATGGGTCGCCCAACGTTCATTCACAGCAAGGAGCACTATGAACGTCTTCACGCGTACGCGCGCCGGCAAGGTCCTCGGCGGTATCGCCCTGGTCGGCGCCAGCGCGCTCGTCCTCGCCGGATGCACAGGCGGCGGCAGCGAAGCCGCGCCCAGCGCATCGTCCGGTGGTGGCGCCGTGTCCGAGGCCGACGGCACCTTCCACGTCGGCACGATCCTGCCCGCCACGGGTAACCTCGCCTTCCTCGGCCCGCCCGAGGTCGCGGGTGTCAAGCTGGCCGTCCAGGACATCGAAGCCACGGGTGACGCTTTCCCGTTCACGACCGAGCTGACCGAGCGCGACTCGGGTGACACCACGACCGACATCGCCACGCAGTCGGCCACCGAGCTCGTCGATGCCGGTGCAGACGTCGTCATCGGCGCCGCCTCCTCGGGCGTCTCGTTCACCTTCGTCGACCAGCTGGTCAACGCCGGTGTCGTGCAGATCTCGCCGGCCAACACCTCGCCCGACTTCACCACCTACGCCGACGACGGGTACTACTGGCGCACCGCGCCGTCCGACGTGCTGCAGGGCCGCGTGCTGGGCAACCTGATGGTCGGCGACGGCGCGGCCAACGTCGGCATCATCTACATCAACGACCCCTACGGCATCGGCCTGAAGGACAACGCCACCACGGCCATCGAGGCCGCCGGCGGCGAGGTCTCGGTCGCGGTTCCCTACAACCCGGGTGACACGGTCTTCACCTCGCAGGTCGACCAGGTGCTCGCCGCTCAGCCCGACGCGGTCGCCATCATCGCCTTCGAGGAGACCTCCTCGATCATCCCGCAGCTCGTCAGCACCCAGGGCTACGCGGCGTCGAAGGTGTACTTCGTCGACGGCAACCTGTCGAACTCGTACGAGTTCCCGGCCGGCACGCTCGAGGGCGCCAAGGGCACCCTGCCCGGCAACCCCGCCGACACCGACTTCCAGGCCCGCCTGAAGGAGGTCGACCCCGCGCTGACCGACTTCAGCTACGCGCCGGAGTCCTACGACGCCGTGATCGTCGCGGCCCTCGCCGCGGCTCAGGCCAAGGACGACTCGGGCACGGCCATCCGCGACAACATGCAGTCGGTCTCCGAAGGTGGCGAGAAGTGCACCACCTTCGCCGACTGCCTCGCGCTGATCAACGACGGCACCGATGTCGACTACGACGGTGTCTCCGGCCCGATCACCTTCGACGAGAACGGTGACCCGACCGAGGCGTACATCGGTATCTACCAGTACGGCGCCGACAACAAGTACACGCTGCTCAACACGGAGTTCGGCTCGCTCAACGAGTGACCTGACATCCACGGGAGGGGCCCGGATCCGCGAGGATCCGGGCCCCTTCGCGTTGCGAGCGGATGCCGGACCCGCGGGGATGCCGAACGTGCGACCCCGAGTGACGTCGCCGCCCCGGCGCGGGAGGCGCTAGGGCGTGAGACCGCAGGTCTTCGCGGTGAAGTCGAGCAGGGCCGCCGCCACCGCGTCCGAGCGCTCGAGGGGGACGACGATCTCCCGCCCCTCGACCACCGCGACGAGATCGAACCTCGTCCCCACCTTGTCCTCGGCGATGGCGTGTGCGTCGCAGCGGATGGGGGTGACCGGCACGGTGAGGGTCGAGGGCTCGTCCCGGCTTGCGACGAAGAGTCCGAGGGGCGCTTCCGGCCCCGCGGCGAAGCGCAGCAGGGGAGTGCCGCGCAGCGACGTGAGCTCGAGGCTGCCGGCCGCATCGCCCGCCGGCTCGATCGAGAGGACCAGGCCGGCGAAGCCGTCGACCGAGGGCGTCACCGCGGTCGCCGAGATGCGCGCCACGGCCGCGAGGGCCGCACGGTCGCACTGGCCCGCGCCCAGGCGTGCGAGCACGCCGAGTCGGTCGGCGACCGGCAGGGTGGCCTCGCGCGGACCCCGGCCGTCGTCCAGACGGAGCTCCGCTTCCGCACCGGCATCCGTGTCGGGAGCCGCGTCGATGCACCGCACCGGTGGCAGGGGCACCGGAAGATCGGTGGTGCGCCCCGGCCGGATGGTCACGGGGCGCGAGGTCGATCCGCTGCCCGGGCCGTGGAGGACCGGCGACGACAGGGTCGCGCTCGTCACGGTCACCGCGGCGTCCGAGGTGTTCGTCACCCGCAGCTGCACCCGCTCGGCGATGATGTCACCGCGTTGCTGCACGAGCTCGACCTCGACGGTGGGAGCCGGTGGTGTCGTGGCCGAACATGCCGCGAGTGCGGCGCCCACCAGGGTGAGCGCCGCACTCGCGGCATATCGGCGTCGGGTCAGGCCTCGGGCTCCTTGCGGTCGCGCTTGGCGTCCTCATCGGCGGCGAGGGTGCCGAGGTAGAGCTCGATGACCCGGGGATCGGTGAGCAGCTCGCGCCCGGTGCCGGTGTACGCGTCTTTGCCCTGGTCGAGCACGTAGGCGCGGTGGCAGATCTGCAGGCAGCGGCGGGCGTTCTGCTCGACCATGATGATGGTCACGCCGGCGCGGTTGATCTCCGCCACACGAAGGAATGTCTCGTCCTGGCGCACGGGGGAGAGACCGGCCGAGGGCTCGTCGAGCAGGAGCACCGAGGGATCCATCATGAGCGCGCGTCCCATGGCGACCATCTGGCGCTCACCACCGGAGAGTGACCCGGCGCGCTGACGGCGACGCTTGGCCAGCTCGGGGAACAGGCCCGAGACGAACTCGAACCGCTCGGCGAAGACCTTGGGGCGCTGGAAGAGCCCCATCTGCAGGTTCTCCTCGATCGACAGGCTGGGGAACACGTTGTTGTTCTGCGGCACCATGCCGACGCCCTTGCCGACGAGCTTGTCGGCCTTGAGCGCGGTGATGTCCTCACCGTTGAGCAGTACAGCGCCGCCACGGATCTTGACCTGGCCGAAGATGGCCTTGAGCAGCGTCGACTTGCCCGCGCCGTTCGGGCCGATGATGCCGATCAGGTCGCCCTGGTAGGCGTCGACGGTGCAGCCGTTGAGGATGTTGACCCCGGGCAGATAACCGGCGACCAGGTCGTCGGTGCGCAGCACCGCGGTGCGGGTGGGGGTGGCGGTGTCGGTCATCAGAGCTTCCCGTCCTTCTCGTCGGCGATGAGCTCTGCTTCCGCTTCCGCGGCGGCCTCGGCCTGGATGGTCTCGAGCTGCGAGGTGGACATGTCGCCCAGGTCGGTGTCATGGTGCGCGCCGAGGTAGGCGTCGATGACGGCCTGGTCGCTCATGACGGTCTCGGGCGGGCCCTCGGCCACCACGCGTCCCTCGGCCATGACGACGACCCAGTCGGAGATGTGGCGGACCATGTGCATGTCGTGCTCGACGAAGAGCACGCTCATGCCCTCCTTCTTGAGGTCGAGGATGTGGCCCAGGAGGCTCTGCGTCAGAGCGGGGTTCACACCGGCCATCGGCTCGTCGAGCATGACGAGCTTGGGGTCGCTCATCAGCGCGCGCGCCATCTCGAGGAGCTTGCGCTGACCGCCCGAGAGCGACGCGGCGAAGTCCTCGCGCTTGGCGTCCAGCTTGAACCGGCGCAGCAGGTCGTCGGCCCGCGCGGTGTTGGCGGCTTCCTGCGAGCGCCAGATGCCGGGGATCAGGGCGCGGAACAGGTTCTCGCCCTTCTGCCCCCGGGCGCCGAGCAGCATGTTCTGCAGCACGGTCAGGCGACCGAGCGACTTCGTCAGCTGGAACGTACGCACCATGCCGCGGCGCGACACCTTGAACGCGGGGACGCTGGCGAGGTTCGAGCCCTCGAAGCTCCAGCGACCGGTGTTCGGCTTGTCGAAACCGGTGAGCAGGTTGAACAGCGTCGTCTTGCCGGCGCCGTTCGGTCCGATGAGGGCGGTGATCTGCCCGCGCGGGATCTCGAGGTGCTCGACGTCGACGGCCTTGAGACCGCCGAACTGGCGCGTGACGCTGTCGGCGACGACGATCGGGTCGACCTTCTCGCAGCCGGGTCGGACCTCTCCCTTGACGAGAGGATGGGTGACGGTCGTGTCAGACATTGAACGACAGCTCCTTCTTGTTGCCGAAGATGCCCTGTGGTCGGAAGATCACGAGGAGCATCAGTCCGATGCCGACGAGGATGAAGCGCACCTGGCCCGTCTGCGTGCTGGACATGAAGCCCAGGATGCCGACGTCGCGCAGGCCCACGATGATGCCGTTCGACAGCGAGAGCAGAACCCAGAAGAGCATGGAGCCCACGATCGGGCCCAGGAGCGTGGCCGCTCCACCGAGGAGGAGCGCGGTCCAGATGAAGAACGTCAGGGCCGTGCCGTAGTTTCCCGGCTGCACGGCGCGGGGGAGGATGAACACCACACCCGCGAGTCCGCCCATGACGCCACCGAGGACGAGGGCCTGCATCTTGTAGGAGTACACGTTCTTGCCGAGGCTGCGCACGGCGTCCTCGTCTTCACGGATGCCCTTGACCACGCGGCCCCAGGGGCTGCGCATGAGCAGGAACACGAGGATCGTCGCGATGATGACCAGGCCCCACCCGAACAGGCGCACCCACCAGTCGTTCGCGGAGTAGGTCCACGGGCCGATGCCGTACGTGCCGGCCGGCAGGGGGTTGATCGCCTGGAACTCGCGGTTGTAGCCGTTCAGGCCCTGGGATCCACCGGTGAGGTCGGTCAGACCCACCGTGGAGACCACGTACCGCACGATCTCGGCCGCGGCGATCGTCACGATCGCCAGGTAGTCGGCCCGCAGCCGCAGGGTCGGGATGCCGAGGAGGAAGGCGAAGAGCACCGACGCGACGATCGCGACGAGGATCGCGAGCCACACGGGCGCCGCGAACGACAGGGTCGCGATGGCGAAGGCGTAGGCGCCGACGGCCATGAAGCCCGCCTGACCGAAGTTGAGCAATCCGGCGTAGCCGAAGTGCACGCTGAGGCCGATGGCGGCGAGGGCGTAGGCCGCGGTGGTCGGGCTGATGAGCTCGCCCGCGGCGTTGTTGAAGATCGAAAGCCAGTCCATGTCGTTCTTCCTCAGCCGATCCGCTCTTTACGACCGAGCACACCTTGCGGCCGGAACAGCAGCACGCCGATGAGCACGATCAGGGCCACCGCGTACCGGAGGTCGGGTGGGATGACGATGGTCGACAACTCCGTGATGATGCCGATGATGAGCGATCCGACGAGCGCGCCGAAGGCGCTGCCGAGACCGCCGAGGGTCACGGCCGCGAACAGCAGCAGCAGGATCGCGAAGCCCATGTCCCACGTGACGCCGCGGTACAGGCCGTAAAGCACACCGGACAGACCGGTCAGGGCCCCGGCCAGCACCCAGACGATGCGGATGACGCGGTCGACGTTGATGCCGGACGCGGAGGCGAGCGATGCGTTGTCGCTGACGGCGCGCGTGGCCTTGCCGATGCGGGTGCGGGTCAGGAAGTACGCCACGAAAGCGAGCATCACGATGCTGACGCCCATGCTGATGATCGAGGTCAGCGTCACCGTCACCGGACCGATGGTGACGTTGTCGGTGATGCCGGTGTCGATGTTGCGCGTGCCGCCGTCGAAGAAGTACAGGTACAGGTAGCGCAGGACGATCGAGAGGCCGATCGTCACGATGAGCACCTGCACGAGCCCGACGCCGCGCTTTCGCAACGGTTTGAACAGCACGGCATCCTGCGTCCATCCGAGGGCGGCCGAGAGGGCCACCGTCAGCAGGATCGCGAGGAGGAGGTTCCACCCCATCGCGGTGAAGACGTAGAAGATGATCGCGCCGAAGGTGAGCATCTCGCCGTGCGCGAAGTTGTTCACGCCGGTCGTGCCGAAGATCAGCGAGATGCCGATGGCGGCCAGCGCCAGCAGCAGGCCGAAGTTCAGGCCGTAGAAGAAGCGCGAGAACAACGTGTCCCAGATGGAGCCGGCCGCGGCCGTGCCCTCACCGGTGGGGAAGAGCACGTTGACCGTGTTGGTCGTGCCGATGGTCACGTCGCGCGTGACGTTGTCGGGGTCGCGCGGGGCGACGCCGTCGGGCAGCGTGTCGACCTGCAGCGTCGCCGTGTAGGCGCCCGGCCCGGGGACAGCGACCGCCCAGCGACCGTCGGCGCCCGTCGTGCCGATCTCCGAGAACCCGGAGCCCTCGACACTGACCTCGACGCCCTCCACCGGCTCGTCGTCGGCCCGGATGATGCCTCCGATGGAGTACTGGGTCGAGACGTCGCCGGTGCCCGCCGAGGCGGCGGGGGTCGGTGCGGGCGTGGTCTGGGCGTTCGCGGGTGTCGCGAAAAACAGGCTCAGGACGGCGACCGCGCTCGCGAGGAGCGAGACGACGACGGCCATGCGGGATATGGTGCGCGATCGTATCGCGGTGGGGGAGGAATGACCCACGGAGTCTCCAGTTCGGCAGCGCTGACGATGTCGTCCCGTCAGCTTCGACGGTCGACGCTACGAGCGTAATGTGTCGCGGGTGTTTCGCGGGACGCGTCGTTAGCGAACCGTGTCTTGCCGACTGCGCATGGCGGCCGGGTGCCGCGGGAACAATTCCGCGCCCTCCGACGCTTTAGAATTCGAGTCGGAGCGCTTCACGGCGCCCCGGCCGACGTCGTCCTTATATCGAGCAGGCGCCGCGTGCGCAGGAGGATCCATGGAGCAGCACGACCCCTTCGGTTTCATCGGACTGACCTACGACGACGTCCTGCTCCTGCCGGGGCACACCGACGTCATCCCGAGCGAGGCCGACACGTCGTCGCGACTGACCCGCCGCATCACGGTGGCCACCCCGCTGCTGTCGAGCGCCATGGACACCGTCACCGAAGCCCGTATGGCGATCGCCATCGCCCGTCAGGGCGGCATCGGCATCGTGCACCGCAACCTCTCGATCGAGGATCAGGCCGGCATCGTCGATCAGGTCAAGCGCAGCGAGTCGGGCATGGTCTCCGACCCCATCACGACCACCCCGGATGCCACCGTGGCCGAGGTCGACGCGATGTGTGCGCAGTACCGCATCTCCGGTCTTCCCGTCGTCGACGCCGACGGGGTGCTCGTGGGCATCATCACCAACCGCGACATGCGCTTCGTCTCGGGCTTCGAGCGGCAGACCACCCTCGTGAAAGACGTGATGACCAAAGAGGGCCTCATCACCGGTCACGTCGGCATCCACGCCAACGACGTCATCGCGACCTTCGCGAAGCACCGCGTCGAGAAGCTGCCGCTGGTCGACGAGAACGGCAAGCTCGCGGGCCTCATCACCATCAAGGACTTCGACAAGAGCGAGAAGTACCCCCTCGCCACCAAGGACGACCATGGGCGCCTGCGCGTCGGTGCGGCGATCGGCTTCTTCGGCGACGCCTGGCAGCGTGCCGAAGCGCTGCGCGACGCCGGCGTCGACGTGCTCGTCGTCGACACCGCCAACGGCCAGTCGGCGGGCGTGATCGACATCGTGCGTCGTCTCAAGGCCGACGCGTCCTTCGACCACATCGACGTCATCGGCGGCAACGTCGCCACCCGCGAGGGCGCTCAGGCGCTCATCGACGCGGGCGTGGACGCCGTCAAGGTCGGCGTCGGGCCGGGCTCGATCTGCACCACCCGCGTGGTCGCCGGCGTGGGCGTCCCCCAGGTCACCGCCATCTACGAGGCCGCGCAGGCGGCGATCCCCGCGGGAGTCCCCGTCATCGCCGACGGCGGCCTGCAGTACTCCGGTGACATCGCCAAGGCGCTCGTCGCCGGTGCCGACACCGTGATGCTCGGCTCCCTCTTGGCCGGCACCGACGAGTCGCCGGGCGAGATCGTCTTCCAGGGCGGCAAGCAGTTCAAGCAGTACCGCGGCATGGGCTCGCTGGGCGCGCTGCAGACGCGCGGCAAGAAGACCTCCTACTCGAAGGACCGGTACTTCCAGGCCGACGTGCCCAGCGACGACAAGCTCATCCCCGAGGGCATCGAGGGGCAGGTCCCCTACCGTGGGCCGGTGGCGGCGGTCGCGTATCAGCTCATCGGCGGACTGCGCCAGTCGATGTTCTACGTCGGTGCGCGCACCGTCGAGGAGCTCAAGGCCAGGGGCAAGTTCGTGCGCATCACCTCGGCGGGGCTGAAGGAGTCGCACCCGCACGACGTGCAGATCGTCGTCGAGGCGCCGAACTACAAGAAGTAACGCGCATCTCGCGAAGGGCCGGGCAAGGTACTGCCCGGCCCTTCGTCGTGCGTGGGTGAACCGCCTGGTGGGATCTCGCGAGGTCTCGTGGGCTTCGCTCGCCTGCTCTTTCGTCTGCCGGTGGGGGATGTGAACATGCTCCTTCTCGGAGAAGGGCTCGACGATGAAGAGAACGGCGACAGCGATGGTGCTCGTCGACGTGTGCGTGGCGGGTGGGTCTCGGCGCTCGGTCACGTGGACACCTGGGTGGCGAGCGCTTCCGACACGTATGCCGGTGCGTCGATCACCGTCTGGCCGGCGGGGCTCGTCCTCCGGGGCGCGGGCGCGCTCGGGTGCGTCGTCGCAAGTCTCTCCGAGGCGGTGGAACTAGCGCGGCGATGACGCGGTGTCGACCGGCGGCAGGCAACGACCGGCAGCAGGCCAGGGGGCCGGGCAGAGCGACGCCCGGCCCCCTTCGCCTTTCGCGCGCGGGGATACGCTGTGCGCATGATCGGACGGAGGAGTCACCCCGAGGCATCCGTCTCGACGCGGCGCGCCGAGGCGTTCACCGACGGGGTGTTCGCCATCGCGGCGACGCTCCTGGTGCTGGGGCTGACGGATCAGTCGCTGGGCGCCGTTCGCACCGATGACGATCTGGTCGCGGGGCTCCTCGGCCTGACGCATCCGCTCTTCTCGTTCGTCATCAGTTTCCTCATCCTCTGCGTGATGTGGATGACGCACGTGCGCCAATTCGAGTGGATCGTGCGCATCGACGACGCGGGCATGTGGATCAACAACGTTCGGCTCCTCTTGATCGTGCTGGTGCCCTTCACCTCGTCGCTCGACACCACCTACAGCGACTTCCTGCTCGGAAGGGTGCTCCTCCCGGTCAACTTCTTCCTCGCGATCGTGCTCGGCTGGCTGCAGTGGGTCTGGGCGGTGCGCTCCGGCGCCATCGTCGATCTGTCGCCGGCCGACGCCCGCCGACTGGGGCGGGCCAGCATCAGCGCGGTCGTGATCAGCGGTGCGGCCATGCTCCTCAGTCCGTGGCTCGGCTCGATCGGGTTCGTGTTGTTCGCCCTCGACGGTCCGCTGACCCGGCTGCTGCGCGGAGCCGACGCGCCGGTCTCTCCGCCGGTCACGACTCCTCACGAGCGTGGAGCAACCGACGGCGAGGGCGAGGGGCGCGGGTAGGCTGGTCGGGTGACCATGGAGATCGACCTCGGCCGCGCCAAGCGCGCCCGCCGCGCCTACACCTTCGACGACATCGCCGTCGTGCCGTCGCGGCGCACGCGTAACCCCGAAGACGTCTCGACCGCGTGGACCATCGACGCGTTCCCGTTCGAGATCCCGGTCCTCGGTGCCCCGATGGACTCCGTGGTCAGCCCGCGCACCGCGATCGAGCTGGGACGCCTCGGCGGACTCGGCGTCCTCGACCTCGAGGGTCTGTGGACGCGCTACGACGACCCCGAGCCGCTGCTCGCCGAGATCGCGACCCTCCCCGAGGCCGATGCGACCCGCCGCATGCAGGAGCTCTACTCCGAGCCCATCAAGCCCGAGCTCGTGCGCGATCGCCTCGCCGAGGTGCGCGCCGCGGGCGTCACCGTCGCCGGTGCCCTCACCCCCCAGCGCACGCACGACCTCTACGAGACCGTGGTCGCGGCCGGTGTCGACCTCTTCGTGATCCGCGGCACGACCGTCTCGGCGGAGCACGTCTCCAGCGTCGCCGAGCCGCTGAACCTCAAGAAGTTCATCTACGACCTCGACGTCCCCGTGATCGTCGGCGGCGCCGCCACCTACACCGCGGCGTTGCACCTCATGCGCACGGGAGCGGCCGGTGTGCTCGTCGGCTTCGGCGGGGGAGCGGCATCCACCACGCGGGCCACCCTCGGCCTGCACGCGCCGATGGCCACCGCGGTGGCCGACGTCGCGGGCGCGCGTCGCGACTACCTCGACGAGTCGGGCGGACGCTACGTGCACGTCATCGCCGATGGCGGAGTGGGCACCTCGGGCGACATCGTGAAGGCCCTGGCCATGGGCGCCGACGCCGTGATGCTCGGAGTCGCGCTGGCACGGGCGACCGACGCCCCCGGTCGCGGCTTCCACTGGGGCCCCGAGGCGCACCACCCCAAGCTTCCGCGCGGTCGTCGCGTCGCCGTCGATCGGGTGGGTCCGCTCGAGCAGGTCCTCTACGGCCCGGCCCCCGTCGCCGACGGCACCGCGAATCTCATCGGCGCTCTGCGCAAGTCGATGGCCACCACCGGATACTCCGACCTCAAGGAGTTCCAGCGCGTCGAGGTCGTCGTCGCCCCCTACGGTCACTGACGCCGGAGACCGCATGACGTCGACCCCCGCGACCGCGTCCCCGCAGGCGCAGATCTTCCCGCCCACCCTGCGGGAGGTGATGCTGCGACCGCGGTGGATCGCGCTCTTGGCGTTCTCGTTGGTCGTCGCCGGTGTGCTGGCCTGGTTGGGGCAGTGGCAGCTCGGTCGCGCGGTCGACACCTCGCCGCCCGAGCCGGGTCAGACCGAGATCGTCCGCCCGCTCGACGACGTCGTGCAGCCGGGGGACTACCTTCCCGAACCCCTCGTGGGGCAGCGGGTCGAGGTGCGCGGCACGTGGGTGGCATCCGACTTCATCGTGGTGTCGTCGCGATTCAACAACGACGTCGAGGGCTACTGGGTCACGGGTCAGCTGCGCGTGGAGGGAACGGCGCAGCCCACCTCGATCGCCGTGGCCACCGGCTGGACGTCATCGTGGGATGCCGCGAACGCGGCCGCCGAGGAGCTCCGCCGCCAGGCCCAGACCGAGCCGACGGCCGTGGTCGAGGTCACGGGACGTCTCATCTCGGACGAGGGGGCGGCCGTCCCGCCGTCGGGTGCCGACCCGCAGACGCTCACGCGCATGTCACCTGCGATGCTGTTGGGCCGCTGGCACGACACGGCCGGTCTCGATGTGTACCGGCAGTTCGTCACCTCGCAGGCGCCGATCGGTCCGCTCGACGCCATCGCGTCCCCCGCGCCCGACGAGCGCTCGCGTGTGAACTGGCTCAACATCTTCTACGCCGCGGAGTGGGCGATCTTCGCCGGCTTCGCGCTCTACCTCTGGTACCGCCTCGCCCGCGACGCGTGGGAGAAAGAAGTGGAAGACCTCGAAGACGAGCAGGCCGAAGCCCTCGCGGGAGACTCCGCGGCGGGGGCCTCCGCCGCCCGCGACTAGACTTGCACCCATGCCCCGCGCCCCCAAGCTCGCCTCGTTCCCGGCGATCCGCGGAGCCCTGAAGTTCTACCAGATCTGCTCGATCATCACCGGTATCGGCCTGCTTCTGCTGGTCGCCGAGATGGTCCTGAAGTACACGCCCCTTCACGTGGAGCTGTTCCTCGGCGGATCCGGTGGCTTCCTGTGGTTCGCGGATGCCGTGCCCGGCCCCGACTGCCAGTGGTTCTCGCTGTTCGTCCCCGGCGGCAACGGCTGCGACATCCTGTCCACCGGTGACGGCGTGAACGTCTCGCTCGCGATCCTCGTCGCCCACGGCTGGTTCTACGTCGTCTACCTCATCTCGTGCTTCCGCGTCTGGAGCCTCATGCGGTGGCCGTTCCGTCGGTTCGTCTTCCTCGCCCTCGGCGGCGTGGTGCCGTTCCTCTCCTTCATCCTCGAGGTGCGCACCGCCCGCGGCGTGCGCGCCTACCTCGCCGAGCGGGAGGCCGCCCTGGCCTCCGCTCCCGTCTCCGCCCCGGAGGGCAACCGGTGACCGAACAGACCGAAACGTCCCAGCGCCCCGTCCTCGTCGTCGATTTCGGCGCCCAGTACGCGCAGCTGATCGCACGACGTGTGCGTGAGGCCGGCGTCTACAGCGAGATCGTGCCGCACACCGCTTCGGCCGACGAGATCGCGGCGAAGAACCCCGTCGGCATCATCCTCTCCGGCGGTCCGTCGTCGGTGTACGAAGACGGCGCGCCCGGTCTCGACACCGGCGTGTTCGATCTCGACGTGCCCACGCTCGGCATCTGCTACGGCTTCCAGGTCATGGCGAAGGCGCTCGGCGGCGAGGTCGCCAACACGGGCCTGCGCGAGTACGGCGCGACGGATGCCACGGTGGTCACCGAGGGCACCCTGCTGCAGGGCCAGCCCGCCGACCAGAACGTGTGGATGAGCCACGGCGACCAGGTCTCGCGCGCTCCCGAGGGGTTCGAGGTGCTCGCCCGCACCGCGCACACGCCCGTCGCCGCCTTCGCGAACGACACCCGACGCATGTACGGCGTGCAGTGGCATCCCGAGGTCAAGCACTCCGACCACGGGCAGAACGTGATCGAGAACTTCCTGCACAAGGCCGCGGGTCTGCCCGCCGACTGGAACAGCGGCAACGTCATCGCCGAGCAGGTCGAGCGCATCCGCCAGCAGGTCGGAACGGGCCGCGTCATCTCCGCGCTGTCGGGGGGTGTCGACTCCGCCGTGTCGACCGCCCTCGTGCACGAGGCCGTGGGCGACCAGCTCATCGCCGTGTTCGTCGACCACGGGCTGCTCCGCAAGGGCGAGCGCGAGCAGGTCGAGAACGACTACGTCGCCTCCACCGGGGTGAAGCTCATCACCGTCGACGCGCGTGAGACGTTCCTGAACGCCCTCGCCGGCGTCAGCGACCCCGAGCAGAAGCGCAAGATCATCGGCCGCGAGTTCATCCGCGCGTTCGAGAAGGTGCAGGCCGACCTCGTCGCCGAGGCCGCGGCCGAGGGCGAGCAGGTGCGCTTCCTCGTGCAGGGCACGCTCTACCCCGACGTCGTCGAGTCCGGCGGCGGCGCGGGCACGGCCAACATCAAGAGCCACCACAACGTGGGCGGCCTCCCCGAAGACCTGCAGTTCGAGCTCGTCGAGCCGCTGCGCACGCTCTTCAAAGACGAGGTGCGCGCGATCGGCCGCGAACTGGGTCTGCCCGAAGCGATCGTCGGCCGTCAGCCCTTTCCGGGGCCCGGTCTTGGCATCCGCATCGTGGGCGAGGTCACCGCTGACCGTCTCGAGATCCTGCGTGAGGCCGACGCCATCGCCCGCGCCGAGCTGACCAAGGCCGGACTCGACAACGAGATCTGGCAGTGCCCCGTCGTGCTGCTCGCCGACGTGCGCTCGGTCGGCGTGCAGGGCGATGGCCGCACGTACGGCCACCCCATCGTGCTGCGCCCCGTGTCGAGTGAGGACGCGATGACGGCCGACTGGACGCGTCTGCCGTACGACGTGCTGTCGAGGATCTCGAACCGCATCACCAACGAGGTGCGCGACGTCAACCGTGTCGTGCTCGACGTGACGTCGAAGCCGCCGGGGACGATCGAATGGGAGTAGGCGTCACGCCTGCTCCCGCGCCGACGACGTCGGTCGGCTTCGGGGCACCGCCTCCGGGTCGAGAGCGGGGCCCCTCCCCCGATCGACCCGGAGACGGTGCCCCTTCGCCGTCCGGCGTCGTCGCCGCTCTGTCGGTCCGCGGAGGGTTATGAGGAGAGAGCGGGCCCCTTCCCCGATCGACTCGAAGACGACACCCCTCCGCCGGACGGCGGCGTCGTCGCTGTGTCGTCACCGAGGCGGGGGCGGGCGCCTTCGCGATCGGCGGGGGGAACGGGGTGCGAGGAGCGCCTGGGGGAGGATGGGGGCGTGATGAACGCCGGTTTTCCCGACGCGTGGTACCTCGTGCTCTCGAGTCGGCTCGTGCCCGACCTCGACGGGGGCTACACGATCTCGACGCTCGCGCGGGCGCAGCAGATGAGCGAGGCCGGGGCGTCCACGCTGCTGCTGACCGTCGACCCCGCGACCCCCGAAGCCCACGTCCACCATCGCGCGACCTTCGTCGAGCGGGGGGCGGCCGCGGCATCCGAGGTGTTCCGCAACCTGTTCGACGAGGCCGTCGCGCCCGACGGGGGAGCAGCCCCCTGGCTGCGTGCGGCGGCGCAGCCGGGCCAGGCCGATCCGGAGCGGGAGTACCGCGACGTCGCGGGCGGAGCGGTGGCGCTGCCGCAGATCGCCCATCCCGATTGGCACCTCACGACCGAGCCGATCGTCATCCGGGATGCCGCGGGCGAACCCGTCGGCGTCGTCGCCGGGTTCGGCGCGCTGTACCGGGCGTGGTTGACCCACGTCGCGGCGGACCTGCGCGCCGAGGTGGAGCGACCGGTCGTCGTGATCTGCGAGTCGCGGCAGCTCGGCGAGCTGATCGTGGGGTGGGGCGACGACGACGTGCGGATCCTGCACACCGTGCACACGATCCACCTCGAGCCGCCGTACCGTGACGACTCCGACCTCAACGCGCTGTGGACGCGGTGGTTCCAGATCGCGCCGCGTTTCGACGCCGTGCTGTGGCCGACCGACTACCAGCGCTGCGACGTCCGCGACAGGTTCGGCCCGATCGCCCATGATCTGGTCGTCCCGCACGCGGTGAGCGGTCCCGAGGTGATCGTCCCGTCGACCGGGCGAGAGGCCGGACTCGTCGTCGTGCTCGGCCGATTGGCGCCGGGCAAGCGTCTCGCGCACGCGATCCGCGCGTTCGCGCGAGTGGTGGCGGAGGTGCCCGAGGCGCGACTGGAACTCTGGGGCGAGGGTGCGCAGCGCGGCGAGCTCGAGCGACTCGTCGCCGATCTGGGGCTCGGCGAACGCGTGGCGCTCCCGGGCCTCACGACCGATCCGGGCGCCGTGCTCGACCGCGCGGCCGTCTACCTGACGACGTCGGCCTTCGAGGGGCAGGGGCTCGCGCTCGCGGAAGCCCTCGCGCACGGGACGCCGGTGGTGGCGTGGGACATCCGTTACGGACCGCGTGACATGCTCGCCGGGGGCGGTGGCATCCTCGTTCCCGACGGCGACGAGGATGCACTGGTGGCCGCCCTCGTGCGCGTGCTCGTGGATGCCGAGACACGGGAGCGCCTGTCGACCGAGGCGCTCAACGCGGCGACGACCTTGAGCCCCGCGCGAGCCATGCAGAACCTGGCGGCGGCGTGCGGCGAGGCCTTGTCGCGGCCGCGGCGTCGCTGACGAGGCCCACGACGGCGCTCCCCGGTCGGCGGTACGCGGCGCGGTGCCGCGCGGCCGTCCGCACGGTTGCGGGCGCATCGGGATTCGTCACGCAGAGCTCGCCGGGACGTTCCGCTTCGGCGGAGGTCTCGACGGTCCTCCCGCTCCGGCATCGCCCACGTGGGGCTCCCTGACGGATCAGGATGCCGAACGGCCCGCCCAGGGGTCGTAGTCGGCGATCAGTTCCTCCTGCGGCGGGCGCTCGGCATCCGGGACGTGCTGCAGGTTGACGCGCACGCGGTACCAGAGCGAGCTCGACCCGCGCATTCCGTCGACGAGAACGTCGGCGGGATGCAGGGCGGCGGAAGCCTCGGGATGCCGTTGCTTCCAGGTTTCGAGGGCATCGAGCGCCTCGGGCTTCGTCTTGGTGCGCGCGACCTCGATGAGCGGCATGGCGGAGGCGCGGCGACCGGAGCCGTCGGAGCCGCGGGGCGGCTTCTCGGCGGGACCGAGTTCTCTCGCGAGTGCGAGGAGGGCGTCGAGCGAGCCCGCGGCCTCGTCGATGCCGGCGTGCGGGTCGCCGATCGTGCGGAAGCGCTCAGGCACGGTCAGCACGGTGAACTCCTCGGGGCGTCGGTCGCGCACCTCGTCCCACGTGAGCGGGGTGGAGACGCGGGCGTCGGGGAGCGCACGGATCGAGTACGCGGAGGCGACCGTGCGGTCCTTGGCGTTCTGATTGAAGTCGACGAAGACGCTCTCGCCGCGCTCCTCCTTCCACCAGCGGGCTGTCGCGAGCCCGGGCGCGCGGTTCTCGACCTCGCGAGCGAGGGTCTCGGCGGCGAGGCGCACGTCGGCGTACTCCCACTCGGGGCGGATGCGCGCGAGGATGTGGAGCCCGCGGGAGCCCGAGGTCTTCGGCCAGCCGACGAGCCCGTGATCCTGGAGAACCTCGCGCGCGATGAACGCGACGTCGACGATCTGGGCCCAGTCGACCCCCGGCATGGGGTCGAGGTCGACGCGGAGTTCGTCGGGGTGGTCGAGGTCTTCCGCGCGGATGGGGTGCGGGTTGAGGTCGAGGCAGCCGAGGTTGACGACCCACGCCAGCCCCGCGGCATCCCGGATCACCGTCTCTTCGGCCGACGTGCCGGAGGCGTAGTGAAGGGTCGCGGTGTCGATGAACGCGGGGTGGTTCTCGGGCACGCGCTTCTGGAAGAACGGCTCCTGACCGAGGCCCTTCGAGAAGCGCTTGAGCACCATGGGGCGTCCGCCCGCGCCGCGCAGGGCGCCCTCGGCGACCGTGAGGTAGTAGCGCACGAGATCGAGCTTGGTCAGGCCCGGCTCGGGGAACACCACGCGGTCGGGGCTGGTGACGCGTACCTCGTGCCCGTCGACGTCGAGGATCTCGGCCGGGGTCTTGGCGGGGCTCATGCCGCGAGGCTAGTGCCGGGGCGCGCGGGGGCGGCACCCCTTGCGGCGGGATGTCCGGGTGGGGTGCAGGGGCATCGCCCCGGCGTGGTGACACACGCGGGCGCGGCGGACCCGGTGCCGCGGGCACCGAGCGAGTGTCCAAGACACCCGGACCGTTTCGCGGGGCGGGCGGGGGTGGTGGGGACGCGGGGGGGCGGCGGGGCGGCGGGGGG
>NZ_JBKBNC010000004.1:0-120623 GCF_046295495.1 Microbacterium sp.
AGGCGCGCATGTCCGGCGTGCACATATTCGGCGCGCGCGTGTCGGACGGGTGAGTGTCGGACGGGTGAGTCACGCGTGCGTCGGCAGCGTGGCGTCGTGCAGGTGGCGCTCGCCGTGCGAGAGCACCTTGACGATCACCCCGCGGCGGCGCAGATCGGCCACCGCCCGGGTTTCGTCCTCGCGCGTGACACCGAGGGCGTGAACACTCGCGACCACCAGGACGTCGCCTCGGGTGAGGGTGCCGAAGAAGCGGTCGAGGCGAGCGGACCACCCCTCGAGCGTCTCGGGGGCGGGGTGGCGGAAGCCCTCGATCGGCACGCCGAAGCGCGTCAGGTCGTCGCGCTGCTGCACGACCGTCGGCATGTCGGGACGGGACACCACCAAGCCCACGAGACGGGACCCGCCGGGACGCGCACGCCACCAATCGCGGTCGCTCTGCAGCTCGGTGAAGCACTTCGGGCACTCGGCCGCCGCGTGCACGAGGGACACGGCGCCGGTCCCGGCGGCGTCCGTGGATGACGGCATCGTCGGGATCGGATCGCTCATGGAAACCTCCGCGACCATTGTGCCGCATGACCCTGCGAATCAGCCCGCCGGAGCGGCATCGACGCCCGGCCGGCCCGCCGCGCGCTGGGCGACGGGCCCGGGGTCTCGGGTCAGTGGGCCGAGTAGCCGCCGTCGACCAGGTGGTAACTGCCCGAGATGAACGAAGCAGCGTCGCTCAGCAGGAAGAGGGTCAGCGCCGCGACCTCCGCGTCGGTGCCGAGGCGGCCGGTGGCGTGCTCGTTCTCGAGGTGCGTCAGCGCCTCGGGGCTGAGTCCCGAGCGCACGAGCGGGGTGTCGATGAACCCGGGGCCCACGGCGTTGGTGCGCACGCCCTGTGCGGTGTACTCCAGGGCCGCGACCTTCGTCAGTCCGACCAGCGCGTGCTTGCTCGCGACGTAGGCGGCGTTCTGGGCGATGCCGACGGATCCGAGCACGGATGCCATGTTCACGACCGCTCCGCCGCCGGAGGCGACGATGGCGGGCAGCTGGAACTTCAAGCCGTAGAAGACGCCGTCGAGATCGACCGCGCGGACGCGGTCCCATGCGGCGATGTCGTAGTCGCCGATGTTCTGCGCGGGGGCGCCGATCCCGGCGTTGTTCACGGCGAGGTGCAGGCCGCCGTACGTCGTCTTGGCGAACGCGACGGCCGCCTCGGAGTCCTCCCATTTCGCCGTGTTCTGCGTGAAGGCCACGGCGGTCCCCCCGGCGTCGACGATCTGCCGCACCACGGCGTCGGCGGCATCCTTGTTGATGTCGGTCACGACGACCGACGCGCCTTCCGCCGCCAGCTCCCGTGCGATCGCGGAGCCGATGCCGCTGCCTCCACCGGTGACGAGGGCGACCTTCTGGGTGAACCTGCTCATGAATGGACTTCTCTCCCGCAGCCGAGTCACCACGGCTTTCGCGGTGACCGCATGCGCATGAATGGAAACCGCGCGAGCGCGACCGCTATTCCGCCTCAGTCGTCTTCGCCATCGTCGATGCGCAGTTCGAGGCTCAGCTGGTCGGCGTCGAGCTCGGCGAGGGCGTGGCGCAGGGCGGCGGTACTGTACCGGCCGTCCCGGCTGAGGTCGTTGAGCCGCCGCCGCATGGCCTCGATCGATGCGAGGCGCAGTTCGAGCAGGTCGCGCACCCGGGTCGAGGCCTCCTCGTCGGGCGGTTGCACGAGCCGGGCTCCGGCGCGCTCGATCATGTCGGCGGGGAAGGCCTCCCCGTCGCGGCGCGTCAGGGTGCCCGCCCGCACCGCGGCGATCGCGGCATCGCGCAGCTCCGCGTCGAGCGCGCGTTGCTCGTCGCGCGACGGCCCCTCGCCCCCGCCGTCGCCGGAGAGCCCGACGGCGCGCACCACCGCGGGCAGGGTCAGGCCTTGGAGGACGAGGCTGAACAGTGCAACGAGGAAGGCGACGAAGATCAGCAGTGGGCGCTGCGAGGTCTCCGTGGGCAGGGTCTGTGCGGCGGCCAGGGTGACGACACCGCGCATGCCGGCCCACACGATGACGCTGCCGTGGCGGGCGCCGAGGGGAGTGTCGCGGTAGTAGTCGAGGTCGGCCATGGTCCGTGAGATGCGGCCGCGCATCCACCCGATGCGCCGGGCCGCGCGTGCGGGATCGTCAGCCCGCGCCCCGAACTGCTCGGGGGCGGTGCGCCAGGCCTCCTCGAAACGGTCGAGGCGTTGCTGGGCGTCGTCCACGCGCTCCTGATGGCGCGCGAACCCGCGGCTGCGGCGGCCCTGCACCCAGACGAGTCCCGAGACGTAGACCGCGCGCACGGCGAGCGTGATCGCCAGCGCCGAGAGGGCGAGCCACGTCCCATGCCAGAGCCCCTCGTGCTCGCGCAGGTTGGCCGCGACGATGTCTTTCAGCTCGAGGCCGAAGACGAGGAAGACACCTCCCTCGAGGATCAACTCGATCGTGCGCCAGTTGAGCCGGTCGCTGATGCGCTGCTCGGGGGTGAAGCGACGAGCAGCCCCCTGGCCGGTGACGATCCCCGCCACCACAGCGGCGACCAGCCCCGAACCGCCGAGGTGCTCGGTCGGCAGGTAGGCGATGAACGGCACCGTGAAGCTCAGGGCGGTGTTCGCGGCGGAGTTGGTGACGCGCTCGCGCACGCGCAGGTTGACCCAGCCCACCGCGGCGCCCAGGACCAGCGCGATCACGACGGCCCAGGCGAAGGCGCCGAGCGCGTCGCCGAACGCGAATCCGGATGCCACGGCCGCCACCGCCGTACGCAGCAGCACGAGCGCCGTGGCGTCGTTGAGCAGGCTCTCCCCCTCGAGCATCGTCACCACGCGCGCGGAGATGCCCAGGCGCTTCGCGATCGAGGTGGCCACGGCATCCGTGGGGCTCAGGATCGCGCCGAGGGCGATCGCGAGCGCCAGCCCCAGACCCGGGACGACCGCCCAGAAGAACAGGCCCAGCACGAGGGAGCTGAAGACGACGAGCAGCACCGACAGGCCCGCGATCGGCGCGAAGTCACGGCGGAACTCGATGGCGGGCAGCTGCACGGCGGCCGAGTACAGCAGCGGTGGGAGCACGCCGACCAGGATGATCTCGGGGTTCACCGCGATCGGGGGGATGAACGGCAGCAGGCTCACCCCCGCGCCGACGGCGAGGAGCACGAGGGGCCCGGCGATGTTGAACCGCGGCCCGATGACCGTGGCGAGGGCGACCACCACCACACCGGCGACGACGACGATGAGGGGATCGATCACCCTCCGAGGCTAGCCCTCCCGCCGTGAAGGCTCCGAGCCGCGAGACGGCGGCTCGCGGAAGACGCGGGGTGGAGGGGGCGTCGCGCATTCGGCCGGCCCCGCCCACGGGCCGCCCGGCTCGACTCAGCTCTCGGCGCGTACCGCGTCGGCCACGGCGTGCAGGCCGACGAGCGTCTCGGTGAAGCTCGTCGACAGCGGCGACAGCCCGATCCGCAGGCCGTGCGGATCGCGATAGTCGGGGATGACGTCGCCTTCCCACAGCCGCGCGGTGACCCGGCGCATCGCGGGGTGGGAGAGCGTCAGGTGGCCTCCGCGCTCGGCGGGGTCGCGGGGCGAGGCCAGACGCACCCCGAGGGGGGCCAGGATGCCGTCGGCCACCCGCACCGCGAACTCCGTCAGTGCGACCGACTTCTCGCGCACGGCCGCGATGCCGGCGTCCTCGAGCAGGTCGAGCGTGTCCTGCATGGCGAGCATCGCGAGCACCGGCGGCGTGCCCGAGAGGAACCGCCGCATGCCCGCGGCGGGGCGGTAGACGGGCCCCATCGAGAACACGTCGGCGGCGCCCATCCACCCCTGGACCGGCTGGGTCAGCCCGCCCTGGTGCCGGGTGGCGACGTACGCGAAGGCCGGGGCACCCGGCCCTCCGTTCAGGTACTTGTACGTGCAGCCCACCGCCAGGTCGGCGCCCCAGTCGTCCAGCGCCACCGGAACCGACCCGGCCGAGTGGCAGAGGTCCCACAGCACGAGCGCGCCGGCGTCGTGCGCGATCGCCGTGAGCACGGCGCCGTCGGCGAGGAAACCGGAGCGGTACGACACGTGGCTCAGCAGCACGACGGCGGTCCGGGGGCCGACGGCGTCGCGGAGCAGGTCGGCATCCACTCCGCGCGACGTGTCGACCTCGACCCAGACGACCCGCGCGCCGCGCTCGGCGGCGATGCCCTCGACGAGGTAGCGGTCGGTGGGGAAGTCGTCGCGTCCGACGACGATCTCCACGCGCCGGGGGTCGGCCGCGGTCTGCGCATCGAGCGCGGCCCGCAGCAGCTTGTACAACAGCACGGTGGTCGAGTCCCCGATCACGGTCTGTCCGGATGCCGCGCCGAGCGCCAGCGCACCGATGCGGTCGCCGATCGCGAAGGGGAGCTGCATCCACGCTTCGTCCCAGCCGCGGATGAGCCGGCCGCCCCACTCCTCGGTGACGAAGCGCGCGAGGCGCTCCGCGGTCGCGCGCGGCGGGCGCCCGAGGGAGTTGCCGTCGAAGTAGACCAGCGGGGTGTCCGTGCCCACGAAGGCCGCGCGATGGTGAGCGAGCGGGTCGTCGGCGTCGAGCGCCGCGGCCTCGGCGTTCAGCGAGGGGCGCGGCGCCTGGAGCCGGTCGACGGATCCAAAGTCGGGGGAGGGGTCAGTCGACACGGGTGAGCTCCTCGGTGGGGACGACGGTCGCGTGGCGCAGCCAGTCGGGCAGATCGTCGGGGGCGGAGGGGGCGGTACCGGCGACGAAGGTCGAGACGCCGTCCGAGGCCTCGGTGCGCGGCCAGGGGTCGGTGAGGGCGGCCACGAGTGCGTCGCCGCTCACGCCGGCCTCGTGCAGTGCGAGCAGCTCGCGGCGGTTCAGCCCGACGGGCAGCGGGCCGTTGCCGAGGTCGGTTCCGTAGAGCACGCGCCCGCCCCGCGCGGCGAAGGCGCGCAGGTTCGCGATCGCGCGGGCGCGAGGGGGACCGCGATGGATGTCGAGCGTGGAGATCCACGCCTGCCCGGCCGCGACCGCGCGGGAGAGGGTGCGGCGCGAGACGGGGTGGTCGAAGGGCGCGTGGGCGAGGGCCGAGACTCCGGCCTCGATCGCACGCTCGACCTGCCCGGCACCCTGGGCGTGGGCGACGACCGGCAGCCCGCGCTCAGCGGCGGCGGCCACGACGGCCGCGAGCACGTCGTCGTCGAGCACGGGGCCCGCGTCGGCATGGAGGGCGATCTTGATGACCGAGGCGCCGGCATCCGCCTGCGCGTCGACGGCGGTGCGGGCGCCGCCCTCGACCCCCGGGTGCCGCGACGCGTCGGTCACGACGCGCACGATGGCCTCCGGCGCCCATGCCCGACCGCGCGGATACCCGCCCGGCGCGGTGAGGAAGGCCCCGGCGTACGCGACGCGGGGGAGGCCCACCGGACGCCGGGCCAGCGCGACGGGATCACCGCCGAGGTCGACCACCGCGGCGATGCCGCGTGCGGACAGACCGGAAGCATCGACCAGGTGCAGATGCACGTGGTGGTCGACGAAGGCCGACAGCATCGTGCCGGTCTCGGCGGTCAGCGCGCGCCGCACGGGCCACGCGGCGGAGAGGGTCACGCCGACGCGATCAGATCAGCGAGAGCTCGCGCAGCTTGGCCTCGACATCGGCGTTCGACGGCTCGACGTGGTGGCTGGAGTCGGGGTACACGACGACGGGGATGCTCGTGCGACCCGAGATCTCCTTGGCGACGTCGGCCGCGGCGGGGTCGGCGACCAGATCGACGTATTCGTAGTCGATGCCGAGCTCGTCGAGCTGCTTCTTGGTGCGGATGCAGTCGCGGCACCAGTCGGCGCCGAACATGCGGATCGTTGCGTCAGAGGACATGGTTCCAGCGTACGCCGCCGAAGCTCGACGACGGCCGAGTGCCGGGACGCACGCGGTGCGCCGCGGGGTGACCTCGAGAACCCCCGACGACGCGGTACGGCGTCGTGCGCGTCAGGCCGTGACTTCGTCTTCGAGGGGTTCGACGGCGCGGACGGCCTTGCCGACGCGGCTCTTCTTGGGCGCGTAGACCACGAGGGCGTGGAAGACGAAGCGCACCACGAACGCGGCGACGAGGGTGAGGCCGGCCGCGACGACGCTCTGGATGTGCGCCTGGCTCACCAGGACCCAGATGACCGGGATGCGCACGACGGCTTCGATGCCGTTGAAGGTGAACGACTTGACGAAGCGGTGGCGCATGAGGCCCGATTCCGCGCGCATGTCGGCGAAGACGAGGTACTCGAGGGCGAGGAAGTTCGCGACGATGGTGACCACGCTCGCGATCACCGCGGCGACGATGTACTGCACCCCGACCATCTGCAGCGCCCACATGATGGCGAGGTTGGCGACGGCTCCGAGGCCGCCGACGAGCGCGAAGGCCGACATCCGACCGAAGCGGAGCATCGTCAGCTGCAGCAGGAACCGCATGCCCTGGCTGAACGACGCCTTCGACTCCCCCGCGAAGCGGGGCGCGAACGAGAACGGCACCTCGGCGATGCGCATCTGCTTGCGGGCGAGGATCTCGAGCAGGATCTTGAACCCCCGCGGCTGCAGGGTCTCGACCTCGAGGGCGCGGCGGTCCACGAGGAAGAATCCGGTCATCGGGTCGGAGCAGTTGTGCAGCTTCTTGGGGAACATCGACTTGGTCAGCAGCGTCGACGCACGCGACACGGTCGTGCGCACCGCGTTGGCGAGACCGTCGGAGGTGCCTCCGGCGATGTAACGGGATGCCACCACCACATCGACATCGCCCTCTTCGGCGCGGGCGAGCAGGGCGGCGATGACCTCCGGCGGGTGCTGCAGGTCGCCGTCCATCACCACGCACCTGTCGGAGGCGGCGCCCTTGATGCCCTCCACCACGGCACCGCCGAGTCCGCCCTGCGGGTCGTCGCGGTGGATCAGGCGCACCGGGATGTCCGCGGTCGCGGCGACCGCGCGGATGATGTCGGGGGTGTCGTCGGTGGAGTCGTCGACGAAGATCACCTCGACGACTCGACCCGCCATGGCATCCGTCGTGCGACGCACGAGTTCGGCGACGTTCGGACCCTCGTTGAAGGTCGGAACGATGACGGAAAGATCCATGGGTACTCGCGTTTTCTCGGTGAGCCAGAAGTAGACAGCGTAGACCGGCCGACGCGTGCCCCAATGGGGATTGTGACGGAATTACCTGGGAGCTAGCGGGTGTTCACCCCAGCGTCCCTGCAGAGAACACCCGTCTCGAGCGCACATCCGCGTCCCCGTCAGCCGATCGCGGAGCGCAGATCGTCGGCGGTCATGCCGTAGTCGATGCGCACGACGGGAAGCGCCAGCTTATCGGTGCCGATGCGCACGCGCCCTGGCTCGATGGTGCGGGCCATCTCGAAACCGGCTCGGCGAACGCCTTCCCTCGCCGTCTCGTCGGAGTGGCCGTAGGGATAGGCGACGACCTCCTTCGCGCCCAGGATGCGGGCGGACTGCTCGAGATCGGCGGCGATCGTCTCGGCATCCTCGTTGACCATGCGGCCCTTGCCATTCGCGCCGGCACGGTGCATGTCGTGGGTGTGCGAGCGCTGCTGCACGAAGGCGTTGGGCGCGGGGTCGGTACGCGCCGAGGTGATGACGAACGAGGTGGTCAGCAGCTGCCAGTGGGCCACGACCGGCGCCGCGAGATCCACCCAGGTGGGGTCGGCGTCGTCGTCGGTGATGACGACCGAATGCTTCGGCAGGAACAGGGCGCCGTCGATGAACGCGCTCAGCTCGTCCCACGTCGGCAGGTAGAAGTCGGCCTGCCGGATGTACGCCATCTGCGCCTCGAAGTCGCCCACGTAGGCGTAGTTGCCGCGCAGCCAGGTGTCTTCGCCCTCGGGCCTCTCGGTGAACTGGTGGTACATGAGGATCGGGATGCGGGCGTCCTCCGCCGCGTTCGCCGCGGGCGTCGTCCACCCCGCGTGGAGCACCCGCTGCCGCGCGGTGCACGCGACCAGGTCGGCGCCGTTCACGCGGGCGGCGGCGGTCAGGGCGGCCGCGTCGCCGACGGTGGGATACCAGCCGGCGAACACCCGGCCCTCCACCCGGGGGAGGGGCAGCGCCTCGTAGCGCGTGCCCTCGGTCTCGAGGCGCGGTTCGTCGGCGATGCCGTCACCGGCGAACGAGACCGCGCACGCCCGCGGATCCGACGCCGCGGCCAGGAGCCGCTCCGACGCGGTGAGCGGGGCGGACGTGGGGGGCGGGCTCGTCGGCGCTTCGGAGGCGGCGACCGTCTGGACCGGGCCGGGCGCCGGCACCCGCCCCGCGGCGAAGACCGCCACCGCCCCCGCCATCAGAGTGACGGCGAGGATCGCGAGGAGGCCGCGTCGGTGACGGGCACGCCGGGACGCACGTCGGCGTCGCGTGGCTCGGGTGGTGATCATGGCGCCTCGGGGTCGGGTGGGCGATGCGGGGCGATCCTATCCACGCCGTCCGACGCGTCCGCGACACCCGGGACGGCCGCGACATGATGGAGTCATGATCCGCATCGGCATCGTCGGCACCAGCAGCATCTCGCACCGTTTCGCCGAGGCGGTGGCGCAGGTCGAGGGGGTACTCGTCTCGCGCGTCGCCTCCCGCGACGGCGGGCGGGCCCGGTCGTTCGCCGAGGCCATCGGAGCCCCCGGCACCGCGATCGGACTCGCCGAACTGCTCGCCGCGGACGACGTCGACGCCGTATACGTCGCGAGCCCCAACTCCGCGCACGCCGCCCAGATCGCGCAGGCAGTGGATGCCGGCATCCCGGTGCTCGTCGAGAAGCCGGCGGTGCTGTCGGCGGCGGACTGGGATGCCGCGGTCGCGCGCGCCCGGGACCGCGGCGTCGTGCTGCTCGAGGCCATGCGCACGGCGTACGACCCGGGTCTGGCGGTGATCGAGGCGGTGTTGCCACGGCTCGGAACCGTGCGCCGGGTCTCGTTCCGCTACGAGAAGCGCTCCGCCCGATACGACCACGTGCTCGCGGGCGAGCAGACCAACATCTTCGACCCGGCCCTCGGCGGCAGTGCCCTGCGCGACCTGGGCGTGTACCCCCTGCACGCGCTCGTGCGGCTGTTCGGGGCGCCGCGCACCGTGCAGGCGGTGCGCGTGGGCATCGCGTCGGCGACCGACGGTCTCGGCAGCGCGCTCGCCGCCTACGACGGCTTCGTCGCCGACGTCGCCTGGTCGAAGATCACGGACACCGCCCTGCCGAGTGAGATCCAGGGGGAGGAGGGGTCGCTCTCGATCGACGCGATCGACGCCCCGCGGCGTCTCGTGCTCACCCCGCGCGGTGGCGAGGCCGAGGTGATCGTCGTCGAGGCGCCGGCCAACCCGATGGTGGGCGAGGTCGTTCGCCTGCGCGACGCGATCGCGGGGGCCGACATCGCCTCCGACCAGCACCTCACCGCCGTGACGCTCCGGCTGGTCGACGACCTGCTCGCCGCCCCTCTGGTCTGAGTGGTTCACCCGGTGTTTCCTCCGCGGGGCCAGGATCGGAGGATGCGCAGAGCGGGAGACGTGGGCGAGGTGTTCCTCGCCTTCCTGCGGTTGGGGCTGACCTCCTTCGGCGGCCCCGTCGCGCACCTCGGCTACTTCCGCGACGACCTCGTCGTGCGACGCCGGTGGATGGACGACCGCGCCTACGCCGACCTCGTCGCTCTCTGCCAGTTCCTCCCCGGCCCGGCCTCGAGCCAGGTCGGCTTCGCCATGGGCCTGCAGCGCGCGGGCGTCCTCGGGGCGCTCGCGGCCTTCACGGCGTTCACCCTTCCGTCGGCGGTGCTGCTGGTCGCCTTCGCGGGCGGCGCGGGTCTGATCGGAGGCTCCATCGGCGAGGGGGCGCTGTCGGGTCTGACGACGATCGCCGTCGCGATCGTCGCGCACGCGGTGTGGGGGATGGCCCGATCGCTGACGCCCGACGCCCGCCGCGCCGGCATCGCCGTGGTCGCCCTGGCGCTCGCGCTGCTCCTGCCCGGCGCGCTGGGACAGCTCGGCGCCCTCGGTGTGGGGGTGGGGGCGGGGCTGCTGCTCCTGCGCGGCGTCCCCGACCGGCCCACGTCCGCGCTGCCGTCGTTCGGCGTGCCGCGAGCGGTGGGGATCCTGTGCCTGGTGCTCGTGGGCGTCGGGCTCGTGGGCCTGCCGGCGCTGTCGTCGGCCACCCCCTCCGGAGTCGTCGCGCTCGCCGATGCGTTCTTCCGCGCGGGCGCGCTGGTGTTCGGCGGGGGCCACGTGGTGCTCCCCCTCCTGGAGGCCGGCGTCGTACAGACGGGATGGGTCGCTCCCGACGCGTTCCTCGCCGGCTACGGCGCCGCGCAGGCCGTCCCCGGGCCGCTGTTCACCTTCGCGGCGTACCTCGGGGCGGTATCGGGAGTCGGGCCCGGCGGTGTCGTCGGGGCGGCCGTCGCCCTCGTCGCCGTCTTCCTCCCCGGTTTCCTCGTGCTCGTCGGCGTGCTGCCGTTCTGGGATGCCGTGCGCGACAGGCCCCGCGTCCGTGCGGCGATGCACGGCGCGAATGCCGCGGTGGTCGGCATCCTGGGCGCGGCCCTGTACTCGCCGGTGTTCACCACCGCGATCACCGGCCCCGGCCCGTTCGTCCTCGCGGTCGTCGGATTCGTCCTGCTGACGGCGTTCCGCGCGCCGGCGTGGGCGGTGGTGCTCGTGGGGGCCGCCGGAGGGGCGCTGCTCGCGGCGGTCTGAGACGCGCGAGGCGTCATCCTGCCCTGTCCGCGGCTCCCGTGTACACCGGGTGACACCGATCCGGACCGGTGCCACCATGGGCGGACGCAGCGTCGCCGTACCGCCCTCGAAGGAGATCAGCGTGTTCCACAGCCCCTATCCGAGCATCGAGATCCCTGATCAGAGCGTCTACGACTACCTCTTCGGCTCGCTCGACGACGCCGATCTCGACCGCGTCGCCCTCATCGATCCGGCGACGGGAGCCGAGACGACCTATCGGGCGCTCCGTTCCCAGGTGGACGCCTTCGCGGGGGCGATCGCGGCCCGCGGGGTCGACACCGAGACCGTCGTGGCCGTGCTGTGCCCCAACGTCCCCGCCTTCGCGACGGTGTTCCACGGCATCCTGCGGGCGGGGGCCGTGGTCACCACCGTCAACTCCCTCTACACGGCGCGCGAGATCGAGACCCAGCTGCGTGACGCCGCGGCGACGTGGCTGGTGACGGTGTCGCCGTTGCTGCCGCAGGCGGTCACCGCGGCCGCGGCCGTCGGCATCCCCGACGATCGGATCATCGTCCTCGACGGCGCCGAGGGGCACCCCGATCTGCGTTCCCTCCTGGCCGAGCGACGGACGCCACCCGAGGTGGCGTTCGATCCCGCCACCCACGTCGCGGTCCTGCCGTACTCCTCCGGCACCACCGGGATCCCCAAGGGCGTCATGCTCTCGCACCGCAACCTGGTGGCCAACGTCGCCCAGTGCCGCATCCTCATCGACATCCGCAGCGACGACCGTGTGCTCGCTGTCTTGCCGTTCTTCCACATCTACGGCATGACGGTGCTGCTCAACCTGGCGTTGCGGCAGCGGGCCAGCCTCGTGACGATGCCGCGGTTCGATCTCGTCGAGTTCCTGCGGGCGGTGCAGGAGCGGCGTTGCACGTTCTTGTTCATCGCGCCGCCGATCGCCGTCGCGCTCGCGAAGCACCCCGCGGTCGACGACTACGACCTCTCCAGCGTGCACAGCGTCTTCTCGGGCGCAGCCCCGCTCGACGGCGAGACGGCGGAGACCGCGGGGCGGCGCATCGGTGCCCGCTTCCTCCAGGGCTACGGCATGAGCGAGCTGAGCCCGGTGTCGCACGCGATCCCGCACGAGCGCGACGACATGCCGGTCAGTTCCGTCGGTGTGCTGCTGCCCAACGTCGAGGCCAAGCTCGTCGATCCCGAGACCGGCGAGGAGCTCGACACGCACGGCGACGACGGCCTCACGGCGCCCGGCGAGCTCTGGGTGCGCGGACCCAACGTGATGCTCGGCTACCTCAACCGGCTCGACGCGACGGCCGAGACGCTCGACGACGCGGGTTTCCTGCACACCGGCGACATCGCGGTGCACCACGTCGACGGCTGGTTCGCGATCGTCGACCGGCTGAAGGAGCTGATCAAGTACAAGGGGTACCAGATCGCCCCGGCGGAGCTCGAGGCGTTGCTGCTCTCGCACCCGCGGATCCAGGATGCCGCCGTCATCGGCGTCCTCGACGAGGACCGGCAGGAGATCCCCAAGGCGTTCGTGGTCGCGGCCGCGGATGCCGCCCTCTCGGCCGAGGACGTCATGTCGTTCGTGGCGGGACAGGTCGCCCCGCACAAGAAGGTGCGGCGCGTGGAGTTCATCGACGTCGTCCCGAAGTCCACCTCGGGGAAGATCCTGCGTAAAGACCTGCGGGCGCGCGAGGGGTGATCAGAGCCCGTCGGAATGCGTCCGACGTGGCGGGCCGGCGGCGGGGCGGGGCGGCGCGGTGGACCTCCGCGCGATGAGGGTGAGCGGTTCGGGTGAGTCGTCGACGACCTCGGGCGCCCCGATTCCGTGCAGCAGATCGTGCACCGCGCGCCGACCGCGGGCGCGGAAGTCGACGCGCACCGTCGTCAGGGGCGGGGAGAAGAAGGCGGCGTCGGGGGCGTCGTCCAGCCCCGTCACGCTCACATCGCCGGGGACGTCCAGACCGGCCTCCGACAGCGCGAGCATCGCCCCCAGGGCCATCTGATCGTTCGCGGCGACGACGGCCGTCGGGCGACCGCGTGACAACAGCTCCCGCATCGCCCGGTAGCCCGACGCGGCCGACCAGTCGGCCTCGACCACTCCCACCGACGAAAGGCCCTCGACGCGCACGAGGTGCTCGTACGCCAGACGACGGTTGCGGGCGGCCGACCACGTCGGCGGACCGGCGATGTGGGCGAAATCGCGGTGGCCGAGGCTGAGGAGGTGCTCCATCGCCAGGGGGACGCCGTTGAGGTCGCTGGGGCCCGCCACCTCGTCCTCCTCCTGCTCCGAGAACAGCAGGACGGGCGCATCGAGTGAGAGCTGCGTGATCGCCCCGCGCATCTCGTCGGTGGAGGCCAGAGCCACCACCCCCGCGAGGTCGTGCTGCAGGAGGACCTCGAGCGCGCGGGCGATCTCGCCGGCGTTTCCCATGTCGAGGGCGACGATGTCGAGCAGATACCCGGCGTCGCGGGCGGCCGAGCTCGCGCCCTGCAGCACCTGACTCGGGCCGACCTGGTCGATCTCGTGCGTGAGGGCGCCGAGGCGGTGCGATCTCCCCGTGACGAGCGAGCGCGCGGTGAGATTCGGCTTGTACTCGAGGGTCTCGAGGGCGCGCTCGATCTTCGCGCGCGTCGCGGAGCGCTGGTCGATCCCGCGCATGAACCGGCTCACCGACTGATGCGACACCCCCGCCTCGTGGGCGATGTCGTAGATCGTGGCGGGCTTGCGCGTGACTCCGCCGGACGCGGAACGACGGTGGGCCACCTCGATCGTCAGGGCGGTCTCCTCTCTGAGCGGGTGCCGACGGATTCGAGTCTGTATCGGAGACACAGCACTTGCCAAACCCAACTTTTACCGATAACAATAGTCCCGCGCCGTTTCTGTTATCGGTAACAGAACTGATCTCGGCGAGACGATGGAGTTCAACGGATGCCCGCAGTGATGCCCGCACCCCCGCGGCAGATCCTCTTCGGGGTCGCCTATTACCCCGAGTACCACCAGAGCGAGAGGGTCGCCACCGACCTCGACCTCATGGTCGACGCCCACATCACGGTGATCCGCGTCGGCGAGTCCGTGTGGTCGACGTGGGAGCCCCGTGAGGGCGTGTTCGACCTGGAGTGGCTGGAGCGGGTCCTCGACGCGGCGCACGAGCGCGGTATCAAGGTCATCCTCGGTACGCCCACCTACGCGGTGCCGCCGTGGCTGCAGACCGCGCACCCCGAGATCGCGGGCGAGCGCCGCACCGGCGAGAAGATCGCGTGGGGAGCCCGCCAGGAGGTCGACTACTCCCACCCCGCCTTCCGCTACTACGCCGAGCGGGTCATCCGGCGCATCGTCGGGCGCTACGCCACCCACCCGGCCGTCATCGGCTACCAGGTCGACAACGAGCCCGGCCTCGAGCTCCTGCACAATCACGGCGTCTTCACGAAGTTCGTCCGCTGGCTCAAGGAGCGGTACGGCGACGTCGAGACCCTCAACCGCGAGTGGGGCCTGACCTACTGGTCGCACCGCATCGCCGACTGGAGCGAGTTGTGGCGGCCGGACGGCAACACGTTCCCGCAGTACGACCTCGCGTGGCGCCGCTTCCAGGCCCTCATCACGACGGACTTCATCTCGTGGCAGGCCGACATCGTGCGCGAGTACGCGCGTGACGACCAGTTCGTCACCACGTGTCTGCAGTACCCCCGTCGGGGCGTCGACGACCGCACGGTCTTCGAGAACCTCGACATCACCTCCGGCAACCCCTACTACGGGATGCAGGACCGCCTCGCCCACGGCAAGGAGCTCACCCAGCTGAACTACTGGACCACGACCGGCGTCGCCGGGCTGTTCCGCCAGGCGGACCGCCTCTACTCGTCGAAGCAGGGGCGCTACCTGATCACCGAGACCAACGCGCAGGCCATCGACGCCGCCGAGAGCAATCACCCGCCCTATCCCGGACAGCTGCGCCAGGCGGCGCTGGCCTTCGTGTCCCGCGGCGCCGCGATGATCGAATACTGGCACTGGCACACCCTCCCGTACGGCGCCGAGACGTACTGGGGCGGCGTGCTCCCGCACAGCCTCGTCCCCGGCCGCGTGTACCGCGAGGTGGCGGAGATCGGCGCGCAGTTCGCCGCGCTCGGCGACGCGCTCGACGGGTTCGTGCCCGACGCGGATGCCGCCGTGCTCTGGTCCACCCCCAGTCGCTACGCGCTGCAGTTCATGCCGCCCTTCTCCATCGACGGCTCCGCCGACGACGAGTCGTACGAGCACATCGTCGACGCGTTCCACCGCGGCATCCTGGATGCCGGCGGTCAGTCGCGCATCCTCCACGTCGAGCAGGCGACCGAGCTCGGGGCGGCCGAGCTCGCCGCACGCTTCCCGGTCCTCGTGGCCGCCGGCGCGTACGTGCTCACCGACGCGCAGATCGACGTCCTGCGCGACTACGCGCGCCTCGGCGGGCACCTCGTGCTCGGCCCGCGCACCGCCTACGCCGACCACGAAGCGCGGGCGCGGGTCCAGGTCGCCCCGCCGGGACTCGCCGACGCCGCGGGCGTCAGCTACGAGGAGTTCTCGAACCTCGAGGCGGCCCTGCCCGTCTCGCTCGAGGGCGGCGAGGCCGCGGCCTCCGGCCGGCTCTGGGTCGACGGCCTGCGCCCCGGCACCGCCGAAGTGGTCGCGCGGTACCGGCACCCTCGTTTCGGCGACTTCGCGGCCGTCACCGAGTCGGTGTGGGGAAGCGGACGCATCACGGTGGTCGGCACGGTGCCCGACCCGGCGCTCGCCGCCGACCTCGCGCGTCGCCTGCTCGGGCCCGTCCAGACGCCGTTCGGGGCGGTTCCGGAGGCGGTCACGATCTCCTCGGGGGTCGCCGGTTCCGGCCGGACATACTGGTTCGTCTTCAACTGGAGTTGGGATGCGGCCGCGTGGCCGATCGCGGCCGATGTCGTCGACGCGGTGTCGGGCGAGCGGATTCCCGCGGACTCGGAACTCGAACTCACCGCATGGGATGTCCGCGTGTTCACACAGACTGAGAAAGAAGGCGCGTGATGGCTGTCGTCGACATCAATTCGCGTCGGCGCACGTCGCCGACCGGCGGCGAGGCGGTTTCCGCTGCGCCGCGCCGAGCCAAGCGGGACTGGAAGGGCTGGCAGTTCACGGGCCCGTTCGCGGTGGTCTTCGTGCTCGTGTTCATCGCCCCGCTCGGGTACGCGCTGTACCTGAGCCTGTTCCAGAACCGCCTGATCGGGGGGAACAGCTTCGTCGGGCTCGCCAACTACGCCGCGGCGCTGAGCGATCCGCAGTTCTGGGACGGATTCCTGCGGGTCGTGCTGTTCCTGCTGATCCAGGTGCCGATCATGCTGGTGCTGGCGATGGTCGCGGCCCTCGCGATCGACAGCGCCCGCCTCTACGCGGCCGGCTTCTTCCGCATCGTGGTGTTCCTGCCGTACGCGGTGCCCGCCGTCGTCGCGGTCCTCATCTGGGGCTTCATGTACGGCGACAACTTCGGTCTGACCGCGAACATCAACGATTTGCTCGGTGCGAACGTCCTCCAGCCCTTCTCGAGCTCGTGGATCCTCGCCTCGATCGGCAACATCGTCACGTGGGAGTTCGTGGGCTACAACATGCTCATCTTCTACTCGGCGCTGAAGACGATCCCCGCCGACCTGTACGAGGCCGCCGAGATCGACGGCGCGCGCGGCTGGCAGGTCATCCGCGCCATCAAGCTCCCGGCGGCGCGCGGGGCGATCGTGATCGCCACGATCTTCTCGATCATCGGAAGCTTCCAGCTGTTCAACGAGCCCAACGTGCTGAAGCCGTTGGCCGAGAACGTGATCTCGACCTACTTCACGCCCAACATGTACGCCTACAACCTGTCGTTCGCCGGCCAGCAGTACAACTACGCCGCGACCGTCGCGATCATCATGGGCGTCATCACCGCCGCGATCGCGTACGTCGTGCAGCTGCGCGGAACCCGTAAGGAGGACCGCGCATGACCACGGCACTGCGCACCGTCAACCCGAAAGCCCGTCGACGCACCTCGGTGCTGCAGCCGCGGAAGTCGGTCGCCCTGACGATCGTCATGATCTTGTTCCTCATCTACGCGCTCATCCCGCTCGCGTGGCTGGTCATCAACGCGAGCAAGACGCAGGCCGACCTGTTCAGCACGTTCGGTCTCGGGTTCGGCAACAGCTTCGCGCTGTGGGACAACATCGTCGGAACCTTCACCTACCGCGACGGGATCTTCGTCCGCTGGCTCGGCAACACGCTGCTCTACGTGGTGGTGGGCGCGGGCGGAGCGACGCTGCTGGCGACCCTCGCCGGGTACGGCCTCGCCAAGTACACCTTCCCCGGCAAGCGCGCGTACTTCGCCACGGTGCTGGGTGCCGTCGCCGTGCCGGGTACGGCGCTGGCGGTGCCGACGTTCCTGTTGTTCAGCCAGATGGGTCTGACGAACACGCCCTGGGCGATCATCATCCCGTCGCTGATCACGCCCTTCGGGCTGTACCTGATCTGGGTCTACGCGATCGACTCGGTGCCCACCGAGCTGCTCGAGGCCGCGCGGCTCGACGGGGCGGGCGAGATGCGGACGTTCTTCACCATCTCCATCCGGCTCCTCGCACCCGGCATCGTCACGGTGGCCCTGTTCGCGATCGTCGCGACCTGGAACAACTACTTCCTCCCGCTGATCATGCTGAGCGACCCCGCCTGGTACCCCCTCACCGTCGGGCTCAACCAGTGGAGCGCCCAGGCCTCGGGCGTCGCCGCACAGCCCATCTACAACCTGGTCATCACCGGGTCCCTCATCACGATCGTCCCCATCGTCGTGATCTTCCTGTTCTTGCAGCGCTTCTGGCAGTCCGGCCTCAGCGCTGGAAGCGTCAAGCAGTGACGAGAGCACTTCGCGACGACACCTCTACCCGACTCTCGCCCCAGGGTGATCCTCACCCCATTGCACGAAGAAGTGGAAGGAATAGCAACATCATGTTCAAGGCATCACGGCGAACCACCGGTCGCGTCCTGGCGACCCTCGTCACCGCGGGCATCGCCGCCGTCTCTCTGACGGCGTGCGGCGCCACCAACAACAACGCAGCACCCGGCTCGGCGTCGGACCTCGACGCCGCTCTCGAGGCCGGTGGCGAGCTCACCTACTGGACGTGGACCCCCTCGGGCGAGGCGCAGGCCGAGGCGTTCATGAAGGAGTACCCCAACGTCAAGGTCTCGGTGGTCAACGCCGGCACCGCCACCGACGAGTACACCAAGCTCCAGAACGCCATCTCCGCCGGCAGCGGCGCCCCGGACGTCGCCCAGATCGAGTACTACGCGCTGCAGCAGTTCTCGCTCTCGGACGGCCTGCTCGACCTGAGCGGCTACGGCTTCGGAGATCTGGAGGACGACTACACCGCGTCCACGTGGGGTGCGGTCAACCTCAACGGAGGCATCTACGGCCTCCCGCAGGACTCGGGCCCCATGGTCATGCTGTACAACAAGGCCGTGTTCGACCAGTTCGGTCTGACCGTCCCCACGACGTGGGACGAGTACATCGCCGAGGCCAAGAAGCTCACCGCGGCCGACCCGTCGAAGTTCATCACGAACGACGCCGGCGACCCCGGCTTCGCGCAGCCGCTCATCTGGCAGGCCATGGGTCAGCCGTACCGCACCGACGGCACCGACGTCACGATCAACCTGCAGGACGACGGCTCCACGCAGTGGGCCGACACCTGGAACCAGCTCCTCGAGCCGGGCCTGCTGTCGGACATCCCCACGTGGAGCGACGACTGGTACCGCGCCCTGGGTGACGGCACGATCTCGACGATCATCACCGGTGCCTGGATGCCGGGCATCCTCGAAGGCGCCGTGCCGGAGGGCGCGGGCAACTGGCGCGTGGCACCCCTGCCCAGCTACGACGGCTCGGCGGCGACCGCCGAGAACGGCGGCAGCGCCCAGTCCGTCATCAAGCAGTCGAAGAACCCCGCCCTGGCGGCCGCCTTCCTCCGCTGGCTGAACAACTCCGAGGAGAGCATCGACGTGTTCCTCGGGACCGGCGGTTTCCCCTCCACCACCGCTCAGCTGGAGGACCCGGAGTTCCTGAACGCCACACCCGAGTACTTCGGCGGGCAGGAGATCAACAAGGTCCTGGTGGACGCGTCCAAGAACGTCATCGAGGGATGGCAGTACCTGCCGTTCCAGGTGTACGCCAACAGCGTCTTCCCGGACACGGTCGGCCAGGCCTACTCCAACCGCACCGACCTGAACGCCGGCCTGAAGGCGTGGCAGGACAACCTCGTCAGCTACGGCAACGCCCAGGGCTTCGCCGTCAACAAGTAACGAACAGGTGATCCCGCCGGAGCGTGCTCCGGCGGGATCACCGCGTCTCCCCTCTCGACGAAGCGAAGTGAGAAGTATGAAGAACACATTCCGATCGCGCCGCGCCCTCGCCGGCGCCGGCGCCGTGCTCCTGGCATCCGTGCTCCTCGCCGGTGGCGCCACCGGCGCCCAGGCGTACAACCCCACGGGCGACGCGGTGGTGCAGCTCGGCGACGAACCGTGCCTCAAGGGCCGCGGCAACTGCATCGTGTACCCCAAGTCGACCCAGCTTCCCGGCGGCCGCCTCGTGATGGCCTTCGAGAAGTCGACGGTCGCGTCGTCGGGCAGCGCCGACGGGCAGACCATGCCGGTCTACAAGAGCGACGACCTGGGCACCACGTGGCAGCCGCTGTCGGAGGTCCCGGCCCCCGCTTATGCCTCTGATGACCCGAAGTTCGCTCCCTACATCAGCAACTGGACCAACCCCAACCTCTTCGTCCTGCCCCAGGACGTCGGTTCGCTCGAGGCGGGCACCCTGCTGCTGGCGAGCGTCGTCTCGGGCGATGACGAGTACTACAAGGAGCGCACGGCGGCCGACCCGTCCTGGGTGCCGTCCAACGACGGCGACCGCTCGGACGTCGCGATCGCGCTGTACGCCAGTACCGACGAGGGTTCGTCCTGGTCGGTCGTCGACATCATCGCCCGCGGCGGGTGGCAGGGCGGCAGTGCCGGCAACAAGGGCGGCGCGATCAGCCAGAAGAACACGACCGCACAGGTCGACCCCGTCTGGGAGCCGCACCTGGCGGTGCACGACGGTCTGTTGGTCGCCTACTACTCCGACGAGAACGACTACCTCGGGTTCGATCCGCAGACGGGCGTCGCCCGTATCGATCCCGACAACGCGACCGCGGAGGACTCGATCGGGCAGGTCCTGGTCCACCGCACGTGGACGGGCACGGGAGCCTGGAGCGATCCCGTCATCGACGTCCCCGGGTTGACGGTCGACCGCGGCGCCGGCAAGACGCAGATCGGCGGCGGACGCCCGGGCATGACGACGTTCGCCGAGACGACCGACGGCAAGTGGTTGATGACGTTCGAGTACTTCGGCGGCGGCTCCACGGGTCGCTACCAGGTGGCCGACGATCCGCTGAAGTTCTACACGGTCGGCACGCCGGGCGGGTCGGCCGTCGGGGAGCTCCCCGTGTCCGATGGATCCCGTCCGCTCTCGGGCGGGGGGAGCCCGGTGACGGTGGGACTGCCCGACGGCAGGATCATCTTCAACTCCGACAGCAGCGGCAACATCTGGGTCAACGAGTCGGGTCGGTCCGACGGTACCTGGGTCGAGCGGCAGACCCCGCTGGGCGCGGGTTACAGCCGCAACCTCCAGTACGTCGAGGGCACCGGACTCGTCCACATCCTGCAGGCGACCTGGGGCGGGCCGACGAGCGGCTCGGAGGTCCGCTCGGCCGACGTCGACCTGGGTCACTCCGACGGGCCGTACGCGACGCTGGTGAACAAGAAGACCGGTCAGGTGCTGGGCACCGGGGGGAATACGACGGATGCCAACATCGGCAACGCCGACCAGCCCGACATCCGCGTCGAGGACCCTCGCACCGACGCCTCGGTCGACACGCAGCTCTGGCACGTCCGTGAGGACACGGAGGGCACCGTCACCCTGCTGAACAAGTCGGGCGGTCGCGAAGCGGCCGTGTGGACCGGCAACGCCTCGGCCGGTCAGCGGCTGGGGTCGTGGGTCGACGATCAGGACGGCGGTCTGTACCGGATCGTGCAGCGTGACGGCGGTTACGTGTCGCTGCAGTCGGCGCAGAACTCCGCGCTGTTCGTGAGCGCCCCCGCCGCGAACGGGCCGGTGAGCCTGCAGCCGGCGGCGAGCGACGGCGCGGACCAGTGGGAGATCGTGGAAGCGGTCCCCGCACCCGACCCCGCCGTGACGGTTTCGGCCGCCACGGTCCAGGCGGGCGAGTCGGTGACCGTCTCCGGCGCGGACTTCACCGCGGGGGAGCGGGTCGCGCTCTCGCTCGACGGTGTCGACGAGGTGCTCGCGCGTGCGACGGTCGCTTCCGACGGCACGTTCTCGGCCGCGGTGACGATCCCCGCGTCGGCGACGACGGGTGACCGGGTGGTTCGCGCCGTCGCGAGCCCCTCGGGCGACGAGGCGCGGGTGGCTTTGCGCGTGCTGGCCGCGCCCACCCCGACGCCCACGCCGACCCCGACGCCGACCCCGACGCCGACCGGCACCCCGTCGGCGACGCCGGCACCGACGCCGACCGGCACCGCGTCGGCGACGCCGGCGCCTGCGGCGGCCGGGAACGGCTCCACCCCCACGGGCCAGGTGACGACCGGGCTCGCGGCGACCGGCGCTGACGTCCTGCCGGCGACCGTCGCCGGTGCGGCCGGACTCAGCGTCCTCGTCGGCGCGGTGCTCCTGTTCGCCCGCCGCCGTCCCGCGACCGCCCCGCCGACTCCCTGAGCACGGTGAGCCGCCCGCTGGGCCCGGGATGCCATGGCATCCCGGCCCCTTCGTCGTGTCAGCGTGTCAGCGCGTCCACTGTTGGTTGGTGTTCCCGGTCGGCGTCCACAGCTGCACCGGGGAGCCGTTCGCGGTCGCCCACGCCGTGACATCGAGCACCAAGCCGCTCGCTCGGTTCGCGATCGAGCCGTCGAGTCGCACGTTCCACTTCTGGCTGCTCTTCCCGTTGCACGCCCACAGGATCACCCGCGTTCCGTTGGCGATTCCGTCGCCGTCGGCCGCGAGGCACTTGCCGGCGACGCGCAATTCGCCGGCGGCCGTCGGCGTGATGGTCTGGTTGGCGTTGCCCGAGCAGTCCCAGACCTGCACCTGAACCCCGGTCGCACCGCCCGGCACATCGAGGCAGCGACCCGAATGGATGCCGCGCAGCGTCGAGCTCGTGGGGGCGCTGCTGGTGACGATGCGCCATTCCTGCGCGTCATCGCCGGAGCCGCTCGACCCGGCGGCGAGAGCCGATTCCACCGTGACGGCGCCGCCGGCCTGAGCGCCGGTGACGTACAGCGAAGTGTTCACCGTGGAGCGGATCCGCTGGTAGCCGTCAGAGGTGGGCTCGAGGGTCCACACCTTGTCGGCGCCACCGTCGTCGACCCACTGCGCGAGCTGGCGCCCGGCGACGCCCTGACCCGTCCAGATGGCCGCAGCCCGGCCACCCGCCTTGTTCAGGAACGTCACGTTCGTGCCCTTGGCTGTCACGTGCCACTGCTGCGTGTCAGCGGTCGACGCGGGCTGCGACACGAGATCGGGCACATTGCCCGTCAGGTTGGCATCCTGGGTCTTCCCGTCGGCCGGCGCCAGCACCTGACCGGTCTTGCGGTTGACGAGCGTGGCGTACGCGCCGGCCGATCGACCCAGGTCCACGTCGGCGAAGGCGATCGGTCCCGTGCTGCCTCCGGCCCACGCCGCCTGCAGGATCAGCACGCGGCCCGAGCCGTCGACGGGTTGGATGGTGCGGCTGTAGCCGCCCGCGATGGGCGTCTGGTACTCCTTCCAGGCACCGTTGGACCGGCCGCTCTCGTTCACCCACACGCTGCCGCTCCCGGAGGCGTTGTACGCGATGCGTCCGTCGGGCAGCGGGCTGAGCACGGGGCTGCCGCCGGTGGCCAGGGTGCGGCCGCCGTTCGGCACGGGGAGGTCGGTGATGGGCCTCGCCGTCGCCGAGCGGAAGGTCAACGGGCTGTCCGAGATGCGGTACTGCACGTCGGCACCGCCGCCGAACCACTCGTGTGTCAGCATCCACTTGCCGTCCGTGGTCGGTGTGACCGTGGTCATCCCGGGGCGGCCGCCGCCGATCTGGGTCTTGCCGTTGCCTCGGTCGACCGTCAGACCGGGGACGTCGATCACCGGGGCGCTCCATCCGGCGCCCGTGCCGTCCCACGTGCGGTGCACGAGCACCTGCCCGTGGGAGTCCGACGCCGTCGCGTTCGCGGGATCGATCGTGGGCACGCCGGTGGTGGCGTCGTACCCGAGATAGTCGTTCTCATCGCTGTAGAACGCGACGAGTCGGCCCTGGTAGGCGAGGAGGTGCGGTTCCCACAGCGGGTCGACCTGTTTCGTGCTGTTCGCCGCGGAGGTGCGCCCGATGGCGCCCGCGCTTCCGCCCTGCCAGCCGCCAGTGGCGATGATGTTCACGAAGCTCCACGTCGAGCCGCGATCGGTGCTCGCGTACAGGGCCAGGGCCAGGTCGCGGCGGTCACCGTCCCCGCTGGGCGCCCAGTTCGGATCGGCCGCCTTCTGCTCGTTGTAGTACGCGTCGTCTCCGGAGACGATCGAGGCGACGAGCAGCGTGCCCTCGGCGAGTGCGCCCACGGCCTGGGGCAGCACGTAGGGCTGGGCGTTGGTCCAATTGCTGGTGTACTTCGCCACGGCGGGATCGGTCGACATCTGCGACGGGGGCTTGATGTCGGCGCGCTTCTGCCAGGTGGCGCCCTGGTCGTCGCTCGAGTAGACCGGCAGAGTCTGGCCCACGACGGCGCTCTGACTGTTCTCGAACGTCGTCACGAGACGCCCGTCGGGCAGCTGGGCGGCCTTCGGGTAGAGCACGCAGGGGCGCTTGTTGCAGGAGGCGGCGTTGTCGGCGACGTAGACGGCCCCGGGGCTCGGCTGGTAGGCCTGCGCCGGTGCGCCCGTCATCACCAGACCCAGGGTTGCGAGGGCCACGGTGGAGATCATCGCCATCCGTCGTGCCACGTGGGGGAATCGTGTCGTTCTGATCGGCTGCGGCATTGCAGCTCCTTTCGGTTCTCGCCCCGATGACACCAGAGAACCCGAGGGTGTGGATCGGATCCGACAGTGTTTCGCTCCGTGCGCACGTGGCGAAACCTTTTCGCAAAGCTCGACGGAAACTTTCCCGCTGCATACGCTCGTGCCTACCGACGCAGTCCGGAAAGGATCGAAAAGTGGTCGTGACCTATGGTCGCGGAGCGATGACGCTGCGCGAAGATCTGCCCGGTCGTCGAACCACCCTCGCCGCTATCGCGGAGCGAGCCCACGTCTCGATCGGAACGGTGTCGAAGGTCGTGAACGAACGCGCGGGAGTGGGGGACGAGACGCGGGCCCGCGTGCGCGAGGTCATCTCCGAGCTCGGCTACGTCACCCACGCGGAGCGCCAGCTCTCGGCGTCGCAGCTCGCGGAGCCGACCTTCGAGCTGCTGGTCGATCCTTTCGACGAACGCAATCCCTACATGTTCTCCTTCCTCGGGGGCGCGACCGAGGCTTCGGGCGAGATGGGCGCCGCCCTCGTCACGCGTCGCCTCGATTCCATCGAGCGGATGCGGCCCAACGATTGGGCGCGCTCGCTCGCGGCGCACCACCGCGCGGGAGTCATCGAGGTCACCACGCGCTATTCCGCGGGGCGTGAGAGGGCACTGCGAGCGGTCGGGCTCCCGATGGTGCTGGTGGATCCGATCGATTTCCCGCGCACGACCACGATGAGCATCGGCGCGACGAACTGGGCCGGTGCGTACGAGGCGACCACCCACCTTCTCGAGCTCGGCCACACGCGAGTGGCGTACATCGGCGGTCCCGTCGACGCGGCCTGCGACATCGCGCGGGCGTCGGGGTGGGCGGCGGCCATGGGCTCCGCGGGTCATCGCGTCGACATCGAGGCCGTCAGGCGCGACTCCTACTCGTTCGAGCACGGCTTCGCGGTCGCCACCGATCTGCTGCAATCTCTCGCGAGGCCCACGGCCGTCTTCGCCGGTGCCGACATCACCGCCATGGGCGTTCTCGAAGCGGCCCGTCGCCTGGGGATCTCCGTTCCCGGTGAGCTGTCCGTCGTCGGATTCGACGACACGGTGCTCGCGCGGTCGTCGAGCCCGAATCTGACGACCGTGCACCAGCCCATCGCCGACATCGGTCGCACCGCCGTGAGTGCGCTGCTGCGCCTCGCCCGGGGCGAGTCCTTCGCCACCAAACGCGTCGAACTCGCCACCCACCTCATCGTCCGCGACTCCACCGCGCCGCCGTCTCGCTGACGCCGCCGCTTCCCCGTTCTCTTCTTCCTCGCCACACGTCCCTTCAGCGCGCCCGAAAGTCGACTATGTCCACGTCTGTTCATCCTTCCCCCACCCCCTCCGACGCCGCCGACCGCGCCCGCGATCTGCTCGGTCGTATGACCCTCGCCGAGAAGGTCGCGCAACTGGGAAGCAGCTGGCCCGGGTCGGAGTCCGCCGAGGGCGACGTCGCACCCATGCAGGAGACGCACCTGCGGGCCGAGCCCTTCGCCGACGCGGTCGTCGACGGACTCGGGCACCTGACGCGTGTCTACGGCACCACCCCCGTCGCGCCCGTCGACGGTCGTCGTCGACTCGACGACCTGCAGGAGGCCGTCGTCGCCGGCAATCGATGGGGGATTCCCGCGATCGCGCACGAGGAGTGCCTGACCGGGGTCACTGCCTGGGGCGCCACGGTGTACCCGACGCCGCTGGCCTGGGCGGCATCGTTCGATCCCGAGACCGTGCGACGGATGGGGGAGCGGATCGGTGGCGACCTTCGCGACCTGGGCGTGCACCAGGGTCTCGCGCCCGTGCTCGATGTCGTGCGCGACTACCGCTGGGGGCGCGTCGAGGAGACGATGGGTGAAGACCCGCACGTGGTCGCCGAGATCGGGACCGCGTACGTCGCCGGCATCGAGGCCTCCGGTACCGTCGCCACCCCGAAGCACTTCGCCGGATACGCCGCCTCCCGGGGAGCGCGCAACCACGCACCCGTCTCGATCGGCCCCCGCGAGTTCGCCGACGTCATCCTGCCCCCGTTCGAGCGGGCGTTGCAGACGGCTCGTTCTGTGATGAACTCCTACACCGACATCGATGGTGTCCCCGCCGCGGCCGACGTCCGCCTGTTCACCGAGCTCCTGCGCGTGCAGTGGGGCTTCGAGGGCACCGTGGTCTCGGACTACTGGGCCATCCCGTTCCTGCATTCGATGCACCGCGTCGCCGCCGACGAGACGAGCGCCGGACTGTTGGCCCTGCGAGCGGGGATCGATGTCGAGTTGCCGCACCGCATGTCCTACCTCGGACTCGTCGAGGCCGTGGAGTCGGGCGTGCTGGAGGAATCGCTCATCGATCGCGCCGCCGAGCGCGTGATCCGCCAGAAGATCGAGCTGAACCTGCTCGACTCCACCGACGACGCCCCGCGGACCGCGGCCGAGCTGGATTCGGATGCCAATCGGGAGGTCGCACGGACGCTCGCGGAGCGTTCCATCGTGCTGCTGCGCAACGAGGGTGTCCTCCCCCTCGCCGCCACGGTCGACCGGATCGCGGTCATCGGGCCCGCCGCCGACGATGCCGCCTGCCTCTTCGGGTGCTACTCCTTCCCGAACCACGTGCTGGTGCACCACCCCGACACCCCGCTCGGTGTCGACGCGCCGACCTATCTCGACGCCCTGCGCGCGCACTTCGGCGGCGCGGTCGTCGACGCCGTCGAAGGCACCAGCATCCGTGGCGGGGATACCGACGGCATCCCCGCCGCGGCCGAGGTCGCTTCACGCGCCGATCTGGCGATCGTCATCGTCGGGGACCGCTCGGGGATGTTCGGCCTGGGCACATCGGGCGAGGGGTGCGACGTCTCGACCCTCGAGTTGCCGGGTGCTCAGCAGCAGCTGATCGATGCCGTGCTCGATACGGGGACCCCCGTCGTGCTCGTGATCAACTCGGGTCGGCCGTACGCGCTCGGTGGTGCCGTCGACCGGGCGACCGCGATCGTCCAGGTGTTCCTCCCCGGGCAAGAGGGCGCGAACGCGCTCGTCGACGTCCTCACCGGGCGCGTGAACCCGTCGGGACGCCTTCCGGTGCAGATCCCGACGCTCCAGGCGCCCCAGCCGGGTACCTATCTCGCGCCTCCGCTGGCGCTGCGCAGCGACGGGGTCAGCAACCTCGACCCCTCTCCGGCGTTCCCCTTCGGGCACGGCCTGACCTACACGACCTTCACTCGCGCGATCGTGGACGCCGACACCGTCGTGGCCACCAGCGACGGGGAGATCTCGCTCGCGGTCGAGGTCGTCAACACCGGCTCCCGCGCGGGGGCGGATGTCGTCCAGGTGTACGCGAGCTACCCCGCGCCCTCGGTCGTGCAACCCGTGCGTCGACTCGTCGGATTCCACCGGGTCGACGTCGGCGCGGGAGAGCGCGCCGTGGTGGAGTTCCGCATCCCGACCGAGACGTTGGCTTTCACGGGGCTCGACCTGCAGCGCGCCGTCGAGGCGGGGACCGTGCGTCTGAGCGTCGCCGCGTCCGCCGCCGACGAGGGGCTCACGACCGAGGTCGAGGTGCACGGCGATCGGTTCGTCGTCACCCCGCCGCGTCGCCGCTTCACGACGTCCGCTGTGCGGGCAGCCTCCTGACAGTGCGATAACTTTTCGCTTCCTGGTGCATTGTCGACCGCGAAATCACACCCTAATTTCCTAACTGTCGCCCGTCTTTCCGGGCGACAACCCGAAACCACCAACGAAAGAGTTAGTTCGAAGATGAACAGTCACATCGCTCGACGCATCGGCGCGATCGGCGTCGCCAGCGCGCTGATCATGGGTCTCGCCGGGTGCGCGGGAGCCAACGGGGGCGGCTCCTCGCGCCCCGAGAACGAGGTCCACCTCCTGGTGTTCAACGACGCCGCGGCCGAGGCGGAGATCGCCCTCGCCGAGAAGTTCAACGAGACCAGCGACGTCAAGATCATCGTCGACAAGTCGCCCGAGACCGAGTCGGTCGCCTACATCAACGGCGTCCGTCAATCGCTCGGCACCCCCGACGCCCCCGACATCTTCATGAGCTGGGGCTCCGCGCAGATCCAGGACTTCGTCGACTCCGGCGCGCTGCTGTCCTACAACGACTGGATCGACGAGACGCCGGCATTGCGCGACTCGTTCAGCCCCGCCGTCTTCGACCAGGAGGTCGTCGACGGCCAGGCCTACGGCATCCCGGTGCGCGGCACCCAGCCGGTCTTCCTCTTCAACAATTCCTCGGTGCTCGCCGCGAACGGCCTCACGCCCGCCGCGACGTGGGACGAGCTGCTCTCGCAGGTCGAGACGCTCAAGGCCGCCGGGGTCACGCCCATCGGCCTCGCCGGCGCCAGCCAGTGGCCCACGCTGATGTGGTTCGAGTACGTCTACGCGCAGACCGTCGGCAACGACAAGGTGGCCGAAGCCCTGGCCGGCGACACCTCGGTGTGGGACAGCGCCGAGAGCCGTGAGGCGCTCGAGAAGCTCCGCGAGCTGGTCGACGCGGGTGCGTTCGGCACCACGTTCGACTCGGTCGACTACGACAACTCGCCCGCGCTTCTGCGTACCGGCAAGTCGGCATACGAGCTCATGGGCACGTGGAACTACGCGGTCCAGGCGGGCGCTGATGAGGCCTTCGCCGACTCGACCCTGGGGTACTCGACCTTCCCCGCCTTCGGCTCTCTCCCCGAGGGACAGCTGGCGGGCAACGTCAGCAACTACTACAACGTGGCCGCGGACACCCGGTACCCCGACACGGTGAAGGCGTTCCTGCAGGAGCTGTACAGCCCGGAGTTCATCCAGTCCGAGCTGGCGCTGGGCAACCTGCCCACCACGACCGATGTGGGTGACTACATCGCCGCGGCCCCGGGTACGGAGTCGGCGAAGAAGTTCCTCGAATTCACCAACGACGCCGTCCAGGCCGCGCCGAGCTTCCAGCTCTCGTGGGACCAGGCGGTCCCCACCGCCAGCAAGCAGGGCATGCTCGACGCGATGAGCGGCTTCTTCAGCGGCACGCTGGATGCCGATGGATTCGTCTCGGCCATGCAGGGCCTGCAGTACTGATCCATTCCGCACCACCCCGACCCCCTCACCGACGCTGCAACGGAGCTCACCCGTGACTGTCCCCGCAAGGTCGGACGGGTCCACTCGCCGCCGGGGCGGCCTGCATCACGCAGGCCGTCCCGGCGCGCTGTGGGCCGCGCCCGCCGTCCTCTTCTTCGCCGTCTTCGCGTTGCTGCCCCTGGCCTACGCGGTCTATCTCTCGTTCACCAAGTACAACGGCATCGCCATCGCCGCTCCGCGCCTCGTGGGCGGGGAGAACTGGGCGCGACTGACCACCGATCCCGCCGTGCCCGAGGCTCTCTGGCTCAGCGTGGTCCTGGTGATCGTCGCCGTGGTCACCCAGACCCCCGTCGCGATGCTCATCGGCGTGTGGACGGCCGGTCCTCAGCGAGGGCGAGCGATCGTCGCCGCGCTGTACTTCGTACCCCTGTTGATGTCGGCGGCCGCGATCGCCGTGCTCTTCTCGGCACTGATCGACCCGAACTTCGGTCTGCCCGCCGCGCTTCCCTGGCTTTTCGGCGACGGCAACCTGCTGGGCACCTCCCCCTCGGCCATGGCCGTGGTGGCGTTCGTGCTCGCGTGGCAGTACGTGCCGTTCCACAGCCTCATCTACCAAGCCGCCGCCCGCGCGGTACCGCCGGTGCTTTACCAGGCGGCCGCGATCGACGGGGCCGGCACGGTGCGGCAGTTCTTCAGCATCACGCTCCCGCAGCTGAGCAACACCATCGTGACGTCGGTGATCCTCATGGTCGTGGGAACGTTCACCACCTTCGAGACCATCCTCATCATCACCAACGGCGGGCCCTCGGGCGGAACGACGATCCTGGCGTACCTCATGTACATCACGGGGTTCGGTGCGGCCGCCAACTACGGTTACGCCTCCGCCATCGCCGTCGTGCTCATCCTCATCGCGACCGCGATCTCGCTGGGCATGGTGCGTCTGACCGGATTCGACCGCATGCGCGGATCGCAGGAGGGCATCTGATGCGTACTCGTCCCAATGTCATCGGCGGCATCATCGCCGCCGTCTGGCTCGGCATCACGCTCATCCCGATCCTGCTCATGCTGCGTGCAGCGTTCGACACGCAGGAGGGCTACGCGCAGAACGGCCCCCTGTCGTTGCCGAGCACGATCACGCTCGAGAACTTCGCCGCAGCCATCGACGGCGGGTTCCTCCGGAACCTGGGGAACTCGGCCATCATCACGGCCGGCACGGTCGCGCTCGTGCTCCTCGTCGTCCCCCCGCTGTCGTTCGCGATCGTGCGCAGCACCTCGCGAACCGTGGCGAACTCGTTCCGGCTCATGCTGCTCGGCCTCGCGATCCCCGCGCAGGTCGTGGTGGTGCCGGTGTCGTACCTGATCATCCAGCTCGGGCTCAACAACTCCCTGCTCGGTGTGATCCTGCCCACGACGGCCTTCGCGATCCCCGTCTGCACCCTCGTGCTCACCGGGGCGATGCGCAACATCGGCGACGAGCTGTACGAGGCGATGGCGATCGACGGGGCGTCGACCGTGAGGATCTTCACGCGGATGGTCCTGCCGCTGTCGAAGGGCGGGATCGCGACGGTCATCGTGTTCGCCGCACTTCAAGCCTGGAACGGCTTCCTTCTGCCGCTCGTCCTCGCCCGGTCACCGGAGGTGACGGTCGCCACCGTCGCGCTGAACCAGTTCCGGTCGCAATACAGCGTGAACGTGCCGGGACTCATGGCGGCGGTGGTGCTCACGATCATCCCGATCCTGCTGGTCTACCTCTTCGCGCGCCGCGCACTGGTCGCGGGCGTCATGGGTATGGGCGGCAAGTAGCCGCTCGGAGCGTGTGCACCGCCCCGGTCACGACCTCCGTCGGCCCTCACCCCGCTTCTGCTCGAGCGAAACGGGGTGGGGGCCGCCTCGGTGCTCCCGCGCTCTCGACGACCCGATGCGCTGATGCCCGCGCCCCGTGCGAGGGAACCCGTGCGCGCGGACGGTGAGAGCCGCGCGGTGCGGGGGCGCGAACCCGCCCCCGCACGCTCGATGGTCACGGCGCGACGAGCGCGCCCGTCTGCGTCGCGGCCTCGGCGGCGCGCTTCTCCTCGTCATCCGCGCCGCGGCGCTCGTCGGCGGCCTCCTGCAGGGCGGACTTCGCGCGCAGCGGGGGCGTGCGGAAGAACAGCGAGAGCACGAAGGCCAGGAGCACCACGCCCATGGCGACCCAGTACACGGTCGTCGACGAGGAGTTGAACCCCACGAGGAAGGGCTTGGTCAGCCGCGCGTCGGCGCCCACGAGGAACGAGGTGTCGTCCAGCGTCGAGCCGCCGATCGAGCTGTTCTCGTCGCCCGCCGCGAAACGGTCCTCGAGCGTGGTCGCGACACCGTCGACGAAGGCTGCGCGGTCGCCGGCGTTCGAGAAGTCCAGGCTCACCGAGCCGTCGGCCCCGATGCGTGCGACCGGCACCTGCTGCTGGATCTGCGCGGTGGCCGCGGCGACCGCCTGCGAGACGGCGGCCTGCGTGGCCTGCTCCTGAGCGGCGGCCGGGATCTGCCCGGCGGCGACCTGCGCCGCGACGGCCTGTGTCGCGGCATCCGTCGCCTGCTGCACGCCCTGCTGCACCTGCTGGGTCACGGCATCCGTGGTCTGCGTGACGATCGGGGTGTAGATGCTCGACATGATCTGCTCGTTCGCCGGGGCCGAGGCCACGGCGGGGTCGAAGGCGGCGTCGAGCGCCTCGGTGAGGGTCGCGCGGTCCGAGAACGAGCCGATGATGTTCGAGGGCATGAGCGTGAACAGCAGCGACAGCAGCACCGCGGTGCCGAGGGTTCCGCCGATCTGGCGGAAGAAGGTCGAGCCGCTGGTGGCCACACCCATGTCGCGCAGGCCCACGGAGTTCTGGCTGGCGATGGTGAGCGTCTGCATGAGCTGGCCGAGACCCAGGCCGATCACGAGCATGGCGATCGCGACGTGCCAATAGGGACTGTCGTACTTCAGGAACGTCAGCAGGAAGAACCCGACCGACATCAGCGCGGTGCCCAGGATCGGGAACATGCGGTAGCGGCCCGTCCGCGCGATGATCTGGCCGCTGGCGATCGAGGCGATCATGAGGCCGAGGATCATCGGCAGCATCTCGAACCCGCTCTGCGTGGGCGAGGAGCCGAGCACCAGCTGCAGGTACAGCGGCAGCGTCAGCATCGCGCCGAACATGCCGAAGCCCACGAGAACGCCGATGACGGTGGCCATCGAGAAGGTGGGCGAGCGGAAGAGCTTCAGCGGGATCAGCGCGTCGTCTTTCATCGCGGTCTCGGCGATGACGAAGGCCAGGATGCCGAGGGCGCCGATGACGTAGCAGGCGATCGCGATCGGTGAGCCCCAGCCCCACTCGCGGCCCTGTTCGGCGACGAGGAGAAGGGGGACGAGCGCCACGATCACGGTCGTGGCACCCCACCAGTCGATGCGCACGGAGTGCCGCGGCTGGCGGGGGAGGTGCAGGAAGCGCCACACGATCGCGAGGGCGGCGATGCCGATCGGCACGTTGATGAGGAACACCCACCGCCAGCCCGTGATGAACAGGATCTGATCGGCACCGGCGAACAGGCCGCCCACCAGAGGGCCGATGACGCTGGAGATGCCGAACACCGCGAGGAAGTAGCCCTGGTACTTGGCGCGCTCGCGCGGGGCGAGCATGTCGCCCATGATCGCCAGGGGCATCGACATGAGACCACCGGCGCCGAGGCCCTGGATCGCGCGGAAGGCGGCGAGCTCGACCATCGAGGTGGAGAAGCTCGCGAGCACAGAGCCGACGATGAAGATCACGATGGCGATGAGGAACAGCGGGCGTCGCCCGAAGATGTCGGACAGCTTGCCGTAGATGGGCGTCGAGATCGTCGACACGATCAGATAGGCGGTCGTGACCCAGGCCTGCAGGCTGAGGCCCTGCAGGTCGTCGCCGATCGTGCGGATCGAGGTCCCGACCACGGTCTGGTCGAGCGCGGACAGGAACATGCCGGCCATGAGGCCGAAGATCACGAACATGATCATGCGGTGCGTCATGACCGTGTCGGTCGCGCCGGTGGCGCGGGCGGAGTCAGTGGTGCGGGATGCCGCGGGCGCGCGGCGACTGCGGGTGATGTCGGACATCGAGGCCTCTTCGTGAGAAGCCTGGCGGACGGCTCGGAAGGCTCAGTCGAGCGCCAGGTGTTTGCTAAAAGTCAACAAATAGTACCCCCGGCCCGGCGGTCTCCGCGACAACCCTCCCGGGCTCGTTCCGCCGCTGTTGACATCGACCTGCGCACGACGATGCGGTGACCTCGTCGGCGGTGCACCGGGGGCGCATCATGGCGAAGTGGGACGTCCGCGATCGCGATCGCCATCGCCTGCTCCTGTCGCCGCAGACGGGAGTGGAGTCTGCGCCGGCGTCGTCGCGGACCACCTCGGATTCTTTGGGCGGCGTTCTGGCGGGGTGGTCGGTCGCCGCCGTACGAGAAGAGGCCCGGCTGCCGGAGTGCTGCGGCATCAGGAGAAGACCGAGAAGGAGGGGGGAGTGGCCGGGAGTCGCGTCGGAAATCGCCGCCCGATCGCGATGTCACGCGAATCCGACGGCGGGCGTGCTTTTCATGTGGATCGCCGGGAGAGATTCTTGAAACGACCGTCGAATTCCCGGGGGTTTCGACGCCCGCGGAAAATGCGCACTCGCGGAATTCGCGGCCGGAGTGACGCGGGAAATGAGAGTCAGGTCGAATTGCGCGCGGCTCTGTTGCGGATCAGGCCGAAGATGATCGTGCCCACGAACAGCACGATTCCGATGATCGCGAGCCACAAGAGGCCCTCGAAGGCGAAGCCCACGATCGCGAGGACGGCCCACGCGACGAGGAGGATGATGAGTACGGTCCACATGATCGTGACTGTACGCCTACTATGGGAACGGTAGTCGCTTTTCAGAATTTCGCCCCGTATTCTCCACGGCGGGCGATCTCTTCGATTCGGCTTTGCGTGGAATTCCTACGCGAATCGGCGATGCAGAATTTGTGGGAAAAGTGGCACGTTTCTGGGAACATCTCTCTCACGTGATGTGGGGCCGCTCGAGCAGCCACGGAGACCTCCCCGACGTGCGCGACCTGCCCACTCGGAGCGTCGCGGTCAGCGGCACGCAGTATCTGGTGCACGACCGGGAGCGCCACGGGTCGGGAACGCGGTTGTACGTGCTGCGCCTGCGCCGCCGGGATCAGGGACGTGGACGCGTGCGTGTCTACTCCGACGGCCGGCTGCTGGGCCGTCTGTCGGGAGAGGTGTCCGAGGCGCTGACGCCCTCGCTCGAACGGGTGGGCCGTGCGGCCGTCGTCAACGGCTCGGGCACGAAGGCCGGCGGCATCCGTCTGTGGGTCGACGTGCCCACCTCCCGGGCGTTCGCGGCGTACGCCGAGGCGTGGGGCGATCCATCGAGCGTCGCCGTCGTCGATCGATAGGGCGCTCGCGCTCGGATCACGGATCGCGCGGATGGCAACCCCCGTCCGCAGCCGTCGGACGCGGGCTTACGGTCACCGCCATGTCCCAGACCATGCAACGCATCAGCATCAGTGTCAACGGGGACGTCCACCCGCTCGCCCAGGGCAGCGACGTGGAGGAACTCAAGCACGACGTCACGGAAGCGATCGACGCCGGTGGCCGCTTCGTGGAGATGACCGTCGTCGGCAACCGCCGCGTCAGTGCGCTCGTGACGGCGTCGACGTCGGTGACGATCTCCGTCGAGACCGTCGATTTCGACGCGAGGGACGACGGGGATGCCGCGGCGCCGTACGACGACGGCGGCGAGTACGGCATCTGACGGATGGCCGGGCGCCCTGCACGGATCGGGGGCCGTGGCAACGGGGTCCCGCAACGTGCTCCGCGGGTGTGTGGTCGGAGTTCACAACCGAAGGGCGGCGCCATGTCGGCTCGCAATACCATCGTCCGCAGCATGCACGACCTCGGCCTCGCCGCGTGGTTCGGCGGTGCCCTGATGGGGGCCGTCGGCCTCAACGGGGCCGCAGCCCTCGCGCAGGATCCGCCGGAGCGTCTGCGGCTGTCGTCAGCGGGCTGGGCGCGGTGGGCTCCGGTGCAGATCGCGGCGGTCGTCGTGCACGGCATCGGCGGCATCGGTCTGATCCTCGGCAACAAGGCCCGTCTGGCGGGGCAGCCCGAGGCGAGGACCAACACGGTCGTGAAACTCGCGATCACCGCTCTCGCGGGTGGTGCGAGCGTGTACGCCGGCATCCTCGGCGCGAAGATCTGGGGCCACGCCGACGAGGGCGCCGAAGGCGTCACGGAACCCGCCGAGACGGCATCCCCCGCTCTGTCGTCCGCCCAGAAGCAGCAGCGCATCGTGCAGTGGGCGATCCCGGCCCTCACGGGCGTCTTGATCGTGCTCGGCGCGCAGCAGGGCGAGCAGCAGCGTCCCGCAGCCGGCCTCCTGCACTCCCTCGGCATCCGATGAGCCCGGTACCCACCCCGCCGCGCCGCCCCTCCGGGCCGCCGGCGCCGGACGCCGACGGCGCCCCGGTCGACGACGACTCCGCCGCCTCGGCGGGGTCTGAATCGCAGGCCGAGGGGCAGGCCGCCATGGATGCCGCCGAGGACGCCGTGATCGACGAGTCGGTCCGGTGAGCGCGCCGTCACCGCTCTCGGTGCCGCCGCATCGGCCCGCGGAGGGCACGCTCAGAACCGCCGCCGTCGTCTACAACCCGACGAAGGTCGACATCGAGGCTCTGCGCGCCGCTGTCACCGCCGAAGCGGAGACGGCCGGCTGGGGAGAGCCGACGTGGTTCGAGACCTCGGTCGACGACGTGGGACAGGGTGTCACGGCCGAGGCCCTCGCGTCGGGGGTGGACCTCATCCTCGCCGCCGGTGGAGACGGCACCGTGCGCGCGGTCGTCGAGGGCGTGCGGGGTACGACCGTCCCGGTCGCTCTGCTGCCCTCGGGCACCGGCAACCTCCTCGCCCGCAACCTCGACCTCACGCTGAACGACCTCGAGCACTCCGTGCGCACGGCGTTCACCGGCGAGGATCGGCGCGTCGACCTCGGGGTCATCGACATCGAACGCGAGGACCGCTCGCGCACGCGTCACGTGTTCGTCGTGATGGCCGGCATGGGCATGGACGCCAAGATGATCGAGAACACCGACGACGACCTCAAGAAGAAGGCCGGTTGGGTCGCCTACCTCGGCGCGATCATCCGGTCGCTCCGCGATCCCGACGAGCTGCACCTGCGATTCCGGCGGGATGACGAGCGGCCGCAGCGGGCGACGGTGCACACCGTCATCCTGGGTAATTGCGGGTCTTTGCCCTCCAACATCCTGCTGATGCCCGACGCGGTCGTCGACGACGGTCTGCTCGACCTGTTGCTGATGCGTCCGGGCGGGGCGCTGGGCTGGATCCGGGTCTGGTGGAAGGTCGCCTGGACGAACGGCATCGTGCGCCGCACCGCGGCCGGTCGCGCGCTCGCGGGGGAGCGGCGCAACGACGGCGACCTGCATTACGAGACGACGACCCGCTTCACCGCGCGTCTGTCGCGCCCCGAGCAGATCGAGCTCGACGGCGACGCGTTCGGTGAGGCCACCGCCTTCCACGCATGGGTGGAGCCCGGCGCGCTCCGCGTACGGGTCCCCGCCGCCGAGGCCTGAGGCCGCCTGCGTCGGCCGTCCCCTTGATTCCGCGGGTGGGGGCGGTCGGCGGAGCTGGCGTCGGCGAGGCGGCGCGGGCATGCTGTCGCGCGCCGGAAACGAAAAAGGCCCTCTCCCAGTAGAAGCCTGAGAAAGGGCCAGTGGCTCCGACGGGCGTCGATCCCGTGACCTCACGATTTTCAGTCGTGCGCTCTACCAACTGAGCTACAGAGCCGAGCGACATGTCTGCCGCTTCCTAGACGAAAGGCCTCCTCGAAAGAAGGCCCATCGCTATGGAGCGACCCTGACGGGACTTGAACCCGCGACCTCCGCCGTGACAGGGCGGCACGCTAACCAACTGCGCTACAGGGCCATGCATGTTCAATTATAACCACCGGAAAGTGACCCCAACGGGATTCGAACCCGTGCTACCGCCGTGAAAGGGCGGCGTCCTAGGCCGCTAAACGATGGGGCCGGATGAGCCTGAAACCTTGCGATTCCATCCTCGCTTGCCGACGACCGAGCCTACTTCACAAATCTCGAGATTGCCAATCCGGGGCGTGGCGCTCCGTCGCTCGCGCGTGTCGAGGGCCCAGGATGGGGCGCGGAAGCGGGAACTCGCCCTGTTGTCCATGTGACTCGTGTTGCTACTGTGAGACGAGTTGCGACCGGTGAGAAGAGGTACCCCGTGACGCCCGAACCCCCCGACGGATCAGACGACTGTGGCTGCGCGCCCACGGCGAGCGAGCAGCGGCGTCTGTGGCCCACGTTCGATCGGCGGAGCGCTCTGAAGTACGGCGCGCTCGGCGCGGTCGCCCTCGGCGCGTTCGGCGCGGCGGCATCCGGATTCTCTTCCCCTGCCATGGCCGCCGACTACCCCTCGTGGGCCGATGTCGAGGCGGCGCGGGCCAACGAGTCCGCGAAGGCCGGGGAGATCTCCCGCATCCAGGGGCTGATCCAGGGGCTGCAGTCCGAGGTCGCGCGCACCCAGGCCGAAGTGGTCGCCCGCTCCGACGAGTACTACACGGCCCAGCAGGCCTATCTCGACGCCGACTACCGCGCGCAGCAGATCCAGGCGCAGGCCGACGCCGAGGCCGCCAAGGCGACGGATGCCGCGAACAAGGCCGGCAAGGTCGCCGCCCAGCTCTACCGCTCCGGTGGCGACGACACCTCGCTCGACCTGTTCTTCTCGGGCTCCGCCGCGACGGCCGACGACCTGCTCGCCAAGCTCGGCACGATGGACAAGCTCATCGAGCGAAACCGCTCGGTGTACGCCTCGGCCGTGACCGCGCGCGACTCGGCGAAGCAGCTCAGCAACCAGGCGAACGACGCGCGCGCCGAGCGCGACCGTCTGCAGAAGATCGCCGAAGAGAAGATGGTCGCCGCGCAGCAGGCCGCCCAGGCCGCTCAGGAGGCCCTCGCCGCGCAGCAGGCCAACCAGGTCGTGCTCGAGGCGCAGCTCGCGGCCCTGCAGGACACCACGGCCAAGACCGTCGCCGATTACCAGGCCGGCGTCGAGGCCGAGCGCAAGGCCCGCGAGGAGCGCGAACGGCGCGCCCGCGAAGAGGCCGAGGCCCGCGACCGCGCCGAGCGCGAGCGTCGCGAGCAGGAAGCCCGCGACCGCGAGAACGCCGCAGCCAACAGCGGCGGCGGCGGCGGTGGCGGCGGCGGCGGCGGCGGAAGCAGCAGCGGCGGTGGCGGCGGTGGCGGATCCGGCTGGGCGCGCCCGTCCTCGGCGGGGACGACGTCGGGCTACGGCCCGCGCTCGAGCCAGTGCAACGGCAGCTACTGCGCGAGCTCGTGGCACCTCGGTCTCGACTTCGGTGCCGGCTGCTACTCACCGATCTACGCCGCGTCGTCGGGCCGCGTGACCTACGCCGGCTACAACGGCGGTTACGGCAACTACATCCGCATCCAGCACGACGACGGCTCTGCCACGGGCTACGCCCACATCGTCAACGGCGGGATCTACGTCTCTTACGGGCAGCGCGTCGGAGCGGGCGAGCAGATCGCCGCGACCGGCCAGACCGGCAACTCCTTCGGCTGCCACCTGCATTTCGAGGTGTACCCGCCGTGGGGCGGCACAACGAACCCCGCGCCGTGGCTGCGCGATCGCGGCGTCTGGGTCTGACCCTGCGAACGAGAAAACCCCCGGTCGAGCGACCGGGGGTTTTCTCGTGTCCGAGGATCAGAGCGTGTTGGGAGCCTCGCCCGAGCCCTGCGTCTTGGTCTGCGCGTCGTGGTCGTCGAAGCGCGTGAACGCCTCGCCCACGAGACGCTCGGCCTCGGCGGCGCCGGCCCACTCGTCGACCTTGACCCACTTGTTGGGCTCGAGGTCTTTGTAGTGCTCGAAGAAGTGGGAGATCTCCTTCTTGGTCCACTCGTCGATGTCGTCGACGTCCTGGATGTGGTCCCAGCGCGGGTCCTTCGCCAGCACGGCCACGACCTTGTCGTCGCCGCCGGCCTCGTCGCTCATCTTCAGCACGCCGACCGGGCGCACCTTGGCGAGGATGCCGGGGTGCAGGTCGCGGTCGAGCAGCACGAGAACGTCGAGCGGGTCGCCGTCTTCGCCGAGGGTGTTCTCGAAGAACCCGTAGTTGGCCGGGTAACCGAACACCGTGTACAGGATGCGGTCGAGGTAGACGCGGCCGGTGCCGTGGTCGACTTCGTACTTCACGCGGCTGCCGCGGGGGATCTCGATGACGGCGTCGTACGCGCCCATACTCGTGCTCCTTAGATCTGTGGATTTCCGCGGCCCAGCCTAGTCGGGCCGCGTGCCGCGTCCTTCCCTGGCGCGACGGCGGGCTGTGATGGTCCGGCGGGGGAAGACGCGCCGTCGGGCTGCGGTGGTCCGGCGGGCTGCGACGCTCCGGTTGGACACGACGCAGGAGACACGCCGAAGCGGAGCCGGGGGCCCGCCGGATGCCGCACCCGGGCGCATCGCGCACAGAAGAACTCCTGCGTCGTGTCGTCGGGCCAATACCGTCGTGTCGTCGGACCAATACCGTAGAGGGATGGAACACCGCCCCGGCCTCGATCCGGCTGTCGCCGAGGTGCGCCGCGCCGTGCGCGCGATGCTCGAGCACTCCGAGGGCGCTGTGGTGGTCGCCCTGTCGGGCGGCGCGGACTCGCTGGCACTCGCGGCGGCGACGGCGTTCGAGGGCCAGCGGCGCGGCATCCGGGTCGAGGCCGTGGTGATCGATCACGCCCTGCAGCCCGGGTCGGATGCCGTGGCGGCGCGTGCCGCCGAGACCGCGCGCTCCCTCGGCCTCGACGCGCGAGTGGTCGTGGTGCAGGTGGAGGCGGGTGACGACGGCCCGGAGGCCGCGGCCCGCGCCGCGCGGTACCGGGGTCTCGCCCGCGCGGCGGCGCAGATCGGCGCCGACACCGTGCTGCTCGGGCACACGCTCGACGACCAGGCTGAGACCGTGCTGCTGGGCCTCGCCCGCGGCTCGGGCGGCACGAGCCTGGCGGGCATGCCCGCGCAGCGCCGGGATGCCACCGGGCCGACGTGGGCGCGGCCGCTCCTGGGCGTGCGGCGACGCACGACGATCGCCGCGTGCGCGGCCGAGGGGCTCGAGCCGTGGGTGGACCCGCACAACTCCGACCCCGCGTACGCACGGGTGCGCGTGCGCGAGTCCGTGCTGCCCGTGCTGGAAGCCGAGCTCGGTCCGGGCGTCGCCGAGGCACTGGCCCGCACGGCGGAGCAGCTGCGCGAGGACGCGGCGGCCTTCCAGGACATGATCGACGAGACGATCGAAGACATCGTCGAGCACGCCGAGGCGGGGATCTCGATCTCGGTCGCCGCTCTCGCGGCCAACCCCGCGGCGCTGCGCAATCGCATCGTGCGCTTCGTCGTCGAGAGCGAGTTCGGCGTCTCGTTGACGCGTGCGCAGACCCTCGAGGTCGCCCGCCTCGCCGTCGACTGGCGCGGCCAGGGCCCCATCGATTTGCCGGCGTGCGTGGCGCGTCGCGTCGGGGCGCGGATCGAGATCGTCGCGCGGACGGCATCTTGAACCACCCGACGTAGACTTTCCGAATGCGCGCGGCCGACATCTCCGACGACATCAGCGAAGTCCTCCTCACCGAGGAGCAGATCCACGGCAAGCTCGCCGAACTGGCCGAGCTCGTCGCGGCCGACTACGAGGGGCGCGACGTCGTTCTCGTGGGCGTGCTGAAGGGCGCGGTCATGGTCATGGCCGACTTCGCCCGGCACCTGCCCATGCACGTCTCGATGGACTGGATGGCGGTGTCGTCGTACGGTGCCAGCACGCGCTCGAGCGGTGTGGTGCAGATCCGGAAGGATCTCGACACCGACATCACCGGCAAGCACGTGCTGATCGTCGAGGACATCATCGACTCCGGCCTCACCCTGAGCTGGCTGCTCGAGAACTTCGCCTCGCGCGGAGCCGAGTCGGTCGAGGTGCTCGCGCTGCTGCGCAAGCCGGATGCCATGAAGGTCGAGGTCGACTGCCGGTACGTGGGGTTCGACATCCCCAACGACTTCGTCATCGGTTACGGCCTCGACTACGCCGAGCGCTATCGCAACCTGCGCGACGTCGCCGTGCTCGCACCGCACGTCTACTCCTGACCGCGCAGCCCGGCGGCCGCCCGTCGCTCCTCTCGCGGCGGCGCGGTGCCGTGTACGCCCACGACGAACGCACAGGCCCGGCATAGTCCGCGGGCGTTAGCCTGTTGCGACCGCGTTTCGGCGGAGGATCACGAAAGGGCTGGGCTCGCCCACCATGAATTTCAAGAAGATCACGCGCAATCCGATCGTCTACGTTCTGCTGGTCGGTCTGCTTCTGGTCATCGGTTTCTCCCTCATCTCCAACCTCAGCGGCGCCCGCCAGGTGTCGACGCAGGAGGGCCTGGAGCTGCTGAAGGGCGGGACCGTCACCTCGGCGACGACCAACGATCCCGACCAGCGCGTCGATCTCACGCTCTCGCAGCCCTTCGAGGGCGCGAACAACGTGCAGTTCTACTACGGCCAGGCCCGCGCCGACGAGGTCGCCAGCGCGATCGACGCCGCCGCCCCGTCCGACGGCTTCAACGACGTCGTGCCCAAGCCCAGCTGGTTCGACGGTCTGCTCGGCCTCCTGCTTCCCCTCGTGCTCCTCGGTCTCCTCTTCTGGTGGCTCCTGTCCAGCGCCCAGGGTGGCGGCAGCAAGGTGATGCAGTTCGGCAAGTCCCGCGCGAAGCTCGTGACGAAGGAGACGCCCACCGTCACCTTCCAAGACGTCGCGGGAAGCGACGAGGCGATCGAGGAACTCGACGAGATCAAGGAATTCCTGAAGGACCCGAAGAAATTCGAGGAGGTCGGCGCGCGCATCCCCAAGGGCGTGCTGTTGTACGGCCCTCCCGGAACCGGTAAGACGCTTCTCGCCCGCGCCGTCGCGGGAGAGGCCGGCGTGCCGTTCTACTCCATCTCGGGCTCGGACTTCGTCGAGATGTTCGTCGGTGTCGGCGCCAGCCGCGTGCGCGACCTGTTCAACCAGGCGAAGGAGAGCTCTCCCGCGATCATCTTCATCGACGAGATCGACGCCGTCGGCCGCCACCGCGGCGCCGGCATGGGCGGCGGTCACGACGAGCGCGAGCAGACGCTGAACCAGATGCTCGTCGAGATGGACGGCTTCGACCCCAAGGTCAACGTCATCGTGATCGCGGCGACGAACCGCCCCGACATCCTCGACCCCGCACTGCTGCGCCCGGGCCGCTTCGACCGCCAGATCGGCGTCGACGCCCCCGACCTCAAGGGCCGCCAGCGCATCCTCGAGGTGCACGGCCGCGGCAAGCCGCTGTCGGACTCCGTCGACCTCGAGGTGGTCGCCCGCAAGACGCCCGGCTTCACGGGCGCCGACCTCGCGAACGTGCTGAACGAGGCGGCCCTGCTGACCGCCCGCTCGAACGCGCAGCTCATCGACAACCGTGCGCTCGACGAGGCGATCGACCGCGTGATCGCCGGTCCGCAGCGGCGCACGCGCGTGATGAAAGACAAAGAGAAGCTCATCACCGCGTATCACGAGGGTGGTCACGCCCTCGCGGCAGCGGCGATGAACCACACCGACCCCGTCACGAAGGTCACGATCCTTCCCCGTGGCAAGGCGCTCGGATACACGATGGTGCTGCCCCTCGACGACAAGTACTCCGTCACCCGCAACGAGCTGCAGGACCAGCTCACCTACGCCATGGGCGGCCGCGTCGCGGAGGAGATCGTGTTCCACGACCCCACCACGGGCGCCTCGAACGACATCGAGAAGGCCACCAGCATCGCCCGCAAGATGGTCACCGAGTACGGCATGACGAACGAGGTGGGCCCGGTCAAGCTCGGCTCCTCCTCGGGCGAGGTGTTCATGGGTCGCGACATGGGCCACGGTCGCGACTTCTCCGAGCGCATCGCCGAGCGTGTCGACGCCCAGGTGCGTGCGCTCATCGAGCAGGCGCACAACGAGGCGTACCAGGTCATCAACGACAACCGCGAGGTGCTCGACCGTCTCGCGCTGGCGCTGCTCGAGAAGGAGACGCTCGATCACAACGAGCTCGCCGAGATCTTCACCGACGTCAAGCGTCTGACCCCGCGCCCGCAGTGGCTGTCGTCGGGCGATCGTCCCGTCTCGAACCAGCCGCCCGTCGCGGTGCCCCGTCGTCAGGCCCCGGCCGGGATCGCGGCCTCCACCGAGGCGGAGGCTCAGACCTCGGCGCAGGCGCAGCCCCGGCCCAGCGGACAGACGCGCCCGGCCACGGCCTGAGGCGCCGTGGCCGTCGATCGAGAACGCGTCGCGGCGCTCGTGCGCGAGCTCCTGGAGGCGATCGGGGAAGACCCCGATCGCCCCGGGCTCCGCCAGACCCCCGCGCGCGTCGCCGACTCCTGGGCCGAGTTCTTCTCGGGCGTGAACCAGGATGCCGGCGCCCCCCTGCAGCACACCATCTCGGTGTCGCGCGGGCCCGCGCCCGACACCCTCCCCTCCGGAGCGGTCATGCTCCGCGACATCGCGTTCCGCTCGATGTGCGAGCATCACCTGCTCCCCTTCCACGGCCGGGCGCACGTCGCCTACCTGCCCGGCGAGGAGGTCGTGGGTCTCGGCGCTCTGCCGCGGGTCATCGACATCCTCGCCGCCCGTCCTCAGGTGCAGGAGCGGCTCGGCGAGCAGGTCGCCGACGAGATCGCCTCCGCCCTCGACGCGCGGGGGGTGCTCGTGGTGCTGGATGCCACGCACGAGTGCGTCACGATGCGCGGCGGCCGCCAGCTCGATGCCTCGACCGTGACGATCGCCGCCCGCGGCGTGTACACCGACCCGGTCGCCCGCGCGGAACTCGTGGCCCTGATCGGGGCGCGCGCGTGACCCTCATCATGGGGATCGTCAACGTCACCCCCGACTCCTTCAGCGACGGCGGGCGCTACCTCGACCCCGACGTGGCGATCGCTCACGCCCGCTCCCTCCGCGCCGAGGGCGCCGACCTGCTCGACGTGGGCGGGGAGTCCACGCGCCCCGGCGCGCAGCGGGTCGCACCCCGGGTGGAGCAGCAGCGGGTTCTGCCGGTCGTGGAGGCCCTGGCATCCGAGGGGGCGGTCGTGAGCATCGACACCATGAACGCCTCGACGGCGGTGGCCGCCGTCCGCGCCGGTGCGCGCCTGGTCAACGACGTCTCGGGCGGGCTCGCCGACCCCGACATGCTCGCCGCCGTCGCCGAGACCGGCGCGGAGATCGCCCTCGGTCACTGGCGTGGGCCGTCGGCGGAGATGTACGCCCGGGCGGACTACGTCGAGGTCGGCCGCGACGTCGCCGGTGAGCTCGACGAGCGGGTGCGCGCGGCCGTGGCCGCGGGGATCGAGCGCTCGCGCATCGTGGTCGACCCCGGAATCGGCTTCGGCAAGCGCGGCGAGCAGAACTGGCAGACGCTGCGCAGCTTGCCCGCGCTCGTCGCCCGCGGGGATCGCGTGCTCCTGGGGACCAGTCGCAAACGGTTCCTCGCCGAGCTGCTCGGAGACGACGCCGACCTCGCCCGCCGCGATCTGGCGACCGCCGTGACGAGTGTGCTCGCCGCCGGTGCCGGCGCGTGGGCCGTGCGCGTGCACGATGTATCGACCACCCGCGACGCGCTCGCCGTCGCCCGCGCTTGGGAGGCCTGATGGATGCCGTCGACCACATCACCCTGACGGGGGTGCGCGCGTTCGGGTACCACGGCGTGTATCCCGATGAGAAGCGCGACGGACAGGAGTTCGTCGTCGACGCGACCGTGGTCCTGCCGCTCGCCCGCGCGGCCGAGACCGACGACGTGCGGGACACGGTGCACTATGGCGAGCTCGCCGAACGCATCGCCGCGGTCGTATCGGGGGAGCCGGTCGACCTGCTCGAGAAGCTCGCGTCGCGGATCGCCGACGACGTGCTCACCGATGAGCGCGTCGAGGCGGTCACCGTGACGGTGCACAAGCCCTCGGCCCCCATCCCCGTGCCCTTCGGCGACGTCGCGGTCACGATCACGCGAGGACGATCATGAGCGTGCGGCTGGCCCACGGCATCGGCGAGGCGCCGCGGTCGAGGGCGGTCGAGGCGGTCGTCGCCCTCGGCGCCAACCTGGGCGAGCGGGCGGAGACCCTCGCCGCGGCCGTCGATGAGCTGCGCGACCTGCCGCTCAGCTCCGACGTGCGGGTGTCCACGCCGATCGAGACGATCGCCGTCACCCTGCGGGGTGAGGACGACGACGCGCCCCGTTATCTCAACGCCGTCGCCGTGCTGCGCACACGACTGGCGCCGAGGGAGCTGCTCGCCGCCCTGCACCGCATCGAGGCGCGGCACGGCCGCGTGCGGCGGGAGCGCTGGGGCGATCGCACCCTCGACCTCGACCTCATCGCGTACGGCGACGAGACCGTCGAGCGCGACGACCTCGTCGTCCCGCACCCGCGCGCCCACGAGCGCGAGTTCGTGCTGGCTCCGTGGCTGGACGTGGACCCGGATGCCGAGATCCCCGGTCGCGGACGCGTCGACGCCCTGCTCGCCGCGCTCCGGGGAGGCTCCCGATGAAGCGCACGACCGCCGGCATCCTCGTGATCGCCCTCATCGTGGGCGGCGTCGTCGGGTTCGTCCTCGACACGATGCTCACGGCCACGGGACGTTCGACCTTCGCGCCTGCGGCGAGCCTGCCGACGATCCTGGCCCTCCTCGGTGTCGTCATCGTCGTGCTCGCGGTGCCCGTGCACCGGGCCACGCGCGGGCGCAGCGTGCGGCGGATCGACCCGTTCCGCGCCCTGCGCATCGCGATGCTGGCGAAGGCGTCGTCGCTGCTGGGCGCCGCCGCCACCGGTTTCGGTGTCGGACTTCTCGCATTCTTGTTCAGCCGCCCCGCGACGCCCTCGCTAGGCTCGATGGGATCGATCATCGCGACGGTCGTGTGCGGAGTCGTCCTCGTCGTCGCGGGTCTCGTGGCCGAGCAGTTGTGCACCATCCGGAAGGACGACGATGACGACACCCCCGGAGACACCCCCGCAGGACCCGTCGGGATCTGAACCTCCTCTCGCCGGATCCGCGCCCTTGCGTTCCGACGCGCGGCGAGCGGATCCCGCGGGCCGGGCGGCGCGCGATGACGCGGGATCCGCTGAAGCGGTGCCCGGTCGCGCGGGGTCGGGTGACGCGGTGTCGGGTGGCGCGGTGCCCGGTGATGCCGTGTCGGGTGGCGCGGTGCCCGGTGGCGCGGTGCCCGGTGACGCCGTGTCGGGTGGCGCGGTGCCCGGGGTGGGGGGATCGACCGACACGACCTCCGTCGGTGCAGTCACCGGCTCGGAAGGCCTCGATCTCGCCCTCCCCGAGACCGAGCCGCACGGCATCGACGCCCCGCGCGACGAGGCGACGTTCTCTCGCATCCTCGAACCGCGCTCATCCGGTCGCCTCCCGCTCGGGGACGGGACGTGGCACCAGCTGGCGCGGGCCTACGTCCGCGTGCAGCTCATCTCCCAGGGCGCGGTGTTCCTCCTCGTCCTCGCCGCCGCCCTCGTGGCGCAGATGCTCACCGGTGTCGCGTGGCAGTGGATCCCCGCCGGGGTCATCCTCCTCGTGACCGCGATCGGTCTGGTCATCACGCCCCGCCAGGCGCGGTCGTTCGGCTATCAACTGCGCCATGACGATCTCGTCTTCCGTCGTGGCATCCTCTGGCAGCGCGTCGTCGCGGTTCCGTATGGACGGATGCAACTCGTCGACATCACGCACGGCCCCCTCGACCGCGGCTTCGGCATCGCGCAGCTCAAGCTCGTCACCGCCGCAGCCTCCACGGGCGTCACCATCCCGGGTCTCACGCAGGAGGGGGCCGAGCGTCTGCGCGACACCCTCGTCGCGGTCGCCGAGACCCGCCGGACGGGTCTATGAGCGACGCGGTGGCACCGGACGCCGATCCGGCCGGTGGAGCGGCGGCCCGGCCGGCCGCCCGGGCCGTCTTGCGCTCGCCGTACAGCGACGGCGAATGGCACCGCCTGCACCCGCTCACGCCGCTGCTGCGCGGCGGGCTCTCGCTGCTGGTCATCATCGGGTTGATCGTCGCCAACCTCCGCGAGCGCCTGCTCGAGCTGTTCTTCCCGGTGTTCACGGAGCTGCCCCCGGGGGAGCTGCCGCCGGATCCCGTCGACTTCCTGTTCGCCAACAACCTCCTGCTCATCGCGGCCGGTGTCGCCCTCGTCGTGCTCCTCGTGCTGTTGGGGCTGTTCCGGCTGTCGTGGCGGTTCCACACGCTCCGCATCGGCGACGACGATGTCGAGGTGCGCTCGGGAGTGCTCTTCCGCACCCACCGCCGCGCTCCGCTGGATCGGGTGCAGGGCGTCAACCTGACGCGCCCCATGGTGGCGCGCCTGTTGGGCCTCGCCAAGCTCGAGGTGGTGGGTGCCGGCCTCGATGCGAACGTCAAGCTCGAGTACCTGTCGGCGAAGGATGCCGAGGCCATCCGCGGAGACATCCTGCGTCTCGCGTCGGGGCGCCGACTGGCCGAGGCGCAGGCGGGCCCGGACGGCCGCGTTCCACTGACCCACCAGGCTGCCGACGCCGTGGCATCGGGTCTGCAGGGACTCGTGGACGGGGAGGATCTCTCCGACGCCGAGCCGGAGAGCATCGTGCGCATCCCCCTCGGTCGTCTCATCGCCTCGCGCGTCCTCAGCGGATCGACTCTGGTGCTCGTCGCCTTCGTGATCGGCATCGTCGTGGCCGCTTCGGTGTCGACGCTGTGGCTGCTCTTCACGGTCGTGCCCATGTTCCTCGCCTTCGGGGCGTACTACGTGCGCTCGGTCGCGCGGGGACTCCGGTACTCCATCGCCCCCACCGCAGACGGTGTGAGGGTGACGTTCGGGCTGTTCACGACGGTGTCGGAGATCGTGCCCCCGGGTCGCGTGCACGCGATCGAGGTGCGTCAACCGCTGATGTGGCGGCCGTTCGGCTGGTGGTCCGTCACCGTGAACCGCCTCTCCGGTCGCGCCTCCACCGACACCAGCACCGATCAGCTCGCCGCGGTTCTGCCGATCGGGACGCGCACGGACGTCGAGCGGGTGTTGCGCATCCTCGCCCCGGGCTTGTCGAGCGACGAATGGACACTCGTGTTCCGTGACGGCATCCTGGGTCCGGTGGACGACGACCCCTACGTGACAACCCCGCGGCGCGCGCGGTGGCTGCGACCGCTGTCGTGGCGGCGTAACGGCGCGCTGCTCACCGCCGACGCCCTGCTGTTGCGTCGGGGCTGGGCGTGGCGCTCGCTGACGGTGCTTCCCCTTGCTCGACTACAGTCCATCGGCCTGCGCCAGGGGCCGCTCGCGCGGGCTCTGCGCACGGCCACCCTCACCGGCCACGTCATCGCGGGCACGGTGCAGACCACCGTCGGCGCGATCGACCGCGACGACGCGCTAGGGCTCTTCGAGTCGACGGCGCGGGCCGGCGTGGCCGCGGCGGCGGGCGACCGCACCCACCGGTGGGCCGGATGAGCGGCGGACGGGACGGACGCCTCGGTGTCGGCGTCATCGGCGCGGGACGGGTCGGTCCGGTGGTGGCTGCGGCCCTCGCCGGTGCGGGACACGCGCTGACCGGCATCACCTCGGGCTCGGACGACGATCGCGTCGAGGCGATCCTGCCGGGCGTGCCGCAGCTCGCCGCGGACGAGGTCGTGCGGCGCAGCGAGCTCGTGGTGATCGCGGTTCCGCACGACCAGTTACCCGGGCTCGTGGCCGGACTCGCGGAGATCGGGGCCTGGCAACCCGGCCAGCTCGTGATGCACACCGACGCCGCGTACGGTGCGCGTGTGCTCGACCCGGCGGTGTTGCGCGGAGCGATCCCCCTCGCCATCCATCCGGCGATCGTCTTCACCGGTGTCTCATCCATCGATCTCCGCCAGCTCTCGCAGGCGTACGCCGCGGTGACCGCACCCGCTCCGGTGCTGCCCATCGCGCAGGCGCTGGCCGTGGAGCTCGGTTGCGAACCCGTGGTCGTGGCGGAGAGCGACCGGCCGACGTACGCCGAGGCCATCGCGACGGCGACGGAGTTCTCGCGTTCGATCGTGCGCCAGTCATCGGAGCTGCTCAGCCGCGTGGGCGTGAGCAACCCCGGGGGATACCTCTCGGCGCTGGTGCGTTCCAGCATCGACCTCGCTCTGGTGGAAGGGGCGGGCCGCGGTCCCGTCGACGCCGACGATACGATCGATGGATGATCCGCACCCTCGACGGTCTGCGCACCCGGCTCGACGAGATCCGCGGTGGCGGGATACGCGGGGCCGAGAACCCCGACGGGGGGATCCGCGGTGCGGCTCGCAAGGCCGGCGGCCCCCGCGTGGCTCTGGTCTCGACGCTCGGCGCGCTGCACGACGGTCACGTCGACCTCGTGCGCCGGGCGCGCGAACGGGGCGATGTCGTCGTGGTCTCGACCTTCGTGAACCCGCTGCGCTTCCGCACGGCCGAAGAGACCGCGGCGTACCCGCGTTCTCCCGAGGCGGACGAACGCGTGCTCGAGGACCTCGGGGTCGATGTCGTCTTCGCCCCCACCGCTGCGGAATTCCTTCCGGCCGGCACCGCGACGACGCGCGTCTCGGCGGGTGATGTGGGGCTGAGGTACGAGGGACGAACGCGGCCCTTCTATTTCGACGGCGTCCTGACCGTCGAGGCGAAGCTCTTCCACCTCGTCGGGCCGGATGTCGCCGTGTACGGGGAGCGCGACCTGCAGCGCATCTTCCTCGTACGCCGGATGGTGCGCGACCTCGACTTCGGCGTCGAGATCGACACCGTCCCGACGGTGCGCACCGACGACGGCCTCCCGGTGTCCAGCCGCATCGCCCTGCTCGACGATGCCGACCGGAGGGCCGTCGCCAAGCTCCCGCGGGCGCTCGAGGCGGCGGCGTCCAACTCCGATCTCGGGGTGGACGCGTGCATTGCGGCCGCGCAGTCGTCGCTGATGGGTGAACCGCGCATCGCGCTGGAGTATCTCAGCGTCGTCGATCCGGTGACCTTCCTGCCCGTCGACGACGGGCATCGGGGGCGGGCCCTCGCGCTCATCGCCGCGACGGTGGGCGGACACCGTTTCATCGACAACGCGGAGATCTCGCTGCCCTGATCGCCGTGCCGCTGCGAAGGGCGGACGCGCTCGGTCGCGCGTGAGCGCCCCGCCGCCCGCTGCCGCGCGCCGCCTCGGACCGTGGCGGGTCATGAGCGGAGGCCGAAGCCGCTCGGACGCGGCGAATACACTGGTGAAGACCCCGAGGAGCCTCCACGATGACCGACGCGCCCGCGAACGACGCCGCCGAACCCACCGAAGACGAGGTCTTCGAGCAGAAGGCGGTCCGCCTGGCCAAGCGCGAGCGTCTGCTCGCCGAGCGCACCGACGCAGCCGGCGGCGCCTACCCGGTGTCGGTGCCGATCACCACGACCATCCCCGAGGTGCGGGCCCGCTACGGCGATCTCGAGGCGGGCGAGGAGACGGGCGAGACCATCGGTGTCGCGGGTCGTGTGGTCTTCAGCCGCAACACCGGCAAGCTCTGCTTCGCGTCGCTGCAGGCCGGTGACGGCAGCCGGATCCAGGCCATGGTCTCGCTCGCGAACGTGGGCGAGGAGTCGCTGCAGGCGTGGAAGGAACTCGTCGACCTGGGCGACCACGTGTTCGTTTCGGGCGAGGTCATCTCCAGCCGTCGCGGTGAGCTGTCGATCATGGTCTCCGGATGGCGCATCGCTGCGAAGGCCGTTCTCCCGCTGCCGAACCTGCACACCGAGCTCAGCGAAGAGAGCCGCGTGCGCAGCCGCTTCCTGGATCTGATCGTTCGCGACCGCGCCCGTGAGACGGTGCTCGCGCGGGCCAAGGTCAATGCCAGCCTGCGCCGCACCTTCACCGAGCGTTCGTTCGTCGAGGTGGAGACCCCCATGCTGCAGGTGCAGCACGGCGGCGCGAGCGCGCGTCCGTTCACCACCCGCTCCAACGCCTTCGACACCGAGCTCTACCTGCGCATCGCCCCCGAGCTGTTCCTCAAGCGGGCCGTGGTCGGGGGCATCGACCGGGTGTACGAGATCAATCGGAACTTCCGCAACGAGGGTGCCGATTCCACGCACAGCCCCGAGTTCGCGATGCTCGAGGCGTATCAGGCCTACAGCGACTACAACGGCATCGCCGACCTGACGCAGACCCTCATCCAGGACGCGGCCGTCGCGGTGGCCGGCTCGACGACGGTCACGTGGGCCGACGGCACCGAATACGATCTGGGCGGCGAGTGGGATCGGATTTCGATGTACGCGTCGCTGTCGGCGGCCGCCGGTCACGACGTCACCCCCGAGACCTCGCTCGACGAGCTGCGCGCGCTGGGCGCCGAGGCCGGGGTCGAGGCCCCGCCGCACGAGACCCACGGCAAGTGGGTCGAGGAGTTGTGGGAGCACTTCGTCAAGGGCGGCCTCACCCGCCCGACGTTCGTCATGGACTTCCCCGTCGACACGAGCCCTCTCGTGCGCGAGCACCGGTCGATCGCAGGGGTCGTGGAGAAGTGGGACCTGTACGTGCGCGGCTTCGAGCTGGCCACCGGGTACTCCGAGCTCGTCGATCCCGTCATCCAGCGGCAGCGCTTCGTCGAGCAGGCCAAGCTCGCCGCCCGCGGCGACGACGAGGCCATGCCGATCGACGAGGAGTTCCTGCGCGCCCTCGAGCACGGCATGCCGCCCACGGGCGGTATGGGAATGGGCATCGACCGCCTGCTCATGGCGATCACCGGCCTCGGGATCCGCGAGACGATCCTCTTCCCCCTGGTGAAGTAGGCCGCTCGAAGACCCACTCCGGTAGCCGGCCGGCGTCGAGCAGGCTCATCATGATCGCGCTCAGCCCGTGCTGGTCATCGATCCCGAGCGCCGCTTCGGCGTAGACGGCCGCGTGCGACGAGCGCCCCTGCGCCCACGCGAGCCAGGCGCACGCGGACAGGGCTCCGGTCCGGCGATCGGGGGCGACGGTCGCCGCCACGCATCGGCAGAGGTCGAGGGCGCGTCGCAGGCGATCGGCATCCGGTCGACCTCCCTCGCCCCACATCGGCCGGGCGAGGTCGGCGGGGAAGGGCTCGCCCGCGCTGAACGCGGTCTGCGCGTGCAGCACGGCGTCTCCGGTCGCCAGATCGGCAGCCCACTGCATGAGGGCGACGTCGCGGAGCGCGGGGCGCTCGAGGCAGAAGGCCACCGCTGCCAGCCGCGGCCACCCCACGTCGACGCTCGGCCCCGAGATCGTCTTCTCGAACAACACCGGCGGGTCGCCGAGCAGCCGCGCGACTTCGTCGGCCTCGGCCCGGCGCGAGGGGGAGAGCCGCTTGCGATCGCGCGGTCGTCCCCGCGCCGCGTCGACGTCGGTCAGGAGGCGGGCGACCGTCGCCACGTCGGCGGGGTCGACGGCGGGAAGGGCGGCGGCCGAGAACTGGTCGGCGCCAAGCGAGAGCTCGGGCTCGCTCGGCTCGGCGACGATGATCTCCGTCGGCGGCCGCGGCCCGTCCGCCGACGGGAGGAGATAGCTGTCCCACCCGTCGGCCCCGACGACGAGAGCGTCGATCACCGCGAGCCCGCAGATGCCGGCCCGGGAGAGGAGCGCGTCGATGAGCGCCCGGTGCGGGAGCGTCGTTCCTGCGGAGAGGGCGTCCTCCGCGTAGACGATCGCCGCGACGGCGTCGGTGTCGGTGACCTTGCAGGCCATGCCGATCACCGTCGAGGCGACGCTCTCGAGCGTCGCCGGGTCGTCCGGGGGGAGGTCGACGCGCATCGCGCCGAGGGATCGACCGTTCGCGAAGGGAACGAGGACGAGGCTTCGACGGGGGGTGCACTCCAACAGGTGGGGGACGAGCGCGAGGAACGAGGCGGGCGAGGAGACTCTGGCGACGGCGGGGGTCATGCCACGAGAGTGCCGCGCGCCGCATCGATCGCGCGGCCCGCGAAAGCTCGATCGTGGAGAACCCTCCGAGGTGGTCGACGGGGGAGGAGGGGTGCGCGGGTATCCTGGAGCGATGGACAACACCTGGGTCGCGATGCTGTGGGCCATCCTGCCCACGATCGTCGTCTCGGTCGTGTTCTTCTTCATCCTCCGCAACGTCATCCGCATGGATCGCACGGAGCGCAAGGTCTACGCCCGCATCGAGGCCCAGGAGCGCGCGAAGCGCGGACTCCCGCCGGCGGCCCCCGCGGGCGACGGGCCCGCCAACTGACGGTCCTGCGGCCGCTGTCGGCGGCCGTCGCTACGCTGGGTGCACAACCCGCCCAGGAGGATCCGTGATCGCCACGTTCGACGCGAGCTGGCTCGTCATCACGCTGTTCGTCGTCGACCTCGTGGTCCGCATCGCGGCGATCATCATCGTGCCGCGCAACCGTCGTCCCACAGCCGCGATGGCGTGGCTGCTGGCGATCTACTTCATCCCCTTCGTCGGGGTGTTCCTCTTCCTGCTGATCGGCAACCCGCGCCTTCCGCGCAAGCGCCGGCGCAAGCAGACGGCGATCAACCTCTACATCCACGACACCAGCGCCTCGCTCGACTTCGGGACGCTGCGCCCGAACGCGCCCGACTGGTTCCGTGCCCTCGTCCGCCTCAACCGCAACCTCGGCGCCATGCCGATCGCGGGCGACAACGCGGCGACCCTCATCTCCGATTACCAGCAGAGCCTGGATGCCATGGCCGAGGCGATCCGGCAGGCCCAGCGCTACGTCCACGTCGAGTTCTACATCCTGCAGTCCGACGACTCCACGGACAATTTCTTCCGTGCGCTCGAAGAGGCCGCCGAGCGCGGAGTGGTCGTGCGCGTGCTGCTCGATCACTGGGCGAACCGGGGCAAGCCGTTCTACAAGCAGACGCTCCGCCGTCTCAACGCCATGGGCGCGCACTGGCACCTCATGCTCCCCGTACAGCCGTTGCGGGGCCGCTACCAGCGCCCCGACCTGCGCAACCACCGGAAGCTGCTGGTGATCGACGGCGACGTCGCCTACATGGGGTCGCAGAACGTCACGGACTCCTCCTACAACCTGCGCAGGAACATCCGCCGCGGGCTCCACTGGGTCGACCTCATGGTGCGCGTCGAGGGGCCGGTGGTCGCCAGCATCAACGCCGTGTTCCTGTCGGACTGGTACAGCGAGACCGATGAGACGCTGCGCGACGAGATCGACCTGTTCAGCGTCACCACCGGTCCGGGCGACCTCGACTGCCAGGTCGTCCCGTCGGGCCCGGGCTTCGACTTCCAGAACAACCTCAAGCTGTTCCTCGGGCTGCTCTTCGCGGCTCGCGAGCGCATCATCATCGTCAGCCCGTACTTCGTGCCCGACGAGGCGCTGTTGCTCGCGATCACCACGGCCTGTCAGCGCGGCGTGCACGTCGAACTCTTCGTCTCCGAGGAGGGCGACCAGGCGATGGTCTACCACGCCCAGCGCAGCTACTACGAAGCGCTCCTGCGGGCCGGCGTCGTCATCTGGATGTACCGCAAGCCGTTCATCCTGCACAGCAAGAGCGTCACGATCGACGACGAGGTCGCCGTCATCGGTTCCAGCAACATGGACATGCGCTCCTTCGGTCTCAACCTCGAGGTGTCCTTGCTCGTCCGCGGTGAGGAGTTCGTTCGCGACATGCGCGCCGTCGAACACACCTACCGTCGGCTCAGCCGACAGCTGACCATCGAGGAGTGGCGCCGCCAGCCCCTGCGCTCCACCATCCTCGACAACCTGGCACGCCTCACCTCGGCGCTGCAGTGAGGGGCTGCGGCCCCGGGCCGCCGGCATCCAGGAACCTTCGGCAGGATGGAAGCCAACCCGCCCCGGAGGTCGCCTTGTCCCGTCGTCGCCTGACCCTCATCACCGCGCTCGGCGCGGCCCTCGTCGTCGCCGGCGCCCTGACCGGCTGTGCCACGGGCGCCTCGTCGTCGCCCGCCCCCGCGACCGCCGACCCGGATGCCGCGACCCCGGCGCCCACGAGCGACGTGGGCGCGGCCTGGGTCGACGCGGGCCGCGCGGTGGCCGTCGTCACGTGGGGCAGCTCGTCGTGCCCGCCCGTCGCCGACGGCGACGCCTCCGTCTCGGGCGCGACGCTCACGGTCGCCCTCGCCGAGTCCGCGCGCACGGATTGCACGCGCGACATGGCCCCGCGCGCGACGTTGGTGCCCCTTCCCGCGGGCGTCGACCCCACCGGTCGACTCACCGTCTCGGTGTCGGGGGTGCTCGAGGGGGAGACCACCCTCGCGGGGCTGTCCTCCGCGCCCGTCACGGGGGAGGAGTTCGCGCCGAGCGCCGGCTGGGTCGACGACAGTCTCGTCGCGATCGTCACCTACGGCAGCTCGAGCTGCCCGCCCGTCGTGGACGCCGTGACCGCGGGCGGCTCCGACATCGCCGTGCAGTTCGCGACCCCGCCGACGGCCCAGGTCTGCACGATGGATTTCGTGCCGCGCGTGACCCTCGCCGACGTGGGCTCCGTGGCCGGCGACGGCGAGGTGTCACTGGTGCTGTCGGGCGGTGCCGCGAATGCGCCCGCGCCCATCCCGGTCCTCGGTAGCCGCTGAGCGGACGCACCCGGATCGTCGCGCACCGGTCGGGGCGCGCGACGGCTGGGATGGCTCAGGGAGCCATGACGAGCAGATCGCCGGGCTCGCACTCGAGGGCGCGGCAGATCGCCGAGAGCGTCGAGTAGCGGATGGCGCGCGCGCGGTCGTTCTTCAACACCGAGAGGTTCACCACCGACACCCCCACGAGCTCGCTCAGACGCGTGAGGGTCATGCCGCGCGCCTCGAGCAGTTCGTCGAGTCGGCAGTGGATGCCGGTGGGGCCGTCGTCGGCGACGGCGGGAGTCATACCAGGCCCTCGGTGTCGCGCTGCAGGCGGTCGCCCACGGCGAAGACGGTGCCGGCCAATCCGGCGACGAAGCCGATGGCGATCAGGACCGGGAGGTCGATCTGCTGCGTGAGTCCGCGCTCGTACGTGCGGTCCGAGAGCCAGGCGAGGGCGCCGTTGGCGACCATGTTGTGGAAGAACGGCACGCCGGTCGCGCCGACGAGCGAGACCACGCCGGACACGGCGACCAGGGTGGTGTGGCGACGGCTGAAGATGCGCCCGCGCAGGATGCCGGCGCACAGCACGAGCAGGAGCGCGACCACGGCGACCACCGACGCGGCGAACAGGCCCTCCGCGAGGAAGAGGGCCCACAGCGACGCGGCGGGCAGAGACGGAGCGGTGACCACCGCCTCGGTGAGCTGGACGGGCACCGGCGCCCCGTTCGGGCCGATGGGCGCCTGGGCGACGGTGTCGAGGAACTCGATCGGTACCGCGACGTCGCGGTTGCCGGCCGCGGCGACGATGTTCGCGATGCTGCGGACGACCGCCCAGCCGGCGATGGCGATGCCGGCCACGATGAAGAACAGGAAGCTGGCGGTGTCGCCGCGGGAGAGGGTGTGCGAGGTGGACCGGGGGGATGTCATGATCGCTCCTTATCGATGATCGTTGTTATCGTTGATCGATAAGTTATCGACGATCGATGGGTTTCGCAACGCCGGATGCCGAGACGGTATGCCCACGGCGAACACGGGGCCCTAGCATCCGGGCGCTGGTTACTCTCGATGTACGGCGCGCGGAGGCGTGCCTGTCAGCCCATTTTTGGAGGGACTGAGGATGTTCGAGAGATTCACCGATCGTGCTCGTCGTGTGGTGGTGCTCGCCCAAGAAGAGGCGAAGATGCTGAACCACAACTACATCGGCACCGAGCACATCCTGCTGGGCCTCATCCACGAGGGTGAGGGCGTCGCTGCCAAGGCTCTGGAGTCGCTCGGCATCTCGCTGGACGCCGTCCGCGAGCAGGTCCAGGACATCATCGGCCAGGGGCAGCAGCAGCCCACCGGCCACATCCCCTTCACGCCCCGTGCGAAGAAGGTCCTCGAGCTGTCGTTGCGCGAAGCGCTCCAGCTCGGCCACAACTACATCGGCACGGAGCACATCCTGCTCGGCCTCATCCGCGAGGGCGAGGGAGTCGCCGCCCAGGTGCTCGTCAAGCTCGGTGCCGACCTCAACAAGGTGCGCCAGCAGGTCATCCAGCTCCTCTCGGGCTACCAGGGCAAGGAGCCGGCGGGCGTCGCCTCCGGCGCCGGCGAGCAGAGCCAGGGTGCTGCGCAGGGCGGTTCGGCCGTCCTCGACCAGTTCGGCCGCAACCTCACCCAGGCCGCGCGCGACAACAAGCTCGACCCCGTGATCGGGCGCGAGAAAGAGATCGAGCGCGTGATGCAGATCCTCTCGCGCCGCTCGAAGAACAACCCCGTCCTCATCGGCGAGCCCGGTGTCGGAAAGACGGCCGTCGTCGAGGGCCTCGCGCAGGCCATCGTCAAGGGCGACGTCCCCGAGACGCTCAAGGACAAGCAGGTCTACTCGCTGGACCTCGGTTCGCTCATCGCCGGTTCCCGCTACCGCGGCGACTTCGAGGAGCGCCTGAAGAAGGTCACCAAAGAGATCCGCACGCGCGGTGACATCATCGTCTTCATCGACGAGATCCACACGCTCGTGGGTGCCGGTGCCGCCGAGGGCGCGATCGACGCCGCGTCGATCCTCAAGCCCCTCCTCGCCCGTGGTGAGCTCCAGACCATCGGTGCCACGACGCTCGACGAGTACCGCAAGCACTTCGAGAAGGATGCCGCCCTCGAGCGCCGCTTCCAGCCGATCCAGGTCGCCGAGCCGAGCCTGCCCCACGCGATCAACATCCTGAAGGGGCTGCGCGACCGCTACGAGGCGCACCACAAGGTGCAGATCACCGACGGCGCGATCGTGGCCGCGGCCAACCTCGCCGACCGCTACATCAGCGACCGCTTCCTGCCCGACAAGGCCATCGACCTGATCGACGAGGCCGGCGCCCGCCTGCGCCTGTCGATCCTGTCGTCGCCGCCGGAGCTGCGCGAGTTCGACGAGAAGATCGCCAAGGTCCGCGAGCAGAAGGAGCAGGCCTCCGAGGAGCAGGACTTCGAGAAGGCCGCATCGCTGCGCGACGAGGAGAAGTCGCTGCTCGCCGAGCGCCTGCGCCTCGAGAAGCAGTGGCGCTCGGGTGACGTCGCCTCGCACGCCGTCGTCGACGAGGGCCTGATCGCCGAGGTGCTCGCCCAGGCGACCGGCATCCCGGTGTTCAAGCTCACCGAAGAAGAGTCCAGCCGCCTCATGTTCATGGAGAAGGCGCTGCACCAGCGCGTCATCGGCCAGGAAGAGGCGATCGCGGCCCTCTCGCGCACGATCCGTCGCCAGCGCGCGGGGCTCAAGGACCCGAAGCGTCCGTCGGGCTCGTTCATCTTCGCCGGCCCCACGGGCGTCGGAAAGACCGAGCTCGCCAAGGCGCTCGCCGAGTTCCTCTTCGACGACGAGGGCGCGCTCATCTCCCTCGACATGTCGGAGTTCGGCGAGAAGCACACCGTCTCGCGTCTGTTCGGTGCCCCTCCCGGGTTCGTCGGATTCGAAGAGGGCGGCCAGCTCACCGAGAAGGTGCGCCGCAAGCCGTTCTCGGTCGTGCTGTTCGACGAGATCGAGAAGGCCCACCCCGACATCTTCAACTCGCTGCTGCAGATCCTCGAAGAGGGGCGCCTGACCGACGGTCAGGGTCGTGTCATCGACTTCAAGAACACCGTGATCATCATGACGACGAACCTCGGTTCGTCGGCGATCGCCGGCGGTCCGGTGGGCTTCCAGGTCGAGGGCAACTCCCAGACGTCCTACGAGCGGATGAAGGGCAAGGTCGACGAGGAGCTCAAGCGCCACTTCAAGCCGGAGTTCCTCAACCGCGTCGATGACGTCATCGTCTTCCCGCAGCTGAGCAAGCCCGAGCTGCGTCAGATCGTCGGCCTGTTCGTCAAGCGTCTGGCCGACCGTCTGCTCGACCGCGACATGACGGTGGAGCTGTCGGACGACGCGAAGGACAAGCTCATCGAGATCGGTTTCGACCCGACCCTGGGTGCGCGTCCCCTGCGTCGCGCCATGCAGCGGGAGGTCGAAGACCGCCTGAGCGAGAAGATCCTGCACGGCGAGCTCGAGTCGGGCGACCACGTGAAGGTCGGCGTCGAGAACGGGCAGTTCTCCTTCGAGACCAGCCCCCGCGGCGAGAAGGTCGCGCTCGGGGTGGGGACGGCCGGCGAGATCGCCGCGACTCCCGACACCCTCGCGGGAAGCTGATCCGCTGACGAACGACGGGGCCCGGATGCCATGGCATCCGGGCCCCGTCGTCGTTGCGGCGTACGCTGGGACGATGACCTCTTCCGCGCCGTTCGTCGTCCGCTCCGCCGGAACCGCCGACGTGCGACGCATCCACGAACTGCTTGAGCCGTTCGTGCAGAAGCGCATCCTGCTCGGCAAGGACCTCGTCGTGCTGTACGGCTCGGTGCAGCAGTTCGTCGTCGCCGAGGTGGACGGCGAGGTCATCGGGTGCGGCGCGCTTCACGTGATGTGGGACGATCTGGCCGAGATCCGCACGCTCATCGTCCACGACGACTGGCTCCACCACGGCGTGGGGCGCGCGATCGTCGAAGACCTCGAACAGCGCGCCCGCGATCTGGGCGTGGCCCGGTTGTTCTGCCTCACCTTCGAGGTCGACTTCTTCACGCGCCGCGGGTTCGCCCCCATCGGCGAGCAGGTCGTCGACCCCGACGTGTATTCGCAGCTCGTGCGGAGCCCCGACGAGGGCGTCGCCGAGTTCCTCGACCTGGCGCACGTGAAGCCGAACACCCTCGGCAACACCCGGATGCTCAAGCAGCTCTGAGGCATTCGGGCTGACCCGCGCGGGAGATGCGCACCGGTGGCCCCGAGCCGCTGGACCCCGGAGCCTGCGCCCCCGAGCGGTCGTCCTCGAGCAGCAGACTCTGGGCCCCCTCTGAGCGTGCCGGGATCGAGACGTCCGCCCGGACGCCTACCCTGGAACAATGACCGATGCCCCCCGTAGGCGGAGGCGGTCCCCGGCGGTCTATCGTCGACGTCGTCTCGCTGCAGGGCTTCTGGCCCTCGTGGTGATCGGCCTCGTCGTGTGGCTCGTCGCGGCTCCGCCGTGGCGTTCCGCCCCGACCGCCCTCGACGCGCCCGTTCCCGCCGAGAGCGCCCCCGCCGCCGCGGCCACGACGCCCCCGCCCGCGCCGTCCGCGTCGCCCGCGCCCACACCGAGCGGACCCACAGGTCCGGTGGAATGCACCGCCGCCGACATCACGGTCGAGGCACTGTCCGACAAAGGACAGTACGGCCAGGGGGAGAACCCCCAGCTCTCCATCCGCTTGACGAACTCCTCGGCGAACCCGTGCACGATGAACGTGGGCACGAGCGCGCAGTCGTTCACCGTGACGAGCGGCTCCGACGTCTGGTGGCGTTCGACCGACTGCCAGGCGGAACCGAGCGACATGGAGGTGACGCTGGCCGCGGGCCAGGTCGTCACCAGCGCCGCGCCTCTCGTGTGGGACCGCACGCGATCGTCGGTGGGGTCGTGCGAGAGCGAGCGCCCGTACGCCCCGGGGAGCGGTGCCACCTATCACCTGAGCGTGTCGATCGGCGGCATCCCGTCAGCCGGCACCGCATCGTTCGTGCTGCAGTGACCATGGTGAGGGGCGGATGCCGCGTGGCATCCGTCCCTCCCTGTCGGCGACCTCGCGCCGCAGGACCTCCTCCGCTGGGCGTCCGCGCGGGGCCGCGATTAGGCTCGGAGGATGGCCGGTGGCAGGAAGCGCAAGGGGAAGAAGAGCGACATGGACTTCAAGAACACCGCGCTCACCGATGCGCTGCAGACCCAGGACATGGCGGCGATCGCTTTCGCGCTGCGTCACGGACCCACCGTGGTCCCGTTGATGACGCCGGGGGACGCCGATGATCCGCTCAGCGTCGGCGAGGTGTGGACCTATCGCGACCCGAACACGGGGCAGATCGCGCTCCTGCTGTTCAGCGACGCCGCACACAAGCCCGAAACGCTCCCGCCGCACGTCGCGTTGCAGTCCCCGCAGTGGCTGCGGGCTTTCCTGGGCGCGCACCAGGATGCCATCACCTCGGTGTTCATCGACATCGCGGGGCCCCACCCGATCCAGGCCTCGCCCGCCGATCTGATCACCGCGCTCGACGCCTGACGGGCGCGTGACGGACGCCTGACGGGCGCCTGACGGGCGGGTGAACCGGCGGACTCGCGTGGGTGAGGAACGCGTGCAAGACTCGGGGACATGGAGTACCTGATCGCCGGTGCCGTGTGCGCCGCCGGACTTGTCATCCCTGCAGTCCTCGGGATGACGTCGCCGCACCGTCGTCGCCGGTCCGCTCCTCCCGGCCGCTGAGCGGCGCTGTCAGAAGCCGGGTTCGGCGTCGTTACGCGGCATCCCGCGCACCTGCAACTCGTTGAGCGCCTGCGCGAGCTTGCGCGACGAGGCGTCGAGCACGGTGTGGTAGCCGAGGCGCTTGGCCTCGGAGGCGCGCTGAGCGGCCTGCGTGACGTTGCGGATCTCGCCCGTGAGCGTGAGTTCGCCGATCGCGGCGAGGCGCTTCGACACCTTGCGGTTCTTCACCGCGTTGGCCACCGCGATCGCGATCGCGAGGTCGGCCGCGGGCTCCACCAGGCGCACCCCACCGACCGTGGAGACGTAGACGTCGCGGTCGGACAGCGTCAGCCCCATGCGGCTTTCGAGCACCGCCAGCACCATCGCCACGCGCGAGGAGTCGACGCCGTTGACGATGCGCCGCGGGTTGGGGGCCGTCTGGCGCACCGCGAGGGCCTGGATCTCGACGGGCAGCGCGCGCCGGCCCTCCATCGCGATCGTGACGCAGGTGCCGGGTTCGGGTTCGCCATGGCCGAGGAAGAGGGCGCTCGGGTCGGCGACCTCGGCGATGCCCGTGCCGGTCATGTCGAAACAGCCGACCTCGTCTGTGGGGCCGAAGCGGTTCTTGAGCGCACGGACGAAACGCAGCGACGTCTGCCGGTCGCCCTCGAAGTGGCACACGACGTCGACGAGGTGTTCCAGGATGCGTGGTCCGGCGATCGAGCCGTCTTTGGTCACGTGACCGACGAGGATGACCGGCAGCCCTCGCTCCTTCGCGACGCGGATGAGGGCGGAGGCCACCTCGCGCACCTGCGCGGGCTGACCGGCGGCGCCGTCGCTGTGCGCCGACGAGACCGTCTGCACCGAGTCGACGATCAACAGACCGGGCTCGACCTGATCGATGTGGCCGAGGATCGTGGCGAGGTCGGTCTCGGCGGCCAGGAACAGCTCGTCGTGGAGCGCGCCGGTGCGCTCGGCGCGCAGGCGCACCTGCGCCGCGGACTCCTCGCCGCTGGCGTACAGCACGCGTCGCCCGGCCCGGGCGCTCTGGGCCGCGACCTCGAGCAGCAGCGTGGACTTGCCGACGCCGGGCTCGCCGCTCAGCAGGATGGCGGCGCCGGGCACGATGCCGCCGCCGAGCACGCGGTCGAACTCGCCGACGCCGCTCGTGCGCCGCGGTGCGTCTTGGGTGTCGATCTCGGTGATGCGCCGCGCGGCGCGGGCCGCACCGGGGGCCACCGGCACGATGGAGCGGACGATGCCGGTCTGCTCCGCGGCCTCGACGACCGTGCCCCACGACTGGCACTCGCCGCAGCGGCCCACCCACTTGAGCGTGGTCCATCCGCACTCGGTGCACCGGTAGGGGGCGGGTGCTGCAGCGGGACGTCGGGATGCCATGCGCCCAGGCTACGCGGGGGCTCCGACATCGCCGTCGCCGGGCTCGGCATCCGTGATCCGCCGTCCGCCACCGTCTTCGCATAAACGCCATCTGCGCCCGGAAACGCGGTGACAGCGTGTTTCCGGGCGCGAATCGTGTTTATGCGAGGGGATGACGGCGACGCAGCGCGACAGCGACGAGGCGCGGGCGGAGCGGACCGGCGCCCGGTGCGCCCCGGTGGCCGTGGCGGGGCCGGGTGCCTCAGCCCTGCAGCGACCTCGTCACCGTCGTCAGGGCATCGGCCGAGCGACGGAGCAGGGTCAGCTCGGCCTCCGAGAACGGCGTGCCCGCGAGGGGGACGGCGCCCTTCGCGCTGACGATCGACGGGACCGACAAAGCGACACCGTCGATGCCGTGGAAGCCCTGCAGCACGGTGCTGACGGGGAGGATCGCGTGCTCGTCGCGCAGGAGGGCCTCGACGATGCGCGCGCTCGACAGGCCGATGGCGTAATTGGTCGCGCCCTTGCCCTTGATGATCTTGTAGGCGGCATCGCGCACGTCGGCGGCGACGGCATCCAGCTCCGCTTCGTCGAAGCGCGAGCCGTCGGGCAGCTCGAACTGCGTGATGGGCACGGAGCCGATCGTGGCGGTGGACCACAGCGGGAACTCGGTGTCGCCGTGCTCGCCGACGATCCAGGCGTGGACGCTGGAGGTGGCGACACCGGCGCGCTGCGCGATCTTCCAGCGCAGTCGCGAGGTGTCGAGCACCGTGCCCGAGGCGAAGATCTTGCGGGTCGGCAGGCCGGTCGCCTCCTGCGCGAGCACGGTCAAGACGTCGCACGGGTTCGTCACGATCACGTAGACGGCGTTCGGGGCGACCTCGAGCAGCTTCGGCATCATGTCGCGCATGATGCCGGCGTTGGTGGCCGCCAGCTCGGTGCGGGTCTGTCCGGGGTTCTGCTTCGCGCCGGCCGTGATGACCACGACGTGCGATCCCTCGGCGACCGACACGTCGCTGCCGCCGACGATGTCGCTCGAGCCGGTGAACTGCGTGCCGTGGGCGAGGTCGAGCACCTCCGCCTCCACTTTCTCGGCGGCGATGTCGTAGAGCGCGACGTGCCGTGCCGACCCGCGGATGAGTGCCGCGTACGCGACGCTCGCCCCCACGCTCCCCGCGCCCACGACCGTCAGTTTGGAGTTCTCGATCACGCTCATGGCTCGATCCTGGCAGCGGCGGGGGAACGCTTCCAGTGCCATGGTTCGACAGTGGATGAACGGATGCCGCGCGCCGTCTGCACACGGGATGGCGCGCCGAGCCGCTCGCTCGCGCGCGGTGCCGGACTCCGGACCATCCGCCGGGCGCGGGGTCGGCGGAGGGGCGGTCGGTGGCGCGGCGCCCGAGATGTCCGGAGCCCGGGACGCGGCGAAGGCGGGCGGGCGGCTCCCGAGCGGCGGATTCGCGGCATCCGCGCATCTGTCGTAAGCTGTTCGACGGTGACGTGTCCGAGCGGCCGAAGGTGCAACACTCGAAATGTTGTGTAGGTTCACCCCTACCGTGGGTTCAAATCCCACCGTCACCGCCAAGTGAGTCACGTTGGAACCCCCGGTAAGCGCAAGCTTGCCGGGGGTTTTCTTGTGTGGCCCCCGTGCACTGTTGTTGGCTCTGAAAGCCCCCTCTCGCCGGACAGCGCCCGCAAACTGCACTACCGCCGCCACAGGCGCAGACAGGGCCGCTTCTGCCTGGCAGGTGGCCTCGTAGGCGGCCTCAGCAAGTGGCACCCCGCCCTCGTCGACCAGGTCTACCTCGAACGGCTCAAAAATGGCCTGGTTCAGCGACCGCTTGGTCTCGTCCGACCCTGCTTCGTACAGTCGCTCTGCATGTTCAAGCGCGGACAGCACTGTGTCGAGTCGCTCGAGCAGCAGGAGACGGTCATCTTCAGCCGAGCGAAGCAGGTTCTCCGCATCTGAGATTTCGCGCTGCACCGCGAGTTGTCGCTCTTTGACATCCTCTGCTGAGAGCGCGTCGTCGAGGTAGGCGTCGATGAGCTTCTGCTTCTTTCGCTCAAGTTGCTCGAGCCGTTTCCCCTGCTGTGCAAGCAATACTTTGCTCGATTCGAGGTACTCGTCGATGGCTTGAATCGCGGCCGCTCTGGTCTGAGCGATCTCATCCGTCGTCAGCCAGCCCTTGGCATGCCACTCCTGCAAAACCGCAGACTCGACTTTCTCGACACCGATATAGGGCAGGTCGCAGTCCGTGCGGCCAGTGTGACGCCCAAGGCAGAAGAAGTACTCGTAGACCCCGCCCTTACCGCGGGACTTGCCAAAGCCCATGCGCCCACCACAGCGCTTACAGCGAAGCGACCCTTTAAGTGGGTGGTTCAGCTTCCACGAGCGATCGCCGGCGATACGTCGCCCTGCAAGTAGGTCCTGGCAATGGAACCTCGTCTTCTCATCGATGAGAGGGTCGTGCGCTCCGTCAAGGATGACGCCCTGGTAGACGATCTTCCCGATGTAGTAAGGGTTCTTCAGGAACCGGTGCACCTGCGCATCCGACAGCGGTGTCCCGCGATACTTCTGGGTCACGCGGCTGCGTAGCCCTCGCTCTTCAAGGGCATCTCTAAGCGTTGAGACACTCCAATCGCCGGTGGCGTAGGTCTTGAAGGCCCAGCGGATGTGTGTGGCTCGCTCATCGTCAAGCGCCACACCCTTGACCTCGCGCCCGTCGATCCGAGCGAGCGTGTTGAGGTAGCCGATCGGTGCCACGCCGTGCGTGCCACCGCTTTTCGCCTTCTGGGCCATACCCTTCTTCGATTCGGCCGAGAGGTTCGACGAGTAGTACTCGGCAAAGCCGGACAGGATGGCATGCACCAGTTTGCCGCTCGGTGTCTCGTCGATGAGTTCACTCACGGAGACGAGCGTCGCCCCTGCCGACTTAATGGCCATCACGATCGAGACGTCATCCGTACGATCTCGGGCGAGTCGGTCGAGTTTGTGCACGATGACGTAGTCGATGTCCGATGCCGGGTCGTTCAACGCGGCCAGCATTCGCTGCAAGGCGGGACGGTTGGCGGATCGCGCCGATGCTCCGGCATCGACGAACTCCTCGACCACCTCCGCGCCCAGGTCTCGTGCTTTCGCCGTACAGAACTCGCGTTGCTGCGGGATCGAGTACCCCTCAGCCTCATTGTTCTTCGTCGCCTGGCGTGACGTCGAAACGCGCAGATAGAGCACCGCCCGCTTCGGTGCGGCGGCTTGCTTATTGGCGAGGTTGCTGGCTCTATCGTTCAGAGCCATCGCATTTTTGCTCGATTGACCGGGCTTTTCTAGTGTCCGATCACTCTTTCTGGCTCACTCGGGGTGGGTGTTCTCTGTAGGAGAACGTTCATAACGGGGGTCACACGAGGACAGGACTGCGCCTCGACCAGTGATGCGGAGTTTGCATCACTTGTGCATCGAGGCGCGAGGTGTCTTGGCCTGCCTCGTGCCAGTGATGACAGGGGTGCTCAAGCACCCGAGTCGCCAAACGTCTTCCACCCGTGGCATGGCGCGCCGTACGGTCTGTCGCTGGACCGAGTAGACGACTGACCCGAGATGAGTCCGTGATGAGTGACAACTCCGACGTTGATGTGACCCCCTGTCCACCCTGGTGCGAACAGGTGCAGTGCCAGGAGATGGAGCCCGCTGACCGTTGTCACCAGCGGATGGCAGTGGTACCGGTGGTGTTCCGAGACCCGGACGGCATGGCAGCGGCAACTGAGCTTGTCGTCGTCACGTTTACGAGCGCGACCGCACGTGATGAGGTATGGGTAGCGCTCAATCTCGGTGAGGGCTTGTCGAACATCACGCTCTCGGCCGAAAGTGCTGTCCGGCACCGTAGGCGACTAGTGCAGGTCCTTCAGGCTGCTGAACGAGAGTGATCCGCCGACCGCATGCCGCGAACTTTCGCGCCAAGAGCGTTCTGTTCGAAGTGTTGGAGTTTTTGGCAGGCTCGTTGGAGATCTTGCACTTATGTGTTCCTGTGCTGTCGCGCAGATTACCGTGCACTGGGTTCGACAATGGAAGTGTCGGCTTTGCCGCGTGTCGTCTTATTGCTCTGGGATGCCGACGCGTAGAGAAGGCACATGCCCGAAACGGCGAACAATATTGCCGTCCATAAACCCTGCCCCGGCGTTCCGTCGGCACTTCCCCACTCAATCCAGAAGAATCCCGCGTCGAACATCGGGCACGCAGCCAGGATCGCAACGATGGCGACCCCGCCCGTGGGAACCACGGCAACCGCCCGCGTGGCCACGAGTGCGACCACGACTGCCGCTAACGCAATCCAGACGTTGATAAGAGATGCGTAGCTATAAGACGACATAGCTTCCGCGCAGGCCGTATTCATATTGCTTCGTGAGGCACCGGTGCACGCTACCCAGTAGGAGGACGTAACCCACGTCAGCCATAGTGACGCCCCGAAGAATGCGAGGGCACATGCGAAAGAAACAATGCGACGAATGCTATGGAGATGTCCCATGCTCGACATGCTAGACGTTCGAGCACGGGACATCACCTCATATGTGGTAAACATCAACCGCCTAGCAGGAGCGCAGTCCGCGGACTTGAGCGCCGAGGTTGTTGACTTTGTACCACACGCCGTAGGTGCGCGTGTTGTTGTACCCGACGTCCGAGCCGAACCCTGGCCCCACCTTCATGAAGAGACACGACTTGGGCGGGATGTACACGGCGTCCCAGTCGTAGTAGCGCCCGGATGAGTCCTTGAAGACGTTCGAGTTCTGGGTCCCTCCGAGGGTGGCGGTCACCCCCGAGACGGTTCCGACATCAGAGCTGTACGTAGGCGAGAAGTTTGTCGCGATCCGAACGCTAACGCCAGACGTGTTATAGATGACGCCGCAGTCGATCTGAAGGCGGTCAGCCGTGCATCGCGCATCGCCCGCGTGTGCTGGGGCGGCACCGAGCACACCTACGGCACACGTCACGACTGCGGCAGCCACTGCGGCCATCAAGCGACGGGAACGACGTGCGGGAGCTTGATTCGAAGTCATTTCATCCTCATCTCTCTGCTGCTTGCAGGATGTAAGCAGCACAGTGAGGAGCGAACCGTCGGAGCGCCCGCGTTGCCAGGGCGCAGGAGGTCTTGATGTGCTCGCAATAATCTGCAACAGCGGGATACATGAGTGAACACTGAATGAATCGCGTATGCGAGGTAGCGGTTCAAGCGCGAGTCGAGTAATTTTGCGGCGGAAGCAAGATTTCTCACCGGGGGGCGGGAGATGCACCGATGCCGACTGATTCGGAATTGCACGAAATTGCGCGCCAGTTCTTCTGTGTTCGGAGGTTGCGCAACTGGTCCCAAGAGTACGTTGCGCTCGAAGCTGATATGTCGGTGCGCACCTATCGTCGGCTCGAATCGGGCGCGGAAGGATCATCGCTCGGCTCCGTCGTTCGGGCTATGAGAGCGCTCGACATGAACGTGATTGACTTGCCTTCAGAGCGAACAGCTCTACCCAGCAGGATCGGGCTTGTCACCGCCAGCCGGTCTTCGCTATGTCAGCAATGCAAGTCCGCGGATAATTGGATGTAGCTCTTCACGGCGTCGCGGACGCGTTCAGTTGGCGGGAGACTGCTGATACTCTTTTGCGCTTCTTTTCGCTCGCTAAACGGATAGGCCCGACTTCCGAAAGAGAAGCCGGGCCTATCTAGCCAGTCGGATCAACCCTTGGGCGGATGCGGATCCTTCTTGCCCACGGTATCGGTGTTGCGGATCTCATTGTTGTCTTTACGATGGTCACGGACTTCACCGCCGCCGCTGCGGTTCGCGAACCCTACTGCGGCGTCGTGTGCCTCAGCTTGGGTGCCGTAACGACCAGCCGCTTGCGAAGCACCTGCTCGCTTGGCGCTCCAGTCGCCCTTGTCTTTGGCGTATTGCACGTCGTAGTCAGCCATCGTGACCCCCTTCAGGTAGTTGGGCCACCGACGGTACAACAGGCCTCCGACATCGATGTGCGTCGGATTGGTCTTGGGCGCCCAATTGCGTGAGTCCAGACCCTCCTCAGGTCAGGCGCGCTGGGGCGCAGTTCGGGTAGGGAAGATGGATCCGGCAGCAGCCGGATCAGTCCGCTCCCAACTTGCCCCTGTCTCTGCAGAAAGACGGGGATAGATGCGGCACCATCTTCCAGCGATCGGACGGTCGAACGGATGGGCGACGGGACATGGAATGCGTGAGCCCCGAACGCGCTGTCGGCGCGGGCTTCGCAACGGATGCCGGGTGGCAGCAGAATGTTGCGACTCTTCGGCATTGCAGTCGTAACCTGACACCATGTCAGAGTCTCCTCAAGTTCGACGACTTCTCTCGATCGCGCTCGAGGAGTTCGACTCCCCGGAGAGCAGCATCGCCGCTCACGTGCGACGTGCAATCCGGATCGCTGCGCTGCGCAAGGACTACGTCCACCAGCTGTGGTTGCAGTTCGAGGTTATGGATGTCGGTGCCGACAAGAGGGTTGATCGGGCTGATCCGACGATCACTCGTATCCGCTCTGAGCTCGATTCTCTGCTCGGTGCCGAAGAGGGTGGCCAAGAATCCCTGCGTGCCTACGAGACGTACGAGAGGAATCGATCGGCTGACCTGAACGGAAGGGGTGGGGTCGATACCACCCCGATTGGGAAGCTTGAGGAGAAACTTGAGACGGTTAAGTCGGCGTACGACAGCTACGTCGTCCCGCCTGGACTCTCCGGCAGCGACCTTTACTACGCTCAGCGGGAGGCGGACAGTGGGCGGGCGAAGATGCTGCCCTTGATCGATCACATTCAATCGATTGTTGGACGCGTGCGCACTACGCTGCACGAGTTTCTCGTCACCACGGAGATGGAACTCGAATCTGGCCAGGCCCAGGCGGGCGTCTTCGTTCGAGCTCAGGAGTACGTCAACTCGTCGTTGGCGCAGTATGCGCCCTCAGCCCTTGCTCAATTCGTTGCAGCGCAGGATCGCTTGTACGACGGGTCGAGCGAAGACCTCGCACACGCTCTCACCTCCTGTCGACGGATGATCAAGTCGCTCGCTGATCACTTGTACCCGGCCACGAACGAGACGATCAATGGCGCGGATGGTGTTCCTCGAAAGATGTCAGACGATCAGTTCAGAAACCGTCTTGTGCAGTATGTGCGCGAGACGCTCGGAAAGCATGGCCAAGGCGAGGTTGTCCAGCGGACGCTGGATAGCCTGGGTGGCCGTCTGAAATCGCTGGATGCGCTTGCAAGCAAGGGCGTGCACGACTCCGTTTCCACGGCGGAGGCTGAGACCTGTGTCGTGTGGACCTACTTGCTCGCGGCAGACCTGCTGCGTCTTGCGGACGGGTCGTCGGCTCTTCTGATCAAGGGAGAACCAAGGATCCCCTAGATCAACGAGGGGTGTGCACGGCGAGTCCCATGGCCGGTGGCGTCGGGTCGGCGACTCGGGATTCTCTCTTCCGGTTTGACGCTGGACTCCGCGAAGTTAACGGTCTATTGTCGCGAACAAGCAGCCTGCAATGGAGCAGGTTCGCTGATGGTCGGGAGGCCAAGTCTGTGGCAGCTTGATGAGGCCGCCGCGTCAGCGCAGATCTGGCGGCCAGCGATCTCAAAGGAGAGACCGATGACCAGGACGATTGATCACAAGCCCCGCCGGAAGCCGGTCGTGTTCACGATCTTCGTAACCGCGCCTGCCTCAGCTGGGTGTGACTGGTCGGCGACTCTCGACAATACGAATGACGACGACCGGCTCGTCAACATCACGCTCATTCGCCGTACCGCTGAGATCTGCAGCGCCGAATTGTACGAACAGGTCTTCGAGTTCGCGACCGACGTGGACCTGACAGATGACTTCACTGTGCAGGTCCACGTCGAATGAGCTCTTACGGGTAGTAGTTCAGCCCCCAACCTGCGTTGAAGAACTCGTTCAGTGGTGCGTAGATGACGCGGGGGCTGCAAAGCCGTCCACCAGCGTCACCGGTGCAGTTAGTCGTGCCGATGTAGATGCCGCTGATGACGCCCATGGCGTATCGCCCTCCGGTGCTTCCCTTCGAGATGACGGGACCGCCGCTGTCGCCCTGGCAGCCGCGCGGAGCGGGACGCGCGCAGGAGGACGGCCGCCGGGTAGCCGGATTCGACGACGGAGGACACCGCCAGATCGGGGTAGTCCTGCCGAAGACCCGCGAGGGAGATGGCCAGGTCCTCCGTCGTGAGGGACTGCATCCGATCGAGGTAGTCCTGCGGGTAGTCGTCCAGTTCGAAGGGCACCGGGACCGGCGACCAGGTCATGACCGCGGTCAGGGCCTCCCCCGCCCGGTCCGCTTCCGCCGCGGCGAATGCCACGGCCTTCTCCGACACCTCCGAGCCGTCGACCCCCACCACGACACCGGTGCGGTCCTGCGCGCCGGTGTCGGGGACCACGACGACGGGGCACCGCGCACCGGCGGCGATCCGTACCCCGCGGACACCACGGAGCGGCGACCCGTCGCGCGCGAAGTCGCTGCCCAGCACGAGCAGGTCGGCGCGCGCCGAGACGTCGATCAGTCGCGTCACGGGGTCTCCCCGCTCGATCGAGACCTCGGCATCCGCCCCTTCCGCGCGGGCGTGCGCGGCCGCCTCCTCGAGCAGTGCCCGGGTCTTCTGCATCGCGCCCTCGATCAGCGGCTCCTCCCCGCCGATGCCCCACGCGGAGCCCACGACGCAGACGAGCATCAAGCGTTCCCGTCGTGCGACCGCACGTTCGATCGCCCACTGCAGGGCGCTGCGCGCCCCCGATGCGTCGGTGACCCCGACCGCGATTGCGCCGTTCATGATCGCTCCTTCGTTCGCGCCGTGGATCGGCTCGTTCCGATGGTCCCGCCGACGGAGCGAACTCCACGGGACCTTCGACCCGTCGTGCGCACGACCGCCGGCGAAGACTCGAGCCAGTGGACGATCGAAGGAGAGATCATGCGTGCAGCAGTCGTCGAACGGTTCGGTTCGCTCGTGAACGTCGAGGAACGGGCCGTCCCACAGCCCGGGCCCGGGCAGGTGCTGGTGCGGCTCGAGACCTGCGGACTGTGCCACACCGACATCCACGCGATGAACGGCGACTGGCCGGTGAAGCCCGCTCTGCCGCTCGTCCCCGGGCACGAGGGCGTCGGGATCGTCGAGCAGCTCGGCGACGGCGTCACCGGTCGCACGGTGGGCCAGCGCGTCGCGATGCCGTGGCTCGGCCGCGCGTGCGGAGACTGCCGTTACTGCGTCGACGGGCGCGAGAACCTCTGCGAGAAACAGGACAACAACGGCTACGGCGTCGACGGGGCGTATGCCGAGTACATGATCGCCGATGCGCGCTTCGCGGTGCCGGTGCCCGACGGCGTCACGGCGGTCGACGCCGCGCCGCTGACGTTCGCGGGCGTCACCACCTACGCGGCGGTGAAGAACGCCCGGGTCGTCCCGGGGGAGACCGTCGCGGTCTTCGGCGTCGGCGGACTCGGCCACCTGGCCGTGCAGTACGCCCGCCTGGTCGGCGCGAGGGTCATCGCCGTCGACGTCACGGAGGAGAAGCTGCGCATGGCCGCCGAACTCGGCGCCGACCACGTCGTCGACGCGCGGAGCACCGATCCGGTCGAAGCCATCCGGCGGCTGGGCGGGGCCGACGCGGCGATCGTGCTCGCGGTCGCCCCGACGGTGTTCCGCCAGGCGTTCGACGCGCTCAACCGAGGCGGACGACTCGTGCTCGTGTCGCTTCCCGCGGACGGTGAGCTGACGATCCCGATCTTCGACACGGTGCTCAAGGGCATCAGCGTGATCGGCTCGATCGTGGGAACACGCCAGGATCTCGCCGACGTGTTCGCCCTCCACGCGCTCGGTCGCACCCGTGTCATCACCGAGACCCGAGATCTGGCGGACGTGAACCACTGCGTCGGCGAGGTGCTGGCCGGTCGCGTCCCGGCCCGCCTCGTCTTCGCGTACCGCACGGCCGATCCGGCGTCACGCGAGACCCCGGTCACCGCCCACGTCTGAGCGCGTCGCCCTCAGCCCCGCGTCGGCTGCTGCTGCGTGATGCAGTGGATGCCGCCACCCCGGTCGAACAGCGGCCGCGCGTCGACCGTGACCACGCGCCTGCCCGGGTAGGCGTCGGCGACGATCTCGCGGGCGCGCGCGTCGGCGGTGCCGTCGCCGAAGCCGCACAGCACGACGCCGTCGTTGGTGACGAGGTGGTTGATGTAGCTCCAGTCCACCCAACCGTGGTCGTCGCGCAGGGTCGTCGGGGCCGGGATGCCGGTGATCCGTACGGAGCGGCCGAGGGCGGCGAAGGCGTTCTCGAGCTCTCCGCGTACGACCCGCGACACCTCGTGATCGGGATGGGCGGCATCCGTCTGCTCGTGCACGAGCACGTGGTCGGGGGCGGCGAAGGTGGCCACGATGTCGACGTGGCCGTTGGTGCCGAGGTCGTCGTAGTCGCGGGTGAGACCGCGCGAGAGCCAGACGGCGTCGGTCGCACCGATCGTGCGGGTCATCTCGGCCTCGACGCGCGCGCGATCGGCGAAGGGGTTGCGGCGCGGGTCGAGCTGCACCGTCTCGGTGAGCAGCACGGTGCCCGCGCCGTCGACGTGCAGGCCCCCGCCCTCGGCCACGAGGAGGGAGTCGATGCGTTCGGCGCCCGCGTGCTCGGCGACCACGCGGGCTATGCCGGCCGACTTCTGCCACTCCGCCCAGTCGGGCGCGCCCCAGCCGTTGAAGATCCAGTCCACGGCCCCGAGCGCACCCGGGCGGTCGGGGTCGACGACGAAGCTCGGTCCGACGTCGCGCATCCAGAACTCGTCGAGGGGGGCCTCCACGATCTCGATCGACGAGTCGAGCATGCGTCGGGCGCGCGCGATCTCGGTCGGGTCGACGACCATGGTCACGGGCTCGAACTCCGCGACGGCGTGCGCGACGTCGGTCCACGCGCGGTAGCCCTCTTCGCGGGTCTCGGCACCCTCGCCGAGGGTGATGCCCTCGCGGGGGAAGGCCATCCACGTGCGTTCGTGCGCGGCGGATTCGATGGGCATGCGCCACATGTCGGGCTCCTCGGGTGGGCGGGTCGGTGGGGGCGGGTCAGGCGGGGGAGGGCGTTCAGAAGCCCGTGGTGAGCACGCGGTCCAACGCGTCGACGAACACGTCGACCGCGTCGCGCGTGATCACCAGGGGCGGTTTGATCTTCAGCACGTTCTGGAAGTCGCCGGTGGGCTGCATGATCACGCCGAGCTCGAGCAGACGGTCGCAGATCGCGGCGGTCTCGGCGGTGGCGGGCTCGAGGGTCTCGCGGTCGCGCACGAACTCCACGCCCAGATACAGCCCCGCGCCGTGCCCGGCGCCGACGAGGTCGTGCCGGAGCGCGAGCTCCTCCAGGCGGCCCTTCAGGTGCGCGCCGACGGTCCGCGCGTTCTCCTGCAGCCCCTCCCGCTCGATCACATCGAGCACGGCCATGCCGATCGCCGACGACACGGGCGAGCCGCCCGTCGAGGAGAAGAAGTAGCCCTGCGTGCGGTAGAGGTCGGCCACCTCTCGGCGGGTGATGACCGCGCCGAGCGGGTGCCCGCCGCCCATGGACTTGGCGACCGCCACGATGTCGGGCACGGCATCCTGCTGCTCGAAGCCCCAGAACCACTCGCCGAGCCGCCCGTATCCGACCTGCACCTCGTCGGCGATCGCGAGCCCGCCGTGCCGGCGGATCGCGGCGTAGACCTCGCGCAGGTACCCCTCGGGCAGGGCCACGCCCCCGGCGTTGCCGAAGTAGGTCTCGGCGATCATGCCCGCAGGTGCGCGACCGGATGCCGCGAGCTCGTCGATCACCGCGACGGCCTCGGGTGCGTATCGGGCGGCGTCGGCGCCGCGGTGACGGCCGCGGTAGGAGTTCGCGGCATCCACCGTGTGCACCCAGTCGGGACGGGTCTCGAGGGCGAAGGGGTTGTCGGCGATCGAGGTCGACACCGCATCGCTGGCGTAGGTCCAGCCGTGGTACGCCTCGCGCATCGCGACGATGTCGGGGCGCCCGGTCGCCGCCATCGCGAGGCGGATCGCGAGGTCGGTCGCTTCGGAGCCGGAGTTGACGAAGAAGACCGTGTCGAAGCCGTCGGGCAGGGTCGCCGCGATCCGATCGGCGAAATCGGCGATCGCGCGGTAGTGGAAGCGCGAGTTCGTGTTGAGCAGGTGCATCTGCCGCGATCCCGCCTCGACGACGCGCGGGTGCGCGTGCCCGATCGAGGCGACGTTGTTCACCATGTCGAGGTACACGCGTCCGTCCACATCGACGAGGTACTCGCGCCACCCGCGCTCGATGCGCGGGGGAACGGTGTAGTAGTGCTCCTGCACCTCGGCGAGCACCCCGTGTCGACGCGCGAGCACGTCGTCGGCGACGGGCGGTGCGGCGGGGACGCCGATCGCCGCACCCGGGTCGCCGGCCACCTCGCGCCACGCGCGGGCGAGGGTGGGCGAGACGCGCGGGGGCGGCACCGCGGCGTCCCGCCCACGCCGCACCACCAGCCGCGTGCGAGCGGGAAGCATCCCGGATGCCGAGCCGGCGGGGACCCCCGAGACGATCACCGTCTCCTCACCCGAGCTCCAGGTCAGCGTGTCGCCGTCGACGCGGATGTCACCGGGGGCGAGCGGGGTGGGCTCGGCGAGCCAGACCGTGACGCCGGTGGGGACGGTCGCGGTGGAGGACGGGAGGGGGTCGACCGTGCCGGTCAGCTGCGCCCGCCAGGCGGGCACGGTGACCATCGCGGCGCCCGCGTCGAGGCACCGCGAGGCGGCGGTGTCGAGGGTCGAGGCCTGGAGCCAGGCGCCCGCGTCGTTCAGCGGCGACTCGGTCGAGGCGTCGAGCTCCCGGCGCGGGGCGGCGACCGGCAGCAGTGCGCCGCGCGTCCAGGGGCGGGGCTCGCGAGAGGGGCGACCGAGGGCCGTCCGGGTCGCGGCCGTGATCACCGGGATGGGGACGGATGCCGCCTGCTCGAGGATGCGCATCTCGCGCTCGAGCGCGACGGAGGCGTAGTCGTTCGAGGCGTCGAGTCGCACCTGGGCCCGACCGCTGAGCACCAGCACCGCGCCGCGCAGGATCACCAGCGGCCACAGGGCCGTGAGCTCGTCGTCGGTGAGATCGCGGAGGCGGTCGAAGGCGCGGATCGCGGGGAAGGCGCTCTCGGGCGTCGCGCCGTCGTGGTGCAGCACCGACGACACCGTCACCGCGATCTCGCCGACGCGCCACGAGTGGCAGACGTCGCCGAAGTCGATGACCGCGTCGGGCACCGTCGCCCCGGGGGCGCGCAGCACGTTGTCGTCCGTGACGTCGAAGTGCCCGGCCTGGCGCGGCAGGCGCTCGGCCACCGGAGCCAGCACGACCAGCGCTGCGCGCGCCGCGCTCTCGACCACTCCGCGCACCCCGGCATCCGGTTCGAGGGGCAGGAGGGTGTCGATCACGCGCTCGGCGTGGCGCAGATCCCACTGCAGCACGCGCCCGCTCGCGGGGTGCGTGAAGTCGGCGAGCGACGAGCTCACCGCGCCCGCCAGCGCGCCGAGGCCCTCTACCACGGCGGGGGAGAGGTAGCCCGACCCCATCAGGGTGCGACCGGCGATGTTCTCGATCACGCGCGCGTGGATGCGCCCCTGGCTCGACTCCCACCACGCCGACATCGCGCCGCGCGGGCCCTCGACGATGCGCGGGATGCGCACGTGCGGACTCCGCTCGGCCACGCGGGCCGCGGCGGCATCCTGCATGTCGATCTCGGCCTCGCTGAACACCGGGTTGCTGAGCTTGAGGACGCCCAGGGGATCGCTCGAGCCGCGCGCGAAGACGCGGAAGTTCTGGTCCTGCTGGCTGCCGAGCGCCTGCACGTCGATCTCGACGCCGAACGAGTCGGTGAACAGAGAGCGCACCTCGTCGTCGGAGAGGGTCGGGGTGGGCAGGTCGACCTGGGAGAAGTAGTCGAAGACCGGGATCGGTGCGTGTTCGCTCACGGGCTGTTCCTCGGGTGAATCGGGTGTCACAGGGGAGAGTCGGATGCCGTGCCCACGGCGCCGGCGACGGCCCCGCCGGCGTCGCGCACGACGACCACGACGAGCGGGCCGTACGCAGCGACCCATTCGCTCACGGGCCCACCGTACGCGTCGGGGGCGACCGCGACCACGCCGCTCACGGTGTCGCCCGCCAGCTCGGCGTGCACGCGCTCGCCGTCGACGGACACGACGTGCTCGGCGGGGATGCCGCCGGTCACCGTGGCGCGGAAACGCACGCGCCCGCCCTCGCGGACCACCTCGTCGACGGCGACCGAGAGCGATCCCTCGGCCGCCGGGCGGGGCTCGGCGAACAGGGCCTCCTCGGCCAGCGCGGGCGTGCGCGGCGGCGTCGTGCGGCGCTCTCCGAGGGCGGCGACGGCGGCGCCGAGCTGCACGAGCCGGGTGTCGCTGTACGCGGGCCCCGCGATGGTCAGGCCCACCGGCATCCCGGTGTCGGCCATCGTGCCCATCGGCACGGTGACGGTCGGGATGCCGAGGTGGCGCGGCACGAGATTGCCGTTGGAGACCCAGACGCCGTTGCGCCACGCGATGTCGGCCGAGGCGGCGTTCACGTCGGCGTCGGCGGGGCCGACGTCGGCCTGGGTGGGGAAGATGACCGCGTCGATCCCCTCGGCGGCGAGCCAGTCCTCGAAATCGACGCGCCGGGTGTGCTCGAGACCGCGCAGTCCCGCCTCGAGGCCCGCGACGTCGCGCCAGTCCGGCTCCCACGCCTGAGCGCGGCTGACGTAGGCGCCGATGTCGTACGAGATGTCGTAGTGCCAGATACCGTACCTGTCGGCGAGGGCGCCGGGCGGGTGCGGGAAGATCAGCGCGGGGTCGGCGTCGGCGAGACGGGGAAGCGCCGGGTCGCCGTTCGTGCGCAGGAAGGTGTCCATCGCCCACACCGCGAGATCGCCGACCTCGTCGTCGAGGAACGCCCGCGACACGAAGCCGCGGTCGACGAAGTCCTCGTCGCCGTCGTGCAGCTTCTCGTAGCGGTCGACGACGGGGAAATCGGTCTCGACCACCTCGGCGCCCGCCGCCTCGAGGTCGGCGCGCAGGTCGTTCCACAGCTGCATGATGCTGTCGCGCGTGACGATGGGCGAGGCGTTGTCGCCGTCGCCGTTGATGTACATGCGCGGCACGGCCAGTCGCAGCCCGGTGAGCGGGGGCACCTCCAGCGCGGCGAACGAGGCGGGGCGCACCGCGGAGGGCCGGGGGAGCGGGATCCACGGCTGCGTGCGCCACAGGTCGCCCTCGGTCTCGGGGTCGTCGGCGATCACGGCGTCCAGCACGTGGCGCAGGTCGCCGATCGAGCGCGTGTGCGGCACGACCACGTCCATCGTGGGCACCAGCGGCCAATTGCCGCGCACCGAGATCACCCCGCGCGAGGGGGTGTAGGCGACGAGGGCGTTGTGCGAGGCCGGGGCGCGGCCCGACGACCAGGTCTCCTCGCCCAGGCCGAAGGCGCAGAAGCTCGCCGCCGTGGCGGTGCCCGAGCCGTTGGACGAGCCCGAGCCGAATGCGGATGCCAGGTACGCGGCGCCGTAGGGCGACTCGGCGCGGCCGTAGACCCCGCGTTGCATGCCGCCCGCCGCCATGGGCGGCATGTTCGTCAACCCGAGCAGCACCGCCCCGGCCTCGCGCAGCCGGGCGATGGCGAAGGCGTCGTCGCCCGCGACCAGGTTCCGGAAGGCGGGGGAGCCCGAGGCCACGGTCAGTCCCGTCGCGCGGTAGCTGTCCTTCGCGGTGAAGGGGATGCCGTCGAGGGGGCCGCGGACGCCGCCGCGGGCGCGCCGGAGGTCGGAGGCCCGGGCCTCGTCGAACGCGCGGGGATTCAGAACCGGCACCGCGTTCAGACGGATGCCGGAGCGGTCGTAGTGCGCGATGCGGGCGAGGTAGCGGGCGACGAGCTCGACGCTCGTCACCTCACCGCGCTCGAGAGCGGTCCGAAGAGAGTCGACGTCGGCGTCGACGACGGTGAAGGCCTCACGGGTCATGGCGGTAAACATACACCGTTTGTTTTATGCGCGCGAGCGGGGATTCCGGCCGTGCCCGTAGGCTCGCGGGGAACCCTGGAGGCCGCCATCGCCCGACCGTCGAAACCGCTGCTGAGCCGCGAGCTCATCGCCCGCACCGCGCTCGCGCTGGTCGACCGCCACGGCCCCGACGGCGCCAGCATCCGGCGCGTGGCCGCCCGCCTCGGCGTGAACCCCGCTTCGCTGTACAACCACGTGCCCAATCGCGCCGCGATGGTCGAAGACGTGCGCGCGCTCGTGTCGGCGGCCATCGACTCCGCGCCGCTGCGCGACCTCCCGTGGGAGGACGCCCTCCGTGCCTGGGCGCGGTCGTACCGCCGCGCCTTCGCGCGCCACGCGAAGGCCGTGCCGCTGCTGATGACGGAACGCATCTCGGCGCCCGTGCTCCTGGCGGAGTACGAGGACTTCGCCGTGGCGGCCGAGGCCGTCGGCTGGACGCCCCGCGACATCCTGCCCCTTCTCACCGCCTTCGAGTCGTTCATCCTCGGCAGCGTGCTCGACATGTCGGGCCCCACCGTCGTGTTCGACCCCACGGGCCAGGAGGAGGCGTTCCCGCGCTTCGCCGCGGCCTTCGACACGCTCGCCGACGAAGACCCCGCCGACCCGGTGGCCACCCGCGCGTTCGAGCTGGGGCTGGACATGCTCGTGGCCTCGGCGCGCCCGCGCTGACCCGGAGGACTTCCGACCCGCCGAGGCAAGCGCTACCCCTCGGAGGGGTGGGCCTGTCACGATTCCGGAATGGATGCCACGACCGACGACGCCGCCCTCCTCCCCGACCGGCCGCGCGGCGACGCGCGACGCCCGGTCGCCCTCGTCGGGGGGGGGATCGCCGCGGTGCTGTTCGTGGGGCTTCGCTTCGCGGTCGAGCTGAGCGGATCGGCCCCGCTGGAGGTCGACCGGTGGTGGGACGACGCGATGGCGTCGCTGGCGAACCCGGTCGGCGTGATCGTGGCGTGGATTCCCGCGATCGTGGGCGGCACGATCGGGATGATCGTGATCGGGGTCGCCACCACGATCGTCTTCCTCGTGGTGCGCCGCCCGTGGGACGCACTCGATGTCGCGGCATCCATCGCCCTCGTCGTGCTGATCGGGGCACCGCTGGCGGCCGTCATCGCCCGCGCCCGCCCCGCCGACTCCCTCGCCGAGACCGTCGCGACCTCGTTCCCCTCGGGGCACACGGCGGTGGCGACGACGATCGTCGTCAGCCTGGGTCTCATCCTGCGCCGCCGATGGGTCTGGGCCGTCGGGGCGGCGTGGGTCGTGCTCATGATGTGGAGTCGCACCTACCTGCACGCGCATTGGCTGTCGGACGTGGTGGCGGGGCTGCTGGAGGGGATCGCGGTGGCCACGCTGATGTGGGCGTTGATCGAGGTGTGGCGCGTCCGGCGCGCGCAACGCCTGGTCGCGAGCGCCGACTGAGGGCTATCGTTCGCGGATGACCTCCGCATCCACCGCCGCCGACAAAGCCCAGGATTCCACGGCGTTCCGCGCCGCGGCCCGCATCGGCTACGTCGTGCTCGGCCTCCTCCACCTGCTCATCGGCCTCATCGCCATCTCGGTCGCGACGGGCGCCGGCTCCGACAGCGCCGATCAGAGCGGCGCGCTGCAGCAGGTGCGCGACGCTCCGATGGGTGTTCTGCTGCTGTGGGTGATCGTCGTGGGGCTGGCCGCGCTGGCCGTCTGGCAGATCGCCGAGGCCATCGTCGAGCGCGACCCGGATGCCAAGAAGCGCTGGGCGCACCGGGCGAAGTTCCTCGGCACCGCGATCGCCTATGCGGCCATCGCGGGCACCGCCCTCACCCTGGCCCTGGGCGGCAGCTCGGAGTCTTCGCAGTCGTCGAAGACCCTCAGCGCCCAGATCCTCGCGATGCCCGGCGGGGTCGCCGTGCTCGTCGTCGTGGGTCTCGCCATCGCGGTGATCGGCGTCGCGTTCGTGATCCGCGGCGTCACTCGGGCGTTCGAGAAGCACATGTCGATCCCCGGCGGCACGGCCGGCCACGGGATCCGCGTCTTCGGCACGGTCGGCTACGTCGCCAAGGGCGTGGCCGTCGGCGTCGCCGGCATCCTGTTCGTCGTCGCTGCGCTCACGCACGATCCGAACGCCGCGGGTGGCATCGACGCGGCGCTGCGCTCCCTCGCCGCGCTGCCGTTCGGTCAGATCGTGCTGTGGCTCGTGGGCGCGGGCTTGGTCGTCTACGGCGTGTTCTGCTTCGCCCGCGCCCGGTACGCGCGGATGTGACGAGACGCCACGAGGGTGCGAGGAGGGGGCGCGATGACGACGCGTGAACGCGTGGTGACGGCCGCTGGTGCGCCGATGGCGTCGCGGCGACGGCGCCCCGGCGCGGCGGCGGCGCTGACCTTCGCCCTCGTCGCCCTCGTCGGCTGCACGGGGGAGCGCGAGCCGGAGGCCGGCCCCGGGCCGACCTCTGCGCCCGCGGACACCCGCCCCGCCACGCCCGATGCCGCGGTGACGTTCGTACCCGCCGGAGCGCCCGAGGTCGTGGCATCCGGCCTCACGACCCCGTGGTCGGTCGCCTTCGTCGCGGAGACCGCCCTGGTCAGCCAGCGCGACACGGGCGAGATCCTCGAGCTGGGCGAGGGGGCGACGCGCGTCGTCGGCGTGGTCCCCGATCTCGCCGCGCGGGGCGAGGGCGGCCTGCTCGGCCTCGCGTACGCCGACGGCTTCCTGTACGCCTACGTCACGACTTTCGACGGCAACCGCGTGGTGCGGTTCCCGCTGGAGGGATCGCCGGGCTCGTTCGCGCTCGGCGCCGTCGAGACGATCCTCGACGGCATCCCCGCGGCGAACATCCACAACGGCGGGCGCCTGGCCTTCGGCCCCGACGGCATGCTCTACATCACCGCGGGCGACGCGGCCGATCCGGGCGCCGCCCAGAACCCCGACGTGCTGGGTGGAAAGATCCTGCGGGTCGCCCCCGACGGAGCCGTCCCGGCGGACAACCCCTTCCCCGGCTCCGCCGTCTGGAGCCTCGGACACCGCAACCCCCAGGGCATCGGGTGGGATGACGACGGCACGATGTTCGCGTCGGAGTTCGGCCAGGACACCTGGGACGAACTCAACATCATCGAACCGGGAGCCAATTACGGCTGGCCGGAGGTCGAGGGGACCGGCGCCGGCGAGCGGTTCACCGACCCCGTGCAGCAGTGGGCACCCGTGGACGCCAGTCCCAGCGGCCTCGCCGTCGTGGGCGACACGGTGTTCATCGCCAACCTCCGCGGTCAGCGCCTGCGGGCCGTGCCCACCGCCGAGCCGAGCACCTCGAGCGAGTACTACGTCGGCGAGTTCGGGCGCCTGCGCGACGCGGTCGCCACCCCGGACGGCGACCTGTGGATCGTCACGAGCGACACCGACCGGGGTGCGGGGAACGACGACGTGATCCTGCGGGTCCCGCTCGCGGCGGGCTGAGCACGGATGAGCGTGTCCGGGCGGTGACCGCTCTCAGGGCGTGAGCACCGTCACCCCGGCCTCGGCGAGGGCGTCCGCCAGATCGGGGGAGGGGGGAGCGTCGGTGATGAGGTAGTCGGCCTTGTCGAGCGGGGCGATCTGCGCGAAGAGACGCCGGTCGAGCTTCGAGGAGTCGGCGAGGATCGCCGTGCGCTCGGCGCGCTGGATCATCTCGCTCATCATCGTGGCGTCGCCCAGGTTGCTCGTGGAGTACCCCGAGGCGTCGACCGCGCCGACGGCGATGAGCGCGTAGTCGCAGCGGATGTCGACGTCGGGGGAGTGCGAGTTCATCGCCAGTGTCACCGGCCCGGTGGTGGCCTGGGTGAGGGTGCGCACGGCACCGCCGAAGATGTAGAGGTCGCGGAAGGCGGAGGGAGAGATCTCCGCCGGGATTCGCAGGTTGTTCGTCGCGATCGTGAGGTCGCGGTGGTTGCGCAGCGCGCGCGCGACGGCGAGCGTGGTCGTGCCGGCGTTCAGCATGAGCACCGAGCCGTCCTCGACGAGGTCGACGGCCAGGGCGGCGATGCGCTCCTTCTCGGCGATCTGCATCTGCGCGCGCACGTCGAGGCCGCGGTCGCGGCCGGGAACGGACATGGCGCTGACCGCGCCGCCGTGCGTGCGCACGACGATGCCCTCGCGGTCGAGCTGGTCGAGGTCGCGGCGCACGGTGTCGATCGAGACGCCGAAGTGCGAGGCCAGGTCGACGACCGTGACCTGGCCGGACTCGGCGACGTAGGCCGCCAACTCGGCCTTGCGGCCCGCCGGGAGCCGCCTCTTCGTCGTGGTCGATGCGTCCATGCCGTCATCTCTAGCACAGCGCGGCACCGTCATCCCGAGATTCGTCCGGAAAACGGCAGAGAAGCGCACATTTATCCCCCCTCTTGCGTCTTTGTCCGCTGTTCGGTGCGTGAATTGTCACGAATCTGCATCGGCGTCTTGACCATCGCCCGCACGTGAGCGCATACTCGTGCTGAAAGATGCAAGAACGCGCAGAAGAGCGCGAAATGCAGCAGATCTCAACGAGGAGAAATGATGGACAACAGCGGGCGCCGGCGTCGGAACGCCATCAAGCTCGTCGGTGTCGCAGCAGCGGCCACGACCCTCCTGGCGATGGCGGGGTGCGCGTCGAACTCCGGCGGCGACACCTCGGCCGACGGGGACGTCACGATCGAGTTCGCGCAGTGGTGGGAGCCCGAGCTGGGCGACGGCCAGTTCCGCGGCCTCATGGACCAGTTCGAGCAAGAGAACCCGGGCATCACGGTCGACCTGGTCAGCGGCCCCTACGCCTCGACCAAGGAGCAGCTCTTCGCCGGAGCGGCCTCGGGCACGATGCCCGACGTCGTCGGACTCGACGGCGCCTGGGTGAGCGACTTCGCCAAGCAGGGCGTCATCGCCGACCTGTCGGAGCTGATGAGCTCCGCCGGGTACGACGAGAGCCAGCTCGCCAGCCAGATCAAGATCGACGGCAGCACTTACATGATCCCGGTGATCAACTTCGTGTACCCGATGTTCACGAACGACGGTCTGCTCTCGCAGGCGGGCGTGAGTGCTCCGCCCTCGACCCGCACCGAGTTCGCCGACGCGGCCGAGAAGATCACCGCACTCGGCGGCGACGTCTCGGGCTGGGTGCTCCCGCTCTCGCTCGAGGCGCCCAACGGCGTGCAGAACGACGTGATGTCGTGGGTCTGGGCCTCGGGCGGCTCGATGCTGAACGACGGCAAGCCCGACCTGACGAACGACGACGTCGCCTCGGCCACCGATTACATCCAGCAGCTCTGGGACGACGGGGTGATCGCCCCCGGCTCGTTCACGATGAAGGAGCAGGACAAGGTCGAGGAGTTCACCAACGGCCGAGTCGGCATGATGATCGACTCCCTCGCGCACATCAACCTCATCCGAGAGTCCAACCCCGACCTGGCCTTCTCGATCTCGGCGATCCCCGCCGAGGACGGTTTCACGGGCGAGCGCGGCATCCCGTACGCCTCGTGGGGCATCGGCGTCGCCGAGAACTCCGAGCACAAGGACGCCGCCTTCAAGCTCGTGCAGTTCCTGATGGGCAAGGACGTCAACAGCGAGCTGTCGACGATGGCCAAGGCGTTCCCCGGCAACACCGAGAGCGTGCCGACCTTCGTCGAGGACGACGAGCTGTTCCAGACCGCGTTCGAGATCTACAAGGCGGGCTACCCGGCGAACGAGTTCACCGGCCTCCCCGTCGCCGAGGAGCTCATGCGCCAGTTCGGCGAGCAGTTCCAGTCCGCGCTGGACGGACAGCAGTCCATGGACGACGCGCTGAAGAAGTCGCAGGACGAATGGACGTCGGAGTTCTGATCCGACGCCGACCCGGGATGCCGCACCGCCCCGCTCCGCTCTTCCGGCGGTGCGGCGTCCCGCTCATCGAAAGCCGCACACCATGACCATGCGCACCCTCACACCCCCCGACACCGAGGTGATCGTCACCGGTCGCCCCGCCTCCCGCCGCACCCGGCAGCTCCGCAAGGCCGGCGAGGCCTACGCGTTCCTGTCGCCGACCCTCGTCCTGCTCTTCGTCCTGATGATCGTGCCGATCGTGATGGTGATCGGCTACTCGTTCCAGGACAACGTCATCCTGAACAAGAGCCCCGAGGTGGTGGGCGTCGACAACTACGTCGCGATCCTCACCGACCCGGGCTTCTGGAAGGCGACGGGCAACACCCTCTTCTTCACGCTCACCAGCGTCGCCGCGCATCTCGTGCTCGGCCTGTCGTTCGCGATGCTGCTGAACAGTCGCCTCATCGGCGCCGTGCCCCGCGCGATCTTCCGCGGCCTGTACGTGCTGCCGTGGTTGTTCACCGTCGCCGTGATCGCGGTGCTGTGGCGCATGCTGCTGGCCCCCAACGGCATCGTCAATTTCCTCCTGAGCACCGACATCGAGTGGCTCGCCTCTCCGCAGCTGGCGCTGGGCACGGTGACCTTCATCAACATCTGGGCCGGCTACCCGTTCTTCATGGTGAGCCTGCTCGCGGGCCTCCAGGGCATCCCGAGCGACCTGTACGAGGCGGCCACCGTCGACGGGGCGAGCCCCGCACAGCGGTTCTGGAACGTCACGATCCCGCAGCTGCGCCCCATCATCGTGAGCCTGCTCCTGCTGGACCTCATCTGGACCTCGCAGCAGTTCGCGCTCATCTGGCTGACCACCGGCGGCGGTCCCATCGACGTCACCGAGATGCTCAGCACCTTCACCTACAAGCTCGCGTTCGCGAAGTACGACTTCTCGATGGCCTCCACCTCCGCGGTGCTGGTCCTGGCGATGTCGATGATCATCGCGGTGCTCTACGTCCGCCACCAGAAGGCGAGGGACTGACATGGCCCTGACCACCCCCGCGCGTCCGCGCACCACGAGCACTCCCGCCCGCCCCCGCGTCACCAGCTCCGTCCGGCGTCGCCGGTTCGCCACGGCCGGCGTGTTCGTCGGCCTCCTGCTCGGAGCGGTGTTCGCCGCCGGCCCGGTGCTGTGGATGCTGTCGAGCTCGTTCAAGTCCAACACCCAGATCTTCGAGCTCCCGCCGCGCCTGATCACCGAGACCTTCTCCTTCGACGCCTACGTGTCGATCTTCACCACCCCCGAGACGGTGCGGTTCTTCATCAACAGCTACGTCGTGGCCGGTGCGGTGACGATCCTCACGCTGCTGGTCGCCATCCAGGCGGCCTACGCGTTCAGCCGCTTCGAGTTCCGCGGCAAGCGCATCGTGAACGTGATCATCGTCAGCGTGCAGGCGGTCCCGCCCATCACGCTCCTCATCCCGTACTTCGGACTCATGGTGGGCCTCGGGCTGTACAACACCTACCCGGGGCTGATCTTCACCTACATGGTGTTCACGCTGCCCTACGCGATCATCATGATGACCGGGTATTTCAACACCCTGCCGAAGGAGCTCGACGAGGCGGTCCGCGTCGACGGCGCCGGCTCCTTCACCGCCCTGTGGCGCGTGCTCGTGCCGATCTCGGTCCCCGGGATCGTGTCGGTGGGCATCTACACGTTCATGATCGCGTGGAACGAGTTCCTCTTCGCGCTGACCCTCACGCGCACCATCGACATGCGCACGGTGCCGATCGGCATCCAGTTGCTCATGGGTCAGCACTCCTACGAGTGGAACCAGATCATGGCGATGAGCATCCTCGGCTCGATCCCCGTGCTGGTGCTCTTCCTCTTCTTCCAGCGCTTCTTCATCAGCGGCCTCACGGCCGGCTCGGTGAAGAGCTGAGCCACCCGACCCCACCCAACAAGGAGAATCTCCGTGCTCTACACCGGCAAGTCCATCCTCGACGTGGCGAACACCCACAGCTTCGCCATCCCGGCCTTCAACATCAGCGATTGGGCGATGTTCACCGGGATCATGGACATCAGCGAAGAGAAGTCCGCTCCGGTCATCATCGCCATCCACCCCGACGAGGTCTCGCACATCACCACCGACCTGATCCCCGCGATGCACGCCCGCGCGCACCGCTCGAGCGTGCCCGTCGCCATCCACTGGGACCACGGCGGAACGTACGAGCAGATCGTCACCGCCATCCAGGCCGGCTTCACGTCCGTCATGATCGACGCCTCGCTCGAGCCGTTCGAGCAGAACGTCGCCCTGACCCGCAAGGTCGTCGAGGCCGCGCACGCGGTCGGCGTCCAGGTCGAGGGAGAACTCGGCACGATCGGCGCGAACGACAGCTACGGCGAGTCGGGCGCGGCCGAGATCATCTACACCAACGTCGACGACGCGGTGCGCTTCGTCGAACAGACCGGCGTCGACTCCCTCGCGATCGCCATCGGCACCTCGCACGGGCTCTACCCCTCCGACAAGAACCCCGAGCTGCGTCACGACCTGCTGGAGCAGATCAAGGCGGCCGTCGGCATCCCGCTCGTGCTGCACGGTGGATCGAGCAACCCGGATGCCGAGTTGCGCCGCGCCGTGGAGCTGGGTGTGAACAAGATCAACATCTCCAGCGACATCAAGGTGGCCTACCACGACCGCATGCGCGAGGTGCTGGGCACCGACCGGCGCCTGCGCGAGCCCAACGCCATCCAGCCCGCCTGCATCGACGCGATGAAGGTCACGGCCGCCGAGAAGATCGACCTGTTCGGCGCCGCCGGCAAGGCCGACCTCTACTGATCGGACGGGGAGCGGCGTCATGACGGGAGACCTCGTCCTCGGGCTCGGCGGCACCGTCGACTACGAGATCCGGTGGGATGCCGAGGTGCTGTCGGCCCTCGCGCGGGGGTACGGCATCCGCTCCGACGAGCTGACCACCACGACGCCGATCATCGACGAGCGCTCGCTCGTCGTCACGGTGCTCGCCTTCCTCGCCACGGGCGGGGGAGGCGAGCGCTTCGTGCTGTCCTCCGAGATCGTCGAGCGCTTCGCCGCGCACTTCGACGTGGAGATCACCCTCGGCGGCACGGGGGTGCGGGCGGGGATCGCTCTCGACCGCATCGGGGTGCCCACCGTGCAGCACCTGGTCAGCATCGACGACAACGTGCGCCGACTCCTGCCCGCCTCGATGCGCGTCGTCTCGTCCGCCACGCACGACACCCTCGACCCGCACCTCATCGTGCAGTACCCCGAGAAGACGACCGTGCTGCTCGCGGATGCCGCGGTGACCGCGCCGACTTCGAACCGCCTCATCTTCGCCAACGACGCACCCAACCGCGAGATGGCGATCTCACCCGACCTCGGCGACGCGCTCGCCGGGGCCTCGGCGTTGCTCGTGTCGGGCTTCAACACGATGCAGGATGCCGACCTGCTCAGGCGGCGGCTCACCGACCTCCTGGCGGCGATGCGGCGTCTGCCGCCCGAGGCCCTGGTCTACTACGAGGACGCGGGCTTCTACCGGCGCGAGCTCTCGGCGCCCGTGCGCGAGCGCCTGCTCGACCGCATCGACGTCTACGGCATGAACGAGGACGAGCTGCAGGAGTACCTCGACCGCCCCGTCGATCTGCTCTCGGGCGACGAGGTCGTGGCCGCCCTCGCCGAGGCGCACGGACTGATCCCCGCCCGCGCCCTCGTCGTGCACACGAAGTACTGGGCGATCGCGATCGGGCCGCACGCGGCGCGGCACCGCAGCGCTCTGGAGAGCGCCGTGCGCACGGCGGCGACCCGCTATCGGCTCGGCGACCGCTGCACCGCGGCCGACCTCGACGACACGGCGCGGCTGGAACGCCATGCGGGCGGGGCGGCGGTCGTGATGGCGGCCGAGCGGCGGCTTCCCGCTGTGGGGGTCGCGGCCCACGTCGTCGAGACAGCGCACCCCACGACGATCGGCCTGGGCGACACGTTCGTGGGTGGCTTCCTCGCGGCCGTCCCGGCGGCCGCGAGGGTGGCGACCGCGGCCGCGCTCGAGCGCGCCCTCGACGCGGCGAGCGTGGGGCGCTGATCAGCGCGTCGCGGTGTCGGCGTCCGGGTCGGAGAACGGCCCGCACGCGGCGATGACCCGCCGCAGGCTGACGGCCGCCTCCCACGCGTCGAGGGGCTCCTCGTGCTCCTCGAGCCCGCGCAGGAGGTCGGTGTACGCCGTGAGGGCGCGCTCGGCCTCGCCGAGCTCGTCGGCGGTGCCCTCGGGCTCGGGCGGTGTCGTCACGAGTCGCGCCACGGTCTCGACGGCCTCGGCGAGGGAGCGGCGCACGTCGGCGGGCACGCGCGTCTCGACGTCGTCGCCCCCGGTCAGTCGGGCCAGGGCCGCGGAGAGCTCGCGCGTGGCATCGGCGGTACCCGTCAGCGCGTCGAGGCGGCGGCGGTTCAGGTCCCGCGGCGCCTGCAGGCGCCGGCCCCGCGGATTGTAACGACGGCTCTCGTCGGCGAGCTCGACCTCCTCGCGCACATCCGCGAGGGTGCCCAGGAGGTGCGCGGTCGCCGCGTCGGCGGTCTCGGGGTCGAAGGTGCGGCCGGCGAGGGCGTCGGCGATGCGGTGCAGGGCGTCGCCCAGGGCGTCGCGCAGGCGCGAGAGACGATCGTCGGCGCGACGGACGCGCAGCGGCGGGACGACGACGAGGTTGACCACCACGCCCACCACGACGCCGAACGCCATCGTGAACAGGTACGAGATCGAGTACCCGTCGGGGTCGGCCCCGCCCAGCAGCAGCACGAAGAGCGCGGCGATCGCGACCCAGTCACGGCCCACGCCCAGTGCCCGGACCCCGGCCAACAGAACGCCCACCAGGATGACGGCGGCGACCGCGGCGATGCGCGGCAGCCCCGCGCCGACCGCGGCCAGGCTGCCGAGGCCGAGCGCGATGCCCAGCGCGAGACCCACCACGGCCTGCACACCGCTCGACGCCGACCGGGCGACGGTGGGGTACATGCTCACCAACACGCCGAGCGGGGCGTAGTACGAGTACTCGCTGTGGGCGAAGGGCACGAGGGGCGCGAGGTACCAGGCGAGGGCCGCGGCCGCCGAGGTCTTCGCGGCGAGGAGCAGACGGTCGGCGGTGAGCGCGTCGGTCCACCACCGGCGGGGATCGAGGGCGGGGCGGACGATCACGACCAACCGCCCCGGCGTCGGGTCGGCCCATCGCCGCGGTCTCCGCGGGCGGGGCCCGGGTCGTGGTCGGTGCCGTGGTCGGAGCGGCGGGAGAGCCCCGGCCGGTAGGCGTCCCACAGCACGCGGGCATGACGGGCCTTCGCCCTCTCGACGCCGTCCTCGTCCTCGCGCGCGGCGCTCACCCATTCGGCGAGGCGGCTGGCCATGGCACCCAGCACCATGCTGGCGTCGGCGTGCTTCGCGGGGGGTACCGCAGCCTCGGCTGCCGGCATCCGCCCTTTCGTGGCGAGGTCGTCGTGGATGTGGCGGCGCACGAGGCGTGCGACACCGACGGCGTGGCTGTTGACGACGCAGTGCGCGGCCCCCTCGATCTCCCACCGTCGGGCGTCGCGGGCGCGGGCGACCAGCCGGGAGTGCAGACGGCGGGGAGAGGGGCGGTCGAACTCCCCGCGCACCAGCAGCAGCGTCGCCCGTCCCGCGCCGACGCGGTCGGAGATGCGGTACCGCAGCATGTGGGGCAGCGTCTCGAAGAAGTACAGCACCCCGCACAGCAGGTAGGCCGAGACGGCGAGGAGGGCGATGTGCAGCGACTCCCGGACGGTCGACTGCACGAAGCGGACCGCCTGGACGAGCGCGGTCGCCTCGGCCTCGTCGACGACCGGGCTCACGAGCACCGCGTGGGAGATGTCGTCGCGGCGGGCGAGCACCTCCGTGACGACCTGCGTCCCCATCGAGTGACCGACGAGCACCGGGTCGTCCAGACCGTAGTGCGCGAGCACGCCCTCGACCTGATCGGCGAAGAACGCCGCGGTGGGCGGGCGCCCGGATGCCGGCACCCCGCCGAACCCCGGGAGATCGAGCGCGTACACATCCCCTTCCTCCGCCAGCAACGGGGCGAGGAACTCGAAGTACGTCGCGGCCACGCCGATCCCGGCGATGAGGACGAACGAGCGCCCGCTCTCGGACCCCGCGGAGATGCGGGTCACGCGCGTGCGTGCGTGCACGCCGTGGTAGCTCTCCACCTGGACGTCGGCGGGGCGGGGGTCACGGGCCATCCGACCAGGATGCCTTACGTGCCTGGACGACCTGTCAATCCCGGGGGCCGTCGGCGCATGAGCGCCTAGCCTTCCACCATGAGCGATTCCTCCCGCGAAGAAGAGACCCTCGGTGCCGTGCGCGACGGCGAGAACCCCGCCGAGAAGGACCCCTCCGACTGGGTCACCGGCGACGAGCCGATGACCGCCCCTCAGCGCAGCTACCTCGACACGCTGGCACGGGAGGCGGGCGAGGAGATCCCCGCCGACCTCACCAAGGCCGAGGCCTCCGAGCAGATCGACCGACTGCAGACCGAAACGGGTCGCGCCACCGAGTGATCGGGCCCCGCTGAGTACCGAGCGTCCCGCGCGAGCCGATCAGGCCGTGCGGGACGCTTCGTCGTCCGCCGCCATGTCGTCGATGTCCTGCTGCTCGCCGCGCGCGATGTCGTCGAGGAAGTCGGCGACGATCCGTCGCTCGGCCGGGCCGAGCTTGGCCGCCGCCGCGACGGCCGATGAACGCCGCACCGACAGGATGCGGCGGGCGGGGGAGGCGGCGTCGATCGTCTCGCGCACGACGATGGACCGTCGGTCGCCGGGGTAGGGCTCCCGCTCCACCCACCCCGCGTCGGCGAGACGGTCGATCAGCGCCGTCGTCGCCGCGGAGGAGATGCCGAGCATCGCGGCGAGCATGCGCGGGGTGACCGGCTCCTCGTCGGATCCGCGCTGCAGCAGGAAACGCAGCACCTTCGCATCGTTGGGGCCGATGCCGAGGGAATGCAACGCCGCCCGCTCGGAGGCGATGCCGGAGTCGGTGAGGTCGTTGAGGGCTTTGACCACGTCGTCCGCCGTCGTCGTCTGCTTCATCTCGCCCCCCTGAACGTCTCGGCGCGTTAGTCTCTTCGGTGCTGATCAAGACGACCATCGAGTAGATAGCCGACCTACTTACCATCGTACCTGTCCGTCCCGCGCCTGGGCAGGGGGCTGGCGCCGCCCCGCTGGCATAGGATGCCCTGGTGGAAAACGGTTCAGGATCGTCGCGCTACTGGTACGGCGCGAGCGAAGAGGATCGTCGTCGCCGCGCCGTGGACGTCCTGCAGGCGTTCCGCGTCTACCGTGCCGCCGAGGTCGCCATGCGCCGGCGCACGCGCGAGTCGATGTCGATGGGCGAGAACGAACTCCTCGTGCTGCGCTACCTCCTCAAGGCCGCGGGGCAGAACCGCCAGATCTCCCCGAGCGAGCTGACCCGCTACCTCGGTGTCTCGACGGCGTCCACGACCGCGATCGTCGACCGGCTCGAGAAGTCCGGGCATGTCACGCGCGTTCCGCACCCGACCGACCGTCGCAGCATCTTCATCGTGGCCACCGCCGCAAGTGACGAAGAGGTGCGCGCGACGCTCGGCTCGATGCATTCGCGCATGATGGCGGCGGTCGTCGACATGACGCCCGAGGAGAGCGCGGCCGTCGTCGCGTGCCTCGCGCGGCTCCAGGATGCCGTCGACCAGGTCGACCCGCATCCCGTCGGGGTCGACGCCGCGCACTGACGTCTGGCGCCGCCCGTGGCGCGTCGCCCCCGGCGGCTGTGGCGCGGTGCGTAGGCATCCGAGAAGGTAGGCGTCCTTCTTTCCTCGGCAGTATTAGGCCGCCGCCTCGGTGCGTGAAACCATGGATGCATGGACGAGAACGCTGTCGAGGTCGGTGCGCCGTCGCGCCCCGCGGACGCCGTCCACGTGATCGACGGAGTGCGGGTGACCTCGTTCAGCGGCGTCGTCGAGCGATTGCTCGCCGATTACCCGGACGAAGACCCCGTGCACGTCGAGGCGGTGGTTCTGCGGGAATGGGAGGCCTTCTCGGCGGGGCGGCCGCTGGTGCTCCCGACCGCCGTCGAAGAGGGCGCACGCGAGATCCTCGATCAGCCCCTGGTCTGACTCAATCGCCCGGGTGGTCCGGTTCCGGGACGAGCAGAAGGCCGCCGGAGGAGTTCGCCGAGTTCGCGAGGGCCTCGATCCACGCGCGGCTCAGCAGTGCGGGCTCGGACTCGTCGAAGACGAACCGCAGGGGGATCGACGGGTGCAGCCACACCGTGCTGCGCCCGACCTCCTGGTGCGGCCCGTGCGTCCACGACAGCGTGAAGCTCTCGCCGCGTCGGAGCTTCGTCGCGATGACGACCTTGACGTGCGCCAGAGCGCGATCCTCGATCTCGATCGGCGTTGCGACGTCACCGTAATAAAGCGTTCCCACACCCGCACGTTAGTCGTCCGAGGCCCGGGTCGAGCCGGGGGTTGATTCGGGCGGGGCGGCGTGGCACCCCCGGAACGGGGGAAACCCGTCTTCCTCGACTAGGCTCGGACGCATGGGCAGATTCATCTACGACACCGTGGCCAACGCGGTCGACATCGATGACCGCACGCTCGCGCACCTGCGCATCGTCGTGATGAACAAGCTGCGCCGGTCGGAGTCGTTCATGTTCGACGTCGAGGTGGGCGACGGCAGCGGTCGCCGCAGCTTCTGGATGCACCCCTCGGTGCCGATCCAGTTCCACTTCTACGGCAGCCGTCAGCCGCGCATCAACCGCGTGTGGGTCGAAGACCTCATGCTCGCGGCATCCGGCCCCAACGGTCTGGCGATCACTCCGGAGCCGAGCGAAGACGGGCACGTCGAAGAGGGCTGACGCCTAGCGCTGCTCGGTCTGTTCGGCCGGGGTGATGTCTTCGGGGACGAGCATGATGCCGCCCGAGGAGTTCGCGGAATCGGCGAGCCGCTCGATCCATTCGCGGCTCAGCGTGGCGGGCTCCGCCTCGTCGAAGACGAAGCGCAGCGGAATCGCGGGGTGCAGCCAGAGCGTGCTGCGGCCCCGCTCCTCGTCGTCACGGTGACGCCACGACAACGTGAAGCTCTCGCCACGGCGGAGCTTGGTCGAGATCACGACTTTCAGGTGGGCCAGCGCTCGGTCTTCGATGTGCACCGTGGTGCCGCTGCCGCCGTAGTGAATGGTCCCCATGGGATTCACGATACGCCAGCCCCTCCGGTACGCGCATGGATGCCGATAGTCAAGACCACCGGTCGGCGGCCCCGCGGCTGTCAGAGTGGGGATCTGCACGGAAGGAGGCGCCGTGACACATCCCCCCATTCCCCGGCAGCCCGGCCCGGCGGATGATCCCGACGATCTCCCGGACGTCTTCCGGGGTCTGATCGCGATCGACGTCGTCGACGGCGAGCTGGTTCCCCGTTCGTCCGTGCCCCCGCGCGAAGAGTGACGCTCCCAGCGGCCTCGTAGCCACCCTCGGTAGCGTCGACGGCATGTCGGAGCCGCTGGACGATCAGCAGATCACGGTCTCCGGGGCGGCGTTGCGCGCTCTGCGCGACGAGTTCCAACGCTTCCTCATGGAGTACCGCTTCGGCCTCGCCGAGGTCGAGACCAAGATCTCCATCCTGCGCGAAGAGTTCCAGGAGATGCACGCGTACAACCCCATCGAGCACGTCTCGAGCCGGGTGAAGTCTCCCGACAGCCTCGTCGACAAGGTGCGCCGCAAGGGCATCGAGACCGACTTCGACTCGATCCGGTCGGCGATCACCGACGTCGCCGGCATCCGGGTCACGTGCAGCTTCATCGACGACGCCTACCGCCTGTCCGATCTGCTGACCCGGCAGGACGACATCACGGTGCGCGACGTGAAGGACTACATCGCCGAGCCGAAGGCGAACGGCTACAAGAGCCTGCACGTGATCGTCGAGGTGCCGGTCTACCTCTCCACCGGGAGGGTCGACGTGCCCGTCGAGGTGCAGTTCCGGACCATCGCCATGGACTTCTGGGCGAGCCTGGAGCACAAGATCTACTACAAGTACGACCGGCTCGTCCCCGACGAGCTCCTCGCCGAGCTGAAGAACGCCGCCGACACCGCCGCCGAGCTCGACGCCCGCATGGAACGCCTGCACCGCGAGATCCGCGGTCCGCGGCCCGGGGTGGTCTCGCTCTGAGGAGCCGGGTCACAATGGGGGGATGAGCGACGACGCGGCCCCCTCCGACGCCGCGGGCCCCTCCGACGACGCGCGCCTCGACGAGATCGCCGCCGAGCTGCTCGCGCTCCCGCCCGCGCGCTTCACCGCGGCGCGCAACGAGAAGGCCGCAGACGTCGCCGGGACGGTGGGGCGACGCATCGCGAAGGTGCGCAAGCCCACCGTGGCGGCCTGGGCGGTGAACCTGCTCGTGCGCGACGGCCAGCTCGGGGAGGCCGTCGAGCTCTCCCGGGCCCTGCACGAGGCGCAGGAGGATCTGGATGCCGCGGAACTCGCCCGTCTGGGGCGCCAGCGCCGCCAGTTGGTCGCCGCCCTGGCGCGACGCGCGGGCGAGCTCGCCGCCGAGGCGGGCACCCCGCTCAGCCCGGCGATGGCGGACGCGGTCGAGAAGACCGTCAACGCCGCGGTGGTCGACGCGGCGGTCGCGGCAGCCGTGCTCACCGGTCGGCTCGTGTCGGCCGTCGACCTGGCCGACCTCGACGGGAACGCCCTCGCCGACGCCGTCGTGGGTTCGGTCCCTCCGGCCATCCCCGCGCGGACGCCGCGCGACGACCTGGCCGCGCGCCGCGCCCGGAAGGCCGCCGAGCGGGCGGTGCGCGAAGCCGAGCGCGCGAGAGCGGATGCCGAACGCGGGCGAGCGGCGGTCGAGAAGCGACTCGAGACCGCTCGCGAGCGCGCCGATCGAGCCCACGAGCGCGTCGACGCCCTGCGGGCCGATCTGGAGCGGGCTGAGAGGGAGGCCGCCGGGGCGGACGACGTCGTGCGTCAGCAGGAGCGCGAGCGGGCGGACGCCGCCGACGCGGTGCGCAGCGCCACGCGCGCGCTCGAGCGCGCGGAGAGCGTCCGCGATGAGGGGGCAGAAGGATGACGCACCCTCCGGTGGGGGAACTGCTGGCCGACGCGCGTGCCCGTCTCGGCGACGCTCCGCGCGAGCGCATCGGCGAGCTGCAGGAGGGGCGACGGCTTCTCGGCATCCCCCGGGCGGCCCGGATCGTCGCACGCGGGACCGCCTGGCACCTCGGCGTGCTGCTGCTCACCGACGACGACGTGCTGGCCACGGGTGACATCGTGCGCTCGCGCACCGAGGTGCGCCGGGGGTTCGCCGCCGAGTCGCAACGGCGTCGCGCGGAACTCGCGGCCGCGGCGGCGCGCGGCGGCGTCCCCGAGGGGGACACCGTGCACATCGGGTGGCAGGTGGTCGACACCGTCTCCCTCGGCCCGCGCTCGCACCCCCTCGCGGTGCGCGACGGGCAGGCGCAGGTGCGCTGGAGCGCGGCCGGCGGCTACCTCCCCCTCGCGCGCTATCTCGACGAGCGGATCGAGTTGCTGCGGCATCCCCCCGAGCGCGCCTGAGGCCCGCGGTCGCGGGCGGGCGCCGGGCGGGGAGCGTGCATAGTCGGGAGGGGTGCGGGTGTCAACGGCGGGGACCGCGTCGGCTCGGCGAAACGACGCTGGTCTATCGTGAGCCACGTGCAGCAGGTATGGCCAGGATCCAGTTATCCCCTCGGGGCCACTTACGACGGTAACGGGACGAACTTCGCCCTGTTCAGCGAGGGGGCCGAGCGCGTCGAGCTCTGCCTCTTCGACGAAGACGGAACGGAGACGTGCGTCGAGCTCGTGGACGTCGACGCGTTCGTGTGGCACGCCTACCTCCCCAACATCCAGCCGGGGCAGCGGTACGGCTACCGCGTGCACGGCGAGTACGACCCCTCCCAGGGCAAGCGCTTCAACGCCAGCAAGCTGCTGCTCGACCCGTACGCGAAGGCCGTCGAGGGGCAGATCGACTGGGGCCAGCCGGTCTTCAGCTACGAGTTCGGCGACGCCGACTCGTTCAACGACGAGGACTCCGCCCCCCACATGATGAAGGGCGTGGTCGTGAACCCGTTCTTCGACTGGGCGGGCGACCGTCAGCCGAAGATCCCCTACGCCGAGAGCTTCATCTACGAGGCCCACGTGAAGGGCCTCACCCAGCTGCATCCCGACGTGCCCGAGGAGTTGCGCGGCACCTACGCCGGCATCGCCCACCCGGCCGTCATCGACCACCTGCGCAAGCTCGGCGTCACCGCGATCGAGCTCATGCCGGTGCACCAGTTCGTCAACGACTCCACCCTGGAAGAGAAGGGGCTGTCGAACTACTGGGGCTACAACACCATCGCCTTCCTGGCGCCGCAGAACACGTACTCTTCCACCGGTGACCACGGTCAGCAGGTGCAGGAGTTCAAGGCCATGGTCAAGGCGCTCCACGCCGCCGGCATCGAGGTCATCCTCGACGTGGTCTACAACCACACCGCCGAGGGCAACCACATGGGCCCGACGCTGTCGATGCGCGGCATCGACAACGAGGCGTACTACCGCCTCGAAGACGACGACAAGCGCTACTACACCGACTACACCGGCACCGGCAACAGCATGAACGTGGGCAACCCGCACACGCTGCAGCTGATCATGGACTCGCTGCGCTACTGGGTGCTCGAGATGCACGTCGACGGCTTCCGCTTCGACCTCGCATCGACCCTGGCCCGGGAGTTCTACGAGGTGGACAAGCTCGCGACGTTCTTCGAACTCGTGCAGCAGGACCCGATCGTCTCGCAGGTCAAGCTCATCGCCGAGCCCTGGGACGTCGGCCCCGGCGGCTACCAGGTCGGCAACTTCCCGCCCCAGTGGACCGAGTGGAACGGCAAGTACCGCGACACGGTCCGCGACTTCTGGCGCGGTGAGCCGCAGGCTCTCGGCGAGTTCGCCTCGCGCCTGACCGGCTCCGCCGACCTCTACGAGCACTCGGGCCGTTTCCCCGTGGCATCCATCAACTTCGTCACCGCGCACGACGGCTTCACGCTGCGCGACCTCGTGTCGTACAACGAGAAGCACAACGACGCCAACGGCGAGGACAACAACGACGGCGAATCGCACAACCGCTCCAGCAACATGGGCGTCGAGGGTCCCACCGACGATCAAGACGTGCTGAAGCGTCGGGCGCAGCAGCAGCGCAACCTCATCGCGACGCTGCTGCTGAGCCAGGGTGTGCCGATGCTGCTGCACGGCGACGAGCTGGGCCGCACGCAGGGCGGCAACAACAACGGCTACGCGCAGGACAACGAGATCACGTGGGTGGATTGGTCGAACGTCGACCACCCCCTCATCGAGTTCACGGCGGCCCTCGCGCGCCTGCGCAAGCAGCACCCCACCTTCCGCCGCAGCCGGTTCTTCGACGGACGCCCGGTGAAGATGGAGGAGGGGGCCCCGGTCCCCGACGTGGTGTGGCTGCGTCCCGACGGCTCGCTGATGCAGCCCGAGGACTGGGACAACGGCTTCGGCCTCGCGGTGGGCGTGTTCCTGAACGGTCAGGGGATTCGTGAACGCGACCGCCGCGGTGAGTCGATCAGCGACGACCACTTCCTCGTGCTGTTCAACGCCGGCGACGACAAGGTCGATTTCCGCCTGCCCGACTTCGACTACGCCCCCGAGTGGGACGTCTATGTCGACACGGCGGGGGAGCGCGCGAACACCAAGCCGCTGAATCCCGCCCAGACCATCGCCCTGGAGCCGAAGTCGCTCATGGTGCTGCGCGAGCACCACCTGCCCGAGCCCGAGGTCGACCACTCCGTCGCCGCCTCCCTCACCGCGCAGATCCAGGTCGTCGGCACCGACGACCTGCCGGGGCAAGCCCCCAAGCCGGAGCTCTGAGCGCCGTGCGGCATCCGCTCTCGACCTACCGCCTGCAGATCCGCGAGACGTTCACGCTCGACGAGGCCGCCGAGGTCACGGGTTACCTCCGTGACCTCGGGGTCTCGTGGGCGTACCTCTCGCCGATCCTCGAGGCCACGCCCGGCTCCGACCACGGGTACGACGTCGTCGACGTCACGCGGGTCGACCCCGCGCGCGGCGGCGCCGACGGACTCGATCGCTTCGCCGCGGCCGCGCGCGCCGCGGAGCTCGGCATCCTGATCGACATCGTGCCCAACCACATGGGCGTCTCCGAGCCGCGCTCGAACGCGTGGTGGTGGGATGTGCTGCGCCAGGGCCGGGCCTCCGCGCACGCCGAGGCGTTCGACATCGACTGGGAGTTCGGCGGCGGCCGGGTGCGTGTGCCGATCCTCGGTGCCGACCTCGCCGAGGTGATCGGTGAGATCTCGTACGACCCCACGGTCGCCGACGATGCCCCCGACGGGCTGATCCGGTACTACGACCACGTCTTCCCGGTCGCGCCGGGAACGGGGACGGATGCCGCGGCCGCGGGCTCCCGCGACGCGATCCAGACGCTGCTCGCCGCGCAGAACTTCGAGTTGCGCTTCTGGCAGGACGAGGCGGCCGATCTCAACTACCGTCGCTTCTTCGCCGTCACGACCCTCGCGGGCGTGCGCGTGGAGCTGCCCGAGGTGTTCGACGCCACGCACGCCGAGATCCTGCGCTGGGTGCGCGAGGGCCTCGCCGACGGCTTGCGCGTGGACCACCCCGACGGTCTCGTCGACCCCGGCGGCTATCTCGACCGCCTCGCCGTCGCGCTGGAGGAAGCCGGCGACGGGGAGGTCGGCTACGTGCTCGGAGAGAAGATCCTCGAACACGGTGAGGCGCTGCCGTCGTGGTGGAAGACCGCCGGCACGACCGGCTACGACGCGTTGGCCGAGATCGACCGCGTGCTGACCGACCCCGCGGGCGAAGCGGCGCTCGACGCCCTCGACGCGCGCCTGCGTTCGGATACCGACCTCGCGCCGCTCACCGGCTGGCACGATCTCATCCACGACACCAAGCGCAAGATCGCCGACTCGATCCAGGTGTCGGAGATCCGCCGTCTCGTGCGCGGCCTCCCCGCGGCGCTGCGCGACGAGTTCGAAGCCGAGGTGCTGCAGGACGCGCTCGCCGAGATCCTCGCATGCTTCCCGGTGTACCGCTCGTACCTTCCCGCCGGTCGCGCGCACCTCGACGCCGCCGCGGGCGAAGCCGAGGTGCGCCGGCCCGAGCTGGGCGACGTGATCGAGAAGCTCGTCCCGGTGCTCGCCGACACGAGCCTCGAGGTCGCGTGGCGGTTCCAGCAGACGACCGGGCCCGTCATGGCCAAGGGCGTCGAAGACACGGCGTTCTACCGCTACACGCGGCTGGGATCGCTCACCGAGGTGGGCGGCGACCCGGGGGAGTTCTCCCTCGACGTCGCGGGCTTCCACACCGCGCAGGCCCTGCGGCACGCGTCGTGGCCCACCGCCATGACGACGCTGTCGACCCACGACACCAAGCGCGGAGAGGACACCCGCGCCCGCATCGCGGTGCTCGCGGAGATCCCCGACCGCTGGGCCGCGCGCCTGGAGGAGTTCCGCGGGATCGCCTCGACCGGTCACGGGCCTTTCGACGCCCTGCTGTGGCAGGCCATCGTGGGGGCGTGGCCGGCATCGGCATCCACTCCCGAGGGGCTGAAGGACTACCGCGAGCGTCTGCACGCGTACGCCGAGAAGGCGGCGAGAGAAGCGTCGGAGAGCACCGGGTGGTGGGAGCAGGACGAGGCGTTCGAGGAGCGCATGCACGCGGTCGTCGACGCGGCCACGGGCCCGGCGGCGGAGCGCGTGCGCGCCTTCGTCGACGAGATCTCGCCCGCGGGCTGGTCGAACGGCCTGTCGGCGAAGCTCCTGCAGATCATGGGGGCGGGCGTTCCCGACGTGTACCAGGGCTCGGAGCTGTGGGAGCAGTCGCTGGTCGATCCCGACAACCGTCGCGCGGTCGACTTCGCCGAGCGGGCGCGTCTGCTCGCCCGGATCGACGCTCCGGGGGCTCCCGTGCCCGCGGTGGATGCCACGGGGGCGGCGAAGCTGCTCGTGACCTCGCGTGCGCTGCGTCTGCGCCGTGAGCACCCGCTGGAGATCTACCGTCCGCTGGAGGCCGCGGGAGTGGCATCCGAGCATGTCGTCGCGTTCGACCGCGGCGGGGTGTTCGCCGTGGCGACGCGCCTGCCCCACGGTCTGCGCGCCGCGGGTGGATGGCGCGACACGGTGCTGCTGCTGCCGGAGACGCCCGTCGTCGACGTGCTGACCGGCCGCTCCTTCGCCGGCGGCCCGACCCCCCTGGCCGACCTGCTGGCGTTCCTGCCGGTAGCCCTCCTGATCTTCTGACCACGAGCGCGTGAGGGGTCGCTTTCTGTCGCCTCGCGCCTCGCCAAGCGACATTTTCCGACCCCTCACGCGTAAGGACACCCCATGAGCATCGACGTTTGGGCACCGAAGAGCACGCGGATGCGACTGCGCCGGCTGGACGACAGCGGCGATGCCGTCGTCGAAGACGTCGAGATGACCTCGACCTCGGGCGGGTGGTGGACGGCTCCGGTCGACCTCGCCGACGGCGAGCGCTACGGCTTCGTGCGGGGAGACGGCGACGACCTGCGTCCCGACCCGCGATCGCGCCGCCAGCCCGGCGGCGTGCACGAGGCGTCGGCGTGGTTCGACCCCTCGGTCTACAGCTGGAACGACGGCACGTGGACGGGGAAGCAGCTCGCGGGCGGGCTCATCTACGAGCTGCACCTGGGCACGTTCACCCCGGAGGGGACCCTGGATGCCGCGATCGGGCGCCTGGACCACCTCGTCGACCTCGGCGTGACCCACGTGGAGCTGCTGCCGGTCAACGGCTTCAACGGCACGTGGAACTGGGGTTACGACGGGGTGCTCTGGTACACCGTGCACGAGGCGTACGGCGGACCCGAGGCCTACCAGCGTTTCGTCGACGCGGCCCACGCGGCCGGGCTCGCCGTGATCCAGGACGTCGTCTACAACCACCTCGGCCCCTCGGGCAACTACCTGCCCGAGTTCGGCGAGTACCTGCGCGAGGGCAGCCGCAACACCTGGGGCGACTCGGTCAACCTCGACGAGGACGCCGTGCGCTCCTACATCGTCGACAACGCCCTGATGTGGATGAGCGACTACCACGTCGACGGTCTCCGTCTGGATGCCGTGCACGCGCTGCTCGATCACCGCCCGGTGCACCTGCTGCAGGAGCTGGCCGAGCGCACCGACGCCCTGTCGGCGCACCGCGGCATCCCGCTCACCACGATCGCCGAGAGCGACATGAACGACCCGAAGCTCATCCTCCCGCGCGAGGCCGGGGGCTACGGGTTGACCGCGCAGTGGTCGGACGACTGGCATCACACCGCCCATGTCGCGCTCACGGGCGAGACGATCGGCTACTACGAGGACTTCGCCGATCTCGAGGCCTTCCGCAAGGTGAGCGAGGGCGGTTTCTTCCACGACGGCACCTACTCGTCGTTCCGCGAGGAGAAGCACGGGCACCCCGTGCCGGAGGCCGTGCCGAACTGGCGCCTCGTCACCTTCGCCCAGGACCACGACCAGATCGGCAACCGTGCCGCCGGAGACCGTCTGTCGCAGTCGCTCGGCTACGACCGCCTCGCCGCGGCCGCCGTGCTGACGCTCACCGCGCCGGGGACGCCCATGCTCTTCATGGGCGAGGAGTGGGGTGCCACCACGCCGTGGCAGTTCTTCACCTCGCACCCCGAGCCCGAGCTCGGAAAGGCCACGGCCGAGGGGCGCATCGCGGAGTTCGAGAAGATGGGCTGGGACGAGTCCTCCGTCCCCGACCCGCAGGACCCGGCGACCTTCGAGAACTCCAAGCTCGACTGGCACGAGGTCGGTGAGGGCGATCACGCGCAGCTGCTCGGCCTGTACCGAGAGCTCGCGAAGCTGCGTCGGGAGCGTCCCGAGTTGACCGACCCCTCTCGCGAGGGCCTGTCCGCCGGGGCCCGCGAGGCCGAGGGCGGGCGCGTCTACGAGCTGCGCCGTCGCGATCTCGTCGTGGTGGTGAACCTGTCGGATGCCGAGGCCTCGGCCTCCGTGGCATCCGGGTCGCGCGTGCTTCTGGCGACCGCCGAGGGCGTGGCGCTCGACGGCGACGCCGTGACGGTGCCCGCGGGGGCGAGCGCGATCGTCGCACCGGCTCTCTGACCGCTCGTCGACGGCCCCGTCCCGCGAGGGGCGGGGCCGTCAGTGTGTCCGGGGTCGCGCCGCGGCGGAGGCCGGAGACCGCCCCGCCTCAGGCGGCGATCGCGAACAGGCCGCCGATGCCCAGCGCGTACAGGGCGGGCACGATGAACGAGTCCACGCCCATGCCCAGGATCCGTCGTTGCGGGCGGAAGATGAGCCCCACGACGTAGACCAGCGTCAGCAGCGCCGCCGCGGCGGTGAGGTAGATGTCGGACGCATTCGCTCGGGGGAGACCACGGCCAACACGCCACCACGGCCAGGCCCTCGAGCACGAGCGTCAGCGAGGCCGCGCGGTAGGTGAGCGGCTTCACGCCGCGCCCCCGCCTGCCGAACGCGTCGAGGATCACGAGGACGACCGTCTGCAGGGGAATTCCGCCGAGTGTTGCCGACGGCGACGTCGAGATTCCCCGAGATCGCCGCGGAGACGGTGGCGATCTCGGGGAGGTTCGTCGCCGCGGCCCGCACGATGAGCCCGCCGAGGGCGCTTCCCAGATGCAGGCGGGCGTCGAGCACGTCGGTCGCTTTCGACAGCTGGATGCCGGCGACCCACACCACGGCCGCGGCGGCGACGAAGATCACGACGAGAAGGGCGAGAGGCAGCGATTCCGCGCCCCGATGACACCGCTCCGCTCCCCGCGATCACCCCTGTTTGCGAGGTGGATGCCGAGGGCCTACGGCGAGCTGTCAGTCGACGCCGGGACGGATCACGCGCAGCACGCTCACGATCGCTGGCACCAGCAGGACGACGGCGGCCACGATGATCGCCGTCAGCCCGATCGGACCGCTCTGCGGCTCGCCGGTGAAGCGCTCGACGGCGAGCCAGCTGAGGCCCCACGCGAGGGCGAGGGCGGGCGCGACGCGCCAGGAGCTGCGCCACGCGATCGCGAGACCGATGAGCGCCACCACGATCAGGACGGCGACGCCGATGGCATCCGCCGCGTCCTCCCACCTCGCGGGGACGACGGTGGTGAGCCAGGCGGCGATGTTGGCGACGGTGGCGAGGGTGACCCACCCGAGGTGCAGGCCCGTGACCCCGTCGATGAGCACGGAGTCGACCACGCCGCCGCGGGGTTCGCGGGTGGCGACGGCGACGCGGAAGGTCCAGCCGAGGGCCGCGAGCAGGAGCACGATGACCACGACCGTGAGCAGCAGTGTGCCGAAGCGCGCGGCGACGAGCCACAGGCCGTTCATCGTCATCGTGAGGGCGATCAGCCAGCCGAGGGCGCGCTGACGGGGGTTCGTGCGCTGGCGGGGGAGCGCCTGCCAGATCGCGTAGGCGATCAGGCCGAGGTAGATGACCGACCAGATCGAGAACGCGGGACCGGCGGGAGCGAGGTACGACCCGTCGGTGTCGAGGGCGCCGCCCTGCTGATCCTCCACCGCGCTGTCGCCGAAGGCACCCGCTCCGATGACGGCCGCGATGAGCATGAACGACACCGCGGAGAGGACGACGATCTGGCGCGCGAGGTCGACGCCGCGCCACTGTGCTGTTTCGTTCATACCGAGAACACTAGATAAGCTAGGGAAATTCGGTCCCGAGGGTTGACATCGCGCCACGCGGCGCGACGGCTCGGCGGCGGGCCGCCCGGGGGCGCCGCAGCGGGGCGGTGCCCGCGTCAGGCGGTGACGGTCCGGGCCGCGAACGCGCGCAGCAGGCGCGTGGGCTGCTCCACCGACGCGGTGCGCACGTAGGCGGAGACCTGCTCGAACGCGTCGGCGTCGAAATAGCCCGCGTCGCGATACACGACCATGCGCGCGACGAACGCCTCGGTCGTGGGCTCGGGGTGGAACTGCGTGGCCCACAGGCTCCGCCCGGCCCGGTAGGCCTGCACGGGGCACGCGGGGTTCTCGGCGAGCAGGGTCGCGCCCGGCGGCACGCTCGCCGCGCCCTCCTTGTGCGCGGTCAGCGCCTGGAAGCGCGGATCGAGGATGCCGAACAGCTCGTCGTCTCGGCCCGCTCCGGTCAGCGCGATCTCGGTCGGACCCGTGCCCTCGGGGTGGCCGAGGGACACGCTGCCGCCCAGCAGGCGCGTGACCACGCCGATGCCGAAGCAGGTGAACAGCGCGCTCGTGCGCCCCTCGATCGCCGCCGCGGCCAGTCGCTCGAGGTCGCGCTCGAGACGGCGCTGCTCGTCGGTCTTGTCGGGATCGGTGACGTTGAAGGGGCTCCCGCCCACCACGACGCCGGCATAGCGCTCGAGATCGGCCGGAAGCGTCTCGCGCACCAGATCGTGGTGCACGAGGTCGTCGTCACCCACGCCCAGGCCGTCGCGGAACGAGGCCCATTCGGCGACCGCAGCGTCGCGCTGCGGGCGCGCGCAGACGTAGAGGAGGGGGGCTGTCACTCCGAGATTCTATGCGGGCCGTCTGAATGGGCGCCGGAACGCCCGACACACGGGGGAACCGGGGCTCAGCGCGAGGAGTTCGCGGTGCGACCCCGCACGATGCCGACGAACGTCTCGACATCGGGCGTCGTCTTCTCGCGCAGCCACGCGAGCGCGACGATCGATCGCGGACCGTCGCGCAGGACGCGATGCTCGACGTCGCGGCGTTGGTGGGCCCGCGCGAGCGACATCGGCATGATCACGACGCCGACGCCCGCGGCCACCGTGGCGACGGCCTCCGCCGTGTCGACCGGGGCGGCGAACGCCGGGGGCACGGCAGCCGGGATCCGGGGGCGCACCACGTCGTCGGCGGGCACGATCACGATCTCGCCCGCCAGGTCGGCGATGCCGAGGTCGTCGGCGGCGGTGAGATGCGAGTCGACCGACATGACCACGACGGCGAGCTCCTCGTACAGCTCGATCACGTGGATGTCGTCGGATGCCGCCAGGGGCAGGCGCACGAGGGCCGCGTCGACGTCGTCGAGCGCGTCGCGCTGGGCGTCGACCGCGATCTCGCGCAGCTCGAGCGACACGTGCGGGAGACGCTCGCGCCAGAGGCCGATCCACTTGCCCGGGGTCGCGCCCGGGATCGCGCCGAGCACGAAGGTGCGCGGCTCTTCCGCGGCTGCCGGGGCGGGTCGAGACGCGGGGCGGCGATCAGCCTTCGCGGCGGGGCGTTTCCGGGCCCCCGCGGAGGGTCGCGCGGGTCCGCCGCGTCGAGCGGCTCCACCGCGCCCACGGGATCCGCTGCCGTTCGCCATGGTCCCAGGCTAGCCGCGGGACTAGCGTGGGGGGATGATCGGCATCCTCGCTCTGGTGTTCGCGGGGCTCGCGGCCCTGCTGCACGTGTACATCTTCGTGCTCGAGAGCGTGCGTTGGTCGCACCCGAACACCTGGCGGATCTTCGGGATCGCCGATCAGCGGGCCGCCGACACCACGAAATCGATGGCGTACAACCAGGGGTTCTACAACCTGTTCCTCGCGATCGGTGCGGCCGTCGGCGTGGGATTCTGGGTCGTCGAGGGCATCGGCGAGGTCGCCGGTCGCACGCTGCTGATCTTCTCGCTCGGGTCCATGCTCGCCGCGGCGATCGTGCTCGTGACCTCGGGGCGCCGGTACCTGCGGCCGGCGGTCATCCAGGGCACGTTGCCGCTGATCGGCGTGGTGCTCGCGATCCTCGCCTGACCGTGCGGGAAGGCGCGGGCTCCCGCGCCCGAGGCGCGCGGCGATCGAGGCCGCGGGATCGCGTCGTTCCCCTCGGGCGGGTCGCGCGCGGGCGTGACCGGACACGGATGCCGTGCCCGGGCACGCGAAACCCGCACGCTCCGAGGAGGCGTGCGGGTCGTCGGTCTCGGTGGTTCCGGGTTCAGGCCGCCAGGCGAAGCCCCCGGCGGTCGGTCGCGACGGCCTCGCCGTCGTTGATGATCTCGTCGTCGCCGATCAGCGAGCCCACCGCGATACGCGCGTTGTGACCCACCTGCGTGCGGACGCCGATGTGGGCGCCGGCGCCGATCACCGCTCCCGCGCAGATGTGCGCGTGCGGTTCGATACGGGCTTCCGGACCGATGACGGCGTCGGACTCGATCCACGCGCCGCGGCCGACTCGAACACCGGCCGCGATCTGAACGCCGGGTTCGACGTACGCGCCGTTCTCGACGAGAGCCGACGGGTGGACCTTCGCGCCGTGCGCGACGAGTCCGCGACCATTGACGTGCTTGCGGTAACGCAGCGTCTCGCCGTGGTCGTTTTCGATGTCGATGTAGTTCTTTCCCACGATCCCCTCCGGTCGGCCGTCGGGTGCGCCGACATGTATGACAACGGGTCGGGAATGCCCTTCATTCCCTCGCACGGTTGTTCGTCGCCCCCACCGCGATCGGTTTCCTCGATGTCGAGAGAACCGGTCCGGAGCGCCTCCGGCGTTTTGTCGTCCCCTTGTTCTCGCACGCGAAACCGGATGACGCGGGCGGCTTGACACGTGGGCACGTGGGGGTCGCTTCCCGCCCGGTGGGCGGGGGACGGTGTCGTCGGGTCAGCCGGGCTGACAGGTGGGGCACCAGAACACGTTGCGTTCGGTGGTGGCAGAGGCGCCGAGGCTTCCCGCGCGGATCGGGGTGCCGCACCGTCGGCACGGCGCCCCCTCGCGGCCGTAGACCCAGAACCGTCGCCCGGGTCGGCTGTCGCCGGTGAACGTGCGCTCGGGACGCGGGAGGTTCGCCCGGATCATGCGCTCGCCGAGGGCGATGGTGGCCGCGGCGTCGATCTCGGTGGCGGGGGTCGTCGGCGCGATGCCGCGCACGAACAGCAGCTCGTTGGCGTAGACGTTGCCGAAGCCGGCGACGTTGCGCTGGTCGAGCAGGACCACGTGCGCCGCCCGGTCGTCGGCGGCGACGCGTCGCACGGCCTCCGCCTCGTCCCAGTCGTCGGCGAGCAGGTCGGGTCCGAGGTGGCCGATGACGGTGTGCTCGTCGGCGGTGCGCAGCACCTCGACCATCGCGAGGTCGAAGCCCACCGCTTCGGCGCCCGCCACGCCGACGATGGCGCGGGCCTTGAACGCCTGCCTCCGCCAGCGTTCGCCCGGCCGGTAGACGTCCCAGCGCCCCTCCATCTTCAGGTGCGAGTGAAGGGTGTACCCGCCGACGCGGAGCAGGAGATGCTTGCCGCGGGCGGCCACCTCGTGCACGGTCTCTCCGCGGAGGTCGGCCGTCGCGCTGCCCGGAACGCGGACGTCGAAGCGCGTGACGATCTTGCCGGCCAGCGCCGCGTGCAGCTTGGCCGCGGCGCGGTAGACGGTGTCTCCCTCAGGCACGGGCGGCCTCCCGCAGGGTGTCGCCCGCGGTGAGCTTGCGCAGGGTGAGTCCCTTCGGGGACTCCACGAACCCCGCCTCCCTCAGCGCGCGCCCGACGGCGGTTCCGTAGACGAACTCCCCGTTCACCTGCTCGACGGTGAGGGTGTCGAGCCGGCGCTTCCTCGCGGTCTCGGCGAGGTGCCGCGCGGCGGCCTGCAGGTGCGCCTCGTCGTCGGTGAAGGCGAGCGCGCTGCGTCCGCCGCGCTCGAGGTACAGCGTCAGCTCGCCGTCGACGAGGACGACGACCCCGCCGGCCTTCCGGCCCGGGCGGTGCGTGACCCCCTCGATCGTGGGCCAGCCGAGTGCGGCGCCGTACGGATTGGCGGGATCGGTGGCGGCGAGCGTCACGGCGCGAAGAGGCGGCGGGTCGGCGACGGCGGCGAACTCGCGGAGGCGGTCCACCGTGGCCGACGCGGCGAACTGCGCCGCGCCGAGCTTCTCGATGACGTAGCCGCGTCGACAGTGCCCCGCCTCCTCGAACCCGGCGAGGATGCGATACACCTGCGCGAAGCCGCCGGGGACGCCCTCGGACTGCACCGCCCCGCGCGTCACCACGCCGTAGCGGTCGAGCAGCAGGCTGGCCGTCGCGGTGGCGCGCGCGGCGGCATCCGCCTCGCGCTCGGGCAGGAGCGACCAGCGTCCGCCGAGCGACGGCGGGCGGGGGGCGGAGGTCGCTCGCGGCATCGTCGCCCCACGGTACATGCGGGCGCGGGGTGCACGCCGGGCGACACGGTGGGACTGCCCGCCTCCGCTGAGCAGGGTGCGCACCGGGGCGAAGGTGTCGTTCGTGACGCGCCCCGCCCAGGTGAGGGCCCACAGGGCGTCGTTCACCGACTGCTCGTTCTCGGCCCCGGCCAGCTGCTTCAGCTGCGCGGAGAAGTAGGCGCCGCCCCCGGCCAGGGCGGCGAGGATGCGTGCCTCGAGTGAATCGGGCGCGGGATCGTCGGCGTCGTCGGGGTCTTGCAGCGTGAAGGGGGCGGCCTCCGCGGGGTGCAGGGCGATCCACCCGTCACGGCCGGGGAGCGTGCCGTGCCCCGACCAGACGACCTCGCCCGTCGCCGTGAGTTCGTCGAGCAGGGCGGGGGAGTAGTCGGCGACACGGGAGGGCAGCACGAGCGACTCCCAGGCGCTCGCGGGGATGGGCACGCCGGCGAGCTGTTCGATGACCGCCAGTACGCCGTCGATGCCCTCGAGCGGGCGTCCGAGGTGCTGCCAGACGGGGAGGAACCGGGCGTAGGCCGCGGGCGAAACGGGCTCGACGCTCCCGTGGATCGCGGCGAGGGAGCGCATGCGCAGGCGCCGGAGCACCTCGACGTCGCACCACTCGATGTCGTCTCCGCGCGCCCCGCCCGAGGCCTCGGGAAGGAAGAAGCCCGACGCCAGGCGCCCCTGCGACTCGAGCCTCTGCAGCGTGAGCCGCGCCACGGCGACGCCCACGCCGAGTCGCTCCGCCACCGCGTCGGTGGGGAACGGCGCGTGGGTGCGGGCGAAGCGCGCCACCAGGTCGCCGAGCGGATCGGCCAGGGGCTCGAGGAACGCGTTCGGGATGCCGACCGGCAGCGCCGCACCGAGGGCGTCGCGCAGTCGCCCGGCGTCTTCGATCCCGGCGACGCGCGGGATGCCGGCGATCGTCACGCGGATGGCGCGACGGTCGTCGACGAGGGCGGCCAGGTGCTGCTCGGCCTCGGCGACGGCATCCGCCTCGGTGTCGAGGCGAGCGGCCACCTCGGTCGCGTCGAGCGGGCCGAGGATGCGCAGCAGATCGGCGACGCCCTCGATGCCGCGGGCGCGGCGATCGGGGTCGAGGCGCTGGGCCTCCCGCTCGAACTGGGCGATGATGTCGGGGTCGAGCAGCTCGCGCATCTCGACCTTGCCGAGCAGTTCGCTCAGCAGCGCGGGATCGACCGAGAGCGCGGCGGCCCGGCGCTCGGCGAGGGGCGAGTCGCCCTCGTACATGAAGGCGCCGACGTAGCCGAAGAGCAGGTCGCGGGCGTAGGGCGAGGGCTGGGAGGTGGTGATCTCGACGAGGCGGATGCGGCGCTCGCCGATCTGCCGCGTGAGCCGCAGCAGGGCCGGCAGGTCGTAGACGTCTTGGAGGACCTCTCGCAGTGTCTCGAGGATGATCGGGAAGGTCGGGTGGCGCTTCGCGACCTCGAGCAACTGCGCGGAGCGCTGGCGCTGCTGCCACAGCGGCGAGCGGCGGTTGGGATTGAGCCGGGGCAGCAGCAGGGCGCGCGCGGCGCACTCGCGGAAGCGGGAGGCGAACAGGGCGGATCCGCCCACCTCGTCGGTGACGATCTGCTCGAGTTCGTCGGGCTCGAAGACGAAGAGGTCGGCTCCGGGCGGCTCGGCCGCGGCATCCGGGACCCGGGCGATGATGCCGTCGTCGCTCGCGACAGCCGCGCCCTCGACGCCGAGACGCTCCCGGATGCGCGCGTTGACCGCGAGCGCCCAGGGTGAGTGCACCTGCATGCCGTACGGGGAATGCAGAATGATGCGCCAGTCGCCGACCTCGTCGCGGCTGCGTTCGACGGTCAGCGTCTTGTCGGTCGGGAGGCTCCCCGTCGCTTCGCGCTGCTCGGCCAAGTAGGCGAGCAGGTTGGTGATGGCGTTGTCGTCGAGACCCGATTCGCGCAGGCGCTCCTCCGCCTTGGCGCGGTCGGCGCCGGCGATGTCGCGCGAGAACTTGCCGAGCGCCTCGCCGAGCTCGGCGGGGCGGCCGATGCCGTCGCCGTGCCAGAACGGCAGCTTTCCCGGCTGGCCGAACGCGGGCAGGACGTTGACGCGGTCGTGCGTGATCTCGACGATGCGCCAGCTCGTGGTGCCGAGTGTGAACACGTCGTTGATCCGCGACTCGTAGACCATCTCTTCGTCGAGCTCGCCGACGCGCGCGTTCTGCGACTCGCCCGCCACGAACACCCCGAACAGGCCGCGGTCGGGGATGGTGCCGCCGCTGGTGACCGCGACGCGCTGGGCCCCCGGGCGACCCGTGAGCGTTCCGGCGTCGCGATCCCAGACCAGACGCGGCCGCAGCTCGGCGAACTCGTCGGAGGGGTAGCGACCGGCGAGGAGGTCGAGGGTGGCCTCGTAGGCGGAGCGGGGGAGCGAGCGGAACGGCGCACTGCGCTTGACCGTCTCGAACCACTCCTCGACGTCGATCGCCCCGAGCGCCGAGGCCGCGACGGTCTGCTGCGCGAGGATGTCGAGCGGGTTCTGCGGCACCGAGATGGCCTCGATGCGCCCTCCGAGCATGCGCTCGGTGACCACGGCGGTGTGCAGGACGTCGCTGCGGTGCTTGGGGAAGAGCGCGGCGCGACTGACTTCGCCGACCTGGTGACCGGCGCGTCCGACGCGCTGCAGACCGGAAGCCGCGCTGGGCGGCGACTCGACCTGGATGACGAGGTCGACCGCTCCCATGTCGATGCCGAGTTCGAGGCTGCTCGTGGCCACGACGCAGCGCAGCGCCCCGGACTTCAGCTCGTCTTCGACCTGGGCCCGCTGCTCCTTCGAGACCGAGCCGTGGTGGGCCTTGGCGAGGATGGCGGCGACCCCGGCGGAGGATCCCGCCTGCGCCATGAGCGACGCCGGCACCGTCGGCTCGGGCACGTCGATTCCCTGACGCTCGGCGTAGATCTCGTTCAGGCGGCCCGTGAGGCGTTCCGCGAGGCGGCGGGAGTTGGCGAACACGATGGTCGAGCGGCGTTCGAGGATGCGGTCGACGATCGCCTCCTCGACGTGCGGCCACACCGACCCCGCCATCTCGGTGCTCTCCGGGCGGTCGGAGAACCATTCGCCGTCGCCCACCTCGTCGGGCGCAGGGGAGCCCGGCGGGGGCGGCGGGTTGAGCATGTCGTCGACGGGCACGACGACCGAGAGGTCGAACGCCTTCGTCGCCTTGGGCGCCACGATGTCGACCGGTTGTGCGCCTCCGAGGAAACGCGCCACCTCGTCGATCGGCCGCACGGTGGCGGAGAGGCCGATGCGCTGGGCGGGCTTGTCGAGGAGGGCGTCGAGCCGCTCGAGGCTGACGGCCAGGTGCGCTCCGCGCTTGGTGGCGGCGACGGCGTGCACCTCGTCGATGATCACCGTGTGCACGCCCCGCAGCGTCTCGGCCGCCTGGCTCGTGAGCATGAGGTAGAGCGATTCGGGCGTCGTGATGAGGATGTCGGGGGGATCGGCGACGAGCTTGCGCCGATCGCTCGAACTCGTGTCGCCGGACCGGACGCCCACGCTCACCGCCGGCACCTCGATGCCCAGGCGTCGGGCCGATTGGCCGATCCCGACGAGCGGCGAGCGGAGGTTGCGCTCGACGTCGACACCCAGCGCCTTCAGCGGCGAGATGTACAGGATGCGCGTGTTCGTGGGCGGCGTCTTGGCGGCGGCTTTCGGCGCCCCGCGCTTCGCGCGGCGCGGGGGCTCGGCATCCGGTGCCTGGGGCTTCTTCTCGCGGAAGACGCGGTCGATCGCGAAGAGGAAGGCCGAGAGGGTCTTCCCCGAACCGGTCGGCGCGACCACGAGGGCGTTGCGCCCCGACGACACGGACTCCCACGCGCCCTTCTGGGCGTTCGTGGGCGCCGAGAACGCACCACGGAACCAGTCCTGCGTCGCAGGACCGAATCTCTCGAGCACGTCGGCCATGCCGACATCCTCCCCCGGACCTCCGACATCGGGCCGGGGTTGACGTTCGCCCGCCGCGGAACGGGCGATCGCCCCGGGGCCGCGGCCCCTCGGTCGCCGGTCGGACGGGGAGCTCGCCGGGGCGGCCCTCCGCGGGCTCCCGTCGCGGGTCGCCCCCGCGCCTCAGGCGTCGGGAGTCGCGCTTCCCGCGAGACGGGCGTCGAGGAAAGCGCGCACGTCGTCGAGCTCGTCTTGCGAGATGGAGTGCGTCAGCCCGGGGTAGACCCGCCCGCTCAGCTCGCTGTGCGCGGGCAGCCACTGCGCGGTCATGTCGATCAGGTGCGGCGGGATGACGTCGTCGGCGGCGCCGCGGCCCCAGAACACCGGGGGGCGCCGCTCGGCCAGCACCGCGTCGCCCGGCAGCTCGCCCCCGGCCGCGTACCCGGCGACCACCACGGCGAACGACACCGCGTCGGGAGCGACCCGCAGCGTCTGCAGTGCCACCGCGCCGCCCTGCGAGAAGCCGAGCAGGCCCACGGGTGCCTCGCCCACGGCGTCCCGCACCCACGCGAGCAGCGCGCGGGCGGCCAGGGTGACGGCCTCGGGGGCGCGGCCGTCGAGGCCCTCGATCGGATACCACGATGCTCCGGGCGTGGGCCACGGAGGGACGAGAGGGGCGCGCACGCTCGCGATCGCGAAGGCGTCGGGCAGATACGGGACCAGGCCGAAGAGGTCGTGCTCGTCGGAGCCGTATCCGTGCAGGAGGACCAGCACGGGGCGGCCCTCGCGCTCGGACGGCGGCACCGACCAACGCACGACGGACGGATCGAGAGACGGATGCGCGCTCATGCGGCCATTGTGGCAAAGGCCGCCGACATCGCATCCGGAGTCGACGCGACCGGCGGGATGCCGGAGCTGCCGGCGACGGCGATCACGGGCCGGGCGCGGGGCGTTCGCGCGTCGAACCCGGGGTCCGCTCGTGCGGGACACGCGGCATCCGCGGCAGACGTTGATATACAGGGACCATGCCCGTGCGCACCCCCGACCCCGAACCCGGCGACAACGGCGACGAGCGCGAACCGCTCTCGGCGTCCTTCTCAGGCGCGCCCGGAGGTCCGAACGCCAACCCGGGATGGCTGAGCGAGGTCGAGCTGGCCGAGGCGCGTCGACGCCTGCCGATGCTCTACGTCGAAGCCCTGCCGGTGCGCACCGACGGCATGGGGGCGGTCACCCAGGTCGGCATCCTGCTGCGCGCGACACCGCTGGGTGAGATGACCCGCACGCTCGTCTCGGGTCGTGTGCGCTACGGCGAGACCGTGCGCGACGCCCTGTTCCGACACCTCGAGAACGACCTGGGGCCTATGGCGTTCCCGCTGCTGCCCCCGCAGCCGACCCCGTTCACGGTCGCCGAGTACTTCCCGCTGCCGGGGATGACCGCTTTCCACGACGACCGCCAGCACGCGGTCTCGCTCGCCTACGTCGTGCCCGTGACGGGCACCTGCGAGCCGCGCCAGGACGCCCTCGAAGTCACCTGGCTCTCGCCGCAGGAGGCGGCCTCCGAGGCGCTGTCCGACGAGATGGAGGGCGGCCGCGGCACGCTCATCCGCCTCGCGCTGGCGTCGGTGGGCGCTCTGCGCTGAAGACGGCCGCTCCCCGGTCGGCGCGACGACTCCTCCCCACCCTCCCCACCGGGGTGGGAACGCGCAGGAGGCATTGCCCGCGCCGGTGACCCTGCCTAGGGTCGAGGGATGCCGGATTCACCCCTGGAACCCCTGTCCCTGCCGCGCGATCTCGAGGGCTGGCGCGCGTTCGCCGAGGAGCGCCCGCGCGAGCGGCTCGAGCGGGTCACCGCGATCGACGAGCGCCTCGTCGCCGAGACCGACTCGACACTGCGCGAGCGCCTCGCCCTCTGGAACGAGGCCGACATCGCGCTCGCCGAGGCCGCCGCGCCCTCGCACTTGATCAGCGAGTCCCACCCCGACGCGGGGGTGCGAGACGCCGCCGAGAAGCAGGCCCAGGCCGTCGACGCGGTGCAGTCGCGCCGGCTGCTCGACCGCGCGCTGTGGGGGGTGTTCGCCGACGCCGACGACGCGGAGCTCGAACCGGACGAGCAGCGCTTCCTCGCGCAGGTGCGGCGCGACTTCCGCCGCGGGGGCGTCGACCTGTCGGATGCCGACCGCGAACGCGTGCGCGAGCTGACCGACCGCGACACCGAGCTGTCGCTGACCTTCTCGCGCAACATCCGCGAAGGGCGCCGCGAGATCCGCGTTCCCGCGGGGTCGCTCGAGGGGCTGCCCGCCGACTTCCTCGCCGAGCACCCGGCCGACGACGAGGGCATGGTGACCCTCACCACGGAGTACACCGACCTCATGCCGGTGCGCGAATACGCGCGCGATCGCGCGGTGCGCCACGCGCTGGTGGGCCTCTACAACGATCTGGCCTGGCCCGACAACGAGGCCGTGCTGGCCGAGCTGCTCGCGGTGCGGGCCGAGCGTGCGGCGCTGCTCGGCTACGGCGATTGGGCCGACTACGAGACCGAGACGCGCATGATCGGCTCCAGCGCCGCCGTGGCGGCCTTCCTCGACCGCGTCGCCGAGGCCGCGGCCCCCGCGGCCGCGGCGGAGTACGAGCGTGTGCTCGAGCGTCTGCGCCGCGACGACCCGACCGCCGAGGCGGTCACGATCGCCGACTTCTGGTACGTGCTGGGGGCGCTCAAGCGTGAGGAGTACGACGTCGACGCGCAGCTCGTGCGCTCGTATTTCCGCTTCGACCGCGTCCTCGACGGCGTTCTCGCCACGACCGGTCGGTTGCTCGACGTGGACTACGTCCCCGTCGACGCCGCGTCCTGGCACGACGACGTGCGCACCTACGACGTCGTCCGAGCGGGCGAGCGGCTGGGTCGCATCCACCTCGACCTGCATTCGCGTGACGGCAAGTACAACCACGCGGCCTGTTTCGGCCTGGCTCCGGGCATCGTGGGGCGGTCGCTGCCCGAGGCGGTGCTGCTGTGCAACTTCTCGCGCGGCCTGCTCGAGCACGACGAGGTCGTGACGTTCTTCCACGAGTTCGGACACCTCGTGCACGACATCCTCGGCGGCCGTCAGAAGTGGGCGAGGTGGACGGGTGTCGCGACCGAGTGGGACTTCGTCGAGGCGCCGAGCCAGCTTCTCGAGGAGTGGGCGTGGGATGCCGAGGCGCTCGCCGCCTTCGCGGTGAACGACGAGGGGAGTCCATCCCGGCCGACCTCGTCGCCCGCATGCGTACCGCCGACGCCTTCGGTCGGGGCCTCGAAGTGACGCGCCAGCTCGGCCACGCGACCACGTCCTACCGCCTGCACGTGGACCGTCCCGCCGACCTGGCCGCGGCCGTCGACGGCTACTACCGCGCCGCGAGCCCCGTCACGCCGCTCGACGGCTCGCACTCGTACGCCGGCTTCGGCCACCTGACGGGCTACGGCGCCTGCTATTACACCTACCAGTGGAGCCTCGTGATCGCGCGCGATCTGCTGTCGGCGTTCGGCGACGATCTGTTCGACACCGAGACGGCCACGCGCTATCGCCGCGAGATCCTCGAGCCGGGCGGAACCCGCGACGCGCGCGACCTGGTCGAGGCGTTCCTCGGGCGCGAGAGCACGTTCGACGCATATCGCGACTGGCTCGCCGGCGCCTGAGACGCCGAGGGCCGCGGCATCCGGACGGGGATGCCACGGCCCTCGGGGTGCGCGCTCCGCTCAGGCGGTCGTCTCGCGGGCGATGGCCGCCACGAACGCGTCGATGTCGGACGCGGTCGTGTCGAACGAGCACATCCAGCGCACCTCGCGGCGCATCTCGTCCCAGTCGTAGAACCGGAAGCTCTCGCGCAGACGGTCGGCGACGCCGGCCGGCAGCGTCGCGAAGACGCCGTTGGCCTGGGTGGGCTGGGTGAACTCCACGCCCCGGATCGAGCCGTCGGCCAGACCCGCCTCGACCCCGGCCCGCAGGCGCTGGGCCATGGCGTTGGAGTGTCGCGCGTTGCGCAGCCACAGGTCGCCGTCGAGAAGCGCGACGAGCTGGGCCGAGACGAAGCGCATCTTGCTCGAGAGCTGCATGTCGAGCTTGCGCAGGTACGTGAGTCCGGTGGAGGCCTCGGGGTCGAGCACGACGATGGCTTCGCCGATCATGGCGCCGTTCTTGGTGCCGCCGAAGCTCAGCACGTCGACTCCGGCGTCGCGGGTGAAGGTGCGCAGCGGCACGTCGAGCGCGGCGGCGGCGTTCGCGATGCGGGCGCCGTCCATGTGCAGGCGCATGCCGTGTCCATGGGCGTGGGCGGCCAGCTCGCGGATCTCCTCGACGCTGTAGAGCGTGCCGAGCTCGGTCGACTGCGTGATCGAGACGACGAGCGGCTGGGCGCGGTGCTCGTCGCCCCATCCCCAGGCTTCACGGTCGACGAGCTCGGGAGTGAGCTTGCCGTCGTCGGTGGGCACGGTGAGGAGCTTGATCCCTCCGACGCGCTCGGGTGCGCCGCCCTCGTCGACGTTGATGTGCGCGGTGGAGGCCGAGATCACGGCTCCCCAGCGGGGGAGCATCGACTGCAGCCCGACGACGTTGGCGCCCGTGCCGTTGAAGACGGGGTAGGCCTCGACGCCGTCGCCGAGGAGCGAGACGAAGAGCTCCTGCAGGCGCGCGGTGTAGACGTCTTCGCCGTACGCGACCTGGTGGCCCTCGTTGGCCGCGGCGATGGCCGCGAGGACGTCGGGGTGGATGCCGGAGTAGTTGTCGGAGGCGAAGCCGCGCACCGAGGAGTCGTGGAGGGAGGTCACCGACCCAGCGTAACGACCGGCGGGTGCACGCCTCCTCCCCTGCGGCCGAAGCGGGGCCGGCATCCCCCGATCGCACCGCCGTCGCGTCCGGATGCCGCATCGCCCGGGGAGAATGGCGGAATGCACATGGACCCCGAGGCGATCAGCATCGCCGGCGAGATGTTCTCGTCGGGGGCGATGGCGCGGGCCGACCGCCTGCTCGTCTACGGCTCGGTCGAGGTCGGCGAGGTGAAGACCTATGACGGCGTGCTCGTCGTCTCGGCGCAGTCCTTCGGATCGGCGGGGTACGAGCACCTCGAACTGCGGGTGCCGACCGATCTCTCCCGCCTGTCGGGGTGGTGCTCCTGCGGGCGCGGACCCGAGTGCGAGCACGCGTGCGCGACCGCGCTCGTGCTGTTCGACCGCATGATCTCGGCGGGCCGGCCACCGCGTCCCGAGTGGCAGCGTTCGCTCGATGAACTCCTCGAGGGCGCACCGGCCGTCGACGACGGGCCCGAGGTCGAGCTCTGCCTGTTCCTGGCCGTTCGCCGGGGTGGAGGGCACGGGCGCAGCACTGCGCTCACGCTGTGCGCCCGACCGGGCGTGCGCGGGACGCGCGGTACCTGGATCAAGGGCCGGGCGGGATGGCCGGCCCTGTCGACCCTCGTCGCCGATCCCCGGGCGCGCGCCGCTCTCGACAGCCTGGGGCGCCTCGGCCGCTCCGGCCCCGGCGCCTACCTCTCCGACGAATGGATGCCGCTCTCCGCCGTTCCGCCGCACTCGCTGTGGCTGCAGCTCGAGACCGTCGTGGCGGCGGGGGTGCCGCTCGTCTCCGGTGCGGGCGCGCACCACCCGGTCCTCATCCCCGACGAGACGGCGACGGCGGCGGTGGCGGTCGATCGACGGGGCTCGACCCTGCGTCTGCGCGGAGTCGTGGAAGGACTCACCGATGAGGTGGCGGCACTGCCGTCGTGGGTCGTCGGAGACCCCGGGGTGGCGGTGGCGTTCGTAGCCGACCGCGACGGCGACGACGAGCGCATCACACTGGCGCGGTTGTCGACGCCCGCGGCGGGACCCCTGCGGGGTCTGCTCGCTCGCTCGGGGGCCCTCACCATCGACGATCGGGGTGCCGAGACGTTCTTGCGCGACTATCTCCCCCGGCTCCAGCTCGATGCACCGGTGGTGTCGCCGAAGGGCAGTGTCGAGCTTCCGCCCGCACCCCGACCCGTGCTCGAGATACTGGTCGAACACGCCCCCGGCGCGGCGACGATCTCCGTGCGCTGGGATCGCACGGAGGTGCGCGGTCGTCGCGACCGGGAGCACGAGGCCGGCATCGGGCTCGCGGTGCGGGAGATCGCCGCCGAGCTCCACGTCGACATACCCGACCCCTTTGCGTCGGGCGCGACGCCGCCGCGGGCCCTCGCCGCGGCCGAAGCGGCGATCCTCGTCGTCGAAGCGCTGCCCCGCTTGCGGGCATTGGAGCATGTGAGGGTGAGCGTCAGCGGTGAGGGCCCGGCCTACCGGGCAGCCGCGGAACCGCCCTCGATCCAGCTGAGCACCGGCGACGACGACGGAAGCGACTGGTTCGACCTCCATGCGCGCGTGACGGTCGGCGACGTGGAGGTCGACTTCGCCGATCTCTACACCGCCCTCGTCCACGGCGACCGCGTGCTGTTCCTCGACGACGGGTCGTACGTGCACCTCGACGCCTCGCACTTCGACCGGCTCCGTGCGGTCATCGATGAGGCGCGCACCCTGACCGACCGCCCCGACGCGCCGCTGAAGATCAACCGCTACAACGTCGGGCTCTGGGACGACCTGGCCGAACTCGGCATGCTCGCCGCGAACGAGGCGGACTGGTGGCTCCGCGTGCGCGCGCTCACCGACGAGGCCGCCCTGGTCCCGATCGCTCCGCCGTCCGGTCTGCGCGCCACCCTCCGCGATTACCAACGGACAGGACTGGACTGGCTGCACTTCCTGCGCGCGCAGGGCCTCGGCGGCATCCTCGCCGACGACATGGGGCTGGGAAAGACCGTCCAGACGATCGCGTTGATGGAGGCAGCGCGCGAGGCCGACCCCTCTCTTCCGCCGTTCCTCATCGTCGCCCCGACCAGCGTGGTCGGCAACTGGGCGCGCGAGTGCCGGACGTTCGCCCCCGACCTTCGCGTGACCACGGTCACGGCCACGCAGGCACGGCGCACGACGACCATCGCCGCCGCCGTCGCGGGCTCGCACGTCGTGGTCACCAGCTACGCCCTGTTCCGCCTGGAGCAGGAGCAGTACGCCGAGGGGGAGTGGTCGGGCCTGGTGCTCGACGAGGCCCAGCAGATCAAGAACCCCTCGTCGCGGGGGTACCGCGCGGCGCGCGCGCTGTCGGTCCCGTTCACCCTGGTGATCACGGGCACGCCCATGGAGAACAACCTGCTCGAGCTGTGGGCCCTCGTCTCGCTCGTCGCCCCGGGGCTGCTGGGGAGCCGAGAGTCGTTCACGACGCTGTACCGCACGCCGATCGAGAAGCACGGCGACGCGGAGCGGCTCGACCTGCTCCGGCGACGGATACGCCCGTTCCTGTTGCGGCGCACGAAAGACCGCGTGGCCGCGGAACTGCCGCCGAAACAGGAGACGGTGGTCGAGGTCGCCCTGCACCCCGCCCACCGCACCCTCTACGACCGCCGATTCCATCGGGAGCGGCAGCGGCTCCTCGGCCTCCTCGACGATGCCGAGGGCAATCGTTTCGCGATCTTCCGCTCGCTCACGATGCTCCGCCAGCTCGCCCTCGATCCCGCCCTCGTCGACGAGGGGGAAGCGCCGTCGGCGAAATTGGATGCGCTGGCCGAGCTCGTCGTCGAGGCGGCGGCCGAGGGGCATCGTGTGCTCGTGCTCAGTCAGTTCACGCGCTTTCTGCGGGCAGCGCGCCAACGGTGCGCCGACGAGGGCATCGCCTCGGGTTACCTCGACGGGGCGACGACGAACCGGCAGGCGGAGATCGATCGCTTCCGAGAGGGCGATGACCCCGCGTTCTTCGTCTCGCTCAAGGCCGGCGGCGTGGGCCTGAATCTCGTGGAAGCCGACTACGTGGTGCTGCTCGATCCGTGGTGGAACCCGGCGGTCGAAGACCAGGCGATCGATCGTGCGCACCGCATCGGCCAGACGCGGCCAGTGATCGTCTACCGCCTGGTGGCGGCCGACACCGTGGAGGGGAAGGTGGTCGCCCTGCGCGAGGCGAAGGCCGAGCTGTTCTCTCGGGTCCTCGACGGCGGTGAGGGCGGGGCGTTCTCGGGCGGCCCGCGGCTCACGGCCGCCGACATCCGCAGCCTCATCGACTGACGCGGTTCACCGCGAACGGGACGGACGACCCCGGACCGCCCGGGCCCCGGCCCCGGACCGCCCGGGACTCCGGCCCGCGGGCTGCCCGCTGCCCGCC